>NZ_JBMDTW010000005.1:0-265777 GCF_048814985.1 Demequina pilifera
TTCTCCGACGTGATGTCAGAGAACGGAGACTCGACCGGGTCGGTCCACTCGGGCTCTCCCGCGAAGCGGTACAGGAACGCCGCAATCGCGTCACGAGTGATCGGCTCGAACGGACGGAACTGCTGCTCGCCGTTCACCGTCCACCCAGTGGAGATGCCCTCCTGAGCCAGCCACACGATCTCCTCGTAGAACTCCGTGTTCGTGGGCGTGATGTCCACGAACGGAGACTGCGCGGGGAGCGTGACGTCCGGCGAACCGGCGTAGCGGTACAGGAACGCCGCCATCGCATCACGCGTGATCGAGTTGAACGGACGGAACTCCGTGCCGCTCTCGGTGGTCCAACCGCTGGTGATGCCCTGGTCCGCGAGCCACATGATCGACTCGAAGTGCTCCAAGGAACCATCAACGTCCATGAACTCGGACTCCTGCGGAGCCTGGGAGACCGTGACCTCGAACGACGTCGTGATCGACGTGTCCGCGTCATAGGTCACCGTCAGAGTCACATCACCGGCAGCCGACGAATCGAAACCAGTCACCGTGAACTCATCCGCGGTCAGCACCGACGCGGCACTGTCGGTCCACGTCGCCGTGACCTCCAGACCATCCAGGTCCTGAGCGTCACCGACCATGTACTCGGTCTTCGTCGGCAACTGCGTCACCGCAATCGACTCGACCTCGGCCGGCACCTCGGAAACCGTCACGTCGAACGACGTCGTGATCGACGTGTCCGCGTCATAGGTCACCGTCAGAGTCACGTCACCGGCAGCCGACGAATCGAAACCAGTCACCGTGAACTCATCCGCGGTCAGCACCGACGCGGCACTGTCGGTCCACGTCGCCGTGACCTCCAGACCATCCAGGTCCTGAGCGTCACCGACCATGTACTCGGTCTTCGTCGGCAACTGCGTCACCGCAATCGACGCCACCGAGGGCTGCCTCTCGCCGACCGACAGCACGTCGAGGTTGACGTTGCCGTCATCGCCCGACTCGAAGCTCAGCTTGATGGTGTTGGCACCGGTGTTGAGGTCGATGTCACGGGTGACGGTCGCCCACTGGTTCCAGGCACCGGTCCTCGGGAACACCAAGTCCCCGCGGTCCTCGTCGTTGACGAACAGGCTCATGGACTTGTCGCCATCGAACGGGTTGGGCCCGTTGGCGTAGCGGACGTTCACCGGGTAGGTGCCCGCCTCGTCGACATTGACCGTGATCGTGGCAGACGCACCCTCGTCCTGGATGCCGCCCACGAACCCGGTTCCCGAGTAGCCGCTGTGATTGTCTTGGAGTTCAGCGCCGGACTCCAGCACGCCCTCCTCCAGCTCGAACCAGCGATTCTCCGGATAGACCGTCACATCGAACGTCGTCGTCACCGACTCATCCGAGCTCAGGGTCACCGTGAGGGTCTGGTCACCGGCGGTCGACGAATCGAAGCCGGAAACCGTGAACTGATCGCTGCTCAGCACCGACGTCTCAGAGCCGGTCCACGTCGCCGTGACCCCCAGACCGTCGAGAAGGACGTCCTCACCGACCACGTAGTCGGTCCTGGACGGCAACTGCGTCACGTCGATCGACTCGACCGAGACCGGCCCCGCACCGAGCGACAGCACGTCGAAGTTGACGTTGCCGTCATCGTCCGACTCAAAGCTCAGCTCGATGGTGTTGGCGCCCGCGTCGAGCTCCATGGCACTCGTCATGGTCGCCCACTGGTTCCAAGCACCGGTCCTCGGGAACACCAAGTCCCCGCGGTCCTCGTCGTTGACGAACAGGCTCACGGTCTTGTCGCCATCGAACGGGTTGGGCCCGTTCGCGTAGCGGACGTTCACCAGATAGGTGCCCGCCTCGTCAACGTTGGCCGTGATCGTGGTGGACGCGCCCTGGTTGAAGGTGCCGCCCACGTAGCCGGTTCCCGAGTAGCCACTGTGCTCGTTTTGGAGTTCAGCGCCGGACTCCAGCACGCCCTCCTCCAGCTCGAACCAGCGGTTCTCCGGATAGACCGTCACGTCGAACATCGTTGTAATCGACTCATCCGAGTTCAGGGTCACCGTGAGCGTCTGGTCACCGGCAGTCGACGAATCGAACCCGGAAACCGTGAACTCATCGCTGGCCAGCACCGAGGTGCCGCTGTCGTTCCACGTCGCCGTGACCTCTAGACCATCGAGAAGCACGTCCTCGCCGACTACGTAGTCGGTCCTGGACGGCAGCTGCGTCACGTCGATCGAGTCCACCACGGACTCCTCGATCTCCTGGATCCGGATGTTCCGGTAGAAGACCGACTCTCCGGCTCCGTGATTCTGGATGCCGATGAAGCCCTGCCGCAGATCGCGCGCTGCGTCCGTGCTGGTGAAGTCGTTCACGAGCGTGCCGTTGAGGTAGATCTTGATGGTCTCCCCTTCGACGACGATCTCGTAGCCGTTCCACTGGCCCACGGGGTTCAGCGCCTCTTCAACGGCCGCGTTGTCCGCGCCCTGGAAGGTGTAGATCGCACCGGTGGTGCGGTCCTCCTGGTCCGTGGCGTCGATCTGGATCTCGTAGCCCTCGTCGACTGCCACCCACGGGTCGGTGCCCGGGTCGGGGAAGCCAACGAAGACGCCGCCGTTATGGTCGGCGACGAGCTTCCAGTCCAGCTTGAGGCTGTAGTCCCTGAACTGCTCGGGGTACCACAGCAGCCCCATGCCGCCGTTGGTGACCAGCGAGCAGTCATCCTGGCGGGCGAATGCGCCCGCTCCGGCCATGACCCAGTTCTCGAAGCTCGCCAGCGTTCCGTCGAACAGGCTGGTGTAACCCTCCTCGACGTCGGCGGGCGTGCAGATGTCCTGGCTCTCACCGATCGAGAACGCGTCGAAGTTGACGCTGCCGTCGTCGCCCGTGTCGAACTTGAGCTGGATAGTGTTCGTTCCCGCATCCAGTTCAACATCACGGGTGACAGTGGCCCACTGGTTCCACTCCCCGGTGCTGGGGAACACCCAGTCTCCACGGTCCTCGCCATTGACGAACAGGCTCCAGGTCTTGTCACCTTCGAACGGGTGGGGACCATTGGCGTAACGGACGTTCACCGGGTGGGTGCCCGCCTCGTCGACGTTGACCGTGACCGTGGTCGAGGCGCCCTCGTTCACCGTCCCGCCCATGTAGCCGACTCCGGAGAAGCCGTTGTGCTCGGTATCGACGTACGCGCCGAACTGCAGCGCGCCCTCCTCGGCCTCGTACCAGCCGTTGTCCGGCGGCGCGACGTAACCAGGAAGCGAGTTCAGCGTGTACCACGCCTCGGTGCTCCACAGGTCCTTGGCGGTCTCGGATTCGAACGGCCGCGGGGAACGCAGGTGCACGACGTGACCCGGCTCGAGGCCCTCGATGTCGAGGTCGACGGTGGTGCCGTCGGCGGACACGGTGGCGTCGGTGACGAACAGCGTCTCTTCGCCGATCTTGGGTCCGCCGTAGTTGGACGTGGGCGTGTAGCTCCACTGCTTGATCGAGTAGGACTCAGCAATGTTCGCGGCCGTCTCGGCAGAGATCGGCTCGGTGTACTCGATCTCGAACCCGCCCTCGACGACGCGCATCTCCTTCATGTCGAAGGTGTCCTCGCTCACAGGTGCGAGCTTCTGGAGGCCGTAGTTGAGCTTGCCGGACTCGCCCCAGTTGCCGCCCTCGCCGGTGCCGCCGATGTACAGCGAGCCGTCGGGCCCGTCGATCACGCGGTTGACGCCGACCTCGAGGCCTGCCGTGTGGCGGAAGGCCGCACCCTGGTACTCGCCGTCGACCTTCTCGAGGAACGTGCGCTGGAGGCCGCCATAGGTGACGTCACCGAACAGCATCTGTCCCGCGAACTCGCCCTGATCCACCAGGATCGGCGTGCTCGGCGAGTTGCCGATCTCGTTCTGCGGCAGCCACAGCGCCGGCGGGGTCACCGGGTTCGAGTCGAACGGTCCGGGGGGGTTCATGTAGTGGTTGAAGAACCGGTCCTGCTCGACGTGCACGAGCTTCGAGCTCGGCAGCCATCCGCCCTGGTTGTCCATCGCGAAGAGCTCACCCTCGGGGCCGAATGCGATGCCGTTGGGCGTCCGCAGTCCACCCGCGATGTAGGAGACGTCTCCCGTGACGCGGTCGATCGCGAGCGTCGTGCCGCGGTCCTGTGCGGGCTGTGGGTCGGTGGTCGCTCCACCGTTGTCGATCGCCACGGACAGGTTGACGTAGAAGTTGTTCTCGTCGTGGATGAGGCCGAACGCGAACTCGTGGAAGTTGCCGCCGTCGGGCCACGTAGCGAGGGTGGTGTGCTCCTCGTAGAAGCCGTCACCGTCGGGGTCGGTCAGCTCGGTGAGCTGGTGGCGCTCGGAGACGAAGATCGAGTCGCCGATGACGTCGACGCCCATCGGGTTGAGGAGGCCGGTCGCGAGCGGGATCACCGTCACGTCCTCGGGACCGGTGGCCGTCGTCGCGCCTTCAACCATGAAGACCATGCCAGGCTCAGGGTTCGACACCCAACCGCCGGCGTTCACCGAACCGGTGGTGCTGATGACCAGCTCGCCGTTGCCGTCGAAGGCCATTCCGGAAACCTTGGGCTCGAAGCCCTCCGGGCGCAGGTCGATCAGGTCATAGTTGGGGTTGACCGTGTCCAGTCGCAGGCCATCGCCTGCGGTGTCCGTGGCGCCCTCGCAGTACTTGAGCCCGGGGGCGGTGACACGCACCACGCCAGCCGGGGTGCTGAGCACGCTCGTCGGGACGATCTCGTACCCCGTCGCACCCGGGGGGTTCCACTCAAGCAGCAGTCGCTGCCCGCCACCCTGCTCGAAGAACTCGACGAAGAGGTCGTGGTCACCGGCGGTGAGAGACGCGGTGCCCTCCACACTCTCGGTGCCGTGGAGTCCGTCGTTGTCGATGACCTGGTTTCCGTTGATGTGCATCGCGGAGCCGTCATCACTGGTGAGTCGGAAGTCGTAATCGCCATCCTCGGGCACCGTCAGGGTGGCGGTGACGTGAGTGACGAAGTCGTCGACGCCACCAAAGTCCTCTTCCGTTTCGAGGTCGATCTCGGTGATGAGGCGATCGACGTTCGGCGTCTGCCCAGACTTCAGCGTGCACAGCTCGGTCATGCCGGGGGGCATGTGGTACGTGCGCATGGTCGCGCCGGGCTCGGATTCTGTGGCGGCGCTTGCGGGAACCAATCCCGCAGAGGCCAAGAGAGCGCCGACGAGAGCGCCGGCGCCGATCAACTTGGGCTTCATGGACGGATTCGTCCGCCCCCGCGTGAGCGGGTTGGCGATTGGGGGCATCTTTGCTCCTTCGTGTTTTGGGGGGCCAGCACGACGGCAGCGATGCCATCTTTGCCAGCACACATGGGCGGTCAACGAAAGACTTTTGACGCGCCTCGTACAACTTATGTGTGAAGTGCGTCATTGGCAACCCCTGTCTCTGACCCGCACCGATTGTGCGCGAATCGTGACCTTGGTCCCGATGCGGCGCGGGCAGGGCATACGAAAGTCCTCCGGGACCGCCCATTCCTCGACATCTTTAGTCGTATCGATAGCGGCTTTTGCCTGACTGTCGACGGAACAATCCGGGGCGCATTCACCGACCTGAGCCCACCGATCGAGTCGACCGAGTCCGTGCCCACGCCGTCTCGAGAGCCGCCCGTCGTTCAACGGATTGCTGGCGAGCGCGGGCGGTCTCGTGCTCTTAGGCGGCACCCTCGTGGCTGCGCTCACGCTGCGCCAGCGGTAGCGGCTGCTCGCGCAGGGCCCCTGCCGGCCCCGCGCGCAGACGGCGGCACCGGCTTCATCCCGCGCAGTGGGAACCCTGTGCCCGTGGACGGACCGTCAGGCTTGTTGGCGATCCTTCGCCTCCGGGGCAGGGGCGCCTATGCGGCGCGTGCCCACCCACGCCGCGACGCTCACGCCGACCACGATGACCACGTCTCCCACGCTGAAAGTGTTGGCGAGCGGCAGCGGCTCGGGCCACGCGAAGACGTCGCCGAGCCATGGCAGCACGGGGTCGGCCACCACGGCGGAGTTGGCGAACTCGTCGCCGGTGTCGAGCCCCGCGGCGGACACCGCTCCGGCCCTCGCCGGCAGCACACCGCCGTTCAGTGCGATGGTGACGCCGTTCGACAGGGCGCCCACCCCCACGATGAGGGCGCCGGGCATGGCGCGGTTCAGCCACAGGAACGTGCCGGCCGCGACGTACGTGAGGATGTGCAGCACCGGCGCTATTCCATGCAGGGCCGCGACCTGCATGATCACCACCTGCAGCAACAGCGATGCCCAGACCAGGATTGGCCAGCGCCACGGATGCATCAACAGGCCCGCGGGCCAGCGCCCGACGAGCAGCGGAGACAGCACGATGAGGGCGCACACGGCGAGGAGCAGCACGGTCAGCGCCCCCCTTGACGGCCGGTCGACGCGGACTTGCGCTCGCTCTCGAGACGTGTGCTGATCTCCTCTACCGTCGCGGGCAGGCCCAGGTGATAGCCCTGACCGATCACGCGGCCGAGCTGAGCGAGCGCCTGCGCCGTCGCATCGTCCTCGATGCCCTCGGCGACCACGCGCAGGTCCAGAGCGAGGGCGAGGGCGATGGTGGATCTCACGATGATCAGGTCGTGGTGATCGGAGCCGATGTTGCTCACGAAGGACCGGTCGACCTTCAGCTCGTCGATCTGGAGGCGCTTGAGGTAGCTCAGCGAGGCGTTGCCGGTGCCGTAGTCGTCGATGGCGATCTCCACCCCTATGCCCCGGACCGCCCTGATCACCATGTCCGCCCGCACCGTGTCCGACAGGATGCCGGTCTCAGTGACTTCGAGCACGAGGGCCGAGGCCGGAACCTTATGGCGCGCAAGCGCCTCGTAGATCTGCTGCGCCAGCCCTACGTCGGACAGATGCCGGGCGGAGAGGTTGACCGCCACGCGGACGTGGTGTCCCTCTGCACGCCACAGCGCCAATTGTGCGAGCGCGCGCTCGAGCACGAACGAGGTGACGGGGAAGATCAGCCCCGAGTTCTCGGCGAGCGGGATGAAGTCATCGGGGGCGACCGAGCCGCGCGTGGGGTGGTCCCACCGGACCAGCGCCTCGACCGCGACGGTCCGGCGGGTGTTGAGGTCGACCTGGGGCTGATACACGACGCTCAGCTGCTGGGTGTCCAGCGCGGCTCGCAGGTCGGCCAGGAGCTGCAGGCGTTCGAGGGTGTTGACGTCGTACTCGGGAGAGTAGGTGCTGATGCGGTCTCGTTCGAGCTTGGCGTGGTAGAGCGCGATGTCGGAGTTCTTCATCAGCGTCTCGCCGTCATGTCCGTGCATGGGCGCCACCGCCAGGCCCGCGCTCGCCCGCACCAGCAGCTCCAGGCTCTCGATCTGGATGGGCGCGTCCAGCGCGGCGAGAAGGTCGCGAGCGACCTGCCGCGACTCCTCGAGACCGCCGGGGACGACGACCGCGAACTCGTCGCCGCCGAGCCGGTGCACCGAGCCGTGCTCGGGCATGGCGCCGAGGAGCCTCTGGGCCACCTGGCGCAGAATCATGTCGCCCACGGGGTGGCCAAGCGTGTCGTTGAAGTCCTTGAAGTGGTCGAGGTCCAGAAGCACGAGCCCCGGACCGTGACCCGGCGTGTGCTGACCGTTGCGAAGGGTCCGCGTCAACTCCTGGTCTAGCTGGCCGCGGTTGCCCAGGCCGGTGAGTGAGTCATGAGCGGCTTCATGGGCGTGGCGCGCGGCCGCCGAGGAGAACAGGTGAGCAGCGATCACTGGGGCGGCCAGGAGCGCGAGCACGCCCACTCCGTCGGACGCGACATCGGCCGCGATGCCGCCAACGCTGAGCAGCACCAGGTGAGTGAAGAACGAGTCGCGCGCGTCCGTGCGCAGTACGACCCGGAGCGGTTGCCCAGAGGCGAGCGAAACCACCGTGGCCACGAGAAGCCAGTTCACCGCCACCATGGCTACTCCTGCGACAAGCAGGATGCCCACATGGAACGGATCGATCATCATCGGGCCGTTGAAGAACGGCACCTCGGCCAGCCAGCTATAAACGGCTCCGGCTGCGATCACACTGATCGCATACTGCGACGTGTTGAAGAACGACTTCTTGAATTCACGATGGTTCAACGCGTCGTCTGCGACACTCGCAATGGCCTGGACGATGACGGCCACCCCGACACCCGCAAAGGGAATGAGCGCCAGCACGAAGGGCAGGGAGGTCGAGAGCCTCCGGGTCTCCGAATCCCCCAGCACGAGGCGGATCGGCTTGACCTCGCCCGCGATCGCCGCAAAGGCCAGGAACACGGTAGGCCACACGTGGATTCCATCGATCGCTGCATCCCAAGGCGCGCCAACGAGAACGGCGGCGATGCCGACGGTGCCCAGGCCGCACACCACGACCAGGTAAATGGGAAGGAGCGAGGACCGCGCCCGGAGAGGACTCCGGTCGCGGCCCTCGCCCCCGGAGGGGTTTAGACCCACTTCCACCCAGCGCCGACGATCGCGGCGACGGCCACGAGGGTGCTGGCGGAGGCCGTGACGCGCACGACCTTGCTGTTCTGGAGAACGCTCCACTTGTTCATGTATCTCTCCCTTGGTGAGGGGACGATGCCGACGGTCGGTCCCGCCAGCCGGCATCGTCGCCCCCGGCGGATCCGGGTGCTTCGATGCTCGGCCATCGCCCGCTTTGTTGTGGCCCGCCGGACTGCAGGCCACAGTTCATACTGTCGTATTGCGGGCTCCGTGACCAGCATCGAATAGCCGCGTCTGGCAGGTATTTTCCCGTGAAGCCGACTTCACTCGCGCAAAAGCGCCGATGCCTGGCATCGTTGCAGTGGACACACGCGAGCCTGCCGG
Organism: Demequina pilifera; assembly: GCF_048814985.1. Classification (NCBI taxonomy): domain Bacteria; kingdom Bacillati; phylum Actinomycetota; class Actinomycetes; order Micrococcales; family Demequinaceae; genus Demequina; species Demequina pilifera. The sequence continues at coordinate 8,804 of NZ_JBMDTW010000005.1, forward strand.
AGGCACAGGTGCACGCACTCGTGCGTTGGCCTATTAGCCCTCGTGGGTAGGCAATCGCCTCATTTTAAGCCATTACCCTGATGAACTCGGCCCTATCGTGCTATTCACGACAGGAGTCGTCATCTTCCTCTGTAGATAGGACGCACGTGCACGGAAACGCCGCCGCCCGATTCACCAAGGCGACCATGCTCTCGGTCGCCTCTGGCCTACCGAGCGCGGTCACGACGTCGGAGCAGCTTGAAGAGCAACTGGCGGACGTCCTGGACCGCCTGCGGCTGCCCCGCAACCTGCTGGAGCGTGTGGCGGGCATAGCAGAGCGTCGCACGTGGTCGCAGGACGAGGACATGTTCACCGGCACCATCGACGCCGCCAACCGCGCCATGGCGCAGGCCGGGGTCGGTCCAAGCGACATCGACCTGATCATCAACACGTCCGTGTCGCGGCCGCATCTCGAGCCCGCAGTGGCGACGCGTCTTCACCATGGGCTGGGGCTCCCCTCCACGGCCCTGAATTTCGACGTCACCAACGCATGCCTGGGATTCGTCAACGGCATGAGCTTGGCGAGCAGCATGATCGAGACCGGTCAGATCCGACACGCCCTCGTGGTCGCGGGCGAGAACGCCGCCGATGTCCACGCGGCCACCATCGCCCGCCTCCAGTCGGGCACGCCGGACCGCGACGAGCTCATGCAGGAGTTCGCCACCCTCACGCTTGGTTCTGGTGCCGCAGCGACGGTGATGGGCAGCACCGATGACCACTCCGATGGCCACCGTCTGCTCGGCGGCGTCACGCGCGCCGCCACCCAGTACCACGAGCTGTGCGTGGGGAGCACCGACGGCATGTTCACGGACGCGACGGGTCTCCTCAAGGGCGGTCTCGACTTGGTCGTCTCCGCGTGGCACGAGGCCGAACCCGAATGGCACTGGTCGCAGGCCGACCGATTCGTCACACACCAGGTGTCACGCACGCACACCGACGCGATCACCCGGGCCATCGACCTGGACCCCGCCAAGGTCCCCATCACGTATCCGAGGCTGGGGAACGTGGGCCCGGCATCGCTCCCCATCACCTTGGCCGGCGAGCAGGACACGCTGCGCCGGGGCGACCGGGTCGTGCTGATGGGAGTCGGGTCCGGACTGAACACCGCGTTGATGGAGCTCGTCTGGTGACGGACGCCGGCATCCCCGCCCACCTTCGCGGCACCCTGCCGGGCCTCGACCCCGCGTGGAGCCACGTCGTCCGCGTGCCCGCGGCAGGCCAGGACTCCGGCGATTCGACGGGATGCCGTTCATGGCATGTGCTCGACTCCGGACCCGTGCTGGAGCAGCGTGGCCACGAGATCGCGGGCACCGTGCTCGCCGTCCATGGCAATCCCACGTGGTCCTACCTGTGGCGCAGCCTCGTGTCGGCAAGCCTCTCCCAAGCCGACGCGGGCGGCCCGGCCTGGCGCATCGTCGCCGTGGACCAGTTGGAGATGGGCTTCTCTGAACGCACCTCTGTGGCCAGGGACCTGTCGCAACGGGTCGCCGACCTGGGCGCTCTCGTGGACACTCTCGTTCCCGACGGCAGAATCGTCTCTCTCGGCCATGACTGGGGCGGTGTGATCAGCCTCGGGTGGGCGGTGGAGCACGTGGACCGGCTCGCCGCGATCGCGCTGCTCAACACCGCAGTCCATCCGGTGGGAGGGCGCGTTCCTGCACCGCTGCGCCTTGCGGGCGCCACGGGCGTGCTCCCCGCCGCCACTCGCGCGACCACCGCGTTCCTCGACGCCACGCTCGCACTTGCTCGCCCGGCACTCACGCCCGAGGTGCGCGCCGCCTACCGGGCGCCCTACCCGACCGCATCGCGCAGGCGTGGCATCGCTGGCTTCGTCGCCGACATTCCCGCGCGCGACGACCATCCGAGCACCCCCGCCCTCGCATCGATCGCCGACGGGCTGCGGGGCGTGCGGGCTCCCGCGCTCGCCCTGTGGGGACCGCGGGACCCCATCTTCAGCGACCGCTACCTGGATGACCTCGTGGACCGGCTGCCGCACGCACACGTGCACCGCTTCGAGGGCGCCAGCCACCTGGTCGCCGAGGACGCCCCGTGGGCCCCTGCGCTGCTCGACTGGCTGCCCTCAGGCGAGGACCGCGATGCGCGGGTTCCTGCAGGCGACGACGCTCCCCGCGAGGCGGGCACGACGTTCCGGCACCTCGGAGCCGCCCTCGAGGACCGCGCAGACGACCCAGAGGTGGCCATCGTCGACATGTCGCAGAGGCCGCCGCTGCGGGTCAGCTGGCGACTGCTGGCCCGCAACGTCGAACGCCTCGCGGCAGGTCTGATGTCCTCCGGCGTGCAGGCAGGCGACCGCGTCAGCCTGCTGATCCCTCCTGGCCCCGACCTCACCGCAAGCGTCTACGCGTGCCTGCGCATCGGGGCGGTGGTCGTGGTGGCCGATGCGGGCTTGGGGGTGTCCGGGCTGTCACGGGCGGTGCGGGGAGCGCAGTCCGATCTGGTCATCGGCGAGCGCCGCGGCCTGACGGCCGCACGGGCGCTGGGATGGCCAGGTCGCAGAATCTCCACTCGGCCGCTGGCCGCGCCAGCGAGGGCCGCGCTTGGGGTGTCGACCTCGCTGACCGACCTCATGAGCGACGGTGCCCGCGTGCTTGCGGAAGGTGCCGCCCTGCCCCCGCACCCCGGGCCGGACGCCGATGCGGCGGTGCTGTTCACCTCCGGATCCACGGGGCCCGCGAAGGGGGTGCGTTACAGCCACGCGCAGCTCGCCGCCGTGCGAGACGTCCTCGCCGCCGAGCTCGACCTCACACCCGAGACCGGCCTCGTGACCGGCTTCGCGCCCTTCGCCCTGCTGGGGCCCGCGCTCGGCACCCGCTCGGCCACGCCCGCCATGGACGTCTCCGCGCCCCGCACCCTCACCGCCCGCGCCATCGCGGATGCCGTGACCGCATCGGGCGCCAGCACCGTCTTTCTCTCGCCCGCCGCGATACTGAACGTCGACCGCACCGCGGGCGAGCTCACTGCGAGCGACCGCCACGCCTTGAGCGGTGTGACGAAACTGCTGTCGACCGGCGCGCCCGTGAGCGCTCGGCTGCTCGAGTCCATGACCGCGCTCATGCCGGGCGCCACGGCCCATACCCCGTATGGAATGACCGAGTGCCTGCTCGTCACGGACATCACGCTGCCTGAGATTCACGCCGTCGCCCACCGTGACGACGCCGGCGTGTGCGTGGGGCGTCCCGTTCACGCCGCAGAGGTCCTGATCAGCGCTCTCGATTCGGATGGCGCGGCCACGGGCGCACCAGCCGCTGAATCCGGCGTGCTCGGCGAGGTGCTCGTGAGCGCGCCGCACCTCAAGGACAGCTACAACCGGCTGTGGCTCACCGACCGGGCCGCCACCCGTGACACGCCGGGGGGCGGCCGCTGGCACCGCACCGGCGACGTGGGCCATCTCGATGACGAGGGCCGGTTGTGGATCGAGGGACGGCTCGCGCACGTGCTCCTCACGCACAACGGCCCGCTCGCGCCAGTGGGACCCGAGCAGGAGGCCGAGCGGGCCGCAGTGGTACGCCGCGCCGCGGTGGTCGGGGTGGGCCCCGACGGCGTCCAGCAGGCCGTCGCCGTCGTGGAGACGCGGCCGGGCGCGCGGCGCGCGGGCTTGGCTCCCGCGGAGGTCACCGAGCAGGTGCGAAAGGCGTGCGGCACTGCCCTTGCCGCCGTGCTGGTGGTGAAGGAGCTGCCGACGGATGTGCGGCACAACTCCAAGATCGATCGCGCGGCAGTGGCCGCATGGGCAGAGCGCCTGCTCGCGGGCGATCGCGCGGCGGCTCCGCGATGAAGGTGCTCGTCACGGGGGCGAGCGGATTCCTGGGCCGGGCGACCGCCGCTCGCATCGCGCGCGAGGGTCACGAGGTGACGACCCTGCAGCGACGGCCCAGCGAGGTGCCCGGGGTGAGCGACATCGCCGGGAGCGTGACGGACCGCGACCTGGTGCGCGGTGTCGTCGATGGTCAGGATGCCATCGTCCACCTCGCCGCGAAGGTGTCGCTGGCGGGCGATCCCGCCGAGTTTGCACGCGTTAACGTCGAGGGCACGCGGACGCTGCTCGATGCCGCGCGGGACGCCGGCGTGCCGCGGTTCGTCCACGTGTCATCGCCCTCTGTCGCTCACGTGGGAAGCGCGCTCGTGGGAGCGGATGCCGGGACCGCAGATCCGCGACGCGCTCGCGGCGAGTACGCGCGCACCAAGGCGACCGCCGAACTGCTCGCCCTCGGCTACGACTCGCCGACCATGGCGGTCGTCGCCATCCGGCCCCACCTCGTGTGGGGCCCGGGCGACACTCAACTCGTGGCGCGGATCGTGGACAGGGCTCGCCGCCGCCGGCTGCCGCTGCTCGACCACGGCGCCGCCCTCATCGACTCCACCTACGTGGACAATGCGGCCGATGCGATGCTCGCCGCGATCGTGCGCGCGCCAGTGGCGCACGGGCGTGCGCTGGTCGTCACGAACGGGGAGCCCCGCCCGGTGGCCGAACTCCTGGCCGGCATGTGCCGCGCGGCAGGGGTGCCGGCGCCGTCGTGGCGAGTTCCTGGCGGGCTGGCCCGAGGCGCGGGTGGCGTCGTCGAGCGTCTGTGGGCGTGGCGGCCGGGCCAGGACGAACCCCCGATGACGCGGTTCCTGGCCGAACAGCTCTCCACCGCGCACTGGTTCGACCAGCGCGCGACCCACGAGGCCCTCGCGTGGCAGCCGCATGTCAGCATCGACGACGGCATGGCTCAATTGGCGCGGTTCTACCGCCACGCGTCCGATGCGTGAAGCCCGGCTCGCGAGGGCCGCCGCCTGAGCGCCTGAACGCCTAGGCCGCGCGACGTCGCTGTGCCATGAGCACTGCCGCACCGCCGAGCAGGAGAACCGCGGCCACGGTCGTGAGAGCGGCACTGTCGACGCCGGTCTCCGCCAGCTCCTCACCGGCCACCACACGAGCGTCCGACTCGGTCACCGAGGAGTCCGCGGTGACCGGCACCGCGGGCCCAGAGGCTTCCGGCGCAGGCGTCGGCTCGCCGACCGAGATGCTGTAGGTCGCCGAGGCGTCCGGCGTCGTGCCGTTCGAGACGGTGACGGTGAACGTGCTCTCGCCGGCACTCGTGGGAGTGCCCGCGATCACGCCGGTCTCTCCATCGAGAGTCAGACCGTCCGGAAGGTCACCGGTGGCGGTGAAGGTCGGCGAAGGGGTGCCGTCGGCCGTGACCGTGAACTCGTAGTCCTCGCCGACGACCGCGTCGGTCGGCTCGCCGGAGGTGATGGTGGGCGCCACCGTCTCGTACGGGGCGGCGGCCGGGGCGCAGCCCGTCGGCGCGGTGATGGTGTTGGTGTCGAGGGTCACCGCTCCATTGAGGGCGATCAGCCGGCCCTCGATGGTGGCGCCGGTGGTCGCCGTGACGGACTGGTCGGCCAGGACGGTGCCGCTGAAGTCCGCAGCGGTGCCGATCGTGGCCGAGCTCCCCACCTGCCAGAACACGTTGCACGCGCTCGCGCCGCCGGTGATCACGATCTGGCTCGCCGAGCCGACCGTGAGCGTGGAAGCCGCCTGGAACACCCAGACGGAGTCCGCGCTCCCCGCTAGCGTGAGGGTGCCGTTGCCCGACAGGGCGAGCTCGCCTCCGGTGTACACGCCCGGCGTGAGGCTGAGCCCTGCGAGTTCGCCGACACCTGTCTGGGTGGGCGACAGGGAGGCTGCGGTGTCGTAGCCCACCAGCGCGTCGCTCTGAGCCTGTGTCGCCTCCGCGTCGGTCTGGTGCACCGTGCCGTTGACCATGCCGTCCGGTGCTCCACCGAATCCGGTGATCGAGGTGCCCGGTGAGAGGCCGAGGTCGCCGTTCACCACGGTGGGCCCAGTGTTCGTCACGGTGCTGGCCCCGAGGACGCCGTAGGTCGCGGCGGTGCCGAGGTCGACCGGCCCGTCCAGGACCGTGGCCGCCGAGGCGGGGCCACCGACTCCGATCACGAGCGCGACCATCAGGCCGATGCCGGTGACGAGTAGGAAGGAGATGCGGGGAACGATCGTGCTGGCCATGGTGGCGCCTGACTGAGATCGAGATACACCCACAGACATCGGCGACGTCCGGATCATCCCGGTTTGTCGAGTATCACACGCGGGGCGGTGCGACCACCAGCGGAGTGGCGAACCCCACTCGGGGATCACGTGGGAGTCGAGTGGTGGAGCCTAGGGGAATCGAACCCCTGACCTCCTGCTTGCAAAGCAGGCGCTCTACCAATTGAGCTAAGGCCCCGTGAACTGACCGTCAAGGATCAGAACTCGTGGTGGACATCATCCCAGATGTCGCGCCGCGCGTCACGGGCAAGCGACCCGTAGACCACTGCCGCCACCGCCACCGCTGCGGCGATGATGACGATTCTCTTCATGCCACCACCTCGGTGGGCCCAGGAGGACTTGAACCTCCGACCTCTTCGTTATCAGCGAAGCGCTCTAACCGCCTGAGCTATGGGCCCGATGCGGCGAACGCCGCGGCGACCTACGATACCCCACGCGCGCGCGGCCAACCAAACCACCGCATCGGCCGCCTTGCCCGCGAGGGGAGAGGGATGTCGATCAGTCGTCGGTGAGGGTGACGTAGATGCCGCCCACGACCTTGGAGATGGTGTTGTAGAGGAACGCCCCGAGCGTGAACAGCGCCGTCAGCAGCACCACATTCACCACGGCCATCAGCACGGTGGCGGACATCCACTTGTTGAGCGCGAAGAACTGCAGGAGGTCGACCTCCTGGTCCTCGGTGAAGAGCTGCATCACCCACTCGTTCGCGAGAGCGAAGAAGCCGATGCTGTCGAGCGCTCCCCACAGGACGTAGACCGCGACGACCATCATGATGCCGATCGCGATCGACAGCAGGAAGCCGATCTTGAGGGCCGACCACGGGTCCACGCGCGACACGAGCACTCGCACCTTGCGGGGGCCGCCGGGGCGCTCGGAGGCGCGGATGTCGTCGCTGGACGTGAGGTCTTCCTTCGCGCGAGCCGCGAAGCCCTTGAAGCGATCGAAGCCCGCGGAGGCGGTCGCGCCGACCCCCGCAGCCGCGCCCGCGAATCCGGCACCGCGTCCGGTCGAGGTGGCGTGCGAATCGCCGGTGGGATGCTGGCTGCTCACGGGGTGGGTGTCGCTCGTGGGCGCGCTGCTCGGGGCCGATCCGGCTCCGGTCGCATGCGTACCGGTCGACGGCGAGGCGGCCGGGTTGACGGGCGAGAACGCGGAGGCCGAGGAGTGACGGCTCGACGTCGGCTGCGGCGCGGAGGTCGGCTGCGGCGCGGACGTGGGCTGCTGACCGGAGACGGGGGCGCCGGTGGCGCCGTAGGGAGAAGTCGACTGCTGCCCTGACACGGGGACGTCGCTCGTGATGGGGCGCAGGGACGAGCGCTGGGGCGTGCGCCCAGCGTCGCCTCGACCCTCATCCGGGCGGGGGCTGAAGGTGGGCCCGCTGCCGGGGTTCGCGCGGTCGTCCGCGTTCATGTGCGTCTCCTCCTCGCCCGCGCGGCCGCGCGGGCATGGTGTACAGGGTACTTGAGGGCGGCGAAATGCCGGAGTGCGGTCGCCTGCCCGGGTCCACCGAGATGCGTGGGCCACCCTAGGCGAACGCTCCGCACCGTACGGGAGGTTCCCCGCGCATCGGCCGTCCTGTCCCGACCGACCGCCCCAGTCGCCACGAAGCCGGGCCGCACTGCGCACCATCGAGGTGCAGTGCGACCCGGCCGTGGGATCACAGGAGCGATCAGGTCAGACGTCGGTGGGCGCCCACTTGGTGCCCGGCTCGCCAGACTCGACGGGAGCGTCGCCCGCGAGGTTCGCGCGGAGCTGCGCGCCCAGGTCGGCATCGACGTTGGTCCAGTACTGGATCGCACGCTCGCGGATGTCGTCGGAGACGACTGCTCCCACGTGGCCCGTGATCTGCTCGAGGAAGCGTCCCTTCTCCTCGTCGTTGAACACGTCCCGGTACATCGTGCCCGCCTGGCCGAAGTCGTCGTCCTCGGCGTGCAGCACCGCAGCGGTGCGCACCATCTCGCCGTCGGACTCCCAGCCGCCGGACTCGGCCGCGCGGGCCGGATCGGCGTGGGCTCCGCCACGCGAGTTGGGTGCGTACACCGGGGTGTCGGCCGAGGAGAACGAGTAGCGCATCGAGCCCTCCTTCGAGTACGAGTGCGCGTTCTGGTCGACGTTCTTGGGGGCGTTCACCGGCAGCTGTGCGTGGTTGGTGCCCACGCGGTAGCGGTGCGCGTCCGCATAGGAGAAGATGCGCGCGATGAGCATCTTGTCCGGCGACGGGCCGATGCCGGGGACGAAGTTGGACGGCGCGAATGCCGCCTGCTCGATCTCGCCGAAGTAGTTCTCGGGGTTGCGGTTGAGCTCCATGTGGCCCACCTCGATCAGCGGGTAGTCACCGTGCGGCCACACCTTGGTGAGGTCGAAGGGGTTGAAGCGGTACGTCTTCGCGTCCTCGTACGGCATGATCTGGACGCTGAGCTTCCAGCGCGGGAAGTCGCCGTCCTCGATGTGCGTGTACAGGTCGCGAATGTGGTGGTCCGCGTCCGAGCCGGCCAGCTGCGCGGCCTCGTCGCCCGTGAGGTGGTGGACGCCCTGCTCGGTGTGGAAGTGGTACTTGACCCAGAACCGCTCGCCCTCGGCGTTGATCCACTGGTACGTGTGCGAGCCGTAGCCGTTCATCTCGCGCCACGAGCGCGGCAGGCCACGGTCACCCATGAGCCACGTCACCTGGTGCGCGGACTCGGGGGACAGCGACCAGAAGTCCCACTGCATGTCGTTGTCGCGCAGGTGCGAGCCCGGCAGGCGCTTCTGCGAGCGGATGAAGTCGGGGAACTTGATGCCGTCGCGGATGAAGAACACCGGGGTGTTGTTGCCCACGAGGTCGTAGTTGCCCTCGGACGTATAGAACTTCAGCGCGAAGCCGCGGGGGTCGCGCCACGTGTCGGGCGAGCCCTGCTCGCCGGCGACGGTGCTGAAGCGCGCGAGCATCTCCGTCTCCACGCCCGGCTGGAACAGCGCGGCGCGCGTGTACTTGGCGATCTCGGGGTTGGAGACGGTGAACGTGCCGTAGGCGCCGCCGCCCTTGGCGTGGACCACGCGCTCGGGCACGCGCTCGCGGTTGAACTGCGCGAGCTTCTCGACCAGGTAGTGGTCGGTCAGCGAGATGGGGCCGTCGGTGCCGACGGTCAGCGAGTGCTCGTCGGATGCGACGGGTGCGCCCGCATTGGTGGTGGTGTGCTTCTCAGTCACGTGGTGTCTCTCCTTGATTGACGGTGGACAGGTGCAGATCAGTGGGTGGCCGCAGGCACGGCGGCCGAGGCGGTGGCAGTCGATGTCGCGGTGCAGTCGGCGCAGACGCCCCAGAAGGTGACCTCCGCCTCGGCGAGGTCGAAGCCGCCCGTGTCGCCCGGCGTCAGGCAGGGCGCGTGGCCCGTGACGCACTCGACGTCGGCCACGGCGCCGCAGCGCTGGCAGACGATGTGGTGGTGGTTGTCGCCCACGCGCAGCTCGTACAGCCCGGGGTGCCCGGCGGGTTCGATGCGCCGCACGAGGCCCGCGCCCACGAGGTCCCCGAGAGCGTTGTACACGGCCTGACGCGATGTGGTCGGCACGCGCAGCTCCACGCGGGGCACCAGGGCATCGACCCCGGAGTGGGGCATGTCCTGAAGCGTCTCGATCACCGCGACCCGCGTGTTCGTCACGCGCAGCCCGGCGCCGCGCAGCATCGCGGTCGCGTCGAGCACGGTGGGGGTGGACATGGGTGCGACACTACCGGCCTTTCTTGACACAGTCAAAAGAAGCGGGATGTTTGGTGCGGGCCCGTGCCGAGCGGCCGGATCAACTGAGCCGGCCCTCGGGGCTCTAAGCAGGGGCCGCGCCGGTGGCGCTGAGTTGATCCGGCCGTGCGGCGCCGGCGAGGGGACGGCGGCCGATGCGCGGGCCGGGTGCGTCTGGGCCGCGGGGGTGACCTTCGGCCCAGGTGGGCGCGGTCGTCCAGGCATACGGTCAGGAGACAGGAAATACCCCGGGAGGTATGTCATGAAGCTGGTCGTCATCGGCGGCGTCGCCGCAGGAGCATCCACCGCCGCCAGGGCGCGGCGCCTCGACGAGTCCGCGGAGATCATCGTGTTCGAGCGCGGACACCACGTCTCCTTCGCCAACTGCGGGCTGCCGTACCACGTGGGCGAGGTCATCACCGAGCGCTCGCGGCTGCTGCTGCAGACGCCCCAGAGCCTTCGCGAATCGCTCGCGATCGACGTGCGGGTCGCCACCGAGGTGGTGTCGATCGATCGCGCGGCGAAGACCGTGGCCGTGCGCGAGGTGGACACGGGCCGCGAGTACACGGAGAGCTACGACTCCCTCGCGCTGTGCATGGGTGCCGAGCCCGTGCGTCCGCCCTTGACGGGGATCGACCTTCCGAGCGTCCAGGTGCTGCGCCGGATCGGCGACATGGACCGCATCAAGGCGCGCCTCGACGCATCGCTCGCCGAGCAGAAGGCCGGCCGGCGCGGCGTGGTCACCGCGGTGGTGGTGGGCGCCGGATACATCGGCCTCGAGATGGCGGAGAACCTCCACCACCGTGGCGTGCGCGTCGACGTGGTCGAGCTGGCGGACCAGATCCTGCCTCCCGTGGACGCGGACATCGCCGCCCCGGTCGAGCAGCACCTGCGCGCCCGCGGCGTCGGCCTGCACCTCTCCACCGCCGCTGCCGCCTTCCGCCCGCTCGCGGACGCGGATGGTGACGACCGCGTCTCCGTCGAGCTGAACTCGGGCACCACCATCGCCGCGGATCTGGTGATCCTGGCCGCCGGCGTGCGCCCTGCCGTGGGACTCGCCGTCGAGGCGGGCATCGAGCTGGGCCCGAAGGGTGGCATCGCCGTCGACACCCACATGCGCACATCGGACCCCCACGTGTGGGCCGCGGGCGACGGCGTCGAGACGCCTCACCCCGTCCTCCCCGGCACGCACCTCAACCCCCTCGCCGGGCCGGCGAACCGCCAGGCCCGTGTCGCCGCGGAGAACATCTGCGGCCGTGACACCGAGTACGTCTCCACCCAGGGCACGAGCATCGTCAAGGTGTTCGAGATGGTCGCCGGCGGCACCGGCGCCACCCGGCGCCAGCTGGAGGCCGCCGGCATCGACCACCGCGTGGTCCACGTGCACCCCTCGGGCCACGCCGGGTACTACCCGGGCACCGCGATGATGCACCTCAAGGTGCTGTTCTCTCCGGACGACGGCCGCGTCTTGGGGGCTCAGGCCTGCGGATTCGACGGGGTGGACAAGCGGCTCGACCTGCTCGCCATGGCGATCCGCGCCGGCCTCACGGTCAACGACCTCGAGGACCAGGAGCTCGCATACGCGCCTCCCTTCGGCTCCGCCAAGGACCCCATCAACATGGCCGGCTTCGTCGCATCCAACGTGCTGCGCGGCGACCTCACCCTCTGGTACGCCGAGGACTACCCGCACGCCACCGAGGGCGCGCGGCTCATCGACGTGCGCACGCCGGAGGAGTACGACGTGTGGCACATCCCGGGGGCCGAGTCGGTGCCGCTCGCGACGTTCCGCGACGCGCTCTCCACCTGGGACCGCACCACGCCCATCCGCCTGTACTGCGCGGTCGGGTTCCGCTCCTACCTGGCGCATCGGATCCTGGTGCAGAGCGGCTTCGAGGACGTGGCCACCCTGTCCGGAGGGTCCACCACCTTCACTCATGTGCACGGCCGCGCCGAGGGCACCTACGAGGCCCAACCGCCCATGGAGAACTATGCGGAGAAGGTGAGCGTCGCATCGGCCGTCGCCACGGCGACCGGCGCGAGCACGGACCTCGACTGCACCGGGCTGGCGTGCCCGGGCCCGATCATGCGCCTCGCCGGCGCCATGAAGGCGGCCGATGCGGGGGACGAGATCCGCGTCACCGTGTCCGATCCCGGTTTCGCTCTGGACGGCCCCGCGTGGGCGTCGAAGAACGGACACACCCTGGTCGACATCGAGCCCAAGGGCGCCGGCTACGTCGCCACCTTCCGCAAGGGCGGCGTCGCTCCCATCGCCACGCGTGGTCCCGGGCCGGAGAAGACCTCGATGGTGGTCTTCTCCGGCGACCTCGACAAGGTGATCGCGGCATTCATCATCGCGAACGGCGCCATCGCGATGGGACAGGAGGTGTCGATGTTCTTCACCTTCTGGGGGCTGAACGCGCTGCGCCGCGAGGACCCGCCCCGGCGCGAGAAGAAGGCCATGGAGCGCATGTTCGGTGCCATGATGCCGCGCGGGGCGGACCGGCTCACGCTGTCGCAGATGCACATGGCCGGCGCAGGGACCGCGATGATCAAGAAGGTCATGAAGCGCCACGAGGTCCAACCGCTGACCGAGCTCATCCAAGCAGCTCAGGACGGCGGGGCCAGGCTCATCGGCTGCACCATGACGATGGACCTGCTGGGGATCGCGGAGTCCGACCTCATCGACGGCGTCGAACTGGGAGGCGTCGCGACCTTCCTGGGCGAGTCTCAGGAGTCGGGCAGCACCCTGTTCATCTGATCACGCAGGCGATCAGGCCCACTGACCGCGCTTCTCCAGCACCGCCTTGAGGAGGTCGGCCCGGTCGGAGACCAGCCCGTCCACGCCGATGTCCAGCAGGTGCTCCATGTGGTCCGGCCGGTTCACCGTCCACACGTGGACCTGCCGGCCCGCGGCGTGCGCGGCGTCGACGTGGCGCTGATGAAGGAACGGCACCGGCCCCTTGCGCCAAGGGATCTGAAGGGCGTCGACATCGCCCAGGCTGGCGCGAGCGTCGGCACCGATCCAGGTGCCGAGCCACCACGCGATCGCCTCGCGCTCGGCTGCCGGCGTCGCGACGGGGCGCGACAGCTGCTTCAGGGTCGCGCGGCGACGGTTCGCGTCGAACGACCCCACGCACACCCGGTCGTGAGCGCCCGTGCGCTCGATCGCCTGGGCGACCGGGCCGATCGCGGACTCGCCCTTGACGTCGATGTTGATGCGGGCCTCGGGCCACGTGCCCAGCACGTCATCGAGCCGCGGCACGTGCTCCACTCCGCCGATGCGCGCGGCCTTCACCGACTCCCAGTCCCGCTCGGCCACGTTGCCGGTGGCGTCCGTGGTGCGGTCGAGCGTGCCGTCGTGCAGCGCCACCGCGACGCCGTCGCGAGTGCCGTGAGCGTCGGTCTCGAGGTACCGGAAGCCCAGATCGATCGCGGCCTGAAAGGCCTTCATCGAGTTCTCGAGCCCCTCGAGCGAGAAGCCGCGATGCGCGAGTGCGATGGGCCGGCCGCCATTGTCGAAGTACGGGTGTCGGGTGCTCATTTCAGCACTCTATCCACGAAGGCGGCGACCGCGTCGAGATAGACCTCCCGCGGTCCGTCCGCAGAGAGCGACAGGTCGTGGATCCCGCCCTCGACCACCAGCTCCTCGACGTCGCTGCCCAGCCCTGGACCGTAGGCGGCGATCATGGCGGTGTCCACCACCACATCCTGGGAGTCGCGGCGAGGGTTGTCGGGGCGGTCGGGGCCACACGAGTCGGAGCGCGCGACCAGCACCGGCACCCGGATGTCGAGTCCTCGGGCCACCGCCTGTCGGGCCCGCAGCGTCGCGCCCAGCCAACCCGCGGTGGCCGGCTGCCCCTCCGGCTTCTTCCACGCCGGGTCGAAGGGCCAGCGCCCGCCAGCGATCAGCGACTGCGTGTAGTGCGAGGGAGCGGGCACCACGACCTGCTCCGCACGGAGCCGGCTGAGGGCGGGCATCCCGAGGATCGCCATCTGCTTCCAGCGCGGCAGCCGCAGTCCGAACAGGGGGCTGTTGAGGATGAGGCCGGCGAGAGTCGGGCTCGGCGTCCGGTCCGCCCACACCGCCGCCGCCAAGCCACCCGTCGAATGGGCGTGGACGACGACCGGCAGGTCCCCCGCATCGGCCGTCGCGGCCTGAGCCGCCGCCGTGATGTCCGCGCCCAGCTCCGCGATATCCGCGATGTGGTGCGGGCGCTCGCCCGGGCGCAGCGACCGTCCGGCCCGGCGCATGTCGACGGCGTAGAACGCGCACCCGGCCGCGGCGAACGCATCGGCCACGTGGGGCTGGAAGAAGTGGTCGTTGTAGCCGTGCACATGCAGCGCGATGCCGCGCGAATTCTCGGGATTGTCGCGGCGACGGATCAGGGTCGCTCCCCCGAGGGGCGCCTGCTCGAATCCGGGCAGGACGTCGTCGCGCCATTCCAACCGGGTGGGCACGCTGACGGGATCCATGCTCCGATGCTAACCCTGGCGCGCCCGACACCCGCCGTTCACCGGGGGCGGGCACACTTGGCGCATGAGCGACGACGACGTGCTGCCCTCTGTAGCGGATGCGCCCGGCTTCCCCGACGCGGACCGCGTTCCTCGCAGACAGGTGTGGGCGTGGGCGCTGTGGGACTGGGCGACGCAGCCGTTCAACTCGGTCATCATCACGTTCGTGTTCACGGCGCTGTACCTGACGTCGGACAGCTTCATCGATCCCGAGATCGCCGCTCTCGGCGAGGACGACCCCGCATACACGGCGGCGATCGACGATCTCGCATCGGGATTGGGATGGGGGATCACAGCGGCCGGCGTGCTCGTGGCGCTCCTCGCCCCCGTGCTGGGCCAACGGGCTGACGCCTCGGGAAAGCGCAAGTCGTGGCTGGGAGTCATGACGCTGCTGCTGGTCGCGTGCGTGGGCGGACTCTTCTTCGTCGAGGCGACCCCGGATGCGTTCTGGCTGGGAGTCGGTCTGATCGCACTCGGGTCGATCGTGGCCGAGATCGCCAACGTCAACTACTACGCGATGATGGTCCAGGTCTCGACGCCGCGCACCATGGGCCGGGTGTCCGGGCTCGGGTGGGGGCTCGGATACGTGGGTGGCATCGTGGCCCTCGTCATCGTGGTGGTGCTCGATGCGGTGTCGTGGTTCGGGATGGACACGTCCAACGGCATGGCGTATCGACTCATCGCCGTGGGCTGTGCCGTGTGGACGCTGGCGTTCGCGTGGCCCCTGTTTCGCTACGTCCCCGAGACCGAGGTGCGCCGCCGGCCCACCGTCAGCATCCTCAAGGGCTACGCGATACTGATCGGGGACCTGCGCCGGCTGTGGTCAGAGGCACGGTCCACGCTGTGGTTCCTCCTTGCCTCGGCCGTCTATCGCGACGGCCTGGGCGGCGTCTTCACCTTCGGCGCGATCATCGCGGCCGTCGCGTTTGGATTCTCGGACCAGCAGGTCATCATCTTCGGCATCGCCGCCAACCTGGTGGCGGGCGTCTCGACCGTCATCGCCGGACGGTTCGACGATTCTCTTGGGCCGCGGCGGGTGATCCTCGTCGCGCTGGGTGTGATCGTCGCGGCCGGCGTGGTCATCGTCTCCCTGCACGGAATGGGGCCGATCGTGTTCTGGATCTGTGGCCTGCTGCTGTCCGGCATGGTCGGTCCGGCTCAGGCTGCTTCTCGTTCGCTGCTGGCGCGGTTGTCGCCGGCCGGGCGCGAGGCGGAGATGTTCGGCTTGTACGCGACCTCCGGCCGAGCGGCCTCGTTCCTCGCGCCCGCGATGTGGGCGCTGGCGATCACGATCTTCGGGGCGACCATCTGGGGGACGCTGGGCGTCATCTCGGTGGTGCTGCTCGGGCTGGTGCTGATGCTGTTCGTGCGCACTCCGGCGGATCGCGGCGCGGTCGAGTCCGCCTGACGTTCGACACTCAGCGCCCGCTGGGAGACGCTGCCCCCCGAATCCCGACACTCAGCGCCCGCTAGGGCGCTAAGGTCGGGATTTCGGTGGGGTCAGTCGGCCGATGCGGGGGTCGGGGCGTCCGGTTCGGTCGCCTCGGCGTCAGGGGCTGAGTCCGCGGTCGCGGCGACCGGGGTCTCACCGTCGGCCTCCTCGATCTCCTCTTCCACCTTGCGCTCGACATTGCGGGCCACGCCGATGATCACGTCGCCCTTGCTGGGCTTGGCGAACGTCACGCCCATGGTGTTCTTGCCCTTGGCGGGGACCTGGTCCACGCGGGACCGGACCACCTTGCCGGACTCCATGATCACCAGCACCTCGTCGTTGTCGTCGACGAGCAGCGCGCCCACGAGGTCGCCGCGCTCCTCGGTGAGGGTCGCGACCTTCACCCCCAGGCCGCCGCGGTGCTTGGGCGTCCACGCGGAGACGGCGGTGCGCTTGGCGAAACCATGCTGCGTGACGACGAAGGAGAACGGGCCCCCATGGGCCGCGACCGCATCGGCCGCCGCGTCCGCCGCGTCCTCGTCCGTGGACTCGGCCACGCCCAGATCATCGGCGTCGGGAACCGACGCGTCGATCACGTCCATCGCCAGCAGCTCGTCGTCGCCGCGGAAGCTCATGCCCTTGACGCCCGAGGTGGCGCGGCCCATCGGACGGAGTTCATCGTCGGTCGCGTGGAAGCGCACCGACTGACCCTTGCGGGACACGAGCATGAGGTCGTCGTCGGGGCCTACCAGGCGGGCGGCCACGAGCTCGTCCGGACGGATCTCGCCGTCCTCGGACTCGACGTCGCGCAGGTTCACGGCGATGAGGCCGCCCGTGCGGTTCGAGTCGTAGGACGTGAGGTCCGTCTTCTTGACCAGGCCGCGCTTGGTGGCGAGCACCAGGTAGGGCTTGTCCTCGTAGGACTTGAGGTCGAGCACCTGAGCGATCTGCTCACCCGGCTGGAAGGCCAGCAGGTTCGCGACGTGCTGACCCTTCGAGTCGCGTCCGCCCTCGGGCAGCTCGTAGCCCTTCGCGCGGTAGACGCGGCCCAGGTTCGTGAAGAACAGCAGCCAGTGGTGCGTGGTGGTGACGAAGAACTGGTCCACCATGTCGTCGCTGCGCAGGGTGGCGCCGCGCACGCCCTTGCCGCCGCGCTTCTGCGCCCGGTACTGATCCGAACGCGTGCGCTTGGCGTAGCCGCTGCGAGTGATCGTGACGACCACCTCTTCCTCCGCGATCAGGTCCTCGATGTCGACGGAGCCGTCGAACGGGCTGATCTCGGTGCGGCGATCGTCGCCGTACTTGCGCACCACCTCGGCGAGCTCGTCCGAGATGATGGTGCGCTGGCGGGGCTCCGAGCCGAGGATGTCGGTGAGGTCCTTGATCTGCGCCATGAGGCCCTCGTACTCGGCCTCGATCTTCTGGCGCTCGAGGGCCGCCAGGCGGCGCAGCTGCAGGTTGAGAATCGCGTTGGCCTGGACCTCGTCGACGTCGAGCAGCTCCATCAGCCCCGAGCGTGCCTCGTCCACTGTGGGAGAGCGACGGATGAGGGCGATGACCTCGTCGAGCAGGTCGAGCGCCTTGACGTAGCCGCGCAGCACGTGCGCCTCGCGCTCCGCCTTCGCCAGGCGGTACGCGGTGCGGCGCTGAATGACCTCGATCTGGTGCGTGACCCAGTGACGGACGAACGCGTCGATGCTGAGCGTGCGGGGAACGCCGTCCACGAGGGCGACCATGTTGGCGCCGAACGTGTCCTGGAGCTGGGTGTGCTTGTAGAGGTTGTTGAGGACCACCTTCGCGACGGCGTCGCGCTTCAGCACCACCACCAGTCGTTGACCCGTGCGTCCGGAGGTCTCGTCGCGGATGTCCGCGATGCCGGCGACCTTGCCTTCCTTCACCAGCTCCGCGATCTTGAGCGCCAGGTTGTCGGGGTTCACCTGGTACGGCAGCTCGGTGACCACCAGGCACTGTCGGCCCTGCAGCTCCTCGACGGTGACGACGGATCGCATCGTGATCGAGCCGCGACCCGTGCGGTAGGCCTCTTCGATGCCGCGGCGGCCGAGGATGACGGCGCCCGTGGGGAAGTCGGGACCCTGGATCCGCGCGATGAGCGCGTCCTGCAGCTCTTCCTTCGTGGCGTCGGGGTTGTCCAGGTGCCACTGGACGCCGGCCGCGACCTCGCGCAGGTTGTGCGGCGGGATGTTCGTCGCCATGCCCACCGCGATGCCGGCCGAGCCGTTCACCATCAGGTTGGGGAACCGCGAGGGCAGCACCGACGGCTCCTGCGTGCGGCCGTCGTAGTTGTCCTGGAAGTCGACGGTGTCCTCGTCGATGTCGCGCACCATCTCCATGGCGATCTGCGCCATGCGGGACTCGGTGTACCGGTGCGCTGCGGCGGGGTCATTTCCGGGAGAGCCGAAGTTGCCCTGGCCGTCCGCGAGCGGGTAGCGCAGCGACCAGTCCTGCACCATGCGCACCAACGTGTCGTAGACCGCGCTGTCACCGTGCGGGTGATAGTTGCCCATCACCTCGCCGATGATGCGGGTGCACTTGGAGAACGCGCGGTCCGGGCGGTAGCCGCCGTCGTACATCGCGTAGATCACGCGACGGTGGACGGGCTTCATGCCATCGCGGACGTCCGGAAGAGCGCGGCCCACGATGACGGACATCGCGTAGTCGAGGTACGACTGCTGCATCTCCACATTGAGGTCGACCTTGTCGATGCGGCCATGGTTGTGGATCTCAGATGTCAAGGAACCTCACGTCCTTCGCGTTGCGCTGGATGAAGTTGCGTCGTGACTCGACGTCCTCACCCATCAAGATGGTGAAGGTCTCGTCCGCGAGCGCGGCGTCGTCCATGGTGATCTGGAGCAGCGTGCGGGTCTCGGGGTTCATCGTGGTCTCCCACAGCTCCGAGTAGTCCATCTCGCCCAGACCCTTGTATCGCTGGATGCCGTTGTCCTTGGGGATCTTGCGGCCGGCCGCGAGCCCCTCCTTGAGGAGCGCGTCCCGCTCGCGGTCCGTGAACACGTAGTCGTGCTCGGCGTTGGACCACTTGAGCTTGTACAGCGGGGGCTGCGCAAGGTACACATACCCGGCCTCGATGAGCGGCCGCATGTAGCGGAACAGCACCGTCAGCAGCAGCGTGCGGATGTGCTGGCCATCGACGTCGGCGTCGGCCATCAGCACGATCTTGTGATACCTGGACTTGTCCAGCTCGAACTCGTCGCCGATCCCGGAGCCGAAGGCGGTGAAGAGCGCCTGGATCTCCGTGTTGGCGAGCGCCTTGTCCAGGCGAGCGCGCTCGACGTTCAGCACCTTGCCGCGCAGCGGCAGGATCGCCTGGGTCGCGGGGTTCCGGCCGCGCACCGCGGAGCCGCCGGCGGAGTCTCCCTCGACCAGGAAGATCTCGGAGATGCTGGGATCCTTCGACGAGCAGTCGCGCAGCTTGCCCGGCATGCCGCCGGACTCGAGCAGCCCCTTGCGCCGGGTGGCCTCGCGCGCCTTGCGGGCGGCGAGTCGCGCCTGCGAGGCCTGCATCGCCTTGCGGATGATCTCCTTGGCGTCCTGCGGGTGAGCGTCGAACCAATCGGTGAGCTTCTCGCCGACGATCCGCTGCACGAAGGTCTTGGCCTCGGTGTTGCCCAGCTTGGTCTTGGTCTGTCCTTCGAACTGTGGCTCGCCCAGCTTGACGGACAGCACCGCGGTGAGTCCCTCGCGGACGTCGTCACCCGTGAGGTTCTCGTCCTTGTCCTTGAGCAGCGACTTCTCTCGCGCGTATCGGTTCACCAGCGAGGTGAGTGCGGCACGGAAGCCCTCTTCGTGCGCCCCGCCCTCGGTGGTCGCGATGGTGTTCGCGTATGTGAAGACCGATTCGGAGTAGCCGTTGGTCCACTGCATCGCCAGTTCAAGGGCGATCTTCTTCTCGACGTCCTCGGCCTCGAGGGAGATCACCTCGGCGTGGACTCGCTCCGACTTCTTGGTGTCGTTGAGGTGCGTGACGTAGTCGACGAGCCCGCCGTCGTACTTGTAGGTCACCACGCGCGAGGTGGGGTGCTCCTCCGCGTCCGGGTCGGAGTCAGCGGCGATGTGCTCGGGGCGCTCGTCGGTGAGCGAGATCGTCAGGCCCTTGTTGAGGAAGGCCATCTGCTGGAACCGGGCGCGTAGCGTCTCGAAGTCGTAGTCGGTGGTCTCGAAGATGTCGGGGTCGGCCCAGAAGGTCTGCTGGGTGCCGGTCTCCTCGGTGGCGTCGCCCTTCTCGAGGGTGCCCTGCGGCTTGCCGCCCTCGGCGAACACCTGCTTCCACACGTTGCCCTGGCGCTTGACCACGGTCTCGACGCGGGCCGACAGCGCATTCACGACGGAGATGCCCACGCCGTGCAGACCGCCGGAGACCGCGTAGCCACCGCCACCGAACTTGCCGCCGGCGTGCAGGATCGTCATGACGACCTCGACCGTGGGCTTGCCCTCGGTGGGGTGGATGTCCACCGGGATCCCGCGGCCGTTGTCGGTGACTCGGACGCCGCCATCCTGCATGAGCGTCACGGTGATGGTGTCGCAGTGCCCGGCCAGCGCCTCGTCCACCGAGTTGTCGACGACCTCGTAGACGAGGTGGTGGAGACCACGCTCTCCGGTCGAGCCGATGTACATGCCCGGGCGCTTGCGGACGGCCTCGAGGCCCTCCAGGACGGTGATATTCGCAGCACCGTACGCAGGCTGCGCCACGGGCGCGTCGTTCTGGGCCACAGATTTCGCCTTTCAAGCGGTTCACGCGGGCTCGGACGGCCCGCGACGTACTGTCGCTCATTCTAGACGGTTCTAGGGCCGAAATAGCGCGTGTGGATGCCACTTGTGGGGAAGTCGTGAATAGCCGATCTTGTGTGCGGCGCCGTCTGCATGCGGATGGGCCCGCAGTGGCTACCCGTACGTGTCGCGCGGCCCCCGCCCGCGGACGGTCCGCTGACCCCGCGTCCAGGACCGCGCCGTGGGGCCCGACACCTTCAGTTCGCGCACGATCTCGCGGCCGAACTCCTCGTTGATGCGGTGGCGGATCTGCCCGGACATGATGCCCAACTGCGTCGCCCACGCGGTGGAGCTCGCCTTGACGGTGAGCACGCCCTCCTCGAAAGACAGCGGCTCGCAGTGATCCGCGATCTGATCGCCGACCACCTCGCGCCACCGGCTCATCACGCCCGAGATCTCGATCTGCTCGGTCCAGCCCATGCGCCGCAACAGCGCATCCACGGCCTCCGACATCGCCGCCGGGTCCCGCCCTGGCGCGAAGGGCCGCGAGGACCTGCGCTTCTCTTCGCGCTGGCGCCGGCCGGCCGTGGGACTGGTGCGGTAGGCGCCCCTCAGACGGGCCGATGCGCGGGCTCGCTCCATCGCCTGCCTCGCCAGGTCGTGGGGCGAGCTCGCCGCGCCGGCCTCGTCACGATCGGACGTGTCGGATGCGGCGCCGTCCGGATCGTCAGCCATCGTCGCCCCCGGCGAGCACCGCACCGTCGGCGACCTCGAGCACCTCGCCACGCAGCGCCTGGGGCACGTCCTCGGCGACCGCCGCGGTGATCAGCACCTGGCTCGCCTCGGTCAGCCGGTCGGCCAATGCCGCTCGGCGACCGGTGTCGAGCTCCGCGAAGACATCGTCGAGGATCAGCACCGGCTCGCCGTCCTCGTCTGCATCGGGGCCATCATCCCTGGTCAACAGCTCGTACGAGCCCAGCCGGAGCGCGAGAGCGCACGACCACGACTCGCCGTGGCTGGCGTATCCCTTCGCCGGCATGTCTCCGAGCGCGATGTCGAGATCGTCGCGATGGGGCCCCGCGATGGTGACGCCGCGCTCGATCTCCTTGGGCCGCACCTCCTGAAGCCGCGACAACAGGACGGCGCCGAGGTCCGCAGCCGACGCATCGGCCGCATAGCCCTCGGCATCAGCGAGACCGGTCGCGTAGCTCACTCGACAGTCACCGCCACCGGGCGCCACCGCCTGGTAGGCGGCGTGCACATGAGGAGCGAGCAGCTTCACTGCCCGCAGCCTGGCCGCCATGATGCGTCCGCCCAGGTCCGCGAGCTTCTCGTCCCAGATGTCGAGCATGGTCAGATCGCCGCGCGCGTTCTTGGCAGTCTTGAGCATCGACGAGCGCTGGCGAAGGACCCGGTCGTAGTCCGAATGGTCCCCGGCGATCGCGGGCTGAAGCGCCACGCACAGCTCGTCCATGAAGGTGCGCCGGCCGGACGGCTCGCCCTTGACCAGAGAGAGATCCTCGGGCGCGAACACCACGGTTCGCAGCGCGCCGAGCAGGTCCCGCGGCTTGGCCTGCGCACGGCCGAGTCGCGCGGTGTTCGACTTGCCGACATTGATGGTGACCTCGATCGCAAGAGATCGCCCGGACTTCTCGACTCGCGCCCGCACCACGGCACGCTCGGCTCCCTGGCGCACTAAGGGTGCGTCGGCCGCGACGCGATGCGAGGACAGATTCGAGAGATATCTCACCGCCTCGACCACGTTGGTCTTGCCCTGACCGTTGCGACCGACGAGCGTCGTGACCCGCGGACCGAGTTCGATCTCCTGGTCCGCGTACGAGCGGAAGTCGGTCAGGTGAAGGTGGGTGACACGCACGCTACGACTGCATGCTCAAGACTGGATGCGGATGGGCACCAGCAGGTAGCGGAAGTCGGAGGCGAGCTCGCCCCCGGGCGCGGTGAGCCCCACGAACTCGACGGGCTTGGTGTCCTGCGTGAATCCGAGCCGCACGTACTCCGTGGACAGGGCGCCGAGACCGTCGAGCAGGTACTGCGGGTTGAACGCGACCGTGATGGGGTCGCCCTCAAGCTGGCACTCGAGCGCTTCGGAGGCCTGGGCATCGTCGCTCTGACCGGCGTCGAGGGTGACCTCACCCTCCGCGAACGCGAGCCGCACGGAGGAGTTGCGCTCCGCGACGAGCGACACGCGGCGGGTCGCCTCGATGAGTTCTGTGGTCTTGACCACCGCGGTCACCGGGCTCTCGTCCGGGAACAGCCGGCGCACCTGCGGATAGTCGCCATCCATGAGCAGCGACGTGGTGGTGAGGCCAGCCGCCTCGAAGCCGATGAGATCCACGCCCTTGCCCGAGCTCAGCGCCACGGTCACGTCTCCGGCACCGAGTGCCTTCGCGGTGTCGTTCAGCGTGCGCGCACGCACCAGAGCGACGGCCGATGCGTCCGCGGCCGAGGGCTTCCACGACATTTCGCGCAGCGCCAGCCGGTAGCGGTCCGTCGCGAGCAGCGAGATGTGAGAGCCCTCGATCTCGACGCGCACGCCGGTGAGGATGGGAAGAGTCTCGTCCCTCGACGCAGCGACGGTCACCTGGGCCACGGCGCGCTGGAAGTCGCTGCCGTCGATGGTGCCCGACTGGGCGGGGAGGTCAGGAAGCGCCGGGTACTGATCCACCGGCATGGTCGCCAGGGTGAAGCGGGAAGCACCGCAGGTCACGGAGACCTTGGTTCCCTCGAGAGCGAAGTCGACCGGCTTGTGCGGGAGCGCGTTGGCGATCTCCTTCAGCAGACGACCGGACACCAGCACCTCGCCGGCGTCGTCGACGTCGGCCGCGAAGGTGCCCCGGGCGGAGACCTCGTAATCGAAGCTTGCGAGCGTCACCTCACCGGTCGCATCGGCCGTGATGCGCACTCCAGCCAGGACGGGGACGGGAGGGCGCGCCGGCAGGGCGCGCGAGGTCCACGCGACGGCGTCGGCGAGCACATCGCGGTCGACGGTGAATTTCATTCAGGTGCTCCTTGGTGTCACTGACGGACAGACTACGCCACAGCCACGACACGGCAAGCGGCTCGAGAGGTCGACGTCGGCTCGGGCGGCATGTGGAAATGAAGGCCCTCAGGATTCACGTGTCATGACAAGAGTGAGTAGTAGTCATAGGGGACGTGCAAACTGGGGATAACCGTCGCAGTCCCTGGTAGACCTCGTGGCAGGCCTGTGTACGGCTTCGGGACAGGGACGCCTTCTTGTCATTCGGGTCGGTGGATGGAGTTCCATCATTCACAGGCTGTCCCGGTTGCTCACAGTTCTCTCCCTGTGGAAGCCGGGACTGTCCACCGTTACTCACAGGTTTATCCACAAGTGTGCAGGGTGTGATATGGAACGCCCCGAAGGATGTGGTGGACGCCGAGAAATGGCGAGCGGGCGAGTGAACCCCCGAAGGTCAGCCGCGCGACTGCTGCTTGATCCGCGCGTGGATCTCGTTGACCTGGTTGTACATCTGCCGGCGCTGCGCGATCTGGTCCTCGACCTTCTTGACCGCGTACATGACCGTGGTGTGGTCCTTGCCGCCAAAGTGTTCGCCGATCTTGGGCAGCGACAGGTCGGTGAGCTGGCGGCACAGGTACATGGCGATCTGCCGTGCGGTGACGTACACGCGGCTGCGGCTCGTGCCGGTGAGCTCCTCCATGGAGATGCCGAAGTAGTCCGCAGTGGTGCCGATGATGGTCGAGGCCGTGATCTCCGAGTCGTCGTCGGAGATCAGATCCTTCAGGACGACCTGCGCGAGCGACAGGTCCACCGGCTGCTTGTTGAGTGCGGCGAACGCGGTCACCCGAATGAGGGCGCCCTCGAGCTCACGGATGTTGCTGGTGATGTTCGACGCGATGTACTCGAGCACGTCTCCTGGTGCCTGCACGTCGTCCGCCGCGGCCTTCTTGCGCAGGATCGCGATGCGGGTCTCGAGGTCAGGAGGCTGCACGTCGGTCATGAGGCCCCACTCGAAGCGGGTCCGCATGCGCTCCTCGATCCCGTCGAGGTTGCGAGGGCTCACGTCGGAGGTGATGACCACGTGCTTGCCCGCATTGTGCAGCGAGTTGAACGTGTGGAAGAACTCCTCGAGCGTCTGTTCCTTGCCCTGCAGGAACTGGATGTCGTCGATCAGCAGCACGTCGACCTCGCGGTACGTGCGCTTGAAGCTGAGCGATCGGTCGTCGCGGATGGAGTTGATGAAGTCGTTCGTGAACTCCTCGGAGTTCACGTATCTCACGCGTGTCTGCGGCTTCAGGTGCCTGGTGTAATGGCCGATCGCGTGGAGCAGGTGGGTCTTGCCCAGACCGGAGTCGCCGTAGATGAACAGCGGGTTGTAGGTCTTGCCGGGTGACTCAGCCACCGCGAGGGCAGCGGCGTGAGCGAACCTGTTGGAGGAGCCGATGACGAATGTGTCGAACGTGTACCTGGGGTTGAGGTGCGGGTCCTCGTACGCCGGTTCAGGCTCGTGGCGCGCTGGCGCGCTGGACCGGCGCGGCGGAGGGTCGTCGTCTGCGGGCGAACTCGGCTCCGGCGGACTCACGGAGGAGTCGACGGTGACCGCGATGCGGACCTGGCGACCGATCATGTCCGAGAGCGCGTGCGTGAGCAGCTCGCGGATCGTGGTCTCGACGTAGTTCTTGGTGAACTCCTCGGCGACGGCGAGAAAGACGTTGTCCTCGACGATCGCCAGCGGCTTGATGAGCCGGATGAAGGAACGGTGCTGAGCGGTGACCGCCGAGTTCTCGTGGAGAGCATCGAGAGTGCGGGCCCAGACCTGCTCCATGGACTCGGCGCCGGGTTGGGCGGCCATCGACTCTCCTTCCGGCTTTTCCACACGGTTGTGCACAGGGCGTTGACAGCCTGTCACCTATTCGTAACCAGACGGGCGCGTGTCGCTGCCCAGGTTGGTATCCGTGTTGGTGGAGCCTATCCTGTTCAGGCCGGGCATCCAATGTGTGTGTGGCGACTTGACCCTGCGCGCCTGGAGCGCGTAACGTTAGTGCGCTTTATGACCGTACCCGAAACCCTGTGTGGAGTGACCCGTGAGCAAGCGGACTTTTCAGCCGAACAACCGCAAGCGTGCCAAGACGCACGGCTTCCGTCTGCGCATGCGCACCCGTGCGGGACGCTCGATCCTGACCGCGCGCCGTCGCAAGGGCCGCGGCAAGCTGTCGGCGTAAGGTGCTCCCGGCCCGCTCTCGGATGACGGCCGCCGCGGACTTCAAGTCCGCGATGCGTCAGGGCACCCGGAGTGGTCGGGCGACCGTAGTCGTGCACGTCAAGCAAACCGGCAATGCGAACAGCATGGCCGGTTTCGCTGTTTCTAAGGCCGTGGGAGGTGCCGTGATCCGCAACCGCGTGAAGCGACGCCTGCGCGCCATCATGAGAGACGTGCTGCCGGCGCTGCCGGCGGGCACGTCCGTGGTGGTGCGCGCGCTGCCGCGGTCAGCCGAGGTGGAATTCCCGCGGCTGAGGGCGGATGTGACCGATGCGGTCGGCACGGCGATGCGCAAGGCGACGGTCTCGTGAGTCGAGCGCACAGCCTCGCGCGAGCAGTCGCGTCCGTTCCGCGATTGCTGCTGGTCGGGCTCATCCGGCTCTATCAGTTGACCGTCTCTCCCCTGCTCGGGCCGCGCTGCAAGTACTATCCATCGTGCTCGCACTACGGACTCGAGGCGGTGCGCACGCACGGTGCGATGAGGGGATTCGTGCTCGCGAGCTGGAGGGTGCTCCGCTGCAACCCGTGGAGCAACGGCGGTGTGGACGATGTCCCCGCCAAGGGTGCGCCGCTGTTCAAGCGTGCACCGCACAGGACTTCCTCTGACGCCCCGGGCGTCACTCAAAACTAGGTAAGGATCGCAGTGGACGGCTTCTTCGCTATCTTCTACCCGCTCGAGTGGGTAGTGGCCAACATCATGGTGGGCTTCCACTGGTTGTTGACGAACGTCGGGATGTCCCCCGATGGAGGGTGGACCTGGGCGCTGTCCATCGTCGGCCTGGTGGTGCTGATCCGCATCCTGCTGATCCCGCTGTTCGTCAAGCAGATCAAGGCGTCTCGAGCGATGCAGGTCATCGCGCCTGAGCTGAAGGCCGTCCAGAACAAGTACAAGGGCAAGAAGGATCAAGCGTCTCGTGAGGCCATGAGCCGCGAGACCATGGAGCTGTACTCCAAGCACAAGACCAACCCCTTCGCCTCGTGCCTGCCCATCCTGGTTCAGGCCCCCATCTTCTTCGCCCTGTTCCGGGTGCTCAATTGGCGGATGAACCCGGTCGACTCGTCGCTTCCGCCAGCGGAGCAGACGTACGAGGGCATCGGGTGGCTCACCCCTGAACTGGCCGAGCAGGGTCACGACGCCACCATCTTCGGCGCGCAGCTGTCCGATACGTTCCTAGGTTCCGAGGGTGCCGCCGTCAAGATCGTGTCCGCGGTGCTGATCCTCGCGATGGTGGCCACGACCTTCCTCACGCAGCGCCAGCTGACCCGCAAGAACATGCCGGCCTCGGCACTCGAAGGCCCGATGGCTCAGCAGCAGAAGATCCTCATGTACGCGCTGCCCTTCATCTTCGTGATCACGGGACCGAACTTCCCCGTGGGTGTGCTGATCTACTGGACGACGACCAACGTCTGGACCATGGGCCAGCAGTTCTACGTCATCCGCAACAACCCCACCCCTGGATCCGAGGCGGAGAAGGCGCTCAAGGCTCGCAAGGAGGCGAAGGCGCGCAAGAAGGGCGTGGTGATCGAGGGCTCGTCTGAAGACGTCACTGAGATCGAGGAATCCAAGGAGCCGCGCCAGCGCCAGCAGCCCAAGAAGGGCGCACCCCGCTCGCAGCGCAAGAAGGGCGCACCGCGCCAGCCCTCCCCCGGCGGCTCCGACGGCTCGGGCTCCGGGTCGGGCCAGGCCGATCCCAACGCCGACAACGACTCGACGGACGCTGCGGACGACGCAGGTTCTACAGATGACACACCGAAGAAGGACAAATGATGAGTGAATCCAAGGACGCGACCGGCCTCGACGCCGAAGGCGACGTCGCGGCAGACTTCCTCGAGGAGCTGCTCGACATCCTCGACATGGATGGCGACATCGACATCTCCGTTGAGGCGGGGCGGGCCAAGGTCGCGATCGTGGCGGACGGGCCGCACCAGGACCTCAAGCGGCTCGTGGGCCCCGAGGGAGAGGTGCTCGACGCGCTGCAGGATCTCGCGCGGCTCGCGGTCCAGTCGGAGACCGGCGAGATGAGCAGGCTCATGCTCGACATCGCGGACTTCCGTGCCGGTCGCCGGGAACGATTGGCCGAGCAGGCTCGCGAGGCCATCGTCAAGGTGCGCGAGACGGGCGAGAGCTTCGCGCTTCCGCCCATGAACGCCTTCGAGCGCAAGGTGGTGCACGACGTGGTCCTCGAGGCGGGACTGGTGTCCGAGTCGGAAGGCGCCGACCCCGACCGCCACGTGGTGATCACGCCGCAGGCGTGACTCGTTTCACGTGAAACAGTCGGTGAGTCGATGACGGACGAACAGCGCGAGGAAGGTTCGCGGGAGGACATCGCCGAGCTCAGCCACGACCCGTGGCATCAGAGCTCGGCGGTGCGTGAGTACTTTGGCGAGTCCTACCCCCGCGTGGAGCGCTTCGCGTTGATGCTGGCTGACCAAGGCGTGCTGCGCGGGCTCATCGGCCCGCGAGAGATCGGCCGACTGTGGGAGCGCCACATCCTCAACTCCGCGGCAGTCGCACCCTTCCTCCGGGAGGGCACCATCGTGGATGTGGGTTCCGGCGCCGGACTGCCGGGAATGGTGGTGGCCGCAATGCTTCCGGAGAGACGAGTAGTGCTGGTGGAGCCCATGGAGCGGCGGACGACGTGGCTCTACGAGGCCGCCCGTGAGTGCGGCATCGACAACGTGACGGTGGTGCGCGGACGGGCCGAGGAGGTTCGTGACGTGGTCGAGGCCGACGCCATCACGGCCCGCGCCGTCGCACCGATCGACCGCCTGGTGAAGTGGTGCGCCCCGCTGTTGGCCGACGGTGGCGAGATGGCCCTCTTGAAGGGCAGGAGCGCTCCCGAAGAGCTCGAGCGCGCGAAGTACGTGCTGCGCAAATTCGGACTGACGGGCAGCGTCGAGTCCGCCCCCACCCTCCCCGAGCTCGAACCGACGACCGTCGTTCGTCTTCGCCAGGGCAGTTGACGGGTTCGGCGGCCGGGGCCGGACCTCGGACCTCCGGAGCGTTGTCCCCAGCGTTATCCACAACCCTTTCACGCGTGAAATCGATGTTCTCCCCCATGTTCATCCACAGGGGGCCGCGGTCGAGTGGACCCGGTAGAGTCGTGCGAGTGCAGCAGAGGTGGCAGATGTTCCACGTGAAACCAGCGGGAGGACGACAGTGACGGAACCCACGATCGGTGCCGCTGGCCTGGGCACCGACGAACCGGCGTCGTCGCGTCTGTCGCTGAATGAGGATCCGGCCGTTTCACGTGAAACGGAGGACGCCCTCGACGGCTTCGACGGCCTCAGCGAGGACGAGGGCAGCCCCCTCGCCAACGAGATGATCGCGACGGAACGGCTCAGGCGGCAGCTCGAGAAGACCGACTTCCCTCGGCCGGCCAAGACCCGCGTGATTGCGGTGTCCAATCAGAAGGGCGGCGTCGGCAAGACCACGTCGACGGTCAACATCGCTGCGGCGCTCGCCAAGCGAGGCGCCAACGTCCTCGTGGTGGACGCGGACCCGCAGGGCAATGCGTCCACCGCGCTCGGGGTCGAGCACCGATCCGGCACCCCCTCCATCTACGAGGTCCTGCTCGACGACGAGCCGATGGCCAACGTGGCTCAGCGGTGCCCCGACATTCCGACCCTGTGGTGCGCGCCCGCCACCATCGACCTCGCGGGGGCCGACATCGAGATGGTGTCGATCGTGCGGCGGGAGTTCCGCCTCCATGGCGCGATCATGGACCTGCTGGACGGTCCCGGAAAGCGGCTCGATTACGTCTTCATCGATTGCCCGCCCAGCCTGGGCCTGCTGACCCTGAATGCGATGGTGGTGGCACACGAGGTGCTCATCCCCATTCAGTGCGAGTACTACGCGCTCGAGGGGCTCACGCAGCTCATCAAGACCGTGGAGATGGTCAAGAAGCACCTCAACCGCGACATCGAGGTGTCGACGATCGTGCTGACCATGTTCGACGGCCGCACCAACCTCGCGCGTGAGGTCGCCTCGGAGGTCCGCAGCCACTTCCCCGACCAGACCCTCGACCACACGGTGCCTCGCAGCGTGCGAGTATCGGAGGCCCCCAGCTACGGTCAGACCGTGATCACGCACGACCCCCATTCCTCCGGCGCCGTGGCCTACACGGCAGTGGCGCGCGAGATCGCCGCCCGGGGCGCCGCTACCGACACAGGAGAGCACCAGTGAGCACACCTAGACGCGGCCTCGGCCGCGGCCTCGGCGCCCTGATTCCGAGCGAGGCGGACTCGTCCGGCGAGGGACAGGACGGCGAGAACGGCCCCCGGGTGGCGAAGGAGCGTCCGCACGACGTCTTCTTCGAGTCGAGCGGGGAGCGGGAGGAACCGGACCTGGTTCCGGTTCCGGGCGCTCACTTCGCCAACATCGACCCTCATGAGGTGACGCCGAACCCGCATCAGCCCCGTGACGTGTTCGACGAGGATGCGATGGCTGAGCTCGTCGGCTCCATCAGAGAGATCGGCGTACTGCAGCCCATCGTCGTTCGGCCGCACCCCAAGGGCACCGGCTACGAGCTGATCATGGGAGAGCGCCGTCTGCGCGCGAGCAAGGAGGCCGGCCTCGACCTCATTCCAGCGATCGTCCGCGAGACGGTCGACACGGACATGCTCCGCGACGCGCTGGTCGAGAACCTGCACCGGAGCCAGCTCAATCCATTGGAGGAGGCCGCCGCGTACCAGCAGCTTCTCGACGACTTCGGAATCACGCACGAGCAGCTCGCCGAGCGCATCAGCCGATCGCGGCCGCAGATCAGCAACACCCTGCGCCTGCTGCGCCTGCCCCCGCTGGTGCAGAGACGAGTGGCAGCCGGTGTGCTGAGCGCGGGACACGCGCGGGCACTGCTCGGCCTCGAGGACCCTGCCGACATGGAGACCCTGGCCCAGCGAATCGTCGCCGAAGGCCTGTCGGTGCGCGCGACCGAGGAGACGGTGACCCTGGGGCTCGACAAGCCCAAGGCGCCCCGCGGACAGGTCCGAGCCGGCGGCCGCACGGCTGCCCTCGACGAGCTCGGCTCACGCCTGGGCGACAGATTCGACACGCGCGTCAAGATTCAACTCGGCAAGAGCAGAGGCAAGATCACCATCGACTTCGCGTCCGTGGAGGACCTCAACAGGATCGTCTCGGTGCTCGACCCCCAGGACCCTGGGGTCCTACAGGGCCGCGCCGACGACGCGAACTGAGGACAGCCCCCGAGTAGTGCCCCGCTGAGGGCCATCTACCAGGGTTGATGCGAGGTGGAGGCCTCAGACGAGAGCGGCCTTGACGATCTCTTGGTAGATCTCGCCGATGTCGCGAGGGTCGGCGACTGCCGCCTGCGGCAACAGCGACGTCTCGGTCATCCCTGGCGCGATGTTGACGTCCAGCACCTGAGGGTTGCCGTCCTGATCGACGATCATGTCGACGCGGGAGAGGTCGCGCAATCCCATGACCCGGTGCACGGTGAGCGCGGCCTCGGTGACCCGAGCGGCATCGGCCGTGTCCAACCGTGCCGGCGTGTAGTACTGGACCCGGCCCGCGTTGTAGCGCGCGTCGTAGTCGTACGGCCCTTCGCACTCGATCTCCACCGGCGGCAGAGCAGTGGCCTCTGCACCGGTGCCGATGACGGAGACGGCGACCTCGGTGCCCGAGACGGCGGTCTCGACCATGGCGTTGTCGCCGTAGGCGAAGCAGTGCACCATCGCGCGCGACAGCTGAGCCCGTTCTGTGACCAGGGACACTCCGAGGGCGGAACCACCACGGGCGGGCTTGACGACCAGGGGCAGCCCGAACCGCGACACGATGGCGTCCATGACCTGCTCGGCGCCCACCTCGCGGAACAGCGACTGGGGCAGCGTGATGAAGTCGGGTGTGCTGACGCCCTCACGCCCGTAGACCGCCTTGGCGACCGGCTTCACCCACGCGACCCGGGCCTCCTTGGAGCGGGTGCCCACGTACCGCACACCCGAAAGCTCGAGCAGCGCCTGCAGGGAGCCGTCCTCGCCGGAGGATCCGTGCAGCAGCGGCCAGACCACCCCATCTGCCAGGGATGACAGCGTGCGGAGCAGAGTGGTGTCGACGTCCTGCACCTGCACCTTGACGCCACGGTCGCGAAGGATCTCCGCGACTCGGCGGCCCGATCGGATGGACACGTCGCGCTCGTGCGACAGGCCTCCTGCCAGAATCAGCACGTCCATGTGAGCCTCCTGGTATCGATGTCGATGGGCGTCATGCGAGGTCGGGCGAGGGGAAGTCCACGGTGTCGCCGTCGTCTCCGCCGTCGGTGCCGAAGATCCGGACGGTCTCGAGCTCGGCGTCGACCACGGTGGACAGCCGCCGCACTCCCTCCTTGATGCGATCGGGCGTGGGGTAGCAGTACGACAAGCGCATGTGGTCGGACCCCTGGCCGTCGTAGTAGAAGGCGGTGCCGGGAACGAAGGCGACGCGCGCGGTGACCGCTCGCGGCAGCATCGACTTGGCGTTCAGGCCCTCGGGCAGCTTGACCCATACGTAGAAGCCGCCGTCGGGCACGTTCCACGTGGCCTCGGGGATGTGCTCCTCGAGAGACGAGATCATCGCGTCGCGCCGCTCGCGGTACTGCTCCCTGAACTTCTTGATCTGCCCCTGCCAGTCCGCGTGGTCGAGGTAGGCCTTGATCGCGAACTGGGATGCGTTGGAGGGGCACAGGATGGCGGCCTCGGAGGCGAGCACCAGCTTCTCGCGGACCGCGTGAGGCGCGACGGCCCAGCCCACTCGATAGCCAGGCGCGAAGGTCTTGGAGAAAGACCCCAGGTAGATCACGCCTTCTTCGCTCATGGAGCGCAGGGCGGGCACGGGTTCACGGTCGAAGCCGAGCAGCCCGTAGGGGTTGTCCTCGAGCACCAGCACGCCGTATCGCTGGCAGATCTCCAGGATCCGCGGGCGTCGTTCGGTGGAGAGGCTCACTCCGCCGGGGTTGTGGAAGTTGGGAACCGTGTACAGGAACTTGACGCGCCGGCCCTCGGACGTCAGCCTCGCGAGCGTGGACTCGAGCTGCTCGGGGACCAGGCCGTCGGCATCCATGGCCACGTGCACGACGTCCGCCTCGTGCGCCCGGAACACCCCGAGCGCCCCCACGTACGAGGGCGCCTCGGCGACGATCACGTCGCCCGGGTCGATGAAGATCTTGGTGACGAGGTCCAGCGCCTGCTGCGAGCCCGTGGTGACCACCACGTCGTCCGGATGGGCGGAGATGCCCTCGAGCGCCATCACCTGCGTGATCTGCTCCCGCAGGCCCTCGTCGCCCTGGCCGGATCCATATTGGAGAGCGACCTCGCCCTGCTCGAGAACGAGGCGCTTGGTCATCTCGGCGAGCTCCTCGAGCGGCAGGCCCCCGATATAGGGCATCCCGCCTGCAAGGGACACGACCTCGGGCCGGTTGGCGACCGAGAACAGCGCCCGGATCTCCGAGGCGCGCATCGCGTGCGCGCGGGCGGCGTACGAATCGAACCAGGGGTCCAGTCGCGTGCCGGGGCCGTCGGGTGCGTTCATGCTGGCAAGTCTCCCATGGGGCGGGGTCGCGAGGCGAAACGGCAGGGCGGTTGCGCGAAGAGGCCGGGACCGCAGGTGCGGTCCCGGCCCCTTCAGCGGTCTGACCTAGGCGATGACCTCGTCGAACAGCGCGGTGAGCGCGGGCTTGGGCTTGGAGCCCACGACGGAGCGCACCAGCTCGCCACCCTTGAATACGTTCATCGTGGGGATCTACGTGATGCCGTACGCCATCGCGAGCTGGGGGTTGGCATCGGTGTCGACCTTGACGATCTTCACGCGGCCGGCGTACTCCTCCGCGAGCTCGTCGAGGATGGGCGCGACAGCGCGGCACGGTCCGCACCACTCCGCCCAGAAGTCGACCACCACGGGGACGTCCGAGTTGATGACCTCCGCCTGGAAGGTGTCCTCGGTGGCGGGCACCGGAGCGGTGGGGGCCGCGGCGGCAGGCGACTCCTCCGCGGCGAGCACCTCGGGCGTGCCGGGAGCGTCGGATTCGATGTCCGCCAGGGCGTCCAGGAAGTGCTGAGCGTCGATGGCGGCCGAGCAGCCGGAGCCCGCGGCGGTGATGGCCTGTCGGTAGCGATTGTCGACCAGGTCGCCGCACGCGAACACGCCGTCGATGTTGGTCGCGGTGGTCCGGCCGACGACCTGCACGTAGCCCTCGGCGTCGGTGTCGACCACGCCGGCGACGAGTTCGGAGCGCGGAATGTGACCGATCGCGACGAAGAGACCCGTGGCCGGCACGGTGCGCTCTTCGCCGGTGTTGACGTCGCGGAGCCGCACGCCGGCCAGCTTGGCGTCACCGTCAAGCCCTGAGACCTCGGAGTTCCACGCGAACTCGATCTTGGGGTCGTTCTTGGCGCGGTCGGCCATGATCTTCGATGCGCGCAGCTCCTCGCGGCGGTGCACCACGGTGACCTTGGAGGCGAAGCGCGTCAGGAATGTCGCCTCCTCCATCGCCGAGTCTCCACCGCCCACGACCACGACCTCCTGATCGCGGAAGAAGAATCCGTCGCACGTGGCGCACCAGCTCACGCCCTTGCCCGACAGCCGCTTCTCGTCCTCGATCCCGAGCTCGCGGTACGCGGAGCCGGTGGCCAGGATCACGGCCTTGGCCGTGTACTCCTTGCCGAGAGCGGTCTTGACGGTCTTGACGTCTCCCTCGAGCTGGAGCTCGGAGGCATCATCGAACAGCACCTCGGCGCCGAACCGCTCCGCCTGACCCTGGAGCGTCTCCATCAGCTCAGGACCCTGGATGCCGTCAACGAAGCCCGGGAAGTTCTCGACCTCGGTGGTGTTCATGAGGGCGCCGCCGGCGGTGATCGATCCGGCGATCACCAGGGGCTGCAGGCCCGCACGGGCGGCGTAGATGGCGGCGGTGTATCCGGCGGGGCCGGAGCCCACGATGATGACGCTGCGGGTGTCGCTCACAGTTGTTCCTTACTTGTGTGGGGGTCGGGTGCCTGGGGCACCCGGCTTGATAACAGATCGTAGGGCCCGGATCTTCCCAGCCCGGCTCACGGCCGATGCGGGTTCAGTCGCCATCCGACACCGTCGGGGACGGAGATGGCGAGAACGTGAATTCGGGGTACGAGCCCGGGGGGTTGTTGTCGCGGTCGAATTCGGGCTCGAAGGGCTGCGTCAGCATCGAGAAGGCGACGATCGCGACGATGACCGTGGCGGTGAGGAACAGCCCCACGAGCACTGGACCGGAGTGAATGGGACCGGGCCGCTGCGCGCGGTGCCTCGCCTGCGACGCCGCAGTGCTGACGGCGACGGAGCGCGGGAAGCGGCGCTGGAGCCACTCGAGCCCGGCCTGCGCCGCCGAGGGCGGGACCTCGGAGTTCTGCTCGGTGGCGATCTCCTGCCACGTCTCGAGCCCCAGCGGCTCATCGGCGTGGCGGGCCACCACGCGTCGGGTGTGCTTCGAGTACTCCGCCGCGACCTCCGGTGGCGCCAGCACCTGAACGTCGTCCGACTGTTCGGCCCGGACCGCCGCACGGTCGACGTGGTCGCTGCGCACCTCCTTCGCGACCTCCGGGACAGCGAGACCGGCGGCGACGGCCGCCGCCGCCTCGTGCGCGGCGCTCTCGAGCGTGTGGTGGTCCAGGGCGATCGCCGGGGTCGGTCTGGCGGGCCTGGCGGCCGCGGCGGAGCCGGGAGCCGCGGGCAGCGTGCGCATGGCCGCCCGCACCGACCGCAGGGTCGCAGCATCGGCCGGGCCAAGTGCGCGAGAGACGGCGGCCAGCGTGCTGGGTCCCGTGCCCGCGACCGTGGCCAGCGCGAAATCGCGAGCCGGGGGCGGCAGGGAGGCGGGGACGTCCGCGGCCGTGACCGCATCGGGGTCCATGCCCGTGACCAAGGTGAGGTAGAGCCGTGCCAGGGCGACCGCATCGGCCAGTTCCGAGTGCCCGCGGCCAAGGCCGGCCTGGGTCGCGAGCTCGCCCTCCGCGTCGAGGCCGGAGATCACGATGCGTCCCGCCGCGGTGACGGTGATCGACGAGGCCCGCAGGTAGCCGTGGTGGACGCCGGTAGCGGCCGCGACGCCGAGCGCGCGCGCCGCCTCCCCGACGATGGAGCAGGCCAGCCGCGCGGGGAGCACGCGCTCTCCGGCGAACAGGTCCATCCGCACCCCGCGGGGACGTTCGGTGACGACGTACGTGATGCGCTCGTCGCCGATGGTCTCCCGGCCCGAGGCCAGCACCCTCGCGAACCGGACGTCGCGGACCTGAGCCGCGCGCACGGCGGCCCTGCGGACCGCGGACGGCGCGAGGGATGTCAGCACGTCCACGGTGACATCGAGGTGGCGGCGTTCGTCGTGCGCCACCCAGCGGTCGACACCGGGCAGATCGTGGTGTTCGCGGCGACGGAGAACGAAGCGGCGACCCAGCGTCGCTCCTGCTTCCACGTCTCAACTCCCTGGTGTCGCCCGGCCGTCGTGGGGGAACACCATCTTAACTGCGGCGCAGTCGTCGCAGGATCGGCCCCGCCGCGTCCGTGGCCTCCTGGACGCGCAGCACCCACAGCGCGGCCGCATACACCGCCAGCAGCACGACGCCTCCAGCAGCCACCACCCCCACGGCGGCGATCCGTCCGCCCACACCGGTGAGCTCCTCCGCCGGCGGGACGGCGAGAAGCAGCCCCCACACGACCGCGCTCGCGGCGAGAGCGGCGAGAGTCGCCTTGGCGTGCATCACCATCACGCGGCGCCCGTCGAGACCGCCCAGGCGGCGGCTGAGACCGCCCGCGCGCAGCACCACCCCGACGACGTTCGACATCGCGAGGCCGAGTCCCACGCCCACGGTCCACCAGCGCGGATCGGTCAGCTCCCGGAAGCCGTACGCGATCGCAACCCACGCGACGGTCATGGGGATGTGCATGTAGAAGATCGACCTGGCGTCCTCGAGCACAAAATAGACCCGTTTGAACAGCACGGTGGCGCCCAGCGGCACGAGGCCGATGACCATCGCGATCAACACCCAGGACACGGACCGCACCTCTTCCGGCGTCGCCGAGAACAGGATGGCGCGGATGATGTACGGCCCGAACAGGATCATGCCGGCGGTGGCGATGACGGTGAAGACCCCCACCGTCCTCAGGCCTTGGGACAGGTCCCGGCGGAGCGAGGCCATGTCCCCGCGCGCCGCGTGCCCCGCCATCGCCGTGTACATCGCGGTGGCCAAGGAGATCGTGACGATCGAGTGCGGCACCAGATACAGCGACAGCGCCTGGAAGTACGCGGCATTACCTGCGATGACGCCGCCGGGTTCGGCCCCGGGTGCGGTGGCCGCGGCGGAGGCGACGCGCATGACGAGGGCCACCCCGACCTGTTCCACGCCGACGGCGGCGAGCGCCCATGCGGCGATGCGGCCGATCGCGGTGAGCTCGCCCTTGGGTCCGCGCCACCGCCAGTGGTACCGGTAGCCCCCGCGAACCAGCGGGATGATCAGGATCAGGGCCTGAGCCGCGATCCCCAGCGTGGCGGTGCCGCCGATCAGCGCGATCGCGCCGGGCGTCCACTCCTCGGGGGCCAGCGGGTTGGCCTCGTCGAACGGTCCGAAGAACGCCAGGAAGGCCAGCAGCCCCGCGATCGACACGATGTTGTTGAGCACCGGCGCCCACATGAAGGGCCCGAACTGGGACTTCGCGTTGAGCACCTGGCCCAGCAGGGTGTACAGGCCGTAGAAGAACAGCTGCGGGATGCACCAGTACGCGAACGCCGTCGCGAGGGCGATCAGTTCGGGCGGCCAGTCCTGGGTGTAGACCCCCACCCACAGCTGCGCCGTGAACGTGAATGCCAGCGTCGCCGCCAGGGTGATGACGCCGCCGATCGTGAGGATCCGGTCGACGGTGCGCTCCCCGCCCTCGCGGTGCAGGGCCTTCACGATCTGCGGCACCAGCGCGGCATTGAGGACGCCCGCCGCAAGGATCGCGAAGAAGGCGTTGGGGAGCCGGTTGGCGATGTCGTACGCGTTCGCGGCATCCGCGTTCAGGCCGATCGCCGCCACCAGCAGCGAGTTGCGCACCAGGCCCAGCACTCGCGACGTCGCGGTGCCGGAGGCCATCAGCGCGCTGGCGCGGCCCAGCGACTGGCGGGGTCGCCGGTCCGGGCCCGATGCGGGCTCGGGTGCGTCAGTCACGCTCGGTCCGCTCGGGGCCGGCGGGGGCCTCGTCGGCCCCCTCCGCGTACGGGTCATCGTTCTCGGAGTCGCGATCCGGAGCCGTGTCCGGCGCGGGGGCGGGCTCCGCGCGCGTCTCCCTGCGGCCGCGGCGGGCCGTCCTCACGAGGCCGGCCACCAGCAGCAGCACCAGCACCACGGAGAACACCGCGGTCGCGGCGTTGCCCCAGTCGGCGCGCACCCTCACGGCGAAGGTCTGGCCGTCGCCTACCGACTGGCCCTCGGGGCTGCGCAGCACCACGGAGACCTGCACGTTGTCGCTCGACACCGCCTCGACGCGCACGAGCGCGGCGTGCTCCTCGTTGGCCGGCACCGTGACGGTGGGACTCTCGAGCACCTGCAGGTTGGGTGAGAAGCTGGTGAGATCGACGCGCACCGTCACGTCGTGGTCGAGGCCGTTGACCACGGTGATGGGGATCTCGCCGGTCTCCGCGAGCAGGTTCAGGTCGGAGCTCTCGGCGATGCGCAGCGACGCGAGAGTCTCGTCCGCCTCGGCGACGGCGGCCGCCACGGCGGCGTCCCGGACGCCCGGGTTCTCGCGCAGCGACACCTCGACGCCGCGCAACAGCGCCGCGCCCCAGTCGGCGCGGGCCGCGTCGGTGTCGGTGGTCGCGTGAGCGAGGGTGGTGAGGCGCTCCAGGCTCCCCGCCAGCGCCGCGACGTCCTCGGCGGGCATGTCCGCCCTGGCTGCGACATTCGCGGGCAGCTCCACGTCGACGGGATCGGCCTCGAGCAGCTCGGACACCGGCAGCGGCTCCACCCACGGAGCCGTCATCAGCGTCTGAAGAACCGCCGAGGGCTGCGACGAGGACGGACGCCATGAGTCATCGAGCACGGCCAGCACCGGGTCGCCGTCGGCCTCGTCGGCGAGCAGGGCGGACTCGGCGAGCGCCCGGGCCTTGGCGGCCTCGGTTCCCGGCCGGAACTGCGCGAGGGACTTGCTCAGACCCGGGTCGGGGACGAGGACCAGGGCGTCGCCGTCCCGGGCGAGGGCCGCATCGGCCGTCTCGACGAGCTGCGCGTACCCCGCCGAGTCCGGCAGCGCGAGCGTGGCGCGGGCGCCCAGGGCGACCGCCGCCTCGGTGGACGCGGCATCGATCGCAGCGGGAGCGGCAAGCCACGGCGCGCGGCCGATGCTGGCCAGGTTCGTGCCCGCCGGCAGCGACAAGGCGAGCTCCATCAGTGAGGTCTCCTCCGCTCGCGCGAGCGAGGTGAGGTCCGGTGATCCGCTGGCGAGCCTCCAGGTCTCACGTTCGACCAGCCCCGAGTCGAATGCCAGCGCGTTCGTCACGAGCGTGGGATCGACGGCGCTCGCGACGCCCGGGACGTTCGACGCGCCGAGCACGGTCGCGGCGCTGCTGCCCTCCGCCATCGTCAGGGCCGCCAGGCGGAGCTCGGGCACGGCGGAGCCCTGCCAGGTCAGCGGGAGCACGTCGACGGGCACGTCGCCGGTGGGGGTGCGCAGGGTGAGCACCGCGCCATAGACGCCCCAGCGCCCGGATGGCAGCCCCAACTCGTCCGGACTCGCGCCGATCGTGAAGGTGCGCGCGGCGCCGGCAGCGATCGTGGAGCCCACGGTCTCGGGGGCCTCTGCCTCATCATCCGACGCGAGGCCGCCCTCCTCAGGGGCGCTCGAGACCTGGTCCGCGGGCTCGTCGGGGGGCTCGGGCAGCTGCGCGGCCAGGCGCGACGGGACCGACCCGGGCTCCGCGAGGAAGGCGTCGAGCGCGGCACGGTCGGCGAGGGGCTCCTCGGTCAGCTCGAGCTCCAGCACCACGTCGTCGACGGGCATCGCCGAGCGATTGGTGGCGGTGACCGTCGCGCTCAGGCGAGACGAGGGATCGATCGCGCCCGAGGCGAGCGACACCAGCTGTGCCGTGACGGCCTGCCGCTCGATCGCAGCAGGTGCCGGGACGGACGAACCGGCGACCGCATCGGCCGCATGCCTGGTGAGGTCCGTGGGGACCGCCGCTGCCGCGGCCGGTGCGGCGAGAAGCATCGTGAGGCTCGCCGCGATCGCGGCGACGGCTCTGTTCACGTTGGGATCGCCAGCAGTTGGGCCGCGACCTGCGCCATCTTGCGTTCGTTGGGAAACGCGAGACGGCTGCCGAGGTCGGCGACGGGAATCCACTCGGCCACCTCGGCCTCGTGGTCGGGATCGTTGTCCGTGGTGATGGTTCCGCCCTTGGCCTCGAGCAGGAAGTGGTGCACCACCTTGTGGACGCGGCGATCGTCACCCGTGAACCAGTAGTCGATCACGCCGATGGGCCGGATGATCTCCGCGTCGATGCCCGTCTCCTCGGCGACTTCGCGGATCGCGGCCTCCTCGGGAGTCTCCACGCCCTCGATGTGGCCCTTGGGCAGACACCATTCGAGCCGGCCCGCGCGGTTGCGCCGGCCGATGCACGCCGCGAGCGCGACGCCGCCCTCGACGCTCACCGCGATGCCGCCCGCAGAGGTCTCGTTGGACACCGGGAGCTGCGCAGCCCGCTGGACGTGGCCGTCGTCGCGGGTCTGCCCCGTCCGCCGCTGGCGCAGCGCATGCCCTGCCGGAGGCCGGGGCGTCGCGGCGGGGCGCGGATCGGACGGATGGGACATGCGCCAACTCTAACGAGGCGCGCGGCGACCCGGAGCAGGCCGCGCGGTGACGGTGGCGCCGGGGCGTCCACGAGGTCGAGGTGAGGGTCAATGAGCCGGTGTCTGGGATGCTGGTGCACGTGACTGACCCGATCCCCGTGCCCCCGATGGACGTGCTGCGCCGCCGCGCCGCGGCCCTATGGGAGGCGCTGCCCGCCTCCGTTCTCGAGCTGGCGGAGGTCTTCGACGCGGCCGGCCACGAGTTCGCTCTCGTGGGTGGGCCGGTGCGCGACGCGTTCCTGGGGCGATCGTCCTCCGACTTCGACTTCGCGACGTCCGCACGCCCCGACGACACCGAGCGGCTGCTGCGGACGTGGACCCGGTCGACGTGGGACATGGGGCGCGAGTTCGGCACCATCGGCGGTCGGCGCGGGGACCTGGTGGTGGAGATCACGACCTTTCGGGCCGACGAGTACGACGGCCAGACGCGCAAGCCGGTCGTGGCGTTCGGCGATTCGCTCGAGGGCGACCTGGCCCGGCGGGACTTCACCGTCAACGCGATGGCGGTGCGGCTGCCGTCGCGGGAGCTGGTGGACCTGCATGGGGGGCTCGAGGACCTGGGCGGCGGGCTGCTGCGCACCCCGATCGAGCCCGAGGTGTCGTTCGGCGACGACCCGCTGCGCATGATGCGCGCGGCGCGGTTCTCTGCGCAGCTGGGCTTCGACATCGAGCCCGCGACGTTCGCGGCGATGTCGCGGCTGGCGTCTCGCATTGAAATCGTGTCGGCCGAGCGCGTGCGCGACGAGCTGACCAAGCTGATGCTCGGGTCCACTCCCCGCGCGGGCCTGCGCGCGCTGGTGGACTCGGGCCTCGCCGCGCACGTGCTGCCGGAGCTGCCCGCTCTGCAGCTCGAGGTCGACGAACACCACCACCACAAGGACGTGTACGAGCACACGCTCACGGTCGTGGACCAGGCGATCGCGCTCGAGACCGGCGCCGACGGGCCGGTGCCCGCCCCGGACCTGGTGCTGCGGCTCGCGGCGCTCATGCACGACATCGGCAAGCCCCCCACGCGACGTCTCGAGCTGGGCGGCGGCGTGAGCTTCCATCACCACGAGGTGGTGGGCGCGAAGATGACGACCA
Source organism: Demequina pilifera (assembly GCF_048814985.1). Lineage (NCBI taxonomy): Bacteria > Bacillati > Actinomycetota > Actinomycetes > Micrococcales > Demequinaceae > Demequina > Demequina pilifera. The sequence goes on from NZ_JBMDTW010000005.1 coordinate 50,495, forward strand.
AGCGCATGAAGGCGCTCCGCTTCGACAAGGAGACCACTCGCGCGGTGTCGCATCTCGTCGGTCTGCACCTGCGGTTCCACGGTTACGCCGATGCGCGCTGGTCGGACTCGGCCGTGCGCCGCTACGTGACGGACGCCGGCGACCAGCTGGAGCGGCTCCACCGACTCACCCGCGCGGACGTCACCACTCGCAACCGCCGCAAGGCCGACCGGCTGTCGTTCGCCTACGACGACCTCGAGGACCGCATCGCCGAGCTGCGCGAGCGCGAGGAGGTGGACTCGATCCGCCCCGACCTCGACGGCAACGCCATCATGGAGATTCTGGGGATCGGCCCCGGCCGCGATGTGGGGATGGCGTACAAGCACATGCTCGAGCTGCGCATGGAGCACGGACCCCTGGGCGAGGAGCGCGCTCGCGCCGAACTGCTCGCGTGGTGGGCGGAGCGGAGCGGCTGATGACTGGGGCGGCGGTGTGGGGAACCCTTGCTGTGCTCACCGGTCTGGCGTGGCTGGCCGTCGGCGTCGTTGCCGGGCGGGCGCTGGCCGCGCGGGGAGAGAAGCGCGATCGCATCATCGCGCGCTACCCGCTGCGCACCGCGACCGCTGTGCTGCTGCTGCCGGCGGTGGGGTTCTCGGCCTTCGGGGTCCTCGTGTCCACGGTCGACGGGTTCGGGAGCACGGGGTGGCTGCTGTTCGTCGGCGTCGCGGCGCTCGCGGGATGTGCCGTCGTCATGGTGATGGCGCACAGGGCGGTGTCACGCGGACTGGGCTCGTGGAGGTGGGCGATCCCCCCGACGGGCTTCGTGCTCCCTGCGATCGCGGCGGTGGCGTGGGCGACCGAGCCTGAGGCGGTGGCGTGGCTCCTGGCCTATGCCGTGGCGTGCGGCGGCAACGGACTGCTGCTGGCCTTGCGCGCCGCACCCTCCGCCCCCTCCCCAAAGTAGGCAACTCACGCCTGTGGTGAGGGCGCATCGGGCTGTCATGAGGCAACTGATGCGCATCTGCATGCCGGCCCCGTCCCCAGACTTCGGCGCCGCGCCCCAGTCCACGAGTCATGGCCGAGCGCCGTGGCACGAGCGGCCGTGCGGATGCACCTTGGCCCATGGGAATCCTCGACCTGATCGCACACATGGAGGCAGTGCCGACCTCGTTCTCGCTCGCGCAGTTGACCCGGAGCGCCAGCCGAGGCGGGGTCGACGCCGCAGTACAACGGGGTTCGATCGTCCGAGTGCTGCCTGATCGCTATGCGGCCGCGCTCCACGCGGACTCGTGGGCAGTGAGATCGCATGCCGCCGCCATGTGGGGGCCGGCGGGCTGCGCGCTGACAGGGACGGGCGTGCTCTTCGACGCGCGCCTGCTGCCGAGCCCTCCCGACCATGTGCATCTGCTGGTTCCCCATTGGCGCCACCGCCCATCCCCGTCGTGGGTGCTCGTGACGAGTTCGACCTATCGCCCACCACTGCTCGTAATACGAGGTGACGGCGCGACCGTCGTCGACCCTGCGCTTGCCTTGATTCACGCGCACGGCTTTGCGCCTGAGCGCCACCGGGCAGAGCTGGTCTACGGGCTGACGAGATCGGGGGCGGTGGAACCGGATGCGGTCCGAGCGCATCTCGAGCGACTGCCGCGCGTCCGGGGCCGGGCCGCGCTGCTGCGCCGGTGCGCGCTGGCGGCCGACGGCGTCGAGAGCTACCTCGAAGAGCGGGGCGCGGAGCAGGTGTTGGTCGGTCCGGGCTTTGAGTCGATCGTGCGTCAGCATCGGGTGCGAGTGAGCGCGGGCCGATTTCGGCTCGATGCCTACGACCCGATCACGCGCACCGCGTTCGAGTTCGATGGCGCGGTGGCCCACGACGGCAGCGCATCTCGTCTTCGAGACATTCGCCGCGACGCCGCCCTCACGGCTGCAGGGATCGTGACGGTCAGGTTCGGGTATGCGGATGTGACGGAGAGGCCTGAGTGGTGTCGGGAGATCGCACTCGCGACTCTGGCGAGCCGCAGTTCGTGAGCATGAGTTGCCTCATGAAGAGCCGATGCGCCCCGATCGTGAGCGTGAGTTGCCTACTTTGGGGTGGGTGGGGCGGTGGACGGGTCGGGCAAGGGAACCGGGGCCGGGGAGGGCTCGCGCGGGGCACGGGCGAAGACCAGCGCCGTCAGCACGTAGAGGCCCACCAGCACCGCCATCAACACCTGCGAGTAGCCGTCGGCCGGCAGCACCAGACCCCCGATCACGGCGCTCGAGATGAACGCCACGTTGTAGGCCATGTCGTACAGCGTGAACGCCCGCCCCCGCACCGCGTCCTCCGTGTCGCGCTGGACAATGGTGTCCACGGCGATCTTGCCGCCCTGGACCGCGAAGCTCACGACCACGGCCGCGGAGAACAGCGCCCACGGCTCCATCGAGATCGCCAGCGCCGTCTGGCCCACGGCGCCCACCCCGAGGCACAGCAGGATCCACTGGTGCCGCGTGAAACGCTCCCCCATGACGGGCGTCAGCACGGCCGCGAGCCCGAAGCCCACGGCGGCGAACGCCACGACGAGCGTGAAGTTGCCCAGCGCCTGCTCGGGCCGGTCGGGATCGCCGAGCACGTGGCGCGAGATCAGGATCGACGCGACGAACATCACCCCGTACAGCAGCCGCTGCGCCGCCATCACCATCAACGCCTGGAACGGCGTGACCCGCGCGTGCAGGTACCGCACTGCAGTGGCGAGCTCCGAGCCGAGCTCGCGAACCTGCGCCACGAGCCGCAAGCGCTCGAGGGGATTGACGGGGCCCAGCTCGCGCCGACCCAGCAGCACGGTCGCCCACGACGACAGACTGAACCCGATGCCGCCGGCGATGAGCGCCGACAGCGCGAGAGTCGTATCCGTGGCCTGCGGCGCGACGAACGTGACGATCCCGCCCACGGCGCCCCCCACCGCAGCGGCGATCGTGCCGAGCGTGGGCAGGATCGCGTTCGCGGCGAGCAGGTCGTCCCGGGCGACCACACGCGGCAGCCCAGCGGTCATCGAGGCCAGCAGGAACCGATTGACCGAGAGGGTGAGCAGCGCCACCACGTAAAGCGTCCACCGCGGCGCCTCGACCAGCAGCAGCGCGCAGATCACCGCCACGAGCCCCGCACGCACCAGGTTTCCCACGAGCAGGATGCGCTGGCGCTGCCACCGGTCGATCAGCGGCCCCACGAAGGGTCCCACCAGCGTGAACGGCGCGAGCAGCACGGCGAAGCCGGCCGCGATGGCGCCGGGAGTCGCCGCGGTGGTCGGGTCGAAGAAGAAGGCCGCGGCGATGCCCACCTGGAACATCCCGTCGCCGCTCTGCGACAGCAGGCGGATGTACGCCAAGCGTCGGAAGCCGTCGGTGCGCCACAGCCGGGCAAGATCGCGCGCGAACGACATGGCGTCAGCCTAGGGCCAGCGCCAACGGCGCTGGCGCAGCGCACCCAGGACGGCCGATGCGCGCATTAGCCTGAGCGCATGATCGCCTTGGAGACGTTGGTGGGCTTTGTCGCGGTGGCCGCCGTGCTGGTCGCCCTGCCCGGCCCGAGCGTGCTGTTCATCGTGGGCCGCGCCCTGCAGCACGGGCGCCGCGGGGCGCTGCTGTCGGTCGCGGGCAATGCTGGCGGGTTCGTGGTGCACGCCGTCGCTGTGGCGGCAGGCGTGGGGGCGCTGGTCGCGGCGTCCGCGACGGCGTTCACGATCGTGAAGATCGCCGGTGGCGCCTACCTCGTGTACCTCGGCGCTCAGGCGATCCGGCACCGCCACGATGGCCTGGCCGACGTCGCCGATCCCGGAGGCGAGGAGCTCGACCAGTTGAGCGTGGGCCGTGCGCTGTCCGAATCGTTCCTCGTGGGAGTCAGCAACCCCAAGACGCTCGTGTTCATGGTCGCCGTGCTGCCGCAGTTCGTGGTCGCCTCGGTCGGCCCGGCGTGGCCGCAGATCCTCGTGCTCGGGCTGGTATTCGCCCTCATCGCGCTACTGGTCGACGGCGTGTGGGCGCTCGCGGCCTCCGGGGCGCGCGGATGGATCGCATCATCGCCCGGGCGAGTGGCCCGGGTGCGCGCGGCAGGAGGTGGGATGCTCGCGGCGCTCGGCCTCGTGCTGATGGCCTCCCGCCGCGCCGCCTGACCGCCGAGCCGCGTCGAAGGCGACCCGCCCGCCATTCCCACTTCCACCCTGCGCGAACGAACGTGCATCGCGGCGGCGCACCGGGCATGGTGGGGGGATGACCACTACTCCCCAACGCATCGCCATTGTGGGCGGCCACGGCAAGGTCGCACTGCACCTCATTCCGATCCTGAAGGGTCGCGGCAAGACCGTGGTCCCGCTCGCTCGCAAGCAGGAGCAGCTGCTCGAGCTCGCGGCGCTCGGCACGGAACCGCGTCACCTCGACATCGAGGCCGCGACCGAGGACGACTTCGCCAAGGCCTTCGAGGGCTGCGACGCCGTTGTGTTCGCGGCAGGCGGCGGTCCGGACGGCGACATCGATCGCAAGCGCACCGTCGACCTCGAGGGCTCCCTCAAGTCGATCGCTGGAGCGAAGGCCGCCGGCATCGACCGGTTCGTGCAGGTCTCCGCCATCGGCGTGGACAACCCGGTGCCCGACGACACCGAGCCCGTATGGAAGGCCTACGTCGACGCCAAGCGCGACGCCGATGCCGCGCTGCGCGACTCGGGGCTCACCTGGACGATCGTGCGCCCTGGCGGCCTCACGGACGGCGCCGCGACCGGCAAGATCGCCCTGTCCGAGACCGTTGACCGGGGCCAGATCCCGCGCGCCGACGTGGCGCACCTGCTCGCCGACTGCCTGGACCAGCCCGCGACGGCCGGCAAGCAGTGGGAGGCCGTGAGCGGCGAGACATCGATCCCCGCAGCCATCGAGCGCGAGGTCGCGTAAGCGCAACCAACACGGTCGCGGCACTGACTGACTGACGGAACGCAGAAGGCCCGGTCACCGAGATGGTGACCGGGCCTTTCTGCGTGCGGCTGGCGAGAGAGAACTACCGCTCGGTGTCTCCCGCGATGAAGGCCTCGAGCTGGGCGCGGCCCTTCGAGTCCTCCATCTGGACCGGCGGCGACTTCATGAAGTAGGTCGAGGCCGACAGGATCGGTCCGCCCACGCCGCGGTCCTTGGCGATCTTGGCGGCGCGGATCGCGTCGATGATGATGCCGGCTGAGTTGGGCGAGTCCCACACCTCGAGCTTGTACTCCAGGTTCAGGGGCACCTCGCCGAACGCGCGGCCCTCGAGGCGCACGTACGCCCACTTGCGGTCGTCGAGCCAGGCGACGTAGTCCGACGGGCCGATGTGCACGTCGCGCGAGTCCTTGAGGTCCTTGAGCGTGCCCTCGAGGTTCGACGTCACGGCCTGCGTCTTGGAGATCTTCTTGGACTCCAGGCGCTCGCGCTCGAGCATGTTCTTGAAGTCCATGTTGCCGCCGACGTTCAGCTGGTAGGTGCGGTCCAGCGCCACGCCGCGGTCCTCGAACAGCCGTGCCATCACGCGGTGGGTGATGGTCGCGCCCACCTGCGACTTGATGTCGTCGCCGACGATCGGCACGCCCGCGTCCTCGAACTTCTTGGCCCACACGGGGTCGGAGGCGATGAACACGGGGAGGGCGTTGACGAATGCGACGTTCGCGTCGATCGCGCACTGCGCGTAGAACTTCGCGGCGTCCTCGGAGCCCACGGGCAGGTAGCAGACCAGCACATCGGCCTCGGTCTCACGCAGCACCTGCACCACGTCCACCGGAGCGTCGTCAGACTCGACGATGGTCTCGCGGTAGTACTTGCCCAGGCCGTCCAGGGTGTGACCGCGCTGGACCTGGATGTCGGTCTTGGGGACGTCGCAGATCTTGATGGTGTTGTTCTCGGAGGACTCGGTGGCCTCGACGAGCTCCTTGCCGACCTTCAGCGAGTCGACGTCGAACGCCGCCACGAACTCGATGTCCGAGATGTGGTAGTCGCCGAACTGGACGTGCATGAGTCCGGGGACGGTCTCGCCGTCCTCGCGGTCCTTGTAGAACTCCACGCCCTGAATGAGCGACGTGGCGCAGTTTCCGACGCCGACGATGGCGACCTTCAATGCGGCCATGATTACTCCTTAAGTTTGCCCGCGGAAGCGGATCGGTTGTTGTCTCCGCGGGGCGCGGATCGTTCGTTCTCGATGAGCCGGTCGAGCCATTCGACCTCCCGCTCGACCCGTTCCAGGCCGTGGCGGTGCAGTTCAGTGGTGTAGGCGTCGTGGCGCTCGCGCACGCGCTGCAGGCCCTCCGACACCTCCTCCAGGCGCTCGGCGAGCCGCGATCGACGGCCCTCCAGGATGCGCAGGCGGGTCGCGGAGTCGGTGCGCTCGAACATCGAGAAGCGCACGTCGAACGCGTCGTCGTCCCACGAGGAGGCCCCGGAACTCGCGAGCTCCTCCTCCAGCTGTGCGTGCCCGGCCTCGGTGAGCCGGTACGAGATGCGCGAGCGCTTGGAGGCCGCGGCACGGACCACGCTGTCGTCGCGGTCGTCCGTGGCGATGAGCCCGGCGGCGACCATGCGCTTGAGGCACGGATAGAGGGACCCGTAGCTGAGGGCCCGGAACGGGCCCAGCTCGCTGCCGAGCCGCTTGCGGATCTGGTACCCGTGCAGCGGCTGCTGCGAGAGCATGCCGAGGATCGCCAGCGACAGCACGTCGGTCTTGGCCACGGGCACTCCTCTCTTCTTCGTCCAATGCCCGATGCGGTCGTCGCCTCAGTAGTGAAGGAACAGTGGCGATGTCCGGCGGGATCGACGCTTACCATAGCAGCAGGTTGTATCGACACGATACATCGAACGCCGCGTCGTTGCGCGCTGCGCCACGAATGCGGGGCGTCGCGCGTTACTGACGTGACCACCGCATCGGCCGCTTGCGCGCGCCGATGCCACGGCGGGCCGCTACGCGTGCCCGCCCCGATCTGCCTAGGGTGATGGATTGTGACCGAATCGAGCCGTCCTCAGGGACAGACGCCGCAGCGCAGGAGCACGCGCACGCCCGCCGGGCCGCAGCCCCCGCGCACGTCCACGGGCGTGCGCCGCCCGCCGGCGAGTTCCACGTCCCGCACCAACGCCCCTGCGGCGCGCTCCGGCGCGCCCAAGGCGAGCGCCAAGGGGGGCGGCGCTGGCGGCGGTGGTGGCAAGGGTCGCGGCGGCAAGCGTGCCGCCCGCGCCGACCGGCCGCGCTGGAAGCGGTGGCTGCGCCGCATCGGCTTCGGAGCGCTCATCGCCGGCCTCGCGGTCGCGCTGATCGGCATCATCGCGCTGATCATCAAGTACACGAGCCTCGAGGTCCCCGAGCCCGACGACTTCGCGCAGGCTCAGGCGTCGACGTTCTACTACGCCGACGGCGAGACGGAGCTGGGGCGCCTGGGCGTTGCGAACCGCGAGGCCGTCGCGTACGAGGACCTGCCCCCGCACGTGGGCAACGCGGTGGTCGCGGCCGAGGACCGCAGCTTCTGGACCAACCCTGGCATCGACGTGCTGGGCATGACGCGCGCGCTGTACCGCACCGTCGTGATGAACGAGCAGCAGGGCGGCTCGTCGATCACGCAGCAGTACGTGGAGCGCTACTACGTGGGCGAGACCACCACCTCCATCCCGGGCAAGATCGAGGAGACGCTGCTGGCGCTCAAGATCGACCAGGAGCAGTCCAAGGAGGAGGTGCTGGGCAACTACCTCAACACCATCTACTTCGGGCGCGGCGCCTACGGCATCCAGGCCGCGGCCGATCAGTACTACGGCAAGCCGGCAGCGGACCTCACGGTGTCCGAGTCGGCGCTGCTCGCCGGCATCGTGCCGGCTCCCAGCAACTGGGACCCGCGGATCGACCCCGAGCGCGCCGAGCAGCGCTGGAACTACGCGCTCGACGGCATGGTGGACGCCGAGTTCCTCACGCAGGACGAGCGCGACGAGATCACCGACTTCCCCGAGCCCATCGAGTACCTCAACGACGACGTCTATGAGGGCACGGAGGGCTACATCCTGCGCGCGGCGATGGACGAGGTGGCGGAGCGCAGCGGCGTCTCGACGGAGGAGATCGAGTCGCTCGGCTACCGGATCACCACCACCATCGTCCCCGAGCACCAGCGCGCCGCGGAGGATGCGGTCGCGCAGATGCCCGACGACCACGCCGACAACCTGCGCGTGGCCGCGGTGACGGTGGACGCGGAGTCCGGCGCCGTCACCTCGATGTACGGCGGCCCCGACTATCTCGAGATCCAGCGCAACGCCGTGACCCAGGACGTGGCGCAGGCGGGCTCGACATTCAAGCCCTTCGCGCTGATCGGCGCTCTCGAGCGCGGCATCAGCCTGGACACCGAGTTCGTGTCGAACCACGAGATGGAGTTCGAGGGATTCGACAGCCCCGTGCGCAACTTCGGCGGCGTCGACTTCGGCAGCATCGACCTGGTGCGCGCCACGCAGAGCTCGGTCAACACCGCGTACGTCCAGCTGGGCCTGGAGATCACCCCCCAGGTGGTGATGGACACCGCGATCGCCGCCGGCATCCCGGAGGACACCCTCGGGCTCGAGGCGAACCCGTCGAACGTGCTCGGCACCGCGTCGCCGCACGCGATCGACATGGCCTCGGCCTACGCCACCATCGCGAACGGCGGCATGCGCAAGGAGTCCTACATGGTGCAGACCGTGACGGACTCCGCCGGCGAGGTGGTCTACGAGCACGAGGTCGAGGCCGAGCGCGCGTTCGCGGATGACGTCATGGCGGACACCACGTACGCGATGCAGCAGGTGGTCGAGAACGGATCCGGCCAGTTCGCCAACCAGATCGGGCGGCCGCTCGCCGGCAAGACCGGCACCTCCAACGAGAACCGATCCGCATGGTTCGTGGGGTTCTCGCCGCAGATCGTCGGATCGGTGTCGCTCTACCAGGTGGGAGAGGACGGAGCGGCGGAGCAGATCACGCCGTTCGGCGGCTTCGATCAGATCACCGGCTCCACGATCCCGGCCCGTGTGTGGACCTGGATGATGGAGCCGATCCTCGAGCCCATGGAGGTCGTGGACTTCCCGCCGCGCGCGAACGTGGGCGAGCGGCTGAACCCGCCGCCCCCGCCGGAGCCCACTCCGACGCCGACCCCCACTCCGACGCCGACCCCCACGCCCACTCCCACGGAGACCGAGCCGGAGCCGGAACCTGAGCCGGAGCCCACGCCGACGCCGACGCCCACGGAGGAGCCGGAGCCGGAGGAGCCGGAGCCCACCGTGACCCCGGAGCCGTAGCCGCATCGGCTTCGCGCCCGCGCAGTCACCGAGTGCCGGCCCTGCTTCGGCACTCGGTGACTGCTGGGGTGCAGGCATGCGGCCGATGCGCGGGCTGGGTCGGCGCGCAGTCGTCCCGGTGCGCGGCGGTCGGGTGGGGCTAGCGGCGCAGCAGGCGCTTGAGGCGCAGCGCCAAGGCCAGGGCGCGGTATCGCAGCGGCTTGACCGGCACGTCCCACGCGCCGTCGACCTCCACTTCGTCCGCGAACTGGCGCTTGAAGTCGCCCACGCTCTTCAGCTGGGGGGCGCGATCGGAGTCGACCCCCATGAGGTCGTAGGCCCTCACGCCCTCGGCCTTCAGCACCCGCACCACGTGCCAGCGCAGCAGCATCACCGCGTTGGTGCTGCGCGCCTCGTGGTTCGCGCCGGCGTAATAGCTCATCGCCTTGCCGTCGTAGGCGGTGACGATCACCCAGGCGACGGCGCGGCCCGGCTCGAGCGGCGCATCGGCCGTCCCGGAGTCGGTGCGGCGCGCGACGAAGACCCGCGCATACTGGCCGAGCGCCGCGATCATCGCGTAGTAGGTATCGGCGTCGTAGATGCCGAACTCGTCGCGCTCCGCGGTCTCCTCGTAGATCTTGTACAGCTCGCCGAAGGCCTCGCGAGAGAGCCCGGACTCGTCGGTGAGGTTCCAGTTGTCGTCGCGCAGCGCCTTGCGGATGCCGGTCCGGCGGCGCTTGGCGAACGACGCGAAGATGTCGTCCTCCTCGGGCGTCAGGTCGATCACGACGGTCCGGTCGTAGGTGACCGTCTGCAGCAGCTCGCTCAGGTCGGGCGCGCGGTGGCGGGCGTGGATGCGCGCGAACACGATGTGTGGGGCCTCGGCCGCGATGTACGCGCGCAGGGCGAGCCGCAGGGCCCGCTCGGCCCCCGGCGTCTGGTCCGCGATCCAGATGGGTCCGTGCTTGGCCCACAGGTAGCGGAAGCCGCGGCCGGCGTACTCCGTGAGCGCGATCACGGCCACCGGCTCGTCGCCGTCCAGCACGGCCAGTCGCCGCCAGAAGGATCGCGCCGGCACGGCCTCGTCGTAGGCGTCCCAGGCGGGAGACTGCTCGATCGGCACGGGCTCTCCGGAGCCCGAAGCCAAATCCAGAAAGCGGTCGTCGGAGACCTGCTCCACCCGCATCGTCCGTCTGCTGCTCACCCCGCCCACGCTACCTGTGGATGCACGATTCCCCTGCGACGCCCACGCACGGTATCCTTGTCGCTGGCCCCCACGCCCCTATGGCACCGGGGGTCGCAGGCATCAACCCTCCTGCCACGGAACGTCCGTGGCCGCATGAGTCCAGAGGAGGTGGGTATTCGATGCGTCAGTACGAAATGATGATCATTCTCGACCCAGAGGTCGATGAGCGTACCGTCGAGCCATCGCTCGACAAGTACCTGAAGGTGATCACGGGAGACAGCGGCACCGTCGACAAGCTCGACATCTGGGGCCGCCGTCGCCTTGCTTACCCGATCAAGAAGAAGAACGACGGCATCTACGCGGTGATCAACTTCACCTCGGAATCCGCCACGGCCAAGGAGCTCGAGCGTCAGCTCAGCCTCAACGAGTCGATTCTTCGCACCAAGCTGCTGCGCCCCGAAGCCAAGTAGCGCCTCTCCCGACTGCAACCGAACACGACACGACACTTAGGGACATCACATGGCAGGCGAGACTCCGATCACCATCGTGGGCAATCTGACCGGCGACCCGGAACTGCGATTCATCCAGTCCGGCGCGGCGGTCGCCAACTTCACGGTGGCGTCCACCCCACGCACGTTCGATCGACAGACGAACGAGTTCAAGGACGGAGAGACCCTGTTCATGCGCTGCTCCCTGTGGCGCGAGGCCGCGGAGAACGTGGCCGAATCCCTCACCAAGGGCATGCGGGTCATCGTGACCGGCCGCTTGGTGTCGCGCTCGTGGGAGGCCAACGGTGAGAAGCGCACCGTCAACGAGATCCAGGTCGACGAGGTCGGCCCCAGCATGCGTTACGCCACCGCCAAGGTGACGCGTACGCAGCGTTCAGGTGGTTCTGGCGGCTCCGGCGGCCAGGGCGGATTCTCGGGTGGCGGAGGCGGCTCCGCGCCGGCAGGCGGCTCCTCGAACGACCCGTGGGCCACGGCCCCCGCGTCCGACGAGCCCCCGTTCTAAAGCACTGATCCACTTCAGGAGTACCAACAATGCCCAAGCCCGACATTCGTAAGCCCCGCAAGAAGGTGAACCCTCTCAAGGCGGCCAAGGTCAAGACCGTTGACTACAAGGACACCGCCTTGCTGCGCAAGTTCATCTCCGACCGCGGGAAGATCCGTTCACGCCGCGTGACCGGAGTGTCCACCCAGGAGCAGCGCGAGATCGCGCGCGCCATCAAGGTCGCACGCGAGATGGCCCTGCTCCCCTACGCCGGCTCCGGCCGCTGATCGGGGGTCTGACATGGCAAAGCTCATTCTGACCCACGAGGTCTCCGGCCTCGGCATCGCGGGCGACGTCGTCGACGTCAAGGACGGCTACGCGCGCAACTACCTCGTCCCCCGCAACCTGGCCACGCCGTGGTCCGCGGGTGCCGAGAAGCAGATCGACACGATGCGCAAGGCGCGTCGCGACAAGGAGATCGCCAGCACCGAGGAGGCCCAGGCGGCCCGTGACTCGCTGCAGGCGAACCCCGTCAAGGTCGAGGCGAAGGCCGGCGCGTCCGGCCGCCTGTTCGGCGCAGTGACCCCGGCCGACGTCGCGAACGCCATCGGCGACCGCGCCAAGGTCGACAAGCGCCGCATCCACATCGGCCAGGCGATCAAGGCGACCGGCACCTACACCGTGCAGGTCACCCTGCACGACGAGGTGACGGCCAACATCGAGCTCCAGGTCGTCGCGGCTAAGTAGTCCTCTCAGCTCTTGCCCCGGTCGGCGGCTCCCTCGCGGGGGCTGCGGGCCGGGGCTTTTGCCGTCTTGGGCCCTTCGGCCCCGTGGCGCGCGCGACCGTTCTGCACACAGGTGTGACTGGCGTGACCGATGAGGCGCAAGGGCGTGCACAGGGGCGACTTCAGCCCCACGGCTCACAGGCGTGTGCAGAAGTGGCGAGGCCGGCTCGGCGGTGCGGAGCCGGCGCGCACGGCCGATGCACGGGTCGGGGGCCGCGCGCGACGCCGGCGGGGTCGACGGGGTCCGGACGGGCTTTCCACCAGGGGCGACGCGGCGGTGTGGATAACGTCACGCCGACACGCCCGCGGGCGACACGCCGACGACTTTTCCCAAGAGTTCTCCCCAGGCCTCGGATCGGCATTGTACGAGGCAGATGGGCGGTCAGGGATAAAGGTGATCGGTCATCCACACGCTCCTCCACAGGGGCCGCGCCACCCGTCCACAGGCCGTCCACTGTGCACACGGCGTGTCTCCACGGGTTGTCCACCGGGCAGGTGGCCCGCGACTTGTGCCGCCGCGCCGCGGACCCTATGTTGGCGTGTCAGACCGACGAGGGACACTCGTAGCGACGACGCCGAGACACCATCGTTTCGGTCCCAGCAGTAATGTCAGCAGTGAGAGGACGTTCCCAGACGCATGTCGGTTGACGAGCTCGAAGCGGCCTACGGCCCAGAGCGAAACACGTACGACCGCCTCCCGCCCCAGAACCTGGAGGCGGAGCAGAGCGTGATCGGCTCCATGCTGCTGTCGAAGGACGCCATGGCGGACGTCATCGAATCCGTGCGCGGCGACGACTTCTACAAGCCGGCGCACGAGACCATCTTCGACATCGCGGTGAAGCTGTACAACTCGGGCGATCCCGTGGACGCCCTCACGGTGAGCGCCGAGCTGCAGCGCACCAACCAGCTGGGGCGCATCGGCGGCGCGGAGTATCTGCACACTCTGATCGCCATCGTGCCCTCGGCCGCCTCCGCGGGCTACTACGCGCGGCTGGTGCGGGAGCAGTCGATCCTGCGCCGCCTGGTCGAGGCCGGCACCCGCATCGCGGGCATGGCGTACGACTCGGACGGCGCCGAGATCGACATGGTGGTCGACGGCGCGCAGGCGGAGATCTTCTCCGTCACGGAGCGCCGCAACTCGGAGGACTACCTCGCGATCGGCGACGTCATGGAGCAGACGCTCGAGCAGGTGGAGGCGTCCTCCAACCGCGATGGCCAGATGCTGGGCATCCCCACCGGCTTTCGGGACCTCGACGACCTCACCGGCGGCCTGCAGGCGGGCCAGATGGTGGTCATCGCCGCGCGTCCGGCCATCGGCAAGTCGACCCTCGGTCTTGACATCGCGCGCTGCGCGTCGATCAAGCACGGCAAGCCGTCCGTGATCTTCTCTCTCGAGATGAGCCGCGAGGAGATCACCAAGCGAATGCTGTCCGCTGAGGCGGGCGTCAAGCTGTCCAAGCTCACCAAGGGGCCCATGGGCCCCAACGACTGGGAGCGGCTGGCGCAGACCGCGGCCAAGGTGTCGAAGGCCCCGCTCTACATCGACGACTCCCCCAACATGTCGCTCATGGAGATCCGCGCCAAGTGTCGGCGGCTCAAGCAGCAGCACGGTCTCGGTCTGGTGGTCGTCGACTACCTCCAGCTCATGAGCTCCGGGCGCAAGGTCGAGTCGCGCCAGCAGGAGGTCTCAGAGTTCTCCCGCGCGCTCAAGCTGCTGGCCAAGGAGATCGAGGTGCCGGTCATCGCGATCTCGCAGTTGAACCGCGGAGCCGAGCAGCGCACCGAGAAGAAGCCGATGCTGTCCGACATGCGCGAGTCGGGCGCCATCGAGCAGGACGCCGACATCGTGATCCTCCTCCACCGCGACGATGCCTACGACCGCGACAACCGCCCCGGTGAGGCGGACTTCATCGTCGCCAAGCACCGCGCCGGACCCACCGACACCATCGCGGTGGCGTTCAAGAAGGACTACGCGCACTTCGCCGACATGGCGCCGGACATGTAACTGCGCCCGCGTGACCTGGCGGGCCGACCCAACCGGCGCATCGGCCGCTCCGAATGCCTGCCGTGATGCGCGGGGTCGCCCGCGCCAGCGTCGAGGAGGACAGCATGCGCAGAGGTTTCCAGTGGACTGCCGGGATGATGGCGGCGGGCCTGGCGCTCGCCGGGTGTGCGAGCGCCGATGCCGAGGCCCCGCAGGCCGACGCGTCCGAGCCGGGAGTCGCTGAGTCCGCGGCGGCCGGCACGCCGTCGCCCTCGCCCAGCGAACCCGCCGCTCCCGAGAGCCCCTTCGCCTTCGAGGCCGAGACGGTCGCCGGTGGCACCCTCGACGGGGAGACGCTGCGCGGACGGGACGTGATCCTGTGGTTCTGGGCCCCGTGGTGCCCCACCTGCATGGTCGAGGGCAAGGAGCACGTGTCGGAGGCCATCGCCGAGCTCCCCGAGGGCGTCGAGATGGTCGGGATCGCCGGCCGCAGCGACGACGTGGGTGCGATGGAGGAGTTCCTCGAGTGGACCGGCACCGGAGACGTCACGCACGTCATGGACATGGATGGCGCGATCTGGGAGGCGTTCGGAGTGCTCCAGCAGCCGGCGTTCGTGTTCGTGAACGATGACGGCACCGGGACCCGCGCGGGCGCCGGCCTCAAGGCCGAGGACATCCTCGAGCGGGCCGAGGAGCTGGCCGGCAGCTAGGCGCACGCCGTCGGCCGCGGTTTCTCTCAGCCGCGACGGGCTGCCCGGCGGATCGAGTCGAGGGTCGACGAGTCGGCGACTCCTATCGAAGCGCCAGGGGCGTCCGGTGAAGCGACGGCCTGGTCCGCGACCGCGGAGCCGCTTTCCTTGCGCCGCGCCGCGATCAGGATCGCCACAGTCGCGATGGCGATCGCCGACACGAACACGACCAGCGCCGTGGTGCCCCACGATTCGATCCAGGAGCCCATCCCCGACTGCCACTGCGCCGTCGAGCTGAGCACCGGGTTCAGCGCGTCGACGCCGTGCCGGGGCAGCACCTCTGCGAGGCCGAACACCAGCACGTACAGACCCGCCGCCACCATCAGGCCGCCGCCGATGCGCATGAGCAGCGGGGTGCGGCGGCGCATCGCCGCGGCGGCGGCCGCGCCGGCTACCGCGGCGAGCATGGAGATCGCCAGCACCGAGGCACCCATGCCGGCCCCGTAGATCACGAACGGGGCGACTGCGCCGACGGGGTTCGTCGCGGACAGGGCGTGCGCCACCACCGCGAGGAAGAGCCCGATGGTGCAGCTGAGCGAGGCGACGGCGAACGACGCGCCGTATCCGACCTGCGACCAGAACGCGCGCCGGGGAGCGCCGCTCGACACCCGGAGCCCGGGCCCGCGCAGCTGCCCCCCTCGGAGCATCACGATCCCGAGCCAGATCAGCACCGCACCGATCACGATGGTCACGTACGACACGTAGGGAAGCACCGAACCCTGCAGGCCAAGGCTGACGGCGCCGAAGAGCAGGCCGAACGCGGTGAACACCGCCATGAAGCCCAGCGTCATCGCGAGCCCGAACCCCACGGCCCGCCGCAGCGCGACCGCGCGGGTGACCCCTGCATCGGCGCTTCCCGTGACGATCACGGTGATGTAGGCGGGCAGCAGCGCGAAGCCGCACGGGTTGAATGCGGCGACTGCGCCAAGCAGCAGTACGTACGCGGCGACGCCGGCGTCGATCATCGCACCCCCTCCTGGGCCGAGTGTAGAACCGCGATGTGCGGCTGCCCTCGATTCGGTACGGTGGCGTTCGTGGATGGGTGCTCCCCGGCGCCGACTCAGTGAGTGGTAATCATTATCATGAACGGGTACAGTCACCGAGGAGCGCAACGAAGCGCCATCCCGGCACCGTCGCCGGTCCCCATCTCTAGACGAAAGGTCGCCCCACAGCGGGGCCAGGATTCACATGACCCCCATTGCATGGCCAGCCCGAGTGGCAACCGTGGCAGGAGGTGCCGCGCTGGCGCTGCTGCTGTCCGCGTGCGGAACGGAGGCCGACGCCGAAGCTTCGGCGACGCCCACCGCCGCTCCCGCCACGACTCAAGAGGAGCAGGTGGTCGAAGACGACTACGAGGGCGAGAGCGACGCCGTCGAGCAGGCCGGCGCCACCCCGAGGCTGGCTGTCACCTACGACGGCGGCATCGCGGTGATCGACGCGCGCAGCCTCGAGGTGGTCGGCACTCTCGACCTCGACGGGTTCAACCGGATCGCCCCGGCTGGCGATGAGCGTCACGTGGTGGTCTCGACCGCGGGCGGTTGGTCGGTGCTGGACACGGGAACCTGGACCGACGCTCACGGCGAGCACGGCCACTCCTTCACCTCCGAGCCGGTGCTGCACGACGTGATCGTCGAGGCGGAGGCTCCCGGCCACGTGGTGGTCCACGACGGCCTGACCACGCTCTTCGACGACGGCACCGGTCAGGTCACGGTGATCGAGACCGGCGAGTGGACGGAGATGGTCGAGCACGGCGACGTGCATGCGGTCCGCGAGTACAGCGCGGCGTCGGCCCACCATGGAGTCGCCGCGACGGCGACGGACGGCACCATGCTGGTGACGGAGGGTGGCGAGGACGACGTCAACGCCGCCATGATCCTGAACGCCGACGACGAGGTGATCGCCTCGAGCGACCAGTGCCCCGGCCTGCACGGCGAGACGGCGTTCACGAGCGCATCCGGCGAGGCGTACATGATGACCGGCTGCGAGGACGGCGTGCTGGCGTTCCACGGCGGCGACGTGCACAAGATCGCGGCCCCGGATGACTTTGGCCGCATCGGCAACGCCTACTCGGTCGACGGCTCCGACGTGGTGCTCGGCGACTACAAGACCGACCCCGAGGGCGGCATCGGCCTGACCCAGGCCACGCTCATCGACGTCGCGGACGAGTCGATCACCGTGATCGACCCGTTCGAGGGCGCCGACGCCGAGTACACCTGGCGCGGCCTCGCCCGCGGCACGGCCGGGGAGGCCCTGGCGCTGGGCACGGACGGCGCGCTGCGCGTCATCGACCCGGCCACCGGGGACGTGGTGCGCAGCATCGACGTCATCGACGAGTGGGAGGTCCCGGAGGACTGGCAGTCGCCGCACCCCGCGCTCATCGTGATCCAGGGCATGGCCTTCGTCACGGAGCCGGCCTCCGGTGCCATCCACGCCGTCGACTACATGGGCGGCGCGGTGTGGAACTCAGGGGTGGTCGACCTCGAGATGACCGAGATCGTGGGCGTCAACGGCTGACGCTGCCCCGGCGGGTCCCCGGGCCCGGTTCCGCCGCGATGAGAGCGGCGGGGCCGGGCCCTTCTCGCCACCCGGACGGGCCACCCGGCCTCGCGGGCAAGGCTAGAGCTCGCCCTTGCGTTGCAGGAACTTCAGCGCGGCATAGCCCATGGGCACCCGGGCCCAGTACGTGATCAACCGATAGATGATCACCACCGGCGTGCCCACGGACCAGGGAATGCCCGCCGAGAGCAGGCCGGCGATCAGCGCCGCCTCGACCGCGCCCAGACCACCGGGCGTCGGGACGATCGCGCCCGCCGCGTTCGAGAGGAAGAACAGCACGGCGACGTCGATGACGGCGAGGTCCTGACCGAAGGCCTGGAGCGTGCAATAGAACGCGCCCACGTACGCGCCGGTCTGCAGCAGGTTTCCCCCCAGCCCGAGCATCAGCCGCGTGGGCTGCCCGAGCACCTGCACCAGCCGCGGCCAGGTCTGGCGCAGCGGCGGCATGACCTTCGCCGACGACCAGCGCCGGACGGCGGGCACCAGCAGCGCGATGGCGACCACTGCGGCCACCGTGCCGATGCCGAGCAGCACCGCGGACGAGGGCAGCGCGGCGAGCGTGCCCTCCGAGCCGGTGATGAGCGTGAGCAGCAACAGGCCCAACACCGTCACGACGATCGCGCTCACTTGGACGAGCGCCACGGTCGCGACGGCGATGGGACCCGCGACCCGCCGCTTGGTGAGCGTGCGCAGGTTCAGCGCCGCGGGGCCCACGCCCGCGGGCACGGCGAGCGCGATGTACGCGGCGGCGACCTGCACCATCACTATGCGGAACCACGGCAGCTTGATGGGCGAGAAGGCGAGCATCGCGAGGGCGGCGCCGATGAACGTGAGCAGCGACCAGCCGAACGCCCCGCCGATCCACCAGAGGTTCGCTTCGCGCAGCGCCGCGAGCACCTCTTGCGCGTTGAAGCCGGCGAGCACCACTCCACCGGCGATGACCGCCGCGGCGACGGTGAACACCGTGCGCCACCCGAACCGCGCGATGTTCTGCTGCTCGGTGCTCGCGTCGGGGATGCGCTGGACGATGAGGGTGCGCAGCTCGGGCAGCAGCTTGTCGTGGGCCTTGACCGCCTGCCGCGTCTCGCGCGGCAGCACGATGAACTGCAGCAGCGGCGCGACCTGCTCGACCACGTCTTCGTCGAGCGCTCGGAAGGCGGCCGCCACCGCGCGACCCGGACCGACGATGGCCGCCGTCGCGGCGAGCACCTGCACGTCGTCGATGCGGCGGGACAGCCGCGACGCCGCCACCTCGCCCATCTCCCACGTGGTGAGCCAGACCACCGGTTCGCCGGTCCCGTCGTCGTCCCCCACGAGGATCGTGTGAGCGCTGAGGGCCCGATGGGCGATGCCGGCGTCGTGCGCGCGGCTCACCTCCGCCCAGATGGCGTCGAGCACCGCGTCCGTGACCTCGTCGGGATCCGCGTCGCACAGGGCGCGCGAGGCGACGGGTCGCTGGTAGACGGTGATCATGGTGTCGCGCGCCTGGCTCATGCCGAGCACCCGCGCGGTCCGCACCCCGGCGGTACGCGCGGCGTGGGAGGCGAGCGAGGTCGATTCGGCGGTGTGCCGCAGGCTCATCTCGGCCCGAGCGTCGACGCCGCGGAACCGGATCGTTCCCCAGAGCTTCGCCAAGAAGCCGGCGGCGTGCTGGTCGCCGTCGAGGGCGTTCACGATGAGGTGGTGGCCCTCGACCGTGGTGACCGCGTAGACGCGCCCCGAGCGGGTGCGGCCGATGGCCGCGGAGACGTCGTCGACGTCGGCCGGCTGGTAGGCGCCCCGCGCATCGGCTCTCACCAGGCGACGCGGCTCGAAGCCCGCGCGACGAATCCCGTCGACCAGCGCCTCGGAGTAGGCGCGGTCGGCGGTGGAGCCGAGCGCCCATCGCAGCAGCAGTCCCGTGACGCGGCCGATCAGCACCACGGTGATCGCGGCGGGAAGCGTGACGATGCCGGAGATCACGCCCACGGCGGCGGCGATCCACAGCAGCGACCACGACACTGACAGCACGCGGCGAGTGGTGCGCAGCCCAGCGGCGGTGAGCATCGCGGACACCGCGGCCAGATACGCCGGCAGCTGGATGATGAGATCGCCCTCGACGCCCCGGACCGACAGGCTCGACACCAGCTCGGGGGCGCCGAACTCGCGCGTGGTGATGACCGCGACCACGGTCGCGATGAAGGCCAGCACGGCCGCGCCCAGCACCTCGAGGATGCGTCGCGGCTCCCGGCGCACCGCGAGGTCGATGATCACGGCTGCGGGAACGATCAGCGTCACGACGCCCGAGAAGATGTTGACCGGAGCCACCAGCAGGCGCTGCAGCAGCCGCGAGATTCCGCGCACATCCTCCGTGAAGCCCTGCGTGGTCTCGAGGCTGTAGGCGCCCAGCAGCAGCACCAGCACGAGCCCCACGACGGTGCCGCTGGCCGCGAAGAGGTCGGAGACACGGTGGACCCTGGTCTCGGGCTCGTCGTGGATCACGACGCCGGCCAGCGGGTCGGTCGCAGGGGGCTCCTGCGCAGTCGTGTCCGCGGCCATGGGGCGAGTCTATGAGTCGGGTCGCGAGATCAGGCGACGCCGAGTTCGACGAGCCACTCCTCGGGCACCAGCTCCGGGCCGATGAAGGACACCGCGTCGAGCGTCCAGTGCGCGAGAATCAGCGGCCCGAGCCTGCCTGTGCGATGGAAGTACCACGCGAAGACCAGGCCCATGACGACGTTGCCGAGCGCCATCGGCCAGCCCTGATACAGGTGATACGCGCCGCGCAGCAGCGCCGATGCGACGATCGCCGAGGTCGCCGACCACCGCATGTCCTTGAGCCGGGTGACGAGGTAGCCGACCGCGATGGTCTCCTCCAGAATGCCCGCCACCGCGGCCGAGAACAGCAGGATCGTGGCCGCCCACCACGCGTCGGGCAGTCCCGATGTGTCGATGCGCACCGTCTGGCCGATCGCGCGCCCGGCGGCGTACAGCGCGAGCCCCGGCAGCCCGATCACGGCCGCGAGCACCAGCCCCATCCCCAGGTCTCGCCACGCCGAGCGCTCGTGTCCCGTGATCCCCAGGCGTCGCAGCGCGCTCTTGCCCCCCGCGCTCAGCAGGAACAGCACCAGCGCCACGGGCATGAGCAGATAGAGCTGCCGCACCACCTGCTGGATCAGGTCCAGGTAGTCGATGTCCGAGCGCGACGGGTTCAGCTGCGTCGACTGCTGGCCGATCGCCGGCTCCGCGAGGTAGCGCTCCACGAGCCGCAGCGCGGCGGTGATCGCGTAGTACCCCAGCGACAGCCCGAGCACGATGACGACCTCGGCGCGCAGCCGGCGGCGGCTCGGCTTGTCGTCCGCATGCTCCGGGGCGGTCGGCGCGGCCGATGCGGGGGCCGGCTTGGGCGCGGCAGCGCGGTTATCTGCGTGGTCGTCCATGGTCACGCTCACCCTAACGACCGACCGCTGGCGCCCGTGCCCGCCACTCATGCCCGCGCATCGGCCGGATAGCCTGACCGCATGCACGTGACCACGCTGCGCCGCTACCCCGTGAAGTCGATGGGCGGAGAGTCGTTGGAGACCGTCGCGCTGGATGTGCGCGGCCTCGAGGGGGATCGCGCCTACGCGGTGAGAGACGCTGAGTCGCGCCTCGCCTCGGGCAAGAACACCAAGCGGCTGGTGCGCCGCGACGGGGTCTTCGAGTTCCGCGCCCGGACGGAGGACGCGGGCGTGGTGATCTCGGGCCCGGGCGGGCGGCACGGGCTCGTGGGCGAGCCGGAGCTCGATGCGTGGCTGAGCGACGTGCTCGCCGCGCCGGTGGCGGTGGCGCCCGAGACGGATGTGCCGCACTTCGACGACGGCGCCGTGTCGCTCATCGGCACCGCGACCCTGGAGTGGTGCGCTCGCGAGCTGGGCGTCGACGCCGACCCGCGCCGGCTGCGCCCCAACATCGTGGTCGCCACCTCCGAGCCGTTCGAGGAGGAGGGCTGGGCCGGCGACGTGCGGATAGGCGAGGCGGTGCTGCGCCCCGCCGGGCGCATCGAGCGTTGCCGCACGATCGATCTGGCGCAGGACGGCGTGGACACGCGTACTCGGTGGCTCAAGGCGCTGGGCGAGACGCGCGACATGCGCGTGGCGGTCTATTTGGACGTGGTGACGCCGGGCGCGATCGCCGTGGGCGACCAGGTGCGGCCCGCTTAGAGCGTCCTGGCAGTCGTTCAGTGCCGATCGAGTCCCGGTTTCGGCACTCAGCGACTGCTGGAAGGTGCTGAGTGCCCAAATCGAGCCGTTTTGGGCACTGAGCACCTCATGGCGCGCAGGGAGGGTGGCTCAGCGCAGGTAGTCGTCGACCAGCTGCTCCGCGAGGCCCACATAGGAGCCGGGCGTGAGCGCCGCAAGCCGCGCAGACGTCTCGGCCGGCAGCGGCAGTGAACCCACGAACGTGCGGATGGCCTCGGCGTCGATGGCCTGGCCCCGGGTGAGGTCCTTGAGCCGCTCGTACGGGTCCTCCATGCCGGGCACGCCCGCGATCGCGGCGGCGCGCATCGCGGACTGGATGGGCTCCGCGAGCACCTCCCACGAGGCGTCGAGGTCCGCCGCCAGCGGCGCCTCGTTCACGGTCAGCGTCTTCAGGCCGCGGCGCACGTTGTCGATCGCGAGCAGCGAGTGGCCGAACGCGACGCCGATGTTGCGCTGCGACGTCGAGTCGGTGAGGTCGCGCTGCAGCCGCGAGGTCACGAGCGTGGCGCCCAACGTGTCGAACAGTGCGGCCGAGATCTCGAGGTTCGCCTCGGCGTTCTCGAAGCGGATGGGGTTGATCTTGTGCGGCATCGCGCTCGAGCCGATCGACCCCTTCGCGGCGGCCTGAGCGAAGTAGCCCAGCGAGATGTACGTCCACACGTCGGTCGCGAGGTTGTGCAGCACGCGCCCGAACCTCGACACGTCCGCGTACAGCTCGGCCTGCCAGTCGTGGCTCTCGATCTGCGTGGTCAGCGGGTTCCAGGTGAGCCCCAGGCCCTCGACGAAGGTCCGCGACACCTCGATCCAGTCGGTGCCGGGCACGGCGGCGGTGTGTGCGCCGAACGTGCCGGTCGCGCCGTTGATCTTGCCCAGGAACTCCTGGCCGCGCACGCGCGCGAGCTGGCGCTCGAGCCGGTGCGCGAGGACCGCGATCTCCTTGCCCAGCGTGGTGGGGGTGGCGGTCTGGCCGTGGGTGCGCGACAGCATCGGCGCCGCCTTGGCGGACCGCGCGAGGTCCGCGATGTCCGCCACCAGTGAGGTGGCGGCCGGGATCCACACCTGCTCAACCGCGCCCTTGACCATCAGCGCGTAGGACAGGTTGTTGATGTCCTCCGATGTGCACGCGAAGTGCACCAACTCGCTGAGGCCCTCGAGGGACGTGCCCTCGAGGCGGCGCTTGATGAAGTACTCGACGGCCTTGACGTCGTGGACCGTGACCTTCTCGATCTCGGCGTGCTCGGCGATCTCTGCGGCGCCGAAGGTCGCGGGGATCGACCGCAGCAGCGCGACCTCGTCGTCCGTCAGCGCGCGCACGCCGGGAACGGCGTCCGTCGAACAGAGGTGGATGAACCACTCAACCTCGACGTGCAGCCGTGCGCGGTTGAGCGCGGGCTCCGAGAGGTGGTCGACGAGCGGCGCGGCCACGGGGCGGTAGCGGCCATCGAGGGGACCCAGCGCGATGGCGGGCTCCACGTCGGTGAGGGGCACGAGGGCGGAGGGGTTCCAGTCAGTCACGGCGACCATTGTTCCACGCGCACCCCCGCGCGGGACCGGCCGTTATCCACAGCCCGGACCCGGCGGCTCCGCACGGCGGCTGGCCACGGTTCTAGCGTCGACCCATGACCGAGGCTGCCATCGCCGCGATTGACGCCGCGTCACCACCGCAGCTGCTGCTCCCTGCGCACCCGCTCGACCAGGCGCACGCCGCGATGTCCCGCGCGCTCGCGTCCCTCGCCGGCGCGCAAGACGTGGAGTGGGTGTCGACCGCCGCCGCGGCGTACCGGTCGGAGCTCGCGGAGATGGAGGTGAAGGTGCGGCGCCTGATGGTCGCGGTCGACTGGGCGCGCGACGACTGGCACCGCGCGCGCACCCTCGCGTGGATGCACGGGCAGTGAGCGCCGATGCCGCTCCCCCCATCGCGATCGGCGGCGGCGCCGGCGGCCACGCCGCGCTCACCGAGGACCTGGAGCGTGCGAGCTGGGCGCTCGAGGGCGCGGCCTCCGAGGTGGACGAGGCGGCGCATCAGCTGCGGATGGCTGCGTTCTGGCTCGAGCGCGCGCTGGCGGACGCGCTCCCCGCAGTGCGGGGCGCCCTTGAGGCGGCCGATGCGGGGGTGGGGGACGCGTTGCACGGCGCCGGCGGCGCGGCTTCAGTCGCCGCCGAGCTGGCCGATGCGGGCGGCCGGCTGGCGACGGTCGCGCGCGCCTACGACGAGGCGGAGGGCGCGGCACAGCACCGGATCGGTGCCGCAGAGTGGTGGCGCCGTGCCGCAGGCGACCTCGTCGACACGGCCCAGTTCTCTGCGCGCATCAACCTCGGGATCGCGTGGAAGGCGAGCCCGATGGGGCTGGCGAGCGCCGCGCTTGGCCGCGACCGCATCGGCGATGCGGTGCTGCCGGGCGCTCCCCCGCGCACCACCGGCTATCTGAACGGCCGCACCGTCGGCACGGCGCTGGGCCTCCTCGACGCTCCGCGCGGACCGCTGCCCACGCAGTACGAGGCGACGGCCGGGTCGCTCGCGGCGCTGCTCGGAACGCTCGAGTGGATGGGCGACGAGCCGCGCTACACGGGCGCCGTGCCGCGCATCGGCAGCGCGTTGGAGCGCCCGGCCCCCACGGGGGTCTCGGACCTGGTGGCGGGGATCGACGAGGTGCCCCTCGGCGGCGATGGCGCGGTCGCGATCGACACGATCGCCCGTCCGGACGGGTCGCGGTCGCACGTGGTGCGCATCCCCGGCACCCAGGACCTCTCCGTCACGTCGGGCTCGCCATTCGACAACCGCACCAATGCCGTGGGCGTGCTGGGCGGCGACACCGACACGGCGCGACTGGTGCGGGACGCGATGCGGGCCGCCGGCGTGCTGCCCACCGAGCCCGTGATGCTGGTGGGCCACAGCCAGGGCGGCATCGTCGCGGCGACGGTCGCGGCGGACGAGAGCCAAGAGTTCGCGATCACCCATGTCGTGACGGCCGGATCGCCGGTGGACCGGATCGGGCATCGCGACGACATCCAATACCTGCACCTGTCGAGCGAGCAGGAGGTGGTGCATCAGCTCGACGGCCGCGGCACTCCCGACCTGCCGCACATCACCACGGTGGTCGCGGACCTGCGCGCCGCCCAGGATCCTGCTCTCGCGGCGGCCGGAACCGGGCTGGTGTCCGCCCACCTCGTCTCCAGCTACTCGGCTGCGGGGCGCGCCGCCGATGCGTCGCTCCACGGGTCCATGACCGCGTGGCGCACCGGGGCGGGAGCGTTCCTGGGCGACGGCGTCGCGTCGCGGCGGGAGTACGCACCCACCTTCGCCGAGCGCCCAGGCGGGCGCACCCGCCGGCCCTCGCGCGCATCGGCGCGGCGGACGCCGTAGGAGGCGCGGAGGGCCTCAGTCGCGGTTGGCCCCCACGATGGCGCCCATGATCGCCGAGGTGATGCCGATCACGATCGCCGCGAGCAGCGTCTGCCAGAACCCGCCGACCGACAGCGTCATGAAGTCGATGAACGAGGACAGCCACGCCGTGAGCCACAGGATGAACCAGCTGATCACCAGCGCGAACAGTCCCAGGGTGAGGACCGTGATGGGCAGCGCGAGCACGGACAGGATCGGCTTGATGATCTTGTTGAGCAGCACGATCACCGCGCCGATGCCGAGGTAGGCCAGCGCACGGGTCCACCACTCGGCCTCGCCTCCGGAGACCTCCAGGTCGAGCGGAAGCAGGGAGGTGATCCACACGGCGACCGCGGTGACCGCCACTTGAGCCAAAAATTTCATGGTGACGATTCTGGCACACCTGACATGCTGGGCACATGAATCTTCCCCGCCCCCGGCCGGCGATCGCCGCGCTGCCCGCGTACGTTCCCGGCGCTCGCGGCGAGGCCGGTCGCCTGCCGCCCGTGAAGCTCTCCTCCAACGAGACCCCGTATCCGCCGCTGCCGTCCGTCGCGGCCGCGATCGCGGGCGCCGGCGAGATCGCCCACCGGTACCCCGACATGTTCGCTGTGGAGCTGCACGAGCGCATCGCGGAGCACCTGGGGCTGAGCGCGACGTCGGTCGCGGCAGGCGGCGGCTCGGTGGCCGCGCTGCAGCACGTGCTCCAGGCGTATGCGGGGCTGGGCGACGAGGTGATCTTCCCGTGGCGCAGCTTCGAGGCGTACCCGATCCTCACTGCGGTCACGGGTGCGACGCCGGTCACGGTTCCCCTGACGGCCGATGCTCGCCACGACCTGGAGGCGATGGCGGCGGCGGTGACGGACGCCACGCGGGTGATGCTGCTGTGCTCGCCGAACAACCCGACGGGGCCGTCGGTGCGTCTGGAGGAGTTCGAGCGCCTGATGGCGGCGGTGCCCCGGCGGGTGCTGGTGGTGCTCGACGAGGCCTACGTCGAGTTCGTGCGCGACGACGCCACGGTGGACGGCCTTGCGGCGCTCGAGAGGCACCCCAACCTGCTGATCGCGCGCACGTTCTCCAAGGCGTACGGACTCGCGGGGCTGCGCGTGGGCTACGTCGCGGGATCCGAGTCGCTCATCGCGCCGGTGCGCGCGTGCGTCACGCCGTTCTCCGTCTCCACGCCCGCGCAGGCAGCCGCGCTCGTATCGCTGGGTGCGCGCGACGAACTGCTCGCACGCGTCGAGGCCGTGGTCGCCGAGCGGGTCCGCGTGGCCGATGCGCTGCGCGAGTCCGGCTGGGACGTCCCCGACGCTCAGGGCAACTTCGTATGGCTGCCCGCGGGCGAGCGCACGGGCGCCATCGCTCAGGCGCTCGCGGCGGAGGAGCCTGCGGTTCTGGTGCGCCCGTTCGCCGGCGAGGGCATGCGCGTGACCATCGGCACACGGGCGGAGAACGATGCGCTGCTCGCGGCGCTCGCCCAGGTGTGAGGGCGGCCCGCGCATGCGTGTGCAGCGCATCCACTAGAATTCATCGAACTCGACGGGCGTGCGAAGCGGCCCATTCTCCGATTTTCGCGAGGTGCACGTGGTGGGACAGGACACTATGACGGTGTCCTACGTAGTGCCCGTGTTGAACGAGGAGCTCTACGTACGGGCCACCGTCGAGAGCATCCTGGCGCAGGAGGACGTGGAGGACCCTGAGGTCTTCCTGGTGCGCGGCACCTCGACCGACGGGACCGACGCCATCATCGACGAGCTCGCCTCCGCTCACCCGGAGATCACGGTCATCGAGAACCCTCGCAACGGCATCTCGATCGCCATGAACCTGGGGCTCGCGGCCGCCACGCACGATGTCGTGGTGCGGGTCGACGCCCATTCGGTGCTGCCGCCCCACTACACCCGCACGATGGTGGCGGCTCTCGCCGACTCCGGAGCCGTCAATGCCGGCGGCCGGATGAGGGCCGAGGGCCTCACCGCCTTTCAACGTGCCGTCGCGTGGGCGTACAACTCGCGCGCCGGTCTCGGCGGGGGCATCTATCACGTGGGCGGGGAGTCCGGGCCGGCCGAATCCGCCTACTTGGGCGTGTTCCGGCGCGATGCGGTGCTGGAGGCCGGGGGCTTCGACGAGACGCTGTCGCGCGGAGAGGACTGGGAACTGAACCAGCGGCTGCGTACGGACGGCGGCACGGTGTGGTTCGTCCCCGAGATCGAGGTCGTGTACCGGCCCCGCTCGACGGTGCGCGCGCTGGCCAAGCAGTTCTTCGCCTCCGGGCACTGGCGAGGCGAGCTGATGCGGCGCATGCCCGACCGCGTGTCGGTGAGATACCTGGTGCCGCCGCTGTTCGTGGTCGGCATCGGCGCGGCGATCGTGGCCGCTTTCGTGGCCCCCGCGGTGTCCGGCGGCGCGCGCGTCGCGGCGCTCGTCGTCGCGCTGACGCCCGTGGCCGCGTACACGCTGTGGGTGGGCGCCGCCGCACTGTCTCCCGGCGAGCTGGACCGCTCGGCCCGGCTGCGCCTGCTCGGCGTGATCCCCCTGACCCAGGTCTCGTGGGGAACCGGCTGTTTGCTAGGTTTGGTCAGTCCTCGCCGCCGTCGCGGTGGATTCCACGGGCGATGACGGATCCGTGAAGGAGCAGAGTGAGTCAGACTGACTACGGTGCGCTGGCCCGTGAAGCGGGGCTCGAGCGCGTAGGGGCGCGACCGCCGCTCCCGGCCTACCTCAAGGACCTGTGGGCCACGCGCCACTTCGCAGTCTCGCTGGCACGGTTCCGCATTCAGGCCACGCTGGGCGAGAACCGGCTCGGCCTCGGCTGGGTGGTGCTCCGCCCCATCCTGCTCGCGGTGATCTTCGGCACGATCTTCGGCCTGATCCTGTCCCGTGACACGCGTCCCGGGGTGAACTTCATCCCGTTCCTCGTCGTGGGCATCTTCATCTTCGAGTTCTTCTCCAAGACCTTCAGTGCGGGCGCCAAGTCGATCACGTCCAACTCGTCGCTCGTGCGCAGTCTGAACTTCCCCCGCATGCTGCTGCCGGTCTCACAGGTGATCCAGCAGGTCTTCGAGCTGATCCCCATGCTGGCGGTGATGGGGCTGATCCTGGTGATCTTCGGTGAGCCGGTCACGTGGGAGTGGCTGCTCGTCGTCCCGGTGATGGTGCTCATGACGATGTTCAACGCGGGGATCGCCCTCATCGCCGCGCGGCTCACCGTGCACGTCCGTGACGTGACGCAGATCATCCCGCTGGTGACGCGTGTGCTGTTCTACTCCAGCGGCATCTTCTACTCGCTCGAGGCGGTGCTCGAGGATCGGCCGACGATCCTGGCCGTGGCTCAACTCAATCCCGTCCACGGCTTCATCACGCTCGTCAGGCAGTTCACCGTTGAGGGATCGCCGCCGCTCGCGTACGGGGGTTGGATCGCCGTGGGGGTCGGGTCCCTCCTCGCCTTCGTCGTGGGAGTGGTGTTCTTCTGGAGGGCGGAGGAGCGCTATGGCCACGACTGACCCCGATGCGCCCGCCCTGACGGTGGTGGTCGATGATCTGCACGTCGACTACAAGGCCTACGCGTCCGGCAAGACCGCCAGGAATCAGCGCGCGCTCATGACCCGACAGCGCGGCGTGCGCGTGGTCCACGCGCTGAAGGGCGTGTCGTTCGTGGCGCACGAGGGCGAGAGCATCGGCGTGATCGGGCACAACGGCTCCGGCAAATCGACCTTGATGCGGTCGATCGCGGGCCTGACGACCGCCACCTCGGGAGCCGTCTACGCGGCGAGCCGCCCTGCCCTGCTCGGAGTCAACGCCGCGCTGATCTCCGACCTCTCTGGCGAGAAGAACGTGATGCTCGGCGGTCTCGCGCTCGGGCACAGGCCCAAGGAGATCCGCGAGCGTTACGACGACATCGTGGAGTTCTCCGGTCTCGAGGAGTTCATCGACCTGCCGATGAAGACGTACTCCTCCGGCATGCAGGCCCGGCTGCGCTTCTCGATCGCTCAGTCTCGCGATCATCAGGTGCTGCTCATCGACGAGGCCCTCGCGGTGGGCGACAAGGCGTTCCGTGCCAAGAGCGAGGCGCGGATCCGCGAGCTTCGAGAGCAGGCGGGCACGGTGTTCCTCGTGAGCCACTCGATGCGATCGATCATGGATACGTGCACGCGCGTGATCTGGATCGATCACGGCAACCTCAAGATGGACGGCGATCCGCGAGAGGTCGTTGACGCCTACCAGGCATCCAAGTGAGCCGGGCCGCGGAGGCGCCGGCATGACCCTTCACGCGTGGGTCGAGTCTCCGCTCCAGTTCTTGAACGCGGTGGAGTACGCGCACGCGAGCGGCGCTCCCACCGCGATTCACCTGCGCCGGGACGTGTCGTCGGTGACCCGCACCGCCGCACTCCTCGAGCCGCACCTGCCCACCGGCGTGTCGGTGGTGCCCCACGGACGGTCGGCGATGCTCTCGCGCTTCGCTCTTGCGTCGCAGCGCGTCCTGGGCGATGCGTACTCCGGGCAGGTGCGAGCCGTGCTCGCCGTCGCGGGCGGACGACGCTGCGTGATCGTGGACGATGGCTCCGTCATGCTCGCCTTGGGCCAGCAACTGGCCGACGGCCGTCCCCTGTGGCGCCCGGGAAACGACGAGGGATGGCCGATGCGACGGCTGGGTGCGGTGGCGACGCGACGGATCCGCCGGGGCATGTCGCGCGGGCGCGTCGAGGTCTTCACCGCGTACGACCAGCGAGCACCGTTCCGTGAGCTGGCGCGCCAGGGTGCCCGCGTCACGAAGAACCCCTACGCCTGGGTGCGCGGGATCCGCTTGGATCAGGCGCTCGGGATGCATCCGACGGTGGTGGTCGGCGCCGCGCTGGTGCCGGATGGCCACCTTCGCGGCGAGCCGTACCTTGCCTGGCTGCGCGATCGCGCGGCGACGGGCGAGGTCACCTACATCCCGCATCGGCGCGAGCGCGGGCCGTGGCTGGACAGCATCGCCGCCATCCCGGGGGTGGCGGTGCTCCATCCCGGTCTGCCGATCGAGGTCGTGCTCGGCGCCGCCTCGGCTAGCGTGGGGCACGTGGTCACCATGCCGTCCAGCGTGGTCGCGACGCTGCGTGCGGTGCTCGCCCCCCAGGTGAGCCTCGAGGTGCGCAGCATCCCGCCCGAGTGGTGGGCGGACTCCGCTTCCCCGACGCTGAGGGCGATGATCGAAGCTATCCAGGAGGAGGACCCGACGTGACGGACGACCACCCACTGGCCGTGGCCATCATTCCCGCGCGCGGCGGCTCCAAGGGAGTGCCGGGCAAGAACGTCGCCCCCGTGGGCGGCGTGCCCCTCGTGGGCCGAGCCGTCATGGCGGCCCTGGCGGCCCGCAGCATCGGCGCTGTGTACGTCACGACGGACGACCAGGGCATCGCGCAGGTCGCACGCGCCCATGGGGCCCGGGTGATCGACCGCCCGCCGTCGCTCGCCACCGACACCGCGACGTCGGAGGACGCCTTGCTGCACGCGCTCGAGCAGGTCGAGACCATGACCGGCGTGGCGCCTCCGGCCGTGGCCTTCCTGCAGTGCACGAGCCCCTTCATCGATTCCGAGGCCCTGGAGAGGGCCGTGCGGCGGGTGCTGGAGGGCGAGGACGACGTGGTCTTCTCCGCCTTCGAGACGTATGCGTTCCTGTGGCGACGCGACGCCGCGGGGGCCGCAGGCGTGAACCACGACCACTCCTTCCGGCCGCGACGTCAGGACCGCGAGCCGCACTTCCAGGAGACGGGCGCGTTCTACGTGATGCGCACCGCGGGACTGCAGGAGGCACGGTTCAGGTTCTTCGGTCGCGTGGGCCTGGAGCAGGTGGCGGAGGCGACGGCGGTCGAGATCGACACCCCGGAGGAGCTCGAGGTCGCGCGTGCGATCGCGGTCCGGCACGCGGATTCTGGGAGCGAGGGCATCGACGTCGACGCGCTCGTCATGGACTTCGACGGCGTGCACACCGACGACCTCGTCACGGTGGACCAAGAAGGCGTCGAGTCGGTGCGCGTGAGCCGGTCAGACGGGATGGGAATCGGCATGCTCCGCAGCGCCGGGCTGCCCATGCTGATCCTGTCCAAGGAGCGCAACCCTGTGGTGGCTGCCAGGGGAGCCAAGCTGGGAGTCGAGGTGCTGCAGGGAATCGACCGCAAGGCGGCGGCCCTGCGTGAGTGGTGCTCGCAGCACGACATCGCCCTCGAGCGGGTGGCGTACGTGGGCAACGACGTCAACGACGTGGAGTGCCTCGAGATCGTGGGCTGGCCCGTGGTGGTGCCCGAGGCTCGCGCTGCGGTTGCGGCCCACGCGCGGGTGGTGCTGTCGAGGCCCGGCGGCGCTGGCGCCCTGCGCGAGCTCGCCGAGATGATTCTGAAGGCACGCTGAGTGGAGCCGAACCCGCACTCCCCACGCAGCGGGCGTCGCCTGCTCGTGGTGGCCGACGCGGACTCGTACCTCAAGTGGGCCGTGACCCGCGCTCGCGAGGCGCAGGGGTCCTGGGACGTCGAGCTGGTGCTCGTGGACTCCGCGGTGACCCCCAGCAAGGAGCAGGTCGAGGCGGCGGTCGGCGGCCGGTGGCTCGCGCCCGAGCCCATGTCGTTCGCGGACCTTGAGCGCAGGCTCGCCTCCGATCCTCCCGACTCCCTGCTGCTCGCGTGCCGGGGCCCCTTGATCGAGCTCGTGGTCGGGACCCTGTCGAGAGCGCGCGGCGCGTCTCCGGTGACCGTCAGCGGCATCCCCGGGATCTGGATGCCACCTACGGCCCTGGGCGTGCGGCTGCGCACCGGCACCGATCTGATGGTGGTGCACTCTCGGCGCGAGCGGCGCGCGGCCGCGGCGCTCGCACGGACCGAGGGCGGGCCGCGAGAGTTCGCGTTGGCGGGCTTGGCGAACCTGGCGGGCTTGGCGGGCTTGGACGGTGCCCCGGACACGGCCGGGCGGGCGCCCCTCACGACCATCGTGTTCGCCCCGCAGGCTCTCGTCCCCGTCGCCGCCAAGCATCGCGAGGCCATCGTCACGGCCCTCGCCAGGGTGGCTCGCGCGCATCCGGAGCTCACCGTGGTGATCAAGGAGCGGGGCCGCGCGGGAGAAGAGCAGACCCACCGCGACCGGCAGCCGTTCCCGCGCATCCTCGACTCCTTGGAGGACGCACCCGGCAACCTGGTGGTCGGCTACGGACCCATGAGCGACTACCTCGAGCCCGGCACGGCGTTGGTCACGGTCAGCTCGACGGCGGTGCTCGAGGCGATCGCGAGCGGCGTTCCCGCGCTGTGTCTCGACGACTTCGGCGTCGACGTCGAGAACATCAACCTCGTGTTCGAAGGCTCGGGGCTGCTGGGCTCACTCGACGATCTGGAGCGGCTCGACTTCCGGCTGCCGCGCGCGGAGTGGCTGGATGACAACTACTTCCACGATCCCGCCGCGAACGACTGGCTCGAGGCGCTCGCGCGCGTGGTGGATGCGGGCGAATGGGCCAGCACCGGCGGTCCTCAGCGCGGAGGTCAGGGCGGCCTCGACGCGGTCCGCCGTACCGCGCGGCGCCGGATGGCGCTGGCGTCGCGCGACACGTGGTGGCGCCGGCCGGTGACCTGGACGGCCGCCGCGGTGGGAGTCGGGCTGCGCGCGTGGGATCGGCATCGGCCATGAGACGCACCGAAGGCGGCGCGTTACGATGGCCATTGCGATAGTCCCGTAGCGGGGCAGCTTCAAGGAGCACCTGGCGTGCTCCTCGCGTGAGTCGAAAGTGTCTTCGTTCACGCTCCACACCCGAAGGGAACTCAGTGTCTGACGCAGTGAAGATCGGCGACGTCCGGATCGGCGACGGCGAGCCCGTCTACGTGATCGCGGAGATCGGCCTCAACCACAACGGTGACGTCGAGAACGCCAAGAAGCTCATCGACGTCGCCGTCGATGCCGGCGCGCAGGCCGTGAAGTTCCAGAAGCGCACGCCCGAGATCTCGACGCCTGACCACATGAAGGACACCCCGCGGGAGACGCCGTGGGGCACGATGACGTACCTGGAGTACCGCTACAAGGTCGAGTTCGAGCAGGACGAGTACTCGGAGATCGACGCGTACTGCAAGGACAAGGGCGTGGTGTGGTTCGCGTCCCCGTGGGACGAGCCGAGCGTGGACTTCCTCGAGTCGATGGACGCGGTCGCCTACAAGATCGCCTCCGCGTCCGTGACGGATCTCGACATGCTGCGCAAGATCGCGGGCACCGGCAAGCCGGTGATCCTGTCGACCGGCATGTCGACCATCGAGCAGATCGACACGGCGGTTGAGACGCTCGGCAAGGACGACCTGATCATCCTGCACGCCACGTCGACGTACCCGCTGCCCGCGGACGAGGCGAACCTGCGCACCATCCAGACGCTCAAGGACCGCTACGGCGTGCCGGTGGGCTACTCGGGTCACGAGCCGGGGCTGCAGATCTCGCTCGCGGCGGTTGCGCTCGGCGCGGTGGCGGTGGAGCGACACATCACGCTCGATCGCACCATGTGGGGGTCGGACCACGCAGCGTCGCTCGAGCCGCAGGGCCTGCGTCACCTCGTGCGCGACATCCGCATCATCGAGTCCGCGCTGGGCGACGGTGTGAAGCGGGTGTTCCCGGGCGAACTGGCGCCGCTCAGCAAGCTTCGTCGCATCGGCGCCTGAGTCGGCTCACGGGCCGACGCTCTTACGCCCGACCCGTCATAGCCGGGCGCTGAACCACACCGCGGCGAGCACGCTGCGCACGCCGCGATAGCCCCTGCCGATCACGGACCCGGCGCGACGAACGAGGCCGCCGCCGGACTGGCCGGAGTCGGCCTCATCCCGTGCGTGCGCCCGGCGCTCCCTGCCGGGGGTCTCGACGATCTCTCTCGCGCCGTCGCACTGCGCCACCGCCGCGCGCGCGGAGTCGTCGGGCCGAGGGTGGCGGCGTGGGCTCATGTCATGGCAGAGCACATCGAGCAACGCCTGTGCCTCGACGGCGAGCGGCGGCTGCTCGCCGTCCTCGAGGCTCGGAACGCTCGCCCGTGTGAGCGCGAGGGCCACGCGGCGAGGGTCGTCCTTGGCCCGGATCGCTCGCGCGAGGTCCGCGGTCCCCACGCTGAACGCGGGGACTCCGTACAGGGCCGATGCGGTCGCCAGGGCGGTCGACGCACGTCCGAGGATTGCGCGGGGCCGGGTGCGCTCGAGCATCAGCTCGGTGGGCTCCGCGCCCGTGATCACGCGGAATCGCACCGAGCGCTGTGCCGCCCGCTGCGCCAGCGTCACCGGGTACGACGGCCGCGCGTCTGGATGGGGCGTGAACGCCACTGCCTGGAACCCGGCGTCAGCCGCAGCGTCGAGCAAGCGGCGGTCCAGCGCGCCATTGTCTTCGGGCGTGAGAGCGCCGGATCCGGACCGCGGTTCGCCGAGTATCCAGGCCTCGTCAGTGTCGGTCGGCGTCGGCGTACCGGCCATGGACGCGATCGCCGCGCGAACGCCGGACATCGCGACCTCGACCGGCTCTGCACCGGCATCGGCGAATTGCCGTGGACGGGTCCCGGGCACGAGGTCCACGTACAGGTGGCGCTCCACGCGGGCCGCGATGTCTCGTCCCAGCCGCGCGGCGGTGGGGCCGTATGCCATGAGCCCATCGGCGACCGCGTCGATGCGGGCGTCGGGAAACATCCGCGCAAGGGCGTTCACGGGATCGCGGCGCAGCGCGGGCACGACGAGTCGGCTGACGTGCCCACCCGCTGCTTCCACGAGGCGGGCCTGGACCGCGCGGCCGTGCGGAGTGGCCGCCCCAAGGCCCCTGGGGTGAAGGGGTGCGATGACGTCGTTGAGGTGGACCACCTCGTCGAACCTGGCGGCGAGGGAGTCGAAGCCGCGGTGGGCGGCGATGGTCGGCGTGACCTCGGGGATCTCTGCATCGTTGACCGTGACGAGAACACGGCGTCCCGGGAGCAGGCCGTCATCGATGGCCGCGGCGATGATGGCTCCGGCCATGAGAGTGGGCGCCACCGCGATGATCGTCATGACTTCCGGCCCTTCGCCACCAGGGCTCGCGCGCTGATGCGTGGCGACACGGACAGCGCGCGGATGGCGTCGTCCATCGCCTCGGTCGGGTAGGACGCGAGCAGTGTGGCGGATCGGTCGAACAGCTCGGCTCGCAGCGCAGGCGAGAGGCGGGCGCGGCGGGCGACGTGGAAGGTGCAGATACGCGCGGCGGCGTAGGCGGCCTTGGTGATCCACTCGGGATCGCCCGTCGGGAGAACCAGGTCCCGGATACGAGCCGACGCGTCGAGGAAGTGCAGGGTCTGGGCGTTTCCGGCCTGCGTCAGCGCGCGGGGGTTGTGGTCCTTGCGGTAGAAGTAGCCGTGCAGGTCGACCACCGCCGTCGTCGCCGCCTCCATGTACAGGCGCCAGAACCACGGGCGGTCGGCAGCCGTCCGCAGGCTCTCATCGAACAGGAACACGTCGCGTGGCAGGCGCTCCGTGTCGTAGATGCCGGCCCACAGGAAGGGATAGTCGACCATCGCATTGGAGCCCGCGCGGCCGATGCC
Organism: Demequina pilifera; assembly: GCF_048814985.1. Lineage (NCBI taxonomy): Bacteria > Bacillati > Actinomycetota > Actinomycetes > Micrococcales > Demequinaceae > Demequina > Demequina pilifera. The sequence goes on from NZ_JBMDTW010000005.1 coordinate 86,109, forward strand.
GGTGGAGGCCTCCATCGGGACGCCGCGGCGCTTCTCCGGCGCGCTTTCGAGCGTGCGGCGATACCCATCGACCCGCACATGGTCCGTGCGGACGAAGTCGACCTCCAGCTCCTGGATGGCCTGGACGAGGCCGTCCAGGTGTCCCGGGCCGTACCAGTCGTCCACATCGAGGTAGGCCAGGTAGCGGCCGTCGGCAAGGTCCAGCGCGATGTTGCGCGACCGCGCGACGCCCAGGTTGGCGTCGTTGCGCACGATGGTCAGCCCGGGCATGGCCGCGCGGGCATCGTCGAGGATGCGAGGAGTCGCGTCGGTGGAGTGGTCATCGACCACGATGAACTGCGTGCCGTCGCCCCCGTTGCGCCGCATCACCTCGAGGCACGTCGGCAGAAAGTCCTCGGCGTTGTACATCGGGACGATCACGCTCACGGTATGCACGACGAACTCCTGAGGGGTGGGGTGGCCGGCGAGGCGGCCTGAACCATCTTAGGGTGGCCACGCTCCGCGGCCGAGAGCGCGTGCGGTGTGCTTGATCACACTGCGGCGCACAGGCAAGCACGGCGCTCTGCACCGCTGATACGCTCTTCGTCGATTGCATCAATGTCGGAGGACCGCGTGCGCAAGGTTTCAAAGTTCATCGCCGTGGCAGCAGCGACCCTCGTTGTCGGGCTGGCGGGAGCGATCGCGACGGCGGCGGGTTCGGTGCAGTGGGGTGTGATCGCCGCGAACCTCGCGCTGGTCCTTCTTGCGCTGATGCTCGTCGTCATCGAGAAGCGCGCGCGGAAGGCGGAGCGACGGGCCGCCGCACTCGAACGCCAGATGAGGCGCGTTCTCGGCTCGTTGAAGTCGAGCCGCGCCTCGAACAACGCGAGCTTCGAGATGATGCAGAAGCGGGTCGTGGGCGCCTTGGAGATGGCGCGGCTCGAGGCGGCAGACAGGGACCGCAGAACTGGCGACGAAGGCTAGCGTGCGATTCGAGTGGCGCACGGCGGCAGCGATGACTCGCACTCACGCCACCACCGCTCGACGGGGGCGGTCAGTGTCCGGACCCCCGAAAGTACAGTGAAGATGGACGTTCCGCGAGGCATGGGAGAACGAAGTTGACAGTCGACATGGTGGTTCTAGGGCTCGGCTACGTGGGCCTGCCGCTCGCCCGTGAGGCCGTGCTCGCTGGCCTCACGGTCAGGGGTTTCGATCCCAAGGGTGCGCTGGTCGAGGGGCTCAACGGCGGCCACTCGCACGTGGACGACCTCAGCGACTCCGATGTCGCGGAGATGGTGGCCGCAGGGTTCTCCTCGACCGATGACATCAGCAGCCTGCGCGGCGCGCGAAGCGCAGTCATCTGTGTGCCGACCCCGCTCAGCAGCTCCGGTGGTCCCGACCTGTCGGCGGTCCTGGCTGCCACGAGGTCGGTGGCCACCATCCTCGAACCGGGCATGCTGGTCGTGCTCGAGTCGACCACCTATCCGGGCACCACTGAAGGGCCGGTCCGTGAGGAGCTCGAGAAGACCGGACTCGTCGCTGGTCAGGACTTCCACCTTGCGTTCTCACCTGAGCGAATCGACCCGGGCAATGCGCAGTTCGGGATGAAGAACACCCCGAAGGTCGTCGGAGGAATCGACAGCGACTCGACGGATCGAGCGGCGGATCTCTACTCGCAGTTCGTCGATACCGTGGTCAAGGCCAAGGGCACCCGCGAGGCCGAGACCGCGAAGCTCCTCGAGAACACGTACCGACACGTCAACATCGCCCTCGTCAACGAGATGGCGAAGTTCTGCCACGAGCTCGGCATCGACCTCTGGGACGTCATCGACCTGGCCAAGACCAAGCCGTTCGGCTTCCAGGCCTTCTACCCCGGGCCCGGAGTGGGCGGCCACTGCATTCCCATCGACCCGAACTACCTGAGCCACCGCGTGAAGGAAGAGCTCGGATATCCCTTCCGATTCGTGGAGCTCGCGCAAGAGGTGAACCTCGCGATGCCGAGCTACGTCGCGCAGCGCGCCCAGGATCTCCTCAATGACGCCAAGCTCGCGATCAACGGCGCCTCGGTGCTCCTCCTCGGGGTGACGTACAAGCCGAACATTGCGGATCAGCGAGAGTCCCCTGCGATCCCGCTGGCCACGTCGCTCGCGCGTAAGGGAGCGCACGTGCAGTTCCACGATCCCCACGTCGAGACGTGGAAGCCGGGAAGCGAGCACCTGACGCGCGTTGACGACCTCGACGCTGCGCTGGCCGGAGCCGACCTCGTGATACTCGTCCAGCACCACCGAGAGTACGACGTCGATTCGTTCGTGCGAGCGTCGCGCATGTTCCTCGACACTCGCGGAGTGGCAGGTCCAGCAAGCAACGCCCACCGTCTGTGACCCGCCGCGAGACGGAGCATCGCGCCTCCTGGAAATGGCGCTCATGGCAGGCAGCGAAGGGCGTGATGGCATGACGGACGTGTGGCTCCGGGACACCCAGTGGCGGGTCACGAAGAGGGCACCCCACGCGACCGCGTTCGCCAACGAGGCTCGTGGGTTGCGCTCGCAGCTGCTGCGGGACGTGGTGGTGCGTCAGGCGCGTCTCGACGGTCATGAGGATCCGCGGAGCGCCGCGACGGACGATCCGGCCGTGGCCGCGTGGCGCGTGGAGGCTGCACGCCTCACCTTCGAAATGGATACGGATGCCGCGCGCGACCACCGCGCCCTTGCACAGTTCGACGCGGCCTGCGCCGCGGATCCAGATCTCCGGTATTCACGCCAGGGCGCTCAAGCCCTGGCGACGGTGCTGTGGAACCTGGGCGAGTACGAACGCCTGGCGAACGAGGAGCGCCTCTTTGAAGCCCTCGACCCGGTGGAAGAGGGCTTTCTCCGGGCCGACCTGATCGGAGCCTCGCACGGTGTGGATTCCACGCAGTGGCTCGACCACGTGAACGGTCATCTCGGTGAGGTGTGGGAACAGACGCCCATGAGCTTCGCTGGCGGCAGCGCGGACCTGTTCGACCAATTGGAAGCGGCAAGCGAGCGCACAGTGAGCGATGGCCCGCTGGTCACCGTCATCATGCCCACGCATCGCCGTGGCCGCGAGATCGTCACGGCCGTCAAGTCGATCCTCCGACAGACGTGGCGCAATCTCGAACTCGTCATCGTCGACGACGCGAGCGGACCCGAGTTCGATGACAGGCTCGAAGAGGTGGCCGGGCTCGACCCCCGTGTGCGGCTGATCCGACTCGAACGCAATGTGGGTGCCTACGGCGCTCGAAACGTGGCCCTCCAGTCGGTGCGTGGCGAGTTCGTGACCTTCCAGGATGACGACGACTGGTCTCATCCCGAGCGAATCGAGCGACAGGTCATGCCGCTGATCGCCGACTCGGACCTGTGCTCGACGATCAGTCGGTGTGCCCGTGCCACCGATGAGATGGTGTTCCGCTACCGCGGCCAGCGGGTGCTCAGGCCGAATGCATCCTCGCTGATGTTCCGCCGCGCCGACGTCGACGTGGTGGGTTACTTCGACGCGACGCGCAAGGCGGGTGACACGGAGCACGCGTTCCGGTTGGTCACCATGACCGGTGGCACTCACCTCGATCTCCCTGACGTGCTCGCGCTGGTGCGACTGACGGGCGGTTCGCTGTCGCGTTCCGACTTCGGAGTGGGATGGCGACACCCCTCCCGGTCCGAGTACCGCGAGGCGTTCATGCACTTCCACGAGAGGCTGGCGCGCGGCGGTGCGCAAGTCCCCGGTCCCTCCAGCGCGCGCAAGTTCCCCGCACCTCGGCGCTTTCTGACCGACGAGCAGTTGAAGAGTCGCCCGTCGCGCTATGACATGGTGTTCGCCCGCGACTGGCGGCGGTTCGATGTGGGGAGCCACTTCGCGCTGGCGGCGCTGCGCCACGCGAGCGCCGCCGGGTGGCGAGTAGGGGTCATGCACCTCCCGGATCCCCGCCAGCCCGGCACCTGGGCCACCCCCATCGCTCCTGAGCTTCGAAGCCTGATTCACGACGGAGTGGTCGACCGCGTGCTCACCAATGACGAGGTCGAGGTCGGGACGCTGGTGATCGAGGATCCGGCGTTGTTGCAGGTGGCCGAGCGGACCCCATGGAGCCTCGACGTCGACCGAGTGGTGTTCGTCCCCCTCGACCTGCCGCGCGAAGCCGGGGAGGCATCCGCCTGGAGCGCGGAGGCAGTCACGGAGCTTGCAGCAGAGTACGTGGGCGCCGCCCAGGTGGAGTGGATGGCGGGTGACGCGAAAGCCCGGCGGGCCCGGCTGCTCGCCGGCGCAGCGCTCGAAGCGGTCCGCGATTCGAAGTGGCGGACCGGACGCCTCGCTCCCCCCGCTCTCGACACGGCCCGCATCGTGGTCGGCGCCACCGGCGCCGACCCGAGCATCGTGAAGCTCCCGGACTCGAGGAGGCTCGACGTGCGCATCGTGATCGATCCGGCGCACGAGTACCTCGCACATGGTGCACCCGCGACCAGCCTGATCTATCGCACGAGCGACGTCGGCTTCCGGGCGTTCATTAACCAGCTCGACTTCTATCTTCTTGGCGACCCGGCGGGGAGTGGGATCGAGGCCAGAGCGACCGCGCTGCGCGCAGCTGCCCTGGGCCGCGTGGTCGTCGCGGACCCGGCGTTCGAGCCCGATCTCGGCGCGGCGGCGATCTATCGCACCAGCGAACAGGTGCCCGAGACCCTCGAGGAACTCGCCGCGGATCGAAGCGCATACGACGTTCAGGTGGCACGTGCGGCGGCCAGGGTGTCGGATGCGATCGCTGACCGCGAGGTCCTGGCTTCTCTTGCCCAGACGGAGAAGGCTTGGCGGGCCGCACAGTCGTGAGCGCCTTGCCAGACGCGCCGGGAGCAATCGCGGCGCACCTCCCGCGGGCCATGCGGCGAGCGATGGTGGCTGATCGGTGACGGCTGCATCGCCACCGCTGGAGGCCTCCGGTACGCACGCACGCACCCGCCACGGCCGTCCGTCCTCGTTCCGCCCGGACATCGAGGGGCTGCGCGCGCTCGCGATCGGACTGGTGCTCGTCTATCACGCGGGTGTGAGCCTCGTTCCAGGCGGCTACGTGGGCGTGGACGTCTTCTTCGTGATCTCCGGCTTCCTCATCACGGGCATGCTGCTTCGAGAGTTCCGTGAGCACGGCCGCATCTCACTGACGCGGTTCTATTCGCGCAGGGCCAAGCGGCTGCTTCCGGCCGCGACCCTTGCGCTCGGCGCCACCGCCGCGCTCACGTGGTGGCTGGCGCCGGCTCTGCAGCGGGGCGTCTACGGCCACGACATCCTCGCGTCGGCCGTGTCGCTGGTGAATTGGCGTCTCGCGGACCGCTCGGTCGACTATCAGGCCGAAGGCATCGGAGCGTCGCCGGTCCAGCACTATTGGTCTCTGGCGGTTGAGGAGCAGTTCTACATCGTATGGCCCCTCGTCATCGTCGCCGCCGGTCTTGCTGCAACCCTCCTGCGACTGCGTGCGTCGAGCCTCGCCCTCGGCGCGCTCGCAGCGATCGTGGTGCTCTCATTCATGTGGTCGATCCACATGACGGCCGATGCTCCCGCGCAGGCGTTCTTCGTGACGACGACGAGGCTGTGGGAGTTGGGCATCGGCGGACTCATGGCGGCTTCGGTCGCGCTGTGGCGACGGCTGCCCCGGGGCGCGGCGCTGATCCTGGGGTGGGCGGGCGTCGGCGCGGTCGTGGCAAGTGCATTGGTGTTCGACTCGACGACGAACTGGCCCGGTGCGGCCGCCCTGGTGCCCACCCTCGGAACGGCTGCCGTGATCGCTGCAGGAACCGCCAGCAGCAGCGGGGCGCCGCGGCCGCTGTCGTTGCGACCGGCGGTGTGGATCGGTGGCCTGTCCTACTCTCTGTACCTCTGGCACTGGCCGATGCTCGTGGCGGCGGGCTGGCACTGGGGAGAGATCGGGCAGAAGGCGGGCCTGGCGATCGTCGCAGCGTCGTTCATCCCAGCGTGGCTTTCCTACAAGTTCGTGGAGAACCCCGTCCGTCGCGCCAGCATCCTCGAGCGCATGCCGGCGCTCACCTTGTCCCTTGGGGCCAACCTGGTGGCCGTGACCGTCGTGGTGGCGTTGCTCCTCGCGGCAGCGCTGCCCCGCTCCACCCCAGCACAGTCAGAGGGCGAGGCGGGTGAGGCCACGCGCAGTGCCGAGGTGGGCGCGCAATCGCTCGACTATGACGGCGAGGCGGTATCGGGTGTGGAGGTGGCCCAAGAGGTGGTGCCGTTCGTTCCAGACCTCGTCGCCGCGCGCGAGGACTTCGCGGTCGGTACCCGGGAGTGCCACGCGGACTTCGAGACGGTGGCGCCGGAACCCTGCGTCCAAGGTGCCCCAGACGGGGACGTTCGTGTCTTCCTGGCGGGCGACTCCAAGGCGGCGCAATGGGGGGACACTCTCGAGGCCATCGCGACTGACCAAGGGTGGGTCTTCGAAAGCGCCACGAAGAGCGCGTGCGGCTTCGCGGACGCCCTGCGCGACGACGGCGACGGTCGCCCCTACGCCGCGTGCCCCGAGTTCAATGCGAACCTGGTGGACCTGCTGCTCGCCGACCCGCCCGATGCGGTGATCGTCTCGCAGCGCCACAGCCAGGCCTTCGCCGCGGATGGGGAGCTCTCGGGTGAGGTGATGGTCGAGGCGTTGGCCGAGTACTGGTCGACGCTCGAGGGCGCCGGCATCGAGGTCATCGTCCTGCTCGACAATCCGACGCCCACTGGCCTGGTTGACGGAGCCGGCTCGGAGGTCACGGACTGCCTCGCGGCTCACGTGGAGGACCCGTGGACTTGCCAATTCTCGGTGGAGGAGGGCATCCAGGCGAGCGGCGCTGTGGCGCAACTCGCAGCCGCGGAACTCGTGCCGGCCGTGGACGTCGTGGACATGACCGACACCCTGTGCAATGCCGAGGTGTGCCCCCCGGTCATCGGCGGCGTCCTGGTCTACCGGCAGGGATCGCACGTGACGAACACGTACGCGATGACCAGCCGTCATATCTTGGAGGATCGACTCGCTCCATTGGTGGACCCCAGCGACAGCTAGGAGCGCAGGCGCACGCTCAGCGGCGGCGAGTCTTCCCGGCCGCCGCCCTGAACATGTCGGCATACATCGCCGCCGTGGCGTCGCGGTCCCGGCCTTCGAGCCGCGGGCCTTCTGACGGCGGATGGCTCCGTGCTCGTTCACACGCGCTCGCGAGGCCGTCGGAGCCAAGGGGCGTCTCATAGCGGTGCACCCATCCCGGCCCGACGCTGTCGCCGATGCTCCGAGTCAGGGGGCTGTCGGGCACGAGGACGGGGCGATCGAGCGACAGCGCCATGAAGATGACCTGCAGGTCGTCGAGCTCGCTGGCGTTCGGCAGGACGACGAGCTCTGCTGCCGAGATCTCCATCACCATGGCACCGTCGGAGAGGCGCTCGAGGCGCGTCGACACCCCATCGGGGCTCTTCTCGGCGAGCCTTTCGACGCGACTTGCGCGCGCCTCGGTCGTGAAGCCCGCCACACGCAGCGATCCCTCTGGGGCCTTGTCGTCGACGAAGGCCTCGACGATGCGCTCGACGTGCTTGTGGAGCTGCGGCGCGATGCAGAGCATGCGCCCGGGCACCGGCTCGCTGCGTGGATAGCCCACGAACCTGTCGCGGTAGTGCCCGTATGGCACCAGGGTGGTGGATGCCCCCCTCGGCCCGGTGGTGGACGGATCCACGGTCACGAACTCGGTCGTGACCCGGTTGAGGATCCAGTTCGCGATGCGTGCCGACCGGCCGCCCGTGCCGTTCGCATCCGCGCCGTGCCACGTGCGCACCAGGGCGACCCGGTTCGACCTCACCATCGCCGCAAAGGCGAGCGAGACGGCGATGCGCTTCTTGCCGCTCTTCACCCGGTTCCCGCCTAGAGCGCTGAGGCGGTGCAGGTGGACCACGTCCGCGTCGGTGCGGCGAGGGATCCCGGCGAAGGCCTTGAATACGAGGTCGTCCTGACCCTCTCCGACGACCTGGTCCACATAGCCGACGCTCGGAGACATCAGACGTTGAGACACCGAGACTCGCAGCGGCGCATGGTCGGCGGCGAGCGGCGGGTCCTTTTGCACCACGTCACTATACCGTCGTGGCGCTTTGCGCCTCCGGCTCGAGAGGTCCTTGCCGTCGCCGCGTGCGGCAGGTCCCGTAGACTCCCGCACTATGCATTCGCACCACGCGCAGGACGTGTTCGTCAACCTGGGTGGCCAGGACGACAACCTCGGCGATTCGGTCCTGCGCGCCGCCTACTTCGAGGCTGCTCGCGGCGAGGGCCGCCGCTTTCATGTCCTGCTCGAGGGCAGGTCCAGCGACTACGTGTCCGGTCTGCCGCTGGCGCCGGACGACGTGATCTACACCAAGCGCTCCGTGTGGGTGGCGGCCAGCAACGAGGCCCCGCGCCCGGTTCAGCTGTTCGAGGCTGGAGAGATCAACCCACGCGGGCCCAGGTTCCCCGGCGAGGATCGCTCGGCGCCATTGCGCCGCGCGATCGACAGCGGTGGCGCTCTGATCGTCGCGGGGCTCGGGCTCCGGACCCCCGCCGAGTCCACTCCCTCACAGTTCGATCAGGTGCTTCGCGACGCGGCGGTGATCTCGTGGCGCGATGCCGGTTCACGGGACGCTGCGGGCTTCGGCGACGTCGCTCCGGACTGGGCGTTCGCGTACGGTCCGCACACGGCGGACTGGGCCGACTCCGGTTCGCGGCCCCTGCTCGCGGTCACTCTCCGGTTCGATAGGCCGTGGCCTGATGAGGCGTGGCTCGAGGCGGTGAGGGCGCTTGCGGAGCGGACGTCCACCCGCGTGGTCACCGTGGCGCAGGTCGCCCGCGATGCGCCTCGCGCCGTCCGCCTGGCCGAGGCCCTGGGCGGCGAATACCTCGTGGCACCCAGCACGCGCCACTCCGATCTCGACGCTCATGTCCGGGGCGTGTTCGGCAAGTCCCTCGCGATCGTCTCAGACCGCGCCCACGGCCTGATCATCGGTGCGACCGAGGGGGCGTATCCGATCGGGTCGGCGGCCGACCCGCAGAAGATCAGCCGGCTCCTCGCCTCTGCCGGGCTCAGCGACCTGGTCGGCTCGTACGACCAACTCGCCGAGTTCGGTCCTCAACTCGAGCAGAGACTCTCCGGCCTCGCGCCGGCGATGGACCACGCGCGCACCGAGGTGGCGGGGCTCGGGCTGCGCATCCAGGCCGCCATGCGTGCCGTCGCCTGACACCGCTGCACATTCGCCTCAACGGAGATCTCATGCCATCACCGACCGACGTCTCGATCGTCATTCCCGTCCACAACGACGAGGAGTGGATCGCGACCGCGCTGGAGAGCTGCCTTCAGCAGTCGCTCGAGCGCATCGAGGTGATCTGCATCGACGACGCATCGACGGACGGCACCCGCGAGGTGGTCGAACGCTTCCAGGCCCGTGACGGCCGGGTGCGGCTCATCCGCATGGACAGCAACGTCTCGGCGCTGCAGTGCCGGCGGGCGGGAGTCGAGGCGGCCCAGTCGGATTATGTTCTCTTTCTCGACGGGGACGACGTCCTCGCGCCGAGTGCGGCCGAGCGCTCCCTCGCGAAGGCCCGGTCGTCTCACGCGGATCTGGTGGGGTTCGGCATCGATGTGGTCACCCCGGACGGGCGACCGGTCGGGGGGTACCAGTCCAGACTCCAGCCCGTGCACGCCAAGCTGGCCGGAGACGAAGTTCTGCCAGGCCTGTTCCCCGCCGGCAAGCCGGCCCAGGGGCAGCTGTGGCGCTACCTGTTCAAGGCGGCGCTGCTGCGTGAGGCCTACGGCAAGATTCCCGCAGACCTCGTCCTCAGGCGGGTCAACGACCTTCCCCTGATGTTTCTGGTGGCGGCGCTTGCTGAGCGCTACGTCTCGATACCCGATCGCCTGTACCGGTACCACTTCCGTCGTGGCGGAAGCGGTCACGCGGTCGTCGAGCTGTCGCAGTTCGAGTTCTACCTCGGAGCCATCGATTCGGTCGACAGCATCGAGCCTGCAGTGCGTGCGATGGCGCGAGACAGACCGGACCCCGCCGCGCTGCTCGCCGGCTACGAGTCCGCGCGCCTGTCCCTGCTGGGAAACGTCCTGGGCTACCTCCACAAGAGCGTGAGTGGCACCCTGCGCGCGGAGTGCCTCGCGCTGCTGCACACCCGCGTCTCCGAGCGCGAGGTGGTGATGGCGGCGGCCTCGTTCTACAAGGACGGCCTCGAGGTGCTGGCCGCAGACGGCTCGCGGATCTCGACGGGCGAGCGTCCGGTCCGCAGCGTGCTGCTGGTCACGGCCACGCTGACGACGGGCGGCGTGTCGGGCGTCCTGCTGTCCCAGGCGCGGTACCTGCTCGAGGCGGGTCACCAGGTCACCATCGCCGCGCGCCGCGGGGGCAGCGATCTTGAGGGTCTGCCCGAAGGCGCGACGTTCGTCGAGGTCGACGGCGACGACGTGCCCGCCCGCCTGCAGTCGTGGGCGGCCATCTGCGAATCGGAGTCGATCGACCTCGTCATCGATCACCAGGTGCTCTACAGCAGGGACTGGCCCGCCTACGCGCTGATGGCCAGGGCCCTCGGCGTGCCCACGATCGGGTGGATTCACAACTTCGCACTGCGGCCGATCTACGACAACAGCGCGCTGTTGACGTTCCTCACCGGTCACCTCAACGCGTTGGCGACGCTCGTCACGCTGTCCCCACTCGACGTGGCCTTCTGGAAGCTGCGGGGCGTCGCGCACACCGCGTATCTGCCTAACCCCCCGTCGCCGATGCTGCTGGAGTCGTCCGGCATCGACACGCCGCGACCCGCCCCGCACGGAAAGATCGAACTGGTGTGGGTGGGCCGCCTGGACCAGCACACCAAGCAGGTGCGCCAGCTGATCGATGTCGCCGCCGAGCTTCAACGCCTATCGGCGTCCTTTCACCTGAGCATCATCGGCCCGGAGTGGGCGGGCCTCACGGTCGAAGCGCTGGCCGCCGAGGTGGACGACCGTGGACTTGCTGGCCACGTGTCGGTGGTGGGGCCGCTCCGGGGCGAGACGCTCATCCAGGCCATTGATGCGGCGGACGTGTTCGTCTCCACGAGCATCATCGAGGGCTACCAGCTGACCCTCGCAGAGGCGCAGGCCAGGGGACTGCCCGTCGCGATGTACGAGCTGCCGTGGCTCACCCTCGTGCAGGACAACCACGGCATGGTCACCGCTGCGCAGGGAGATGCCGCGTCGCTCGCCCGCGAGATCGTGGGTCTTGCCGAGGACCCCGATCGGTACGTGCGGCTGTCGGAGGCTTCGCTCTCAGCGGCCGACCGCGCGCGTGCGTACGACTTCTCGCAGCTGTACCGGCAGCTCACAGAGGGCACGCTGCCGTCGGAGTTCTCTCCTGAGCCCACGCTCGACGACGCGCGGCAGCTGCTTGACTGGACGATCTTCTTCGCCGAGCGCAGCGCCAAGCGCTCCCGCAAGCCACGGGCAAGCGGGCAGAGGTCGCTGGCGCGCAGGCTCGTGCGCGCGGTGCCCGGCCTCGAGCCGATCGCGCGACGCGTCAGGAGGTCGCTGCCGCGATAGTTCGCACGTCTCCCGCGACCTCGACTGAGAGATACTGGGGTGGGAGGGCGGACATGCTCAAGGACTTCTTCGCGCGGGCTGCGCAGTACCTGCCTGCGAGCGGGCGGCGCGTCGGCTCGATCGCGCGAAGGCAGCGGCTGTTGGCGGAGAAGCAGCACCGAGATCTCATGTCCAGCCACGAGGCGCTCCGAAGGCAGCTTGCCCGGCTGGAGGCGGAGCTGCTCCCCCACAGCGACGGGTCACGAGACGGCGCCCCCGGCGTCAGAGGCTCACTGGAAGAGCTCAACGCGTCGGTCGACGACGTGCGTCGCGGATCGGGCGCCGCGCGCCGGTCATCGCGCGAAGCGGTGTGGGGCGCGGTCTACCGCGACACGGTGGCTCAGAGCAGCTGGTTCACGGATCAAGCGGTGTCGCCGGGGCGCTGGGCGGTCGGCTACCCGTTCCTCTACGTCCTGTATCGCGTGCTCGACGAATCGCGGCCCACGTCGATCCTGGAGCTGGGCCTTGGGCAGTCGACCAAGGTGACGGCCCAGTACGCGGCGCACGGCACGGCAGTGGGGCACACTGTCGTCGAGCACGATCCGGAGTGGATCGCGGCCTTCGGCGCCAACTTCGCGCTCCCCAGCACGACCCGCATCCACACGCTCGACCTCACGACGGCGGAACTGCCCGACGGCGAGACCGCGCTGCGGTACGACGGCTTCGCTGCAGCGGTGGGCTCCGCCACGTACGACCTCATCGTGGTGGACGGCCCGTTCGGGGGCGGAGCTGAGCGCGCCCGCATCGACATTCTCGACCTCATCCCTCAGGCCCTTGAGGAGCGGTTCATCATCATGCTGGACGACTACAACCGCCCGGGAGAGCAGCGCACGGCGGCCGCGATCGCCAAGGCCCTCGACGCCGCCGGCATCGCACACGAGACGACCAGGTACTCGGGCGAGAAGGACCTGTGGGTCGCCACCTCGCCCGACCTGAGGTTCTTCACCTCGCTCTGAACCACCGGCGGGGATCACGGTAGGGGGAGCGCGCGGGCGAAGGGGGCGAGGCGCCCCCGATGATCCCCCCGAGTGCTCCGAGTGCTGGCAGACTTGGCGCATGTCCTCCCCGCCCTCGGCCCCTCCCCGCGTGGTCGCGGTCGTGGTCTCGTACAACCGTCGTGACCTGTTGCGCGAGGCGCTCGCGGCCATCGGCGACCAGACCACGAAGTGCGCGGCGCTCGTGGTCGTGGACAACGGATCCACGGACGGCTCGGTCGACGCAGCACGCGAGGTGTCCCCCGGCGCGGACGTCGTCGAACTCGCGGTCAACACGGGCGGCGCGGGTGGCTTCGCGGTGGGTCTGCGGCGCGCCATCGAGGACCACGCCGCCGACTGGGTGTGGCTGATGGACGACGACACGATCCCCGAGCCCACCGCACTCGAGGAGCTGCTGCGCGCCGCGACCACCACGGGCGCGGCGATCGCCGGTTCCCGCGTGGTGTGGTTCGACGGCTCGGAGCACCCGATGAACACCCCGCGCCCGCGCCCGCTGGACAGCCGCGCGCGCCGCGACGCGGCGGCTGCGCACGGCTGCATGAGCGTGCGATCGACCTCGTTCGTCTCAATGCTGGTGGCGGCCGATGCGGTCGCTGAGGACGGTCTTCCCGTCGCCGACTACTTCATCTGGAACGACGACTTCGAGTTCTCGACTCGCGTCCTGCGCTCGCGGCTGGGTCTCCACGTGCCCGCCAGCGTGGTGGTCCACAAGACCGTGAAGCTCGGCGCCACCGACGTGGACCCCGGTGAGCGCTTCTACTACGAGGTGCGCAACAAGGTGTGGATGCTGCGCCGCTCCCCCTCCCTGGGTGCGCTCGAGAAGGCGCTGTATGGCGCATCGTCGCTTGCGCGCTGGGGACGGACGTACGCACGGTCGGAGGGCCGGCGGGTGCTGCGATCCGCCGGCGCGCGCGGTTGGCGAGACGGCTGGCGCACGGACCCGCGACCCAACGATGAGGTTCTGGCGGCAGCAATGGACGGCTCGGCTGGCGGTGGTTCGGGTGACTGACGATCGCTTCAGCCTGCTGCTGCCGTACTACGCGGGCGACCGCGCCGAGTTCCTGCGCGACGCCTTCCGCACAAGCGTGGACGAGCAGACCCGGCCGCCCAACGAGGTGGTCATGGTGCGCGACGGGCCCGTCGGCGATGACCTGAACGACGCCGTCGCCGACCTCGCGCAGGCCTCGACCGTCCCGCTGCGTCACATCGAGCTCGACGTCAACGACGGCCTTGCCAATGCCCTGACGGTGGGGCTCGACACGTGCGCTCACGAGATCGTGGCCCGCATGGACGCGGACGACCTGTCCTTCCCGGAGCGGTTCGCCCGCCAGCTCGACCTGCTGTCGCCGGGCCTCGATCTCGTGGGCTCCGGCCTCGTCGAGTTCCATGGCGATCTGCGCCAGACGATGCGCAAGCGCGTGCCCCCGACCGGCGCCGGCATCAGGGATTACGCCCGCTTTCGCTCGCCCTTCAACCACCCCACGGTCGTGTACCGGCGGGCCGCGGTGCGTGCTGCGGGCGGCTACCTGCCGATGGGCCAGATGGAGGACTACTGGCTGTGGGTGCGCATGCTGGACGCAGGCGCTCGCACGGACAACATCGTCGAGCCGCTGCTCGGCTACCGCGTCGACTCGGGCGCATATGCGCGCCGCGGCGGCGTGCGGCAGCTCCAGGCAGAGTTCCAGTTGCAGCGCGGCATGCGCCGGATCGGCTTCACCAACCGCAGGCAGTTCGCCCGCAACCTGGCGATTCGCGGCACCTACCGCCTTGCTCCGACCGGCCTGCGACGGCGTTCCTACCGGATGCTGACGCGACGTGCAGCGCCCGCGGGGAGCGACTGACGCGCTGAGAGGCCGCTCGGGGCGCGCACGATAGAATGTGTGGGTGAAGCTCTTCGTCCAGGTCCCCTGCCTCAACGAGGAACAGACCCTCCCCACCGTGCTCCAGAGCATCCCTCGTCAGATCGACGGGATCGACGAGATCGTGCTCCTGGTGATCGACGACGGCTCGACGGACCGCACCGGTGAGATCGCGCGCGAGCATGGCGCCCACGTGCTGCGCCACGCGCGGCCGATGGGGCTGGCGACGTCGTTCCGCGACGGCCTCGACTACGCGCTCTCGCACGGCGCGGACATCGTGGTGAACACGGACGGCGACAACCAGTACCCGCAGGAGCGGATCGGCGACCTCGTGTCCCCGATCCTCGCGGGCGAGGCCGACATCGTGATCGGCGACCGGCAGACGCACACGATCGAGCACTTCTCGGCCTTCAAGAAGACCATGCAGCGATTCGGGTCCTGGGTGGTCAACCGGGCCGCGGGGACCGACCTGCCCGATGCCGCATCGGGCTTCCGCGCATATTCCAAGTTCGCGATCTACCGGCTCAACGTGGTCACGCAGTTCAGCTACTGCATGGAGACCATCATCCAGGCGGGCAACAAGCGCCTGGCCATCACCTCGGTCGAGATCGACACCAATCCCAAGACTCGCGAATCGCGGCTGTTCAGCAGCATGGGCGAGCACATGATGAAGTCCGGCCAGGCCATCCTGCGCTCGTACATCATGTACCGGCCGTGGAGCATCTTCGCGGCCCTCGCGGCCATCTTCGTCACCGTGGGCCTCATCCCGTTCGTGCGCTACGCGATCCTCCTGGCGATGGGCGACCAGGGCGATCACTTCCAGTCGCTCATCCTGGGAACCGTGCTGATCATCGGCGCGTTCTTGTCCTTGGCGCTCGGGGTGCTCTCCGACCTGCTCAAGACCAACCGAGTGCTGCATGAGCAGACGCTCGAGCGCCTCAAGGAGAGGCAGTACGGCCACGCTGCATCGGCAGCGGCGCGTAAGGAGACCACGTGATCGGCAAGCTCAAGAGGTTCGCGAAGACCGCCCTCGCGAACCCGGTGGTGCGCCGCACCTACAACGGTGCGAACAGGGCGGTCCTCGAGGTGGCGGGGTCGACCCGGTTGGGCGCGACGCTGTACTCGCTCCCCGGGTTCTTCACGCACAACCGCGAGCAGTTCGCGGTGCTGTCCGGCCGCCGTGCGTACTACCGGAACCTCGGCCGTCACCGCTCGAACCACGTCGAGCTGCGCCGCAACGTCCACCGCCTCGAGAAGGGCATTCTCATGCAGCCCCGTCGCGCGGTGTTCGCGCGCGACTACATCGAGGAGACCGTCGAGTTCTACGCGCTCGCCATGGAGCGGCCCACCTCGATCAGCAACATCGACGCGGGAGAGATGCAGTGGGCGCACGACGTCCTCGCCGAGTACTTCTCCCTCGTGACGGACGACGACCCCGGCGTCGCGCGCTCGCGTCAGCGCTTCGAGTCGCTGCCCCGCTTCGGCACCCCGTCGAACATCCACCCGTATCCGCAGAAGAACCTCAAGCGCACGGACATCAGCTACGAGCAGATGCTCGACCTCGCGGTCAGCCGCCGCTCGATCCGGTGGTTCGAGGACCGGCCGGTGCCTCGCAAGCTCATCGATGAGGCGCTGATGGTGGCGCGGCAGTCGCCCTCGGCCTGCAACCGCCTGCCCTACGAGTTCCTGGTGTTCGACGACCCGGCGCAGGTCAAGACCATCGCGGGGATCCCCTTCGGAGCAGCGGGCTACTCGCACCAGATCCCGACGGTCATCGTCGTCAAGGGCGACCTGTCGAACTACTTCTCGCCCCGTGACCGCCACGTGCCCTACATCGACGCCTCGCTCGCGACCATGGGGTTCATCTACGCGCTCGAGACCCTCGGGCTCAGCTCTTCGGTGATCAACTGGCCGGACTTCGAGCCGCTCGAGGCGAAGATGGCCAAGACGCTTGGGCTCAAGCCGCACGAGCGCGTCATCATGCTGCTCGCGGTGGGATTCCCGGACCCCGATGCCCTCGTCGCGTACTCGCAGAAGAAGGACATCGAGAGTCTGCGCAGCTTCAACCGTCTTGGAGACTGACGCTCACGGCTCCGAGCCGGATCCCGACGGCGCACCGGCCGCGCGCCGGACTCCGTGGTGGCGGGGGCGCGCCATGCGCGCGACCATCGCGACCGTCATCATCGGCGTGGTCGCGTACTTCTTCGCACGGTCGCTGTCCGCGAACTGGGACTCCCTGCGCGAGGAGGACCTGTCACTGGGGTGGTGGGCACTCGCCGCGACGGTGCTGTTCGTCCTCGCCGTCGCGATCTCGGGACTGCTGTGGGGCCGCATCATTCGCCGCCTCGACGATCAGCCCATCACCGGGACCGAGTCGATTCGCGTCCACTTCTCCTCGTGGCTGCTGAAGTATGTGCCGGGCCAGGTCGGGTTCGTGCTCAACAAGGTGGTGTGGGGCCAGCGGCGCGGCACCTCCCGGCTGCTCGTGCTGATCTCGGTGGTCTACGAGAACGCTTTCCTGCTGCTCGGGTCCACCGTCCCGATGCTCGCGATCCTGGTCGTCGCCCGGGGCGAAGCCGTGGAGATCACCGGCACCGTCTGGGTCGCTCTCGCGGCGATGGTGCCCCTCGCACTGATGACGCACCCCGCCGTGTTCCACCGTGTGGTGGCGCTGCTCGGCAGGCGCACGCTCAAGCGCGACGTCCCGCGCGAGTACTTTCTGCCGTTCGGCGCCACGCTCGGCTTCCAGACCGCGTTCCTGATCCCGCGCATCGTCAACGGGGTCGGCGTCGCGCTCATCGCCGGGGCCCTGGCCGGAGCGGGCCCCGACTCGTGGGTCCCGCTGGGGGCGGCCTATGCTATTGCGGGAGCCGTCGGCATCATGGCCGTGTTCGTGCCGAGCGGGCTGGGAGTCCGCGAGGCGGTGTTCGTGCTCTTCGCGGCCCCGTATGTGGGGACCGGGAAGGCGATCATCATCGCCCTGGTGGCGCGCGTGCTGGCGACGATCGCCGATGCTGTGATCGCCGGCGTGTACGGAATCTTGACCCTGTCGAGCAAGAAGAGGAAGTCACTGACATGAAGGTCGCCATCATCGGATCAGCGTTCTCGGGCAACCGGGGTGCGGCGGCGATGCTCGAGAGCTCGATCGCTCACCTCACCGAGCAGGAGCCGGACGTCGACATCGTCCACCTCAGCATGTACCCCCGCTCCGACGCGGACCTCAACACGCACGCCAACGTGCGGGTCATGGACGCGTCCCCGCTGCGTCTGGGCGTGGCGATCAACGGCGGTGCGCTGCTGTGGCGGCTGGCGTCGCCCGCACGCGGTGCGATCCGCAAGTACGTGCCGGAGGTCGGAGAGATCGCCGATTCCGACGTGCTGCTCGACCAGGGCGGCATCACCTTCGTGGACGGCCGCGAGAAGTACCTGGTCTACAACGTGGCGTCGATCCTGCCCGCGCTGAACCTCAAGACGCCCGTGGTCAAGTGCGCCCAGGCGCTCGGACCCTTCGAGGGCACCCTCAACCGCACTCTCGCCAAGGTCTACCTGCCCAAGGTGGCGGCGATCGTCTCCCGCGGAGCGATCACGCACTCGCACCTCGAGGGTCTGGGGCTGACGAACGTCACCGCGGGCGCCGACATGGCCTTCACCCTCGACGTCACCCTGCGCGACGAGGCCTTGGCGAACGAGGCGATCCCGTCCGAGTTCTTCGACGGCGGCGACGTCGTGGGCTACTCGCCCTCGCAGGTGCTGCGGGAGTCCGCCGCGAAGCGCGGCGACGACTACGTCGCCGAGGTGGTCCGCCACATCGACCACCTCACGGAGGTCATGGGCCGCAAGGTGTTCCTGGTGGCGCACTCGACCCGGCCCAACCCGGACAAGCTGCACAACAACGACCTCCCCGTGTGCCGCGAGATCCTCGCGCACGTCGCGTCGCCGGACAAGGTCGCCTTCACGGACCGCGAGCTGACCCCTGGGGCGCTCCGCTCGCTGATCGGCCGCTGCGATCTGTTCGTCGCGTCCCGCTTCCACGCGATGGTGTCATCGCTCGCGATGAGCGTCCCGACCCTGGTGCTCGGGTGGTCGCACAAGTACCGCGAGGTGCTCGACCAGGTGGGTCAGGCCGAATGGGCCATGTCGGCCTCCGACGTGACCATCGAGTCGTTCGCCGAGCGCATGGCCGCCCTCGACGCCGCGAAGTCCGAGATCCGTGAGGCCCTGAACGCCAAGGTGCCCGAGGTCCGCGCGACCGCGATGGAGCAGTTCGGCATCATCGGCCGCGTGGCACGTGCCGGAGTGTCCGTGCTGCGGACCGCCGCGAAGGGTGCGGCCGGCAGGGCGTAGCCCGTCCGGCGGCGGCGCCTCGTCACGCTAGCCGGAGACGCGCCCGTCGATGACGGACGCGACCGCCCGGAGGGTCACGACGTGCGGAGCAGTCCCTCGCCCCGCAGTTCGTCCTGGAGGTCTCCAGGCCCGATGAAGACGGTGTACCCGTACGAAGGTGCGCTGTCGAGCGGAACTGCGCCGAACGCATCGGCGCCCTCCCACCATTCGCACGCGAAGATCACCGGGGACTCGGGCTGCTCGCCGTCCGCGGCGTAGAACAGGTCCACGTCGGTGGGTGCGAACCAGTAGCCGGTCCAGTTCAGAGCGGTGTCGCGGCTGCGGCCCACATCGCATGTCATCTCGAAGGAGATGACGTCCACGTCGTCGCCGGACGCGCTCTCGATGTCGTCCAGCGCGCGCTCGAGGTTCAGCGGCGCCTCCCGCGCGAGGTCCTCGTCGGCCTCGATCGCGTAGAAGGCGGTCCCCGCGATCAGCGCCACGGCGAGGATCCGGGGAAAGCGCGAGAGCAGCACCATGGACAGCTGGATGAGCACCATCGCGACCGAGGCGATGAGCCAGAACCGGTTGTCATTGGTCAGCGTGGGGGACAGCGGGGTCGCGAATGGCTCCGTGGGCCACATCTCCTCCCACGCGCGTATCGCGGCAATGTTGCCCGGCCCGTAAGACGAGCCCCACAGCGGGATGGTGTCCGCGATGAAGAGCACCACGACGGCGCTCACGGCCACGGTCGCGCCGATGGCCGCAGCGACGAGAGGCCAGGACATGCGCCGCAGCAGGGCGGCCATGGCGATGACCACCGCAATGATGACGAAGGGCGCGATGTACCGCGTGTAGACCCACGAGTCGAATCGGGGCTGACCACTGGTGAAGTGGCTCTCCTCCGCGGCCCAGTTGACCCATGACAGCGCGGACCCGCCGAGTGTGAGGCCGAACAGGAAGACTCCCGGGCCGAACCGCCGCTCGCGGGCGATCTCGTTCCAGCCCCACACCACCAGCACGACCGCGCCGAAGGCGAGCAGCCCCAGGGTTCCCAGTGTCTGCGCCCAGGACTGCAGGAACGTGGTCTTGAGGATCAGCAGCAGGTTCGGGTCCGCCAGAGCGTTGAAGAGGGAGTTGCCTTGGGCGAATGCATCGACGAGGACGAGCGAGGCCAGGTGGTCGGCCAGAAGCTTGGTGACGTACGCAAGCGGGAGCAGCGCCACGAGCGTGAGCGCCGCGGCCCGCCGGCGCGACCGGTCGAGCACCAGGCCGCCCAGCCAGATCGCCGCGACGCCCACGAGGACGATCGCCCGGGGGTGGGTGAACAGCGCGGCGAGCGTCGCGCCGATCAGCAGCGCCCCCGATCCGACGGAGGGCGCCGCCCAGAAGCGGAAGGCCCCGTAGGCGGCGAGCACGATGAAGTACGTCAGCACCTGCTCCGAGAGCACGTAGTCGGCCAGGCCCGCGTACGCCGGCAGGCACAGCGCGATGGCGCTCACCGCGATGGCCTGCGGCGTCGCCAGGCCCACACGACGCGCGATGCCCGCGAGGGGCGCGATGGTGGACAGGGCGAGGATGTTGGTGAGCAGGTTCGCCCATCCGTATGCCGTCTGCGCGTCGCTCGTGAACCAGTAGACCGGGGCGACGAGCACCGAGGTGCCCGGGTAGTAGCCGCGGGTGGCCATGAGCGGCACGTCGTCCTCGCCGGAGATCACGCGCGCCAGCTGGAAGACCCCGTTCTCATCCCACGGGGTGCGCGGCGCCCACGCGGTCTGGGCCACCATCACCATCACGGTGATGAGAGTGGCGACCGCCAGCCCCGCGATGACCCACCACCAACCGCTTGCGCGCTCGTGGCGCCGCTCGCCGTCCTCGGCTCTGGACAGGGAGCTCGGCATCGGGGAGGGGGCGTCGATCATGGAGCGGGGCCTTCCTTGCTGGTGCGCGCCGAGCCGGCGCGATCCGTGCGCCCGGGCACTCGCGGGGGTGTCGCGCGCGCATCAGGTGGGCTTGCGAAGAATACCTGACGGGGCCGGAACGCGTGGGGTCATCGCCGCCCGCGGGCGCCGCCGGACCCTGTGCGAGAATACGGCCTGTGCAACGGTCGGGGGCAGGGCTCACCAGTACGCCACAAGCCTGGCGCATCGGCCTCGCGCTGCTGGTGGCGTCGATGTTCGTGCTGGGCGCCGCGTGGTCGCTGATGACCGCGCCGTTCACGACCGTCGACGAATCGCGCCATTTCAACTCGATCGTGCGCCTGTGGGAGGGCGGCGGCTGGCCCGCACCCCGCGAAGCGCCGATGCTGGACGCCGTTCGCCTGGCGGCGGTCGAGGCCGGTCACCCCCTCGATGGAGACGCCGCACTGCCGGCGCCCGTTCCCGCTGGTGAGCGCTCCGCACTGAACTCGGTGTCCGGCGCCGAACGGGGAGTCGCCGGGGACCCCGACTGGATGACGCAGCACCCGCCGGGGTACTACGGCCTGACGGCCACCATCCTGGGGGGACTCGGGGCGCACGGATGGAGCTGGGATCACGCGCTCCTCGGGGCGCGGCTGCTCGGTGACCTGTGGGTGGCCCTCGCTGCGGTGCCCATCGCCGTCGCTGCCCGTCGCATGACTGGCAGGCCACGGAGCGCGCTCATCGCGACCGCCGCGCTGCTCGCCGTGCCGCAGTACTTCCACATCGGCGGGCTCGTCTCGAACGACTCGCTGTCGGTGCTGATCGCCGCGACGGTCCTGTGCCTGTGCGTGGTGTCGATGGACTCGCCGCGTCCAGGATGGCGCCTGCCGCTCGCGACCGGCGTGGCGCTCGGCGCCGGGCTGGCCACCAAGGGGCTGTTCCTCGCGCTGATCCCGGTGGTGCTGATCGCCGTCGTGATCCCCGCCTGGCGCGCCTTCGGTGCGCGCTGGCGAGTGATCGTCGCGCCCGCCATCGCCATGCTCACGGCGTTCGTCATCGGCGGCTGGTGGTACGTGCGCAACCTGCTTGTCTTCGGTGCGCTCCAACCGAGCAACTTCGGCTCGGGACGCAACGAGGTGGCCGTCGAGGGATACGACCTCGGGCACTTCATCGTGCGCTGGGCGGTCACCATGAATCACACGTTCTGGGGATCGTTGCGAGGCAGTCTCGACCTGCCCGCCTGGTTCGATCTCATCGCCGTCACGGCGGCGGCCGTGACGCTCGTCGTGGGACTCGTGGCGGCCTCGCACCGGGTGCGGATCCTCATCCTCGGCATCTACCCGGCGGCGCTGACCGCCATCACGCTGCACCACGCGTGGGAGATCTACTGGAACACGGGGGCGTTCCGTGGGATCCAAGGCCGCTACCTGTACCCAGCGTGCGCCGTCTTCATCATCATCGCGGCGTTCGCCTGGGTGGCCGTCACACGCCGGCTGTCGTGGGGCGTGACGCGACTCCTCACCGGCCTCGGGGTGATCGCGTTCGCGGTGGTCGGCGCTGCCGGCTGGGTCTTCGCGATGCGTCGGCTCTGGGCCGAGTCCGAGGGCCTGACGGGCTCCCTCGCGGACATGGGAGACGCGCTCGGCGTGGCCGGACCGGTCGCGCTGGCGACCCCGTTCGCCTACGTGGCAGCGGTGGCCGCTCTCGCCGCCTGGGTGACACACCCCCGCCTCGAGGGCCACGATCCTGCGGGCGCAGGCGAGCCCCGCACCGTTCCCGTGCGTGAGTGAACCGCCCCGCGGGCGCATCGGCCGCCCGTTTTGCACCCCTGTCGCGGGCGCAGGTACTCTGAGCCGCGACTGTGTGCACGGCCGTGCGCGCCAGCGGACGACCTTGGGAGATCTCAGATGACGGACGTCGTGGTGGTGGGCTCGGGCTTCTTCGGGCTGACCGTTGCCGAGCGACTGGCCGAGGAGCACGGCGCGAACGTGCTTGTGCTCGACCGGCGGTCGCACGTGGGCGGCAACGCCTACAGCGCCAACGAGCCCGAGACGGGGATCGAGGTGCACCAGTACGGCGCACACCTGTTCCACACCTCGAACGAGCGCGTGTGGGACTACGTCAACCGCTTCACCGCGTTCACCAACTACGTGCACCGGGTCTACACGACCCACCAGGGCGAGGTCTTCCCGATGCCCATCAACCTGGGCACCATCAACCAGTTCTTCCGCAGCGCCCTCGGCCCCGAGTCGGCCCGTGCGCTCATCCAGGAGCAGGCGGGCGAACTGGCGGGCAAGGACCCGGAGAACCTCGACGAGCAGGGCGTGTCCCTCATCGGCCGCCCGCTGTACGAGGCGTTCATCCGCGACTACACCGCCAAGCAGTGGCAGACGGACCCGCGCGACCTGCCGGCGTCGATCATCAAGCGGCTGCCCGTGCGCTACACCTACGACAACCGCTACTTCAACGACACGTACGAGGGACTGCCCGTCGACGGGTACACCGCGTGGCTCGAGCGCATGGCGGACCACCCGCGCATCGAGGTGCGGCTCGACACCGACTTCTTCGACCCGGCCCAGCCCGTCACCAAGGACTCCGTCGTGGGCCAGGTGCCGGTCATCTACACCGGCCCGGTCGACCGCTACTTCGACTTCGCGGAGGGCGAGCTGTCGTGGCGCACGCTCGACTTCGAGCAGGAGGTGCTGCCCATCGGCGACTTCCAGGGCACCCCGGTCATGAACTACGCCGATGCGCAGACGCCCTACACGCGCATCCTCGAGTTCCGGCACTTCCACCCCGAGCGCGACTACCAGCGCGAGAAGACGGTCATCGTGCGCGAGTTCTCGCGCTTCGCCGAGCGCGGCGACGAGCCGTACTACCCGATCAACACGACGGCCGACCGCGACCGCCTGAGCGTGTACCGGGACCTCATCAAGGGCGAGAAGGACGTGTTCTTCGGCGGGCGCCTGGGCACCTATCAGTACCTGGACATGCACATGGCGATCGGCTCGGCGCTGACCATGGTGGACAACCAGCTCGCGGGGATCTTCGGAGGCCGCTCATGACCGCGACCGCTGCGGCAACGACCGCTGACGAGACCGAGGTGGAGCGCAGGGTCGTCCACCGGGTGGTGCTGCCGCCGGACGCGGATCCCGACACGCTCCCGCTGTACGTCGACTTCACGATGGCGCGCGCCTCGACGCCGGTCGAGAAGAGGGACGACAAGCAGCTGGTGATCCCTCCGGCTCTGCACCCGGCGATGTCGCCGGCGGAGGCCGGTGCCAACGTCCTGGGCCGGCGCTCGCTGGCGCTGAACGACGGGTCCGAGGCCTCGTTCGCCGCGTACTTCAGCGCCTTCCCGGCCGCGTACTGGCGACGCTGGACCGACGTCGCCTCGGTGCGCCTCAGCGTCCGCCTGTCCGGGCCGGCGACCGTGGCGGTGCACAAGTCGAACGCCCGAGGATTCACGCAGCGCGTGGACTTGGTGCAGGCCACCGATGGCAGCGTGGACGTGGACCTCCCGCTCGCGCCGTTCGGCGACGGCGGCTGGTACTGGTTCGACCTGTACGCGAGCGACGGCGCGGTCACCATGGAGTCCGCCGAGTGGAGCGTGGAGGCCTCGGCGGCACGCCAGCGCTCGTCGGCGTCGATCGGCATCACCACGTTCAACCGGCCGGACTATTGCGTGGCGCAGCTGCACACGCTGGGCTCCGACGACTCGCTGGCGGACGTCATCGACCGGATCTACGTGGTCGACCAGGGCAACGACCTGGTGCAGGACCAGCCCGACTTCCCCGAGGCCGCCGAGCGGCTCGGGGACCGCCTGAGCGTGATCCGCCAGGGCAACCTCGGCGGCTCCGGAGGGTTCTCCCGAAGCATGTCGGAGACCCTCGACGCCGGCCAGTCCGGATACGTGCTGCTGCTCGACGACGACATCGTCGCGGAGCCCGAGGGCATCGCCCGCGCCGTGGCCTTCGGCGACTACGCGCGCACCCCCTCCATCGTCGGCGGTCACATGTTCTCGATGTTCGAGAAGTCGACGCTGCACGCGTTCGGCGAGCGCGTCAATCGCTACTCGTTCTGGTGGGGCGGCCTCGAGGGCACCGAGGAGCGCCACGACTTCAGCCTCGAGCCGTTGCGGACCACCCGGTGGCTCCACAAGCGCGTGGACGTCGACTACAACGGCTGGTGGATGTGCCTGATCCCCGTCGAGGCGCTGCGCGAGGTGGGCCTGTCGCTGCCGGTGTTCATCAAGTGGGATGACGCGGAGTACTGCCTGCGCGCGGGCGCCGCCGGCATCCCCACGGTGTCGCTGCCCGGTGCGGCGGTGTGGCACGTCCCGTGGCAGGACAAGGACGATGCGATCGACTGGCAGGCCTACTACCACCAGCGCAATCGGTGGGTGGCGGCCATGCTCCACTCTCCCTACAGCCGGGGCGGCGGGCTCCCCCGGATCAGCTTCGCGTCCGACGTCAAGCACCTGCTGCAGCTGCAGTACTCGGCGGTGGAGCTGCGGCTCGACGCGCTCGAGGACCTGCTCGAGGGTCCCGAGCACCTGCACGCGACCATCGGCACCACGCTGGGCGAGGTGCGCGCCAAGCGCGCGACGTTCACCGACTCGATCATCGAGAAGAACCCGGGCGCCTTCCCCATGACCAAGCGGCACCGTCCGCCGCCGCGCGGCAAGGTCCCGACCCAGCCGAAGGGCGTGCCGGCCGCGCTGGCGTCCGCCCTCACCGGTGTCGCCAAGCAGTTCCGGAGCGTGCGACCCGAGGCCACGCACGTGCCCGAGGAGCGCGTGGCGACCATGGCCGCGAAGTGGTGGCGGCTGTCGCACCTGGACTCCGCAGTGGTGACGTCCGCGGACGGCACCGGCGCTTCGATGTACATCCGCGACCCCAAGAAGTTCCGCGCATACCTGCGACGCAGCGCGCGCCTGCACCAGCGCCTGATCCGCGACTGGTCGCGGCTGAGCGCGCAGTACCGCAGGTCGATGCCCGAGTTCACCTCGCCCGAAGCGTGGAAGGAGACGTTCGCGCACAACGGCTCCGGCGACGATGACTGAGGCCGCGCTGCGCCCGCTGCCAGAGGGGATGCGGCGGCCCGGAATCGCGAGGGGACTCACGAGCGTCTTCGCGCACCGCTACCTGCTGACCCTGCTGGTGCGCAAGGAGCTGCGCGTGCGCTACCAGGCATCGGTCCTGGGGCTGGCATGGAGTTACGTCAAGCCCGGCGCGCAGTTCGCCGTCTTCTACTTCGTGATGGGGGAGTTCCTCAACCTGTCGAGGGCGCTGCCACCGTTCGCGATCTTCCTCTTCAGCGGCATCATCGTGATCAACCTGTTCACGGAGATCCTGGGCAACACCACCCGGTCGATCGTCCAGAACGCACCGTTGGTGAAGAAGATCTTCCTGCCTCGACAGCTGTTCCCCATGGCGTCCGTGCTCGTGGCGCTCGTGCACTTCCTTCCGCAGGTCGTGATCCTCGTCGTCGGGGCGCTGGTGTCGGGGTGGCGCCCGGACCTGATGGCGGTGCTGGCGGCGCTGCTCGGCCTCGCGCTCGTCATCGCGCTCGCTCTCGGACTGGGTCTGATCTTCGCTGCGGTGAACGTCGCGTTCCGCGACATCGAGAACACCGTCGACCTGATCACCATGGTCGCGGTGTGGTTCTCACCGGTGCTGTATCCCGTCCTCCTGGTGCAGGAGCACTTCGGCCCCGACTCGTGGCTGACCAGGCTCTACGAGGCCAACCCGCTCACCGTGGCGGTCGAGCTCTTCCACCGAGCCTTCTGGTGGCCGGCGGCGGACCCGGCCATCCGCGACGGCGCGATCATCGACGACGTGATGCTGCGCGGCGGGATTGCGCTGCTGGCGTGCACCGTCCTGCTGGTCATCGGCGACCGGGTGTTCACCCGCGTCTCCCGCAAGTTCGCCCAGGAGCTGTGATGGCGCACGAGAGCATCGTGGTCGACGGCATCTCCAAGCGCTTTCGGATCCGCCACGTCCACTCGCTCAAGGAGCTCGCGGCGCGTGCCGTGCGGCGGCGAATGGTCGACGTTAACGAGTTCGATGCGCTCAAGGACGTGTCTCTCACCATCACCCAAGGCGAGACCGTCGCGCTGCTGGGCTTCAACGGCTCGGGCAAGTCGACCCTCCTCAAGTGCATCTCGGGGGTGCTGACGCCCGACACGGGACAGATCGGGATCCGCGGCCGCATCGCGGGGCTCATCGAGGTCGGAGCCGGCTTCCACCCCGACCTCACCGGCCGCGAGAACGTGTACCTGAACGGCGCGATCCTCGGCATGAGCGAGGCGGAGATCGACGAGCGGTTCGACGACATCGTCGGCTTCTCGGAGATCGAGGACTTCATCGATTCCGAGGTGAAGTTCTACTCCTCGGGCATGTTCCTGCGCCTGGCCTTCGCGGTGGCGGTGCACACCGATCCGGACATCTTCCTCGTGGACGAGATCCTCGCGGTGGGCGACGAGCCGTTCCAGCGCAAGTGCCTGGACCGCATCCGGCTCCTGCGCGATCAGGGCAAGACCCTCGTGATCGTGAGCCACGACCTCAACATGGTGGCCGACCTGTGCGGGCGCGGGATCCTGCTCGAGCACGGCCGCGTGATCAAGGACGGCGAGCCGCACGAGGTGGTGCGTCACATGCGCGGCGAGGACTGACCCCACCCCCGGAGAGGGAACGGGCCAAGACGTCCCAGCCCGCGCATCGGCCGCGTCCCGGTTGAAACCTACGCAACCGTAGCCTACGCTTGCGTAAGTTAGCCAGGCGGGGTGCGCACGCGCCCCGCGACGCACGAGCACCGGGAGCATCAGTGGACGAAGTCGGACCGCTGTCCTCTGATGGTCTCGTCCAGCTGCTCGACGCTGCTGGCGAGGCCGTCGAGAACGAGACCTTCTCTCCATATGCCGCGCACCTCACCGCCGATGATCTTCGGGCCTTCTGGCG
Source organism: Demequina pilifera (assembly GCF_048814985.1). Lineage (NCBI taxonomy): Bacteria > Bacillati > Actinomycetota > Actinomycetes > Micrococcales > Demequinaceae > Demequina > Demequina pilifera. The sequence goes on from NZ_JBMDTW010000005.1 coordinate 113,734, forward strand.
CGACATGACGGTGCTGCGCGCGTTCGACCTCGAGGCCACGAGCCTGCAGCGTCAGGGCGAGCTGGGGCTGTGGGTCCAGTCGCTCGGCCAGGAGGCCGCGCAGATCGGGTCCGGCCACGCGCTGCGCGAGCCCGACTTCGTGTTCCCCAGCTACCGCGAGCACGGCGTCGCGCTCACCCGCGACGTCGACCTCGTGGACCTGCTCAAGATCTTCCGCGGCCTGCAGCACGGCGCCTGGACCCCCGCCGACCACGGCTTCCACCTCTACACGCTGGTGATCGGCTCGCACGCACTGCACGCCACGGGCTACGCCATGGCCCTGGACCGCGACGGGCTGGTGGCGAGCGGCAACCCGGAACGCGACGGAGCGGCGGTCTGCTACTTCGGCGACGGCGCCACCTCGCAGGGCGACGTGAGCGAGGCGCTCACCTTCGCCTCGGTCTACAACGCGCCCGTGGTGTTCTTCGTGCAGAACAACCAGTTCGCGATCTCCGAGCCGGCCACCCGGCAGACGCGCGTGCCGATCGCAGACCGCGGCAAGGGGTTCGGCATCCCCACCGTGCGGGTCGACGGCAACGACGTCATCGCCTGCCACGCCGTCACGCAGTGGGCCGTGCGTCACGCCCGCTCCGGCGGCGGCCCGGTGTTCATCGAGGCCTTCACGTACCGGATGGGCGCGCACACCACGTCCGACGACCCGTCGCGCTACCGCTCGAAGGCGCAGGAGACGTATTGGGCCGAGCGCGACCCGATCGCTCGCCTCGAGACGTATCTGACGCACCGCGGCGAACTGTCCGACGAGTTCAGGGCCGAGGTCTCCGCGGAGGCCAAGGCGCTGTGCGAGCGCGCCCGCACCGCGGTGCGGTCCTGGGAGCGCGAGCCGCTGCTCACCATGTTCGACGACGTCTACGCCCTCCCGCACGCGACGGTCGAGGCCGAGCGCGAGTGGTTCGAGCGCTACGAGGCGTCGTTCGCCGACGGGGCCGTGACGCCCGGCGGGGAGGAGGGCAAGTGAGCGAGTCACCCACCACCGAACGCATGACGATGGCCGGAGCCATCAACGCGGGGATGCGCGCCGCGATGGAGCGCGACCCCAAGGTGCTGCTCATGGGCGAGGACATCGGCGCCCTGGGCGGCGTGTTCCGCGTCACCGATGGCCTGCACAAGGACTTCGGCGACTCCCGCGTGATGGACACGCCGCTGGCCGAGTCGGGAATCGTCGGCACCGCGATCGGCATGGCGATGCGCGACTACCGCAGCGTCATCGAGATCCAGTTCGACGGCTTCATCTTCCCCGCCTACGACCAGATCACGACCCAGCTGGCCAAGATGCACTACCGGTCGCGGGGCGCCATCACGCTGCCCATCGTGATCCGCGTGCCCTTCGCGGGCGGCATCGGCGCGGTCGAGCACCACTCCGAGAGCCCCGAGGCGCTATTCGCCCACACCGCCGGCCTGCGACTGGTCTCGCCGGCGACTCCGCAGGACGCATACGACCTCATTCAGCAGGCGATCGCGTGCCCGGACCCGGTGATGTTCTTCGAGCCCAAGGCCCGCTACTGGGACAAGGGAGAGGTCGACGTCTCGCGGGTCAAGGCGCAGCTCGACCAGCCCGACGGCGAGGCGCTCGCGACCGCGGAGATGGCGAAGGCGCGCGTCGCCCGCGAAGGCGCGGACGTGACGCTCGTGGCCTACGGGCCCACGGTGCGGCTGGCGCTGCAGGCGGCGGAGCTCGCATCGGCCGAAGGGACGGAGGTCGAGGTGATCGACCTGCGCTCGATCTCCCCGCTGGATTCCGACACCGTGGTGGCCTCCGCCAAGCGCACGGGCCGCGTGATCGTGGTCCACGAGGCGCCGACGTCGTTCGGCTCGGGTGCGGAGCTGTCCGCGCGCGTCACGGAGCAGGCGTTCTTCCACCTTCATGCGCCAGTGCTCCGCGTGGGCGGCTTCCACACGCCCTACCCTGGAGCCAAGTTCGAGCACGACTACCTGCCGAACCTCGACCGCGTGCTTGACGCCGTGGATCGAGTGATGGCGCACTGAGGAGCCCAGCATGCCGACATTCCAGCAGTTCACGATGCCGGACGCGGGCGAAGGCCTCACCGAGGCCGACATCGTCACGTGGCTCGTGGCGCCCGGCGACACCGTCGAGGTCAACCAGCCCATCGTCGAGATCGAGACCGCCAAGTCCCTGGTAGAGCTGCCCTGCCCGTACGACGGCGTGGTGTCGCGGCTGCTGGTCCAGGAGGGCGAGACCGTCGAGGTCGGCGTGCCGATTCTCGAGGTAGATGTGGACCCCGACGGCGAGGCGCCCGCTCCCGCGGACACACCGGCCGGATCAACTGAGACGGACGAGGCGGTTCAGGCGGAGTCCGGGGAGAGCTCGCTCAGTTCGTCCGGCCCTGCCGTGCCCACTGGGACTACTGAGCCTGCCGACTCCTCGCGTGAGGCCGATGCGGGCGACGGCTCGAGCGGACAGCCGGCCGATGCGGGGGCTGGGAACACCTCCGACGAGGGCTCGGGCGCGGTGCTGGTCGGGTACGGCGTCAAGGCCGGCTCGGCGCAGCGACGCCCGCGCCGCGACGAGTCGGTGCAGCCCGTGGGCGGCGCCCAGGACCTGGGCGAGTACCCGGTGCTCGCGAAGCCGCCGGTGCGCAAGCTCGCCCGCGACCTGGGAGTGGACCTCACGACCATCACGCCGTCGGGACCGGGCGGCATGGTCACGCGCGAGGACGTCGAGCAGCAGGTCAAGGCCACCTCGGCGCAGACCCTGGCCACGTACGCGGGCGACGACCAGCAGTGGCTCGAGACCGGCACCACCCAGTCCGACGGCCGCGCCACCCGTGTGCCCGTCAAGTCCGTGCGCAAGCGCACCGCCGAGGCAATGGTGCAGTCCGCGTTCTCGGCGCCACACGTGACCGAGTTCCACACCGTCGACGTCACCGAGACCATGAACCTCGTGAGCAGGCTCAAGCAGGACAAGGACTTCGCGGACGTGCGGGTCACGCCCCTGTTGATCGTCGCGAAGGCGCTGCTGCTCGCGGTGCGCCGACACCCCGAGGTCAACGCCTCGTGGGACGAGGCCGCCCAGGAGATCGTCTACAAGCACTACGTGAATCTCGGCATCGCGGCGTCGACCCCGCGCGGTCTGGTGGTGCCGAACATCAAGGATGCGCACCGCCTGCCGCTGCACGAGCTCGCGCTCGAGCTGCAGCACCTCACGGCGGAGGCCCGTGCGGGCAAGCTGTCCCCGGCGGCGATGTCCGACGGCACCATCACGATCACCAACGTGGGCGCGCTCGGCATCGACACGGGCACCCCGATCCTGAACCCGGGCGAGGCCGCGATCCTCGCCTTCGGGTCGATTCGTCAGCAGCCGTGGGTCCACGAGGGCGAGATCCAGGCGCGATGGGTGACGCAGCTCGCGCTCAGCTTCGATCACCGATTGGTGGACGGCGGGCTGGGTGCGCGGGTACTTTCGGACGTAGGCCGAGTGATGAACGACCCCGCACAGGGGCTCGTCTGGGCCTGACGCCGGGGGGCGGCTGACGCACGGGGGGCGCGCGGACGTGGAACAGACCGATGCTGCGAACGCCGCCTCGATGGCGCGCGAAGCCGGTCTGGCCCTCCTTGACGCTCGCAGGACCTTCGACGACCGCGTGGCCGCACGCGAGCGAGGCGATCGCGGCGATGCGGCGGCGCAGTCGCGAATCGCAGAATTGTTGGCGACGCGGTTTCCGGCCGACGCTGTACTGAGCGAGGAGGCGGCGGATTCGGCTGCCCGCTTGAGCGCTGACCGGGTGTGGATCATCGATCCTTTGGACGGCACGCGGGAGTATGCGGAGGGCCGCGACGACTGGGCGGTCCATGTGGCCTTGTGGGCCGGGGGCGAGCTGGTCGCAGGCGCGGTGGCGATCCCTGGTGAGGATCTGGTGCTTGATTCGGACACCGTGGCGCCCGTCGGCGCACGTGGGGACGGGCCGGTACGGCTCGCAGTGAGTCGGTCGCGGCCCCCCGAGGTCACGGAGGCGGTGCGCGAGGGTCTCGGCGCGGAGCTGGTGCCGATGGGCTCGGCTGGGGTGAAGATCGCGGCGGTGGTGCGCGGTCAGATCGACGCCTACGTACACGCCGGTGGTCAGTTCCAGTGGGATTCGGCGGCGCCGGTGGCGGTGGCGCGCGCGGCGGGCCTGCATGCGTCCCGCATTGACGGCTCGCCGTTGATCTACAACGGCGTCGACCCCTACCTGCCCGACCTGGTGGTGTGCCGCCGTGAGCTGGCGCCGCGCATCCTCGAGATCATCGCCGGTGAACTCGTGTCGCAGGGCGGCACCGGGGAGGGAGGGTGATGACCAAGCCCGCGATGGTGCTGAGTCAACTCGACGCGTTGGAGGCGGAGGCGATCCACATTGTGCGCGAGGTGGTCGCGCAGATGGAGCGACCCGCGTTGTTGTTCTCCGGGGGCAAGGATTCGCTGTGTCTGCTGCATGTGGCGATCAAGGCGTTCGCGCCAGCGCGGCTGCCGATGCCGGTGGTGCACATCGACACCGGCCAGAACTTTCCTGAGGTGATCGAGTTCCGGGACCGGATCGTCCAGCGGTATGGGCTCAACCTGGTGGTGGGGTCGGTGCAGGCCGCGATCGATGCGGGCACGGTGCGTGAGGAACCGAACGGGTCGCGCAATCGCATTCAGACGCCGGTGCTGCTGGACACCATCGAGAGCAATAGGTTCGACGCGTGCATGGGTGGCGCCCGCCGTGATGAGGAGAAGGCGCGCGCGAAGGAGCGGGTGTTCTCGTTCCGTGACGACTTCGGCCAGTGGGACCCGCGCAATCAACGGCCCGAGCTGTGGAGCCTGTACAACGGCAGGGTGCACCCCGGCGAGTCGATCAGGGTGTTCCCGCTGTCGAATTGGACCGAGCTGGACATCTGGGACTACATCCGTTCCCGTGACGTCGAGGTCCCCAGCATCTATTACGCGCACGACCGCGAGGTGTTCCTGCGTGACGGGATGTGGATGGCCGCCAACGAGTTCGCGGTGCCACCTGAAGGCGCCGATGTGGTGACCAAGAAGGTCCGCTACCGCACCGTGGGTGACGCGACGTTGACGGCGGCCGTGGAGTCCGGGGCGGACAGCATTGATCTGATCATCGAGGAGATCGCAGCGACCAGGCTCACGGAGCGCGGTGCGACCCGCGGGGATGACCGGGTGTCGGAGGCGGCGATGGAGGACCGGAAGAAGGAGGGGTACTTCTGATGGACCTGCTCCGCTTCGCGACCGCCGGCTCCGTGGATGACGGCAAGTCGACCCTGATCGGTCGACTGCTGTACGACTCGAAGTCGATCTTCGAGGACCAGCTGGAATCGGTGGAGCTCGCTTCGAAGTCGCGTGGCAACGACTACACCGACCTGTCGCTGCTGACCGATGGGCTGAGGGCTGAGCGTGAGCAGGGCATCACCATCGATGTCGCCTACCGGTACTTCGCGACTCCCCGGCGCAAGTTCATCATCGCCGACACCCCCGGGCATGAGCAGTACACCCGCAATATGGTCACCGGTGCCTCGACCGCGGACCTGGCGATCATCCTGGTCGACGCCCGCAAGGGCCTCACGGAGCAGTCCCGACGCCACGCGACCATCGCCTCCCTGCTGCGCGTGCCGCACGTGGTCTTGGCGATCAACAAGATGGACCTGGTCGACTGGTCCGAGGACCGGTTCGAGGAGATCTACCGGGACTTCGCCGATTTCTCCTCCAAGCTCGACATCCCGGACCTGACCGCGATCCCGCTCAGCGCGCTGCTGGGCGACAACGTGGTGACCCGGTCCGCGCATATGGACTGGTACGGGGGCACCAGTTTGCTGCACCACCTGGAGCACGTGCACATCGCCTCGGACCGCAACCTCCAGGACGTGCGGTTCCCGGTCCAGTACGTGATCCGCCCCCAGCAGTCCGCGGTCCAGGACTATCGGGGCTTCGCGGGCCAGGTCGCCTCCGGGATCATCAAGGTCGGCGACGAGGTGCTCGCGCTTCCCTCGGGCCTGACCACCACGGTCGCCGCGATCGATGGCCCCAACGGTCCCCTCGACGAGGCCCACCCCCCGATGTCCGTGACGCTCAGGCTCGCCGACGAGATCGACGTCTCCCGCGGCGACATCATCTGCCGGGTCGGCAACCACCCGGCCCCGACCCAGGACGTCGAGGCGATGGTGTGCTGGATGGACGCCGACGCGATGACCGTGGGCCGCAAACTCGGGATCCTTCACACCACCCGCATGGCCCGCGCGCTCGTGAAGGACATCGCCTATCAGCTGAACATCAACACCCTCCACCGCGATACCGACACCCACGAACTGGGCCTCAACAGCATCGGCCGTGTGAAGCTGCGCGTCACCACCCCGCTGCTGCTGGACGACTACGACGACAACCGCACCACCGGCTCCTTCATCCTCATCGACGAAGCCACGCACCGCACCGTCGGTGCGGGCGTGGTGCGCGGAACCTGACGAGGGCGGGCAGCCATGACGGACGTGTCGCTCAGCACACTGCAACTGCACGAGTGGGAGCTGATGCGCGCGGGCGCCTACGGACGCGCATTGCGCTACGAGATCCCGGGCGACGATCCGCACCGACCCAGCCTGCTGATCCGCGACACCGCTCCCGGCTCCACGCTGACTCTGCTCGATACCGAGGCCACGCCCATCGCCCGGGTGCGCGTGGACGGCAGTCGCACGGAGCCGGGCGGGACCTGGATAGCGGGCGCCGCCGAGCCGCTGCGCGAGCCGGCCAAACCGTCCTTCCCTGAGCTGCGGCCCGGAGAGGCGGGCGAGCCCGTGGCCCAGGCCACGCTGCTCCTCGGCCGGCGCCACGGCAAGCTCAGCGGCACGGTGATCGTGGTGGACACGGGAGAGGCGCACGACGTGTCTCAGACCGTCCGGGGGCTCCGGCACGATCGGATCGACGTGCGCCTGCTCCCCGAGCCGGCGGCCGCGCACCTCGACGGTGCGGCGCGCACCGAGCTCCTGGTGCACCTGGCCTCGGTGGTGTTCGCCTCGACCGTCCAGGTGATCCGGGGCGAGGCTCCGGCGCCTGGAGACGGCCTGGTGGTGCTGTTCACCGGGCTGTCGGGATCGGGCAAGTCCACGGTCGCGCGCCAGCTCACGCGCCGGCTGCGCGCCGAGACCAGTCAGCGCGTCACCCTGTTGGACGGCGACCAGGTGCGGTCCATGCTGTCGAGCGGGCTGGGTTTCTCACGCGTCGACCGTGAGACCAACGTGCGCCGCATCGGCTGGGTGGCCTCCCAGATCTCCGCGCACGGCGGCATCGCGATCTGCGCTCCCATCGCTCCGTATGAGTCGATGCGCCAGGAGGTGCGCGCGATGGCGGAACGGGTGGGCCGCTTCGTGCTGGTGCACGTGGCGACCCCGCTCGAGGTGTGCGAGGCGCGGGACCGCAAGGGCATGTACGCGAAGGCCCGCGCCGGCGAGATCAAGGAATTCACCGGCATCTCCGACCCGTACGAGGAGCCGGCGGACGCGGACATCGTGATCGGTCGGGACGATGCGGATCCGGCGACGGTCACCGACCGTGTGTATCGGCTCCTCATGAGTGGACCCGAGGCGGACTACACCATCTGAGTCGCTCTCGGCTGCTCCGGTCCCTCGTTCCTGCGCGATCGGCCAACGTGCCGGTCACTCGTGCCTACACTCGGCGTGTGACAGAACAGGCGGACGCCACCAGAGATGGCACCCGACCGGGTGGCGGACCGGTGGCGAATTCGCTGACGGTCCCGGACAGTGATGCGCGGCCCCATCTCAGCGAGGACGAGCGGCGGAGGCTGCGTGAGTGCGCGGCCGAGCCCCTTCACCTCATCGATCGCATCCAGTCGCACGCCGCCTTGGTGTGCGTGGCGCCGGACTCCGACCTGGTGAACGTCGCGAGCGACAACCTCGCGGAGTGGCTGGGCCGTTCGCTGTCCGAGGTCCATCCCGAGCTGGCGCGGGCGGTGGCGGACGCTCATCACGGGTCCACGGCTGTCACGGTGCCGCTGCTGCGGCGCCGGTACCACGCCACCATTCACCGTGAGGCGGCGCGCTCTCTGATCGAGTTCGAACCGGTCATGGACGGGGAGGGCCTGTCGGGTTCGGTGGCCGAGGTCGTGGAGACCATCCACCGCCTGTCCGACATCGGCGATCCCGACCAGATGCTCGCGACGGCGCTGGCCGAGATCAAGGCGATCACCGGGTTCGAGCGCGTGGCGTGCCTGCAGTTCCTCGACAACGGGCGAGGGAAGGTCGTCGCCGAGGTGCGCGAGCCTGACATGGAGTCTCAGGAAGGGCTGTACTTTCCTGCGTCCGACATCCCTGCACAGGCGCGCGCCCTCTATGCGCGCAAGCTGTCGCGCAGCGTGGTGGACTCCCACGACGGGGGCCAGGGCCTGTTGACGCTGGATTCGGGTGCCGCTTCGCGCGATCTCACGGGCACCCATGTCCGCATGATCGGCGGGCATCACCTCGAGTTCATGAGGCGGATGGGCCAGGTGGCCACGCTGTCGCTGAGTCTCGTCGCCGACGGAGAGCTGATGGGGATCATCATCGGCTCCCACCGCTCGCGTCATCAGGTGCCGCCGCCAGTGCGGCGGGTGCTCGAGCTGCTGGCGCGCACGCTTGCGTCGCGACTGGGGACCACGACCAGCATCCTCCGTCTGCAGCGCCAGCTCGACCTGCGCCGCCGCCGCACCGAGTTCTTGGCGCCCTTCTATGGCACCACCAGTCTGTCCCGAGTGGTGGATGACGCATCGACCTACATCCGGGAGGTCGTCGAGTGCGACGGGGCCTATCTGAGACTCAGGGGAAAGGTCCGCACCAACGGCGCCGTGCCCCAACCCGAGCACATGGATCGCGCGTTGTCCCTGCTGGGCGGCGAGCAGCTCATCACTGACGCCCTCTCTCGCGATCGCCCAGACCTCGCGGAGCACCTGGGGACCGTGGCCGGAATGATTGCGATACCCGTGTCCGGAGAGGCCGACTACCTGGTCTTCCTGCGCATGTGCACCGAACAGGATGTGCAGTGGCTGGGGGATCAGACGCCTGCGAACCGCGACAGTCCGGTGTCGCCGCGATGCACTTTCACTCGCTGGCACGAGACCGTGACCAGTGAGGCACTGCCGTGGGGGCCGGCCGTCGAGGACGCCTTCGATCTCGCCCACGACATCCAGACCGCTCTCGACGCGCGCGAGCACGCGCGGCTGGCACGTCATGACCCGCTCACGGGTCTGCCCAACAGGCGCTATCTCGACGAGGTCGCGGAACCGCTGGTGGGCGGCTATCGCGAGCGGCTCGCGGCGATCTTCCTGGACCTGGATGACTTCAAGGACGTGAATGACACCCACGGGCATGGGGTGGGCGATGCGGTGCTCAAGGAGATGGGCGCCCGCCTTGCGCGCGCCACGCGCGACCGCGACTTCGCGGTGAGGCTCTCGGGTGACGAGTTCGTGATGCTGTGTCTCGACGTCGATGAGGAGGAGGCGACCATCATCGCGGATCGACTGGTCGGCTCCCTTGCCGAGCCCGTGATCGTCGGCGAGGCGTCGTTCACGGTGCGGGTCTCGGCCGGCGTGGCGATGGGAGGCCATGGCCTCGGTTTCGACGACCTGCTGCAACGAGCGGATCAGGCGATGTATCGCGACAAGCGCGACGGATGAGAGTCGCGTTCACGGCAGAAGTTGGGCCACTATGGAGCAACGTGCTTGCCACAACGATGTGGGAAGCGACCGCGTGGGGAGCGAGGTGAGCGGCAGCATGATGTGGCACAGCGTGGACCAGGTGATCCGCGGTCTGCCGATTCCCGTCGCCGCGGTCAAGACCGACCCCGACGGTGCGTGCGAGATCGTGACGGTGAACCCGGCCTTCGCTCGCCTGTTCGCGGTGACGTCCGCGCGGGCTCAGGGCCAGGACCTGCGCCGATACTTCACCTGGGACCAGCAGGAGGAGGGGCTCGAGGTCTCCGCGCGGACGGCGGACGGCCTGCTTCGTCTGGAGGCGACCACCCGGGAACCGTTCGAGGGCTCGCAGCCGGTGATTCTGACCGTGGCGCCGCTCGACGATGATGGCCCGATCAGCCTGGTCGCCTCGCGCGCTGCCGAGGTCGACTCACTCGCCGAGGCCCTGCGCCAGTCCCGTGAACAGGTGCACGAGCTTGTCGAGGACAGCACGGACATGAACTACTTCTTCGACTCGTCCGGAATCGTCATCGACCTCAACCCTGCGGGCGCGTCGATGTTGGGCGACACGCGCGACAACCTGGTGGGCACTCACTGTGCGGACTATGTGCACGCCGAGGACAGGGACCAGGCGAATGCGCTGATCTCACGCGTGTTCGATCGCCGCGCCGAGGAGTTCGAGGTGCGGCTGATGTCGCGATCGGGGGAGACGGTTCTGGTCGAGGTGCTCGCTCGCCCGTACATCGAGGACGGCGTCGTGACGGGCGTGTTCGGCCGTGCGCGCAACATCACCGACAAGCGCGGCATGGAGGAGCGACTCCGGCACAGTGAGGAGCGCTACCGCGCTCTCTACGATGACAACGTCGACGCCGTGGTGACGTTCGACGTCGAGGGCAGGTTCCTCTACGTCAACGCGGCGACCTCATCGTTGATGGGACGGCCGGCGGAAGAGCTGCTGGGCAAGCCCTTCCTGCCGTTCATCCTCCCCGAGCGCCAAGAGCAGACCTTCGCGGAGTTCGCGAAGGTTCTCGAGGGCCGCACGGTGCAGTACGAGACCGCGATGCACAACAGTCGCCAGGAGGTCGTCGATCTCCACATCACCGTCATCCCGATCATCGTCGGCAGCGAGGTGCACTCGATCCACTGCATCGCGAAGGACATCACGGAGCGAAGGCACCTGCGGCAGACGCTCCACGAGATGGCCTATCTCGACACCATCACCGGACTGCCCAACTTCAACGCGCTCGGTGACGCCCTCGACGGCGCGCTGCGGAGCAAGAGCCCGCTGGACCTGCTGGTGATCGACGTGGATCGCCTCAAGGTCGTCAACGACACGTGGGGCCGCTCGGTGGGTGACCGTCTGCTGGCGGCGGTGGCACGGCGCCTCCAGGAGTTCGCCGGCCAGAACGGCCGGCTGTTCCGCTACGCGAGCGACGACTTCGTCGTCCTTCATCCGCACACGAGCGAGGAGGCCGGCCTGGCGTACGCGCACGGATTGGAGCACGCGCTGCGCGAGCCTTTCGTCATCGGCGACCTTCCCGTCATGGCCAGCGTGAGCATCGGCATCGCCACCTATCCCGCAGACGGCCTGGACGCCGACACGCTGCTGCGCAAAGCGGATGATGCGATGCTTCATGCCAAGAGGTCGGGCCAGCACCATGTGGCCCTGCACCGCGCTCTCGGAGAGCGGGAGAGCACCCGGGCCCGACGCATGGAGCTCGCTCTGCGCCACGCGCTCGTGAACGACGAGCTCACGCTGGTGTATCAGCCTCAGGTGGACCTGCTCACCGGCGAGATTCACGGAGCCGAGGCCCTGCTGCGCTGGCGCCACCCCGAATTCGGTGACGTGTCGCCCGACGAGTTCATCCCGGTCGCCGAGCGCGCAGGCCTCATTCACGAGATCGGGGTGTGGGTCCTCGAGAACGCATGCCGCCAGCAGGTGCGCTGGCGGTCCGACGACGTGGGCGAGGTTCCCGTCGCCGTCAACATCTCTGTGGACCAGTTCTACGACGTCGAGTTCGGCCACCATGTGGAGCGTGTGCTGCGGGAGACCGGAATCACGCCCCGGTCGCTGACCTTGGAGATCACGGAGACGGTCGCCTCTCAGCCCGATGTGGTGGTGGACCAGCTTCATCGGTTCACCAGTCTCGGCGTGCAGGTCGCGATCGACGACTTCGGCACGGGCTACAGCTCCTTGCGGTACCTCAAGGACTTCCCCGTCGACTTCATCAAGATCGATCGTTCCTTCGTGGATCAAGTGGAGACGAGCCAGCGGGACCGGGAGCTCATCGCGACCATCGTGTCTCTCGCCCACAACTTCGGCCTCGCCACGATCGCCGAGGGGGTCGAGACCCTCGCGCAGCTCGAGTTCCTGCGTGGACTCGGCGCCGAGTTCGCGCAGGGCTTCTACTTCGGCCGGCCCATGCCTCCGGCGGAGTTCGAGCACTGGCTCGCGCAACGCAGCATCCCGGAGGTCACGCCCACCTGATCGCCGGCGGCCGACGCCCCGCACCCAGGCGACGGTTCGCGCGAACGATCCTGGCGCATCGGCCGGTGGCGTGACGAACCCGCTCTCGAAGCCGCGCGCCGGCTGCTGTCCGACGGAACGGCTCTCGACGTGAACGACGAGGCAGAACAGGCCATCTCGGCGGATGGCGTGGTGGGGACCGAGTAGGCGCCGGTCACGCCGCCGCTAGCCTTCGAGCGCCTCGGAGACCACGTCGCGCGCCGCCGCCTGGACCTCGGCGAGGTGCGATTCGGAGACGAACGACTCGGCGTAGATCTTGTAGACGTCCTCGGTGCCGGACGGACGCGCGGCGAACCACGCATCGGCCGTGGTGACCTTGAGGCCGCCGATGGCGGCGCCGTTGCCCGGCGCCTCGGTGAGCTTGGCGGTGATGTCCTGCCCCGCGAGGCTGGTGGCGGACACCTGGTCGGGGGACAGGCCCTTGAGGGTGTCCTTCTCCGCCTTCGTGGCCGGGGCATCGACGCGCGCGTACCAGCTCTCCCCGAGCTCGCTCGTGAGCCCGCGGTGCTGCTCCGACGGGCTCTTGCCCGTGGCCCCGGTGATCTCGGATGCGAGCAGGCACAGGATGATGCCGTCCTTGTCCGTGGTCCACACGCGGCCATCGCGGCGCAGGAACGAGGCCCCGGCGGACTCCTCGCCGCCGAACCCCACCTCGCCGCTCAACAGGCCCGGGACGAACCACTTGAAGCCCACCGGTACCTCCTCGACGGTGCGGCCCAACTGCCTGCCAACCCGGTCGATGAGGCTCGAGGAGACGAGCGTCTTGCCGATGCGGGCATCGCTGGGCCACTCGGGCCGCGCCCCGCCGTACAGGTACGAGATGGCGGTCGCGAGGAAGTGGTTGGGGTTCATCAGGCCGCCATCGCGCGTGACGATGCCGTGGCGGTCCGCGTCCGCGTCGTTGCCGGTGGCGATGTCGTACGGGGCGTCGGGGTCGTCCATGAGCCCCCGCAGGCCTGCCATCGCATGGGGGGAGGAGCAGTCCATGCGGATCTTGCCGTCCCAGTCGAGGTGCATGTTCGGCCACGAGGGGTCCACGGTCTCATCGACCACCGTGAGCTCGAGGCGGTGCTCCTCCGCGATCGCGCCCCAGTAGTCGACCGCCGCGCCGCCGAGGGGGTCGGCGCCGATCCGCACGCCGCCCGAGCGGATGGCCTCCAGGTCGATCACGTTCGGCAGGTCGCGCACGTAGTTCGCCATGAAGTCGTGCGGCTTGACCTGAGGAGCGGTGCGGGCGAGGGCGTAGCGCACGCGCGGGATCTGCCGCCACTTGCCGCCCACCAGAAACTCGTTGGCGCGACGGGCGATCCACCCCGTCGCGTCCGCATCGGCCGGGCCGCCGTGAGGCGGGTTGTACTTGAAGCCGCCGTCGCGCGGCGGGTTGTGGGAGGGAGTGACCACGATGCCGTCGGCCAGGCCGGGGCCGGACGTGCGCAGTCCCCCGGGGGACACGGCGCCGTTGGCCGTGAGGATGGCGTGGCTCACCGCTGGGGTGGGTGTGTACCGGCCGCGGGCGTCGACCCGCACCTCGACCTCGGCGGCGACGAGCACCTCGATGGCGGTCTCCATCGCCGGCAGTGACAGCGCGTGGGTGTCGATGCCGAGGAACACGGGCCCATCCGTGCCCTGCCCGCGCCGGTACTCCACGATCGCCGCAGTCGTCGCGACGATGTGCGCCTCGTTGAAGGCGGTGTCGAACGCGCTGCCACGGTGACCCGACGTGCCGAACACCACCTGCTGCTCGGGCTCGGAGGGGTCGGGCACGAGGTCGTAATAGGCCGACAGCAGCGCTGACGGGTCGATGAGGTCCTGGGGCTGGGCGGGGGTTCCGGCGCGCTCATGCATGGTGCCCACTCTTGCACCTCGCGGCTGTGAACGGCAATGGGAACGCGGCCCGTTCGTCGGGTCACGAGAGATTTACGTTTGCGTCAACGTCTGACAAAACCACCCGGTGAGGACGCTAGGCTGGTCGCGTGGCCGCGAAGCGCAAGGACAGCGCGTCCCCGTCCGCAGCGAAGGGGGACGCGCCCGTCGAGACGAGCCCGGTCGGCGAGGTCGCCGAGCGGGCTCCCGCTCCTGCGCGCAAGCGCCCCCTCAGCTCCGCTGCTCGCCGCCGCCGCGCCATCAAGGAGCCCGAGGACCTGCACGGCGCCGCCGCGCTCATCGTCGCTCACAACCAGGCCCGCCGCATCGCCGCGACCGTCCGCGCGGCGCGGGCGATTCCGGGGGTCGACCTGGTGCTGGTGGTCGACGACGCCTCCGGCGACAACACTCAGGAGCTCGCACGCAAGGCGGGCGCGGTCGTGGTGCGCCACTCGCATCACCGTGGTCGCACGGCGTCCGTCGAGACGGGGGCATCCGTCATCGCCATGCGCGACGAGCCCGGCCGCACCTCGCGGGCGATCCTGCTGCTGCCGGGCGGGCTGGGCCACCACGCGATCGGCGCCGCCCCGCTCGTGCCGGCGGTGACCGAGCACGTCGCGGACCTTGCGATCGCGCTGACGGAGGCCTCCGGGAAGGCGACTGGTGCCTCATCGAAGGCGGCGCGCCGGGCCATCGAACGCGCCTCCGGCTGGGTGCCGGCCGAGCCGCTCGGCCCCATCCGCTGCCTCACCCGCGACGCTCTCGAGGCAGCCATCCCCATGGCGCATGGCTCCGGCCTCGAGGTGGGCATGACCATCGACGTGCTCCGCGCGGGCCTCACCGTGACCGAGGTCGAGTGCGACATCCGCCACAAGCCGCCGAGCGGGGGCGCACGGTCGGCCCCCGCGCGCGCGACCCAGTACCGTGACGTCATGATGGCCGTGACCGCACGCCGCGTGCGAGGCTCCCTGGGCGGCACCCGCGGAGCGACGGGGCGAGGCGGCTCTCGCGAGGCAGACGCCGCCGACGCTGCGGCTCCCGGGAACGCCACCGCGGCCGATGCGGACTCGCCTTCATCGGAGCACCGCCAGTGAGCGGCCTGCCGCGCTATGCGTTCCTAGGCCCCGAGGGCACCTTCACCGAGGCGGCGCTGCGCAGGATGGTGCCGCCGGACCAGGCCGAATACATCCCCGTCATCGACGTGCCGACGGCCATTGCGGCCGTGCGGGGTGGCGACGCCGACTACGCGGTGGTGGCGATCGAGAACACCGTCGAGGGGGGAGTCACCGCGACCCTGGACACGCTGGCCGAGGGATCGCCACTGGTGATCGTGGGCGAGACGGTGCTGCCAGTCGCGTTCGAGCTGCTGGTGCGACGAGGCGTCCGCGTGCGGCAGATCCGCCGCGTGAGCGCGCATTCGCACGGCTGGGCCCAGGTGCGCCGGTGGGCGCACGCGACTCTGCCCGAGGCCACATTCGTCCCGTCCTCCTCCAACACGGCCGCCGCGCGCCTGCTGGCGGACGCCTCGGTCGCCGCCGATCAGGTGGGATTCGACGCCGCGCTCGCGCCGCCCGGGACAGGGGCCGCACTGGGGCTCGAGGTGCTGGCCGACGGCATCGCGGACAACGCGAACGCCGCCACGCGGTTTGTCCGGGTGGGGCGGCCAGAGGAGCCGCCGGCGCCGACGGGCGCCGACAAGACCACGCTGGTCGTGCACCTGCCCACGGACCGCTCGGGAGCGCTGCTCGAGATGCTCGAGCAGTTCGCGGTGAGGGGCGTCAACCTGTCGCGGATCGAGTCGCGCCCCATCGGCGAACGGCCGGGCGAGTACTCGTTCTCGATCGACGCCCTGGGTCACATCGCGGAGCAGCGCATGGCGGAGGCGCTCATCGGCCTGCGCCGCACGTGCCCCGTCGTGCGCTACCTGGGGTCCTACCCCGCGGTGCACCGAGAGGTCACCCCGATCGCCACCGGCACCTCAGACGCGGACTTCGCGACCGCGCGCACGTGGGTGGAGGAGCTGCGCCGCGGCCAGCACGCGTGAGTTCACGGGCGTGAGCGTGCGGGCTGGTCAGAACTGAAGCGGGCACCAGGGATCCGAACCGCCCACGAGTGACGCTCCGTGGCGGTCAGTCCCTCGCCTGCGGCCTCGCCGGCACGCGGACGTGCAGCGCGCCGGGCGCGAGGAAGGCGGTCACCCTCTTGGCGCGGCCGAGGGACTCGCCGTCGACCTGGACGCGGTAGGGGGAGTCCATCTCGATCTCGACCTTGGTGCCGCGCGCGTGATCGATCCGCGAGACCCGCCACGCCTTGAGCAGCTCCGACTGCTTGATGCCGGCGCCCTGGGCCACGACGGAGCCGAACAGATCCGTCCAGCCCACGATCCCGGCGCGAGCATCGAGCGTCGCGATGTCCAGCTGGCCGTCCGTGATCGACGCGTCAGGAATCAGCTGCAGGCCGCCGGGAAGTCGCCCCGCATTCGCGACCAGCACCGTGCGCATCTCGTTCTGCACCGCGTCGGCCCCGTCGATCGACACCGTGGCAGTCATGCGCTTGTCGTGCAGGTGGCGCAGCGCGGCGAAGAAGTACGCGAGCCAGCCCAGGCGGCGCTTGAGCGTGGGGTTGGTGCTCGCGACCATCTCCGCGTCCATGCCCGCGCCCGCCATCACCAGGAACAGGTAGCGGCCGTCCTCGCCGTGACCGGCGAAGGCGCGCTCGACGTCGACGTATCCGACGTCCACCGTCAGATCGTCGCCGTCGAGGATCGCGCGCAACAGCGCTGGGGTGTCTCCCACGGGGAAGTCCAGGTTGCGCGCGAACAGGTTGCCCGTGCCGAGGGGCAGGATGCCCATCGTGGCGTCGGTCCCGGCGCAGGCCTCGGCGACGGCTCGCACGGTGCCGTCGCCGCCCACGGCGACCACGACGTCAGCGCCTGCGGCGATCGCGTCCTTGGCCATCCCGTAGCCGGGGTCCTCCGCCGTGGTGTGGAACCACATGGGCTGCGGGAGATAGCGGATCGAGCACGCGCGCAGCGCCCGCTCGTGCATCTCCTGCACGCCCTCCTTGGTGGGGTTCGCGATGAACGCGATCGTGGTCCGGTTCTGGGAGTCCGGGGAGAACTGTCCCGCGTAGTCCGGGATGGTGGAGCGCAGCATCAGCACGCGGCGCCACATGCGGGGCACCGCAATGGGGTCGCGTGCGCCCAGGCTGCGGGTGAGCGTGACGGACATCACGAGCGCGACGAGGGCGAGGACCAGCGCGACTGATCCGAGGATGGTGCCAAGCATGAGGTGAGCCTACGCTCCGCCGATAGACTCGCGGGCATGATCGACCTCAAGCTGCTCCGTGCCGAACCCGACGTCGTGAGGGCCAGCCAGCGCTCTCGAGGAGCGGACCCTGGCGTCGTCGACCAGGTGCTGGAGGCGGACGCCGCCCACCGCGCGGCCCTCGCGGACTTCGAGGCCAGGCGTGCCGAGCAGAAGGCTCTCGGCAAGGAGGTGGCGCAGGCCTCCGGCGAGGCCAAGCAGGAGCTGCTGGCCCGCACCAAGCAGCTGTCGACCGAGGTCAAGGAACTCCAGGCGAGCGCCGATGCGGCCGCGGCTCGCGCGGTCGAGCTCGCCCGGTCCTTGGGCAACATTCCCGAGTCCGGCGTTCCGAGCGGCGGCGAGGACGACTTCACGGTGCTGCGCCACGAGGGCCAGCCGCGCGACTTCGCGGCCGAGGGCGTCGAGGTCCAGGATCACTTAGGCATAGCCGAGCGGCTGCGCGCGATCGACATGGAGCGCGGCGCCAAGGTGTCCGGCGCGCGCTTCTACTTCCTCACCGGAATCGGTGCGCGGCTCGAGCTCGCGATCCTGAACGCGGCCATGAACGCGGCGCAGGAGGGTGGCTTCAGCCCGATGATCACGCCCACCCTGGTGCGCCCCGAGACCATGGCCGGCACGGGGTTCCTCGGCAGCCACGCGGAGGAGATCTACTACCTCGAGCGCGACGAGCTCTACCTGACCGGCACGTCCGAGGTGGCGCTCGCGGGCTATCACACCGACGAGATCCTGGACCTGTCGGACGGGCCGCTGCGCTACGCGGGATGGAGCGCGTGCTACCGGCGCGAGGCCGGCTCGGCCGGCCGTGACACCCGCGGGATCATCCGCGTGCACCAGTTCCACAAGGTGGAGATGTTCAGCTACGTCACGGCGGCCGATGCGGCGGCCGAGCACGCGCGCTTCCTCGAGATCGAGGAGCGCATGCTGCAGGCGCTCGAGCTGCCCTACCGCGTGATCGACACCGCGGCGGGCGACCTCGGCTCGTCTGCCGCGCGCAAGTTCGACTGCGAGGCGTGGCTGCCGAGCCAGGAGCGGTGGATGGAGGTCACGTCCACCTCGAACTGCACCACGTACCAGGCGCGCCGTCTCGCGATCCGCGAGCGCGGGGAGCAGGGCACCACGCCCGTGGCGACCGTCAACGGCACCATCGGCACCACCCGCTGGATCGTGGCGCTGCTCGAGAACCACCAGCAGGCGGACGGCAGCGTGCACGTGCCCGAGATCCTGCGCCCCTACCTGGGCGGCCTCGAGCGCCTCGACCCCGTCGCCTGACGCGGCCCGCGCTCTCGGCCCGGCACCCTCGCCGCTCGGCCACGATCTCCGACCGACGGACCGGATCGACTGTGCCCGCCAGCGGGTGGGCATGCGTGGCGCACTGTCGCGAACTCAGATGGTCCGTTGCTTGCGACGCAGGGTTGACGGTCGCGTCATCAGGCCGTCGTAGGCTCTTCGCATGAGCCAGGCCCCCATGAGACCCCCTCTCGACAACGACATGTGGCGGCTGATCGGCCTCGACATCGACGGCACCCTGATGCACTGGGGAGGCGGCATCTCGCCCGCGGTCGTGAGCGCCATCGAGCAGGTGCGCATGTGCCGCAATCACGTGATCCTGGCCACGGGCCGCAACATCGTCGGCACCATGCCGGTGGCGCAGGCCCTGGGCATTCGCCGCGGCTGGGCGGTGTGCTCGAACGGCGCGGTGACCGTCCGCCTCAACCCGGCGAGCCCGGGCGGCTACGACATCGTCGAGACCGTCACGTTCAACCCGCGCGCGGCTCTCGAGCTGATCCGCGAGGAGATGCCCGATGCGTTCTTCGCGGTGGAGGACCTGGGGGTGGGCTTCCGCGTCAACCGCGAGTTCCCGATGGGCGAGCTGGAGGGACGCCAGCGCGTGGTCGAGAGCTTCGACGACCTCGCTCACGAGGAGGCCACGCGCGTGGTGATCCGCGCCCCGGGCCAGGACGTCAGCCACTTCGACGACCTGGTCCACCGGATCGGGCTCAACGACGTCACCTACGCGGTGGGGTACTCGGCGTGGCTGGATCTCACGCCGCCGGGAGTCTCGAAGGCCTCGGCGCTCGAGGCGCTGCGCCGCCAGTTGGGCGTCTACCCCGACCACACGGTCGCGGCGGGTGACGGCAACAACGACACCGAGATGCTCAAGTGGGCCGGGCACTCGGCCGCGATGGGTTCGGCGCCCGAGCACGTGCGCGCTCTCGCGGACGAGGTGCTCGCCTCGGTCGAGGACGACGGCATCCTGCCGCTGCTGCAACGGCTCATCGATCCCGACCGCCTCGCGGTGCTCTGAGCGGCCGCTGCCCCTACCCAGGCGGCGGCCCACGCCCTAGGCTCGTGCCATGACGTGGCTCACGGCTCCGGCCCATCACCGCTGGCTCGAGGCCGAGTCCGACCGGCTGCTGGAGTTCGGCGCGGCGAGCGTCGACCCGACCGGCGGGTTCGGCTGGCTGGACGAGGCCGGCGAGCGCGTCGAGAACCACGACATCGAGCTGTGGATCACGTGCCGCATGACGCACTGCTACTCGCTCGCCACCATGATGGGCAGGCCGGGAGCCGCGGCGCTCGCGGACCACGGGCTGGATGCTCTGCGCGGTCGCCTGCGCGACGACGAGCACGGCGGATGGTTCGCGGCGGTGGGCGCAGACGGTCCGACCAATCCGGCGAAGCAGGCGTACGGGCACGCCTTCGTGATCCTCGCCGCCGCCTCCGCCACGGCGGCCGGCAGGCCCGAGGCGAGAGAGCTGCTCGACGAGGCCGTCGCCGTCCACACCGAGCGGTTCTGGGACGACGACGCCGGGATGAGCCGCGAGGAGTTCGCGCGCGACTGGTCGGGTGAAGTGGACTACCGCGGCATCAACGCGAACATGCACACGGTGGAGGCGTACCTCGCCGCCGCGGACGTCACCGGGGACAAGGCGCTGCTGCAGCGCGCGCTGCGCATCACGGAGCGCGCGGTGCACCGCTATGCGCGCGGGCACCAGTGGAGGCTGCCCGAGCACTTCGACGCGCACTGGGAGCCCGTGCTGTCCTACAACGAGGACGCCCCGGCGCACCCGTTCAGGCCGTACGGCGCGACCGTCGGCCACTGGTTCGAGTGGGCGCGACTGACCCTTCAGCTCGCGGCCTCGCTGCAGCAGTCCGGTCTCGCACATCCTGAGTGGATGCGCGATGACGCGAGCGCGCTGTACGACGCAGGGGTGCGCGAGGGGTGGAGCGTCGACGGGGCGACCGGGTTCGTCTACACCGTCGACTGGGACGGCCGGCCCGTGGTGCGCGAGCGCATGCACTGGGTCGCAGCCGAGGCGATCGGTGCCGCCGCCGTGCTGTGGCAGGTGACGCGCCAGCCGGTCTACGCGGAGCAGTACCAGCGCTGGTGGGACTACGTGGGCGAGCACCACCTGGACCGCGAGGGAGGGTCGTGGTGGCACGAGCTGGGCCCGAGCAACCGCGTCTCGCGCACCGTGTGGGAGGGCAAGGCGGACATCTATCACGCGCTGCAGGCGACGCTCATCCCTCGCCTCCCCACCTCGCCGGCGCTCGCGGCCTCGCTCGCGGCCGGCAATCTGCGCTGACGCGAATCGCCACGCGACGGCCGATGCTGGGGCCGGCTCGGTCCTGCGTGCTCAGTCGTCCGTGGTCAGCACGACCTTTCCGAACACCTCGCCGCCTTCGAGCGCCCGATGCGCGTCGCTCGCCCGCTCCAGCGGCACGGTCGCGTGGACGATCGGTCGCACGGACTCCGGCACCAGCGGCCACACCTGCTCCTCGACCGCCGCGACGATCGCGCGCCGCTCGTGGAGCGGGCGCGACCTGAGCGTGGTGCCGATCACCCGGGCACGCTTGGTCAGCAGCGTGCCGAGGTTCAGTTCCGCCCGCGCTCCGCGCTGCATGCCGATGACGACGAGCCTGCCGCCGGTGGCCAGCGCATCGACGTTGCGTGACAGGTAGGCGCCGCCCACGACGTCGAGGATCACGTGGGCGCCGCCCGCCTCGCTCATGACTGCCTGAAAGTCGTCGCTGCGGTAGTCGATGGGGTGCGCGCCGAGCGTCGCGCACCGATCTGCCCGATCGGAGCCGCCCGCGGTCGCCCACACCTCGAGCCCGAGCGCGGCGCCGATCTGGATCGCGAGATGACCCACCCCGCCCGAGCCGCCGTGGACGAGCAGGCGTTCCCCCGCCCGCGCATCGGCCGCCTGCAGGTTGGACTGGACGGTGCACGCCGCCTCCATGAGCCCTCCCGCCTCGGTCATGGTCAGGCCCGGCGGGACGGGAAGCACCAGCCCGGCGTCCACCGTGACGACCTCGGCATATCCGCCGCCGGGCAGCAGGGCGCACACCGCGTCGCCGACGTTCCAGCGCGTCACCGCATCGCCGATCGCGGCGATCTCGCCCGCGACCTCGAGCCCGGGCCACTGAGGCGTCCCTGGCGGAGGCGGGTAGCGGCCCTCGCGCTGGAGGACGTCCGCGCGGTTGACGCCCGCCGCGCGCACGCGGATCAGGACCTCGTCCCGGCCCGCCCGCGGTTCAGGGGCCTCGCCGAGCACGAGCGTCTCCGGTCCACCGTGACCGTGGAAAGTGGCGATTCTCACACTATTGCTCCCGTGTCTTCGCGTCATGGCCGCGCCAATGTAGCGTCTCACCACATAGCAGTCCCCAGGATTTCAGGTTCTTGGCAGGGAGGCCGATAACTCGGGGGTCCAGGCGCATGGAAGCGTGTCCGGAAACCGGACGCCGCACGCGTGGCGGCACATGAGGGAGAGAACAGATGCTCCAGAGGCTAAGCATCCGCGGGAAGCTCCTCGCGGTGGTCGCGGTGCCCATTCTTGTGCTCGTGCTCGCGGCAGGCTTCATCACCTTCGGGTCGGCGCAGGACCTGGGCGCGGCGCGCAACACCTCGTCACTCGTGGAGACTCTCGCGGAGACCAGGACTCTCGAGGACGTGCTCCAAGAGGAGCGCCGCGCCGCGATCAACTATGTGTCGAGCGAGGACGACGGCTCGGAAGCGCTCACGGAGGCCGTCAGCGCCACCGGTTGGGCGCTCGCCGACGTGACGGCGGCGATCGACGGCCTGGAGCCTGCGGCCGACGCCGAGGAGCAGGAGGACGATCGCGCCGCCCAGCTGCGCGAGCGGATCGTCGACGTGCTCGGGTCCACGGCGAATTCCGCGATCCTCGAGTCCGAGCGCGCGGTCGAGGTCGTTCCCGCGGTCACGGGAGAGTGGGCCACCTTCCCGGACGAGCCGACCACCACCGCGATGTCCGAGGGATACGAGTCCGCCGCAACCGGCGTCGAGGCGATCGCCGACGACGCGCCTGCAGGCGTGGCGGAGGAGCTGCAGGCCCTGGCCTCGCAGATCCGGGCCGAGAACGAGGCCGCCCAGGCGGCGTACGTGGAGCCGGCGCGCTGGCAGCAGGCCTTGCAGGACGTCTACCCCGAGGTCGACGCGGCGGTGACCGGGCTGTTCGGCCGCGCGGAGCAGCTCGCCGCCGACGAGCGCAACGAGGCGGCGGTGGAATCGCTGCTGGAGAGCCGGGACCTTCTCGACAACCTGGAGTCCACCCGTGACTCGACCAGGTCGCTCAGCGTTCTCCGTGCCAGCCTGACCGGCTACTACGACGCCGTGCTCGGCCAGGTCTCTGGCGCCGCGGACGACGTCGTGGTGGCGGTGACCGACCCGCAGCTGATCGAGACGCTGCGTGCCTACAGCGATCTGGCGGCCCTCGACGAGCGCGTGCTGCGAGAGGGCCTGCTCGCGGAGCGGGTCATCCGCGTGGGCGCGTTCGCGCCCGACGGCGGCGAGATCGACCTGTTGCAGGACTACCAGCTCCGCACCGACCTTGCTCTCGAGCGGGCGCAGTCATCCGCCGTCGCTCTCGGGGACGACCGGGCCCTGCCGCCGTTCGGCGCCTCGGAGGAACTGACGGGGGACCGCTCCGATTCCTTCGTGTCCACCCGAACCAGCATCTCGAGCGGTCTCGACTTCTCGGTCGCTCAAGAGGACCCAGAGGTGTGGGCGGCCGCAGTCGAGGCCGAAGCTGAACAGTACGAGGCTGCCCGCGACGCGACACTCGCGGAGATCGAGAACCGCTCGGCCGCGGTGACTCAGGCCGCCGTGACCCAGCTGCTCCTGACGATCGCCGTCGCCGTGCTCGTCATCATCGTCTCGGTCGTCGTCGCGCTGCTGATCGCGCGGCGCATCATCGGCCCGCTGCGGCGCCTGACCACGACCGCGACCGCGGTGCGTCAGGAACTTCCGCGACTGGTGGAGCGTGTGGCGATGCCCGGCGAGACCGTCGACGTCACCGAGGTCCAGATCCCGGTCGAGTCGTCCGACGAGGTGGGGCGCCTGGCCGAGGCGTTCAACGGCGTCAACGCGGCCACCCTCGCGATCGCGGGCGAGCAGGCCGCGCTGCGCGGCTCGATCTCGGAGATGTTCGTCAACGTCGCGCGTCGCGACCAGGTGCTGCTCAACCGCCAGCTGTCCTCGATCGACGAGATGGAGCGCTCCGAGGATGATCAGGAGACCCTGACCAAGCTGTTCGCGCTCGACCACCTCGCGACGCGGATGCGCCGGAACTCGGAGTCGCTGCTGGTGCTCGCCGGGATCGAGACTGGGCGTCGCCTGCGCCGGCCGATGCCGCTGTCGGACGTGGTCCGCACCGCGTCCTCCGAGATCGAGGCGTACGAGCGCGTGCAGCTCGAACTCGACGCGGACCCGCCCATGCTGGGGCACTCCGCGCTGATCGTGGCGCACATGATCGCCGAGCTGCTTGAGAATGCGACCGTCTTCTCCGACCCCGACACCGCAGTCGTGGTGCGCACGTCCGAGCGGGGCGATGACTATGTGGTGGAGATTGAGGACGCCGGAATCGGCATGACCGAGAAGGAGCTCGCCGCCGCCAACAACCGCGTCGACTCGACCGCCGCGTCCGAGATCCTCGGAGCGCAGCGACTGGGACTGTTCGTGGTGGGACGGATCGCCCGCCGCGTGGGAGCCCGCATCGAGCTCCAGTCGCAGGAGGGCGCAGGCACCCTCGCGATCATCGCGATGCCGCGCGCGCTCTTCGCGCGCGACGAGGAGACGGCGCCGCGTCATGTGGCGTCGCCCGCCCTGGACGAGGACACCCAGGCACCCACGGCCCTCGTCCCCCACGACGCATCCGAGGAGTACACGGAGATGTCGGAGGGTGCGGGCACCGCCGCCTACATCCCGACCGCGCTCGAGGAGGGCGCGACTCTGGCCGGCAGGGGAGACGTGGACGCGGCCGACCCCGACTCGATCGACGCCCTCATCGCGGCGGATGCCGCGGCCGCTCCGGCCGCGGAGCAGAACGACCCGCAGGAGCTGACCAGCGGCACATCGGCGTCCGGCCTGCCCTCGCGCCGGCGTCGGGACACGCCATCCTCCGCGGAGGAGTCGCAAGAGCGGACGTCCATCGTCGGACTGCCCGCGCGCGCCACCGATGCGCAGATGTCGGCGCTCGCGGCGGAGCAGGCGGGGGGCTTCACCCCGTCCATCTCACCCACCGAGATCGCCCCGCAGTCTCCGGAGCAGCGCTCCTCCATGTTCCGAGGGTTCCGCTCGCGCCGACAGACCGAGGACGAGGTGGGATCGGCTCCCGAGACCACCTTCGCTCCCGAGCTTCCGCGCCGCGAACAGCACGCGATCCCCGCGCTCGAGCCCGACGAGGATGCATACGAGGACGGCGCGGTCGAGGACGGAGCAGTCACGGACCTCAGCGAGCCCCACTGGGGCGCCGCCGAGACCGGCGGCCCGCAATCGGGCGACACCGCGCCTGCCGACACTGAACCGGCTGACGCCGCACCTGCCGAGGCTGAGCCGGAAGGCGTCCCCGAGGCTCCCGCAGCGACCGGCGCCGTCGCGTTCTTCTCCCGGCGCGAGCGGCACCGCGGCGCCCGTGCCGAGGACGCCGCGCCTGCCGAGGACGCCGCGCCTGCGGGTGACGCGGCGCAGGCGGGCGACGGTCAGTCGACGACGCCGGCCGCGAGCGACGGGCTGCCGCTGTTCCGCATGCCCAAGTTCGACGCCGCACCGGACAGCGCCCCCGCGCACGCCGCAGAGGAGTCCCCGGCCACGCCTGTGTTCGAGCACGACGAGTCCCACGACAGTCACGACGATGCCGCTCCCGCGAGCTTCGACGGGCCCTTCGTGGTGCCTTCTCTCGAGGCTGACGAGGACGAGGAGCCAGCGCCGCTCTACGAGCACGACGCCGCTCCCGATTACGACGCCGCGGCGGATGGCGAAATGGCGCAGGCTCCGTACGGCGGGGTCGAGCACGTCTCCCTGGTGGAGGATCCAGCGGAGCACCCCGCCCCCAGCGACCACGACGCACCCTCGGCCGAGAGCGAAGCGCCGATGCCGTGGCAGTCCGATGCCGCTCCGAGTCAGGAGCCCCTCGACCACACCTCGCCCGCCCGTGGCTTCATGCCGGGTCCCGAGGCTGCCGCAGCGGACCACGACACGGAGCGCGACGCGGTCGGCCACGAGCCGGCGGACCAGCCTGGCGAGCCGCAGGTCGCGACGCCGATGGCGGGCGCGGTCCCGCTCGACGACCGCGCACCTGCCCACGACGCCGCGCCTGCTGACGACGTGCGAGAGCAGGGCCCGAGCCTCGATGAGCTGATCCAGAGCGCGGTCGACGAGGAGACCGAGCAGCGGCCCGGGTTCTTCTCTCGGCTGTTCGGACGCGGGCGTCGCGGTGAGTCCGCAGCCGCGAAGGCCGCAGCGCCGGCGACCGACGTCGCGGGCGCGCAGTGGGCCTCGACCGATGCGCCGGCCTCGGTGCCCAGTGCACCCGCAGCCGCCCATGGCGGCGCGTATCGCCCGGAAGGCGACCAGCCAGCGCCGCCGGTGTCGTGGCAGTCCGCCCCCGAGACCGCATCGGCGCCGGGAAGCGAAGCCGAGCGCACGGATGAGGTGAGTGCCGCATCGGCCGGGCCGACGTCCTTCTCGCCCGACGCGACGGCCGAGCCGCGCGACGCCGCGCCCACCCAAGCCGCGCCGGACGAGGGCGCACAGCCCAGCGACCAGGACGTTCCGTGGTGGGAGCGTCCCGAAACCGAGCAGCCCGCGGAGCAGGCTGAAGACTGGCAGGAGCCGCACGCGGCGCCGCAGGCGTTCGCGCCCGATGCGGGCGACAGCGCGGAGGCGGACGCGTGGGAGGCGTCGCAGAGCGCTGCCTCCGCGGAACCGCCGGCAACCGCGAGCGCATCGGCCTACACCCCCGATGAGCTCGCCCAGGCCTCGGGATGGGAGGCGGCGGGCGCGAGTGCGCTCGAGGCGGCCGAGCCCGAGGGAGCGACCACCTATCAGCCGGTGATCCAGCCCGACAACAACGACGGCGGCGCGGACCTGACGAGCGCGGTGTTCTCGGAGCTCAGCTCGCTCGCATCCGAGCGGCCCAAGGTGGAGAAGACGCGCGCGGGACTCCAGCGCCGGCGCCCCGCCGACGCGGAGCCGGTGGAGGTGAAGCCCCTCGAGGAGGACGCGTCGCTGGCCCCTGCCGAGCGCGACGCGGACGCTGTGCGCAGCCGCTTCAACTCGTTCTATTCCGGCACCAAGCGGGCGCGTGACGACGTCGCGGCCTTCGACCGCCAGACTGAGCCCGCGGAGGCCTCCGAGTCATGAGAGCCTGCGCACGTATCCACCCGACCATCGAGAACTCGCTCCGTCCCCGGAGCGGCAATTGCAAGGAGACGCAGTGACCGAGCTCAGTACTGAGGCCACCAACTTCGGATGGCTGCTGGACAACTTCGTCCAGACAGTCCCCGGAACCCGACACACGTTGGTGGTGAGCGCTGACGGCCTGCTCATGGCGATGTCCAAGAACCTGGACCGCACCGGCGGCGACACCCTCGCCGCCGTCGTGTCCGGGATGGCCAGCCTCACGCGGGGCGCGGCGCGTCAGCTGCGCGCGGGCGAGGTGCGCCAGTCGATCATCGAGATGGACGAGCTGTTCCTGTTCCTCATGAGCGTCTCGAACGGCGCGGTGCTCGCGGTGGCCGCGGACTCGACGTGCGACGTGGGGCTGGTCGGCTACGAGATGACGCTGCTCGTCTCGCGCACGGAGAACGCCCTGACCCCGCAGCTCATCACGGAGATGCGCCAGAACCTTCCCACCGACGGTCACACGCGTTCCTGAGGAGGACGGCCGCCATGACAGACGCGACGACGCCTTTCGGCGACGACGAGACCTACGGGGTCCGCCCGTACGCAGTCACGGGCGGCCGTGTGAGCGCGGCGACGACGGTCCTCCCGATGGAGGCGCTGGTCGAGTCCCGCTCGGACCCACAGACTTTGAAGGGGCTCACCCCTGAGAAGAAAACGATCCTGCAGCTCGCTGCGGGTCAATATCAATCCGTCGCCGAGCTCTCGGCCCACACCCGGCTTCCGCTCGGCGTGGTCCGCGTGCTGGTGACGGATCTTGCTGAAGAAAATCACTTGACTATCTACACCGGCGGAACGGCCGACGACTCGTCCACTCATGACGAGTCCGGCGGCCTGTCCCTGAGCCTTCTGGAGAGTGTCCTCGATGGCATCGCAGCCCTTTGACGCGGCGGTCGCGACCCCCGCGCCCCCCGTCGCCCCCACCGTCGTCAAGATCGTCATCGCGGGCGGCTTCGCGGTGGGCAAGACCACCTTCATCGGGTCGATCTCGGACATCGATCCGCTGAACACCGAGGCCGCGATGACCGAGAAGTCCCTCGGGATCGACGACGCCGGCGGCGTGACCGACCGTAAGACCACCACCACCGTGGCCATGGACTTCGGGCGCATCGCGCTCCCCGGGTCGCTGTGGCTGTACCTGTTCGGCACCCCTGGCCAGGATCGGTTCCTGTTCATGTGGGACGACCTGGTGCGCGGCGCGATCGGCGCCGTGGTGCTCGTCGACACCGAGCGACTCGATCAGTGCTTCCCGGCCGTCGACTACTTCGAGGGGCGCGGAGTCCCGTTCGTGGTGTGCGTGAACTGCTTCGACGGAGTCGCCCGGCACACGCTGGAGGACGTCCGCGAGGCGCTGGGAATCCCCCAGGGCGTGCCGGTCATGTACACCGACGCGCGCGAGAAGGCCGCGACCAAGCAGGCGCTGATCGCGGTGGTCCAGCTGGCGATGCGGCAGCTGCAGCGCTAGGACTCCCTCGCCCGCCGAGGGCCGCGCGACGGCGAGTGTCTCCGCATGGCGGTGCACTCGCTTGGCACGGCGATAGTCTGGACGCGTGATCTATCTCGACGGCTCCGCGCTCTGCAGGTTCCTGCCGGGCGTGAAGTACTTCGACGAGTGGAACGCGTGGGTGGTGCCGCGCATCGACGAGGTCGCGATGACCCAGCTGGGGCTCACCGAGCTGCGCCAGGCCGCGGAGCTGTTCCCGCGCGAGACCAAGGGTCGGGCGTACGACATCGTGGACCAGGTGCGGCGCACGATTCCGGTGATCCGCTTCTCCGACGAGAACGTCTCCGTGTCGACTCACGCCGCCGCGGTGCTGAAGCCCTTCGCGGCCCTGCACCTGGGCGCGGCCGTCGCGCATCCCAGCATCGACACCGTGGCCACGTATGACGCGGAGTTCGCGCAGGCGTCCGAGCTGTACGAGCTGGCGGTGGTCTCACCGGGACTGCCGCAGGGCTGGCACAATGGCACGGCTGGCGCGTGAGCGCCTCAGGAGAGTTGACCGAGCGGCCGAAGGTGACAGTCTTGAAAACTGTTGAGGCGTAACCCGCCTCCGCGGGTTCGAATCCCGCACTCTCCGCTTCCCCTGTCCGGCACTCATTGTCCCCTAGAGAGGCTCTGGACCTCCTGTCCGGCACTCATGTCGCCTGATGCCGGACATAGGCCAGGTCGGACGGGGCGGACGGTGGCCGCTTTGCTCCGCGTGCGGTCCGACCGGTACGCTGTCCTGGACCAATCGGGAGACGTGACTGAGCGGCCGAAAGTGCATCCCTGCTAAGGATGTGATGGGGTAACCCATCCGTGGGTTCAAATCCCACCGTCTCCGCCACGAGATCCGGATTCCGCCCTGACGGGCGGGGCCCGGTGAACCTGTATACTCGTGACTCGGCCCGAGCGGCCGTGCGCCCGTAGCTCAACGGATAGAGCATCTGACTACGGATCAGAAGGTTGGGGGTTCGAATCCCTCCGGGCGCGCTCACGACCTTGGCTCCTACCGCTGACGCGGTGGGGGCCTTTGTCATCTCCGGCCACTCCCGCGACGGTCCCGACGCGATTAGAGTCGTGTGCATGAGCGACCTCAACGCCCTCGCAGACGAGTACTACGCCTATCGCCAGGCCACCGACATTAACCGTCACCTGTGGGACTGCTCTCTCGAGCACCTCGAGGAGTGGGAGGACGTGGCGCCGGACGCCGTCGCGCAGCGGCAGGACCGGCTGCGGGAGTTCGCCGAGCGTGCCGATGCGGTCGCGATCGACGACCACGACCCCATGCAGATCGCGCTGCGGGACGCGATCGCCTTCACCGCGCGCTCGGAGGCTCACCAGCTCCAGTGGAGCTCCGAGCTTCACGCCATCAACCCCGCCATGGGCCTGCTGCCGCTCGCCATGGTGTTCGTCAGCCGATTTCCGCTGCGCACTGACGAGCACGGCGAGCAGTACCTGCGCAAGATGAGCGCTCTCGGCACCCTGCTCGATGACCTCGTGGCCGCGGTCCAGGCCGCCGCGCTCGACGGACGCATCGGACTGTCGCGTCACCTGTCGGCATCGGCCGATGCGGTCGAGGCATACCTGGGCGAGCCGGTTTCGGGTGGCGATGCGCTTGCGGCGCAGGCGCCGCCGACCGAGTTGTCGGACCCCGAGGCGTGGTCCGGCGCCCTGGTGGGCATCGTCGAGACCGAGGTGCGGCCGGCGCTGCGCCGGTACGCCGAGGCGCTGCGCGCCCTCGCAGAGCGCGGTCGCGACGACGACCACCCAGGGCTCGTGCACCTCGAGGGAGGGCTCGAGCACTATCGGGACCTGGTGTGGGCGCACACCACTCTGTCGCTGGAGCCGGCGGAGGTGCACCAGCTCGGCCTGGAGGTCGTTGAGGCGCTGGAGGCGGAGTACCGAGAGCTCGCCGGCCCGCTGCTGGGCACCACGGACAACGCGGAGATCTACGCGCGCCTGCGCGACGACACCGAGATGCACTACCGATCGGGCGACGACATCGTCCGCGACGCCACCGCCGCGCTGGAGCGCGCGAACGAGGCGGCGCCGGAGTGGTTCGCTCACGTGCCGCGCTCCGCCTGCGTCGCGAGCGCGATCACCTCCGGCCCGGTGGCGTTCTACTCTCCGCCCGCGGTCGACGGCTCGAAGCCCGGCGAGTTCTTTTTCAACGCCTCCGACCCGAGCGCATGGTCGACCTACGAGCTTGAGGCGATCACGTATCACGAGTCGATTCCGGGTCATCACCTGCAGTTCGCCCTGCACGCGGAGTCCACCGATCTCCACCCCGTGCTGCGCCACCTCCACGTCACGTCCTACCTCGAGGGGTGGGGCCTGTACACCGAGCGGCTCGCGGACGAGATGGGCCTGTACACCTCGGACCTGTCACGCGTGGGCATGCTCGCCGCGGATTCGCTGCGCGCGTGTCGACTGGTGGTCGACACGGGCCTGCACGCGCTGCGGTGGACTCGGCAAGAGGCCATCGACTACATGGCGGCCCACTGCCCGCTCAGCATTCAGCAGATCACGAGCGAGGTCGACCGCTACATCGGGCTTCCAGGGCAGGCGCTCGCGTACATGATCGGCCGTCGCGAGATCCAGGCGATCAGGGCTGAGGCGGAGACCGCCTCGGAGTTCGACGTCCGTGAGTTCCACGACCGTGTGCTGCGCCACGGCATGGTGCCGCTCACGACGCTGCGCCGGCTCGTTCTCGGGTAGTTCGACCCTCGCTTCTGCTTCCCCGCGCGCGGGTCTGCGGTGCTCGCTAGCGTGTGATCCATCGGCACAGACTGCAGCTCGCCGAGCCGCCGCAGTGCCGGTCAAGGGGGGCAGACTGCCATGGAATTCTTCGAGAACTTCATCTCGATCATCTTCTACACGCTGTGGTTCATGATCGTGATCTCGTTCTTCGTCGTCGTCATCAGGATCATCGTCGACGTGTTTCGGGACGAGAGTCTGAGCGGGTGGAGCAAGACGGCCTGGATCGCGCTGATCGTGGTGCTGCCGGTGATCGGCTCGATCGTCTATCTGCTCGCGCGCGGCAAGGACATGGCGCGGCGGGACGTGCGCGATGCCACGGCGATGCGCGCAGCGCAGGTCGAGTACACCAAGGGGCTGATGGCCGAGGCCGGCGGTCCTGCCGGCCAGATCAGGGCCGCGAAGGAACTGCTCGACGCCGGCACCATCGACGAGGACGAGTATCTGGCCCTCAAGGCC
The DNA here is from genome assembly GCF_048814985.1 of Demequina pilifera. NCBI lineage: Bacteria > Bacillati > Actinomycetota > Actinomycetes > Micrococcales > Demequinaceae > Demequina > Demequina pilifera. The sequence continues at coordinate 145,568 of NZ_JBMDTW010000005.1, forward strand.
AAGGCCCTCAGCTAGCGCGGTCCGCTACTCGGTGGGCGCACCGCTCTCATCCAGCGCGGTGCGCTCCACCAGGTCGCCGTGGGCCGCCACGATGGTCAGCGCGGCCGGGCGGCCGGAGGGGAGCAGTCGAACCGTCACCCGGCCGCCACGAGCGCGCGACAGGGCTTCGACGATGGCGTCGACCATGCGGCCCAGCGCCTCGCCGTCCCCAGGGGCGGTTCCTCGGTCGTCCAGGATGGTGACCTCGACGCCTCGCCGGCGCGCGGCGGAGGCCGCCTCGACGACGGCGGGGACGGCGAGGGAGCGTCCGCGCACGCTGTCGCGCAGCAGGGCCTCCGTCAACGCGAACTCTCGCCGCATGGCGTCGTCGGCTGCGCCGCCCTCCGCGATCCGATGCAGCAGCGGCACCGCCACGTCAGCGAGTTCGGTGACGCGTACGCGCCGCACCTCGCGCGCCGCGTCCGTCGCCGCCGCGTCCGCTGCCGATGCGACGGATCTTTCGTTGAGCGCGTTGATGCGTGCCGACGTGCGCCTCAGGATGAGGGCGAACAGCGTGGCCACGACGAGGATGCCGATGTGAGTGTCGAGCATCGTCGGGCCGGTCAGGGCGCCCCGGCCGGAGTGTGCTCCCCACGCTGCGGTCACGGCCATCATGAGCGCCATGCCGAGCCATGCGAAGCACGCCCGGCGCCTCACCGCGAGGAAGAACAGCAGCCAGGTGTTCGAGCCCAGGTGCCACGTCGCGCGTCCCAGCTCCCCGTCATCGGGCAGCGCCATGGAGACGAGCGCGCTGGAGGCGACCACCGCCGCGATCACGAGGGCGGTGTCGCGGGCCGGGAACGGATCGGGGTGGACCCGCACGAGCAGCACCGACGCCGCGTTCACGATGGCCATGGCGGCGTATGCGGGCCAGTGGTTCTCCAGCACGCCAGCGGTCGCGACGGTGAACACGACGTTCGACACCACGAACAGCACGAGCAGCAGCCGCGCCGGGGTGGTGTCGAGGAACAGCAGCCGGCTCACGTCGGCCCGCTCGATGGGGCCGGTCTCCTTCGCGGCCGTCATCGGCGCGTCCACATCAGAGTGACCCACGTGCCCCGCCCCGGGCGCGAACTGACCGATCCCGCGCCCCCATCGACGGCGGCCATGCGGTCCACGATGCTCACGCGGATCCCCAGCCGGGATGCCGCCACGGAATCCGGGTTGAAGCCGCGTCCGTCGTCTTCGATCGTGACGACCACGGCGTCGTCGTCCAGCACCGCGTTCGCGCGCACCGTCGCGTCGTCTCCCGCGTGGCGGCGTGCGTTGCGCAGCGCCTCGGCGAGCGCCTCGGCCAGGGCCGCCACCGTCGCTCGGGGAACATGCGCAGCCCCGCGGAGCTCGTAGGTGAGGTCGAGGTCCGGGACCACCTCTCCGGCTGTCGCGCGCAGCAGCGCCACCACTTCGCTCGGGGTGTACTCGGCCGGGGCGTCCCTGTCGGGCGCCGCGATCTCGGTGACGGCGTCGAGGGCGCGCTGTGCCTGCACCGCGAGATCAGGAGAGGGGTCGGAGCGTGAGGCCGTGAGCAGGACGGACATGATGTCGTCGTGAACGATGGCGTCGATCCGCCCGAGCTCCTGCTCGCGGGTGCGGCGGCGTGCGTCTATCGACGCCTGCGCCCGAGCGCGTTCGCTCGCCTCGTCCTGGGCGTCCGCCGCACGCACCACTGCGAAGGCCGTGCCGGCCAGGATGGAGCAGAACAGCACCGCGCCGAGACCGTTGAGGACCGCGTCCAGCGCGGGCCCTTCGCTCGCCTGGATCTGCACGAGCGCGACGATCGGGCCCTGCCCCAGCGGCACGGCCCACGCCCATCCGCCGCGCCACGCGACCACGGCGAGAGTGGAGGGCAGCGCGTTGATTCCCTGGAGCCAGGGGTCCCCGTGGTCGGCGAGCATGGGCACCGTCATGGCCGGCACCCACAGCAGCTGTGACGCGATGAATCCGACCACCGACGTGCGGGCGATCATGCGCGCCGCTGGCACGGACAGTCGAGTGATGGCGATCAGCGACAGTGGGAGCAGCACCGCGAACGCGAGCGAGGTGAACCAGAACCAGGGCGCGAGCTGAGCGCGCTGGGCGACGAATCCGCTGGGGCCGCCGAACAGCAGCGCGCCGAACACGATGGCGCCGATTCCCGATGCGGTGTAAACGACGCGCTCCATGCGCGCCCCCGCGGTGTGGATGTCGCGGCTCACTCGAGAATGCCGTCCTCGACGGCGCGGCGGTAGAGGTCGACCCGCGAGGCGGCCGGCCGTCCAACGCTGCTGTACTTGCGGCGGATCGCCTTGACGTAGTCGGTGACGGTGTCGCGGGTGATGCCCAGCGCGGCTGCGACGGACGCCGCCGTCTCTCCCGAGGCGTACATGCTCAGCACGGCCTGTTCGCGCTCCGACAGCCGGGCGTTGGCGAGCTCCGCGTCCGAATCGATCGCGGCCGCCCAGTCCGTGTTGAACACGGCGTCGCCCCGCACGGCCCGCCGGATCGCCGCCAGCAGAGTCGCCGGGTCCGAGGACTTGCGCACCAGCCCGAGCGCTCCCGATCGCGCAGCCGCCTGCACCAGCGTGCGATCCTCCGCGCCGGTGTGGATCAGCACGTACGCGCCGAGGGCGTGGATGGCGGCGATGTTGCGGGCCGGGGTGGATCCGTCGGCCAGTCGCAGGTCGAGCACGACGAGGACGGGCGGCGGAGTGACGGCGGCGAGGTCCGTGACCGAGCCGACGGCGGCGACCAGGTCCAGATCGGGCGCCTGCGAGACCAGGTCCGTGAAGCCACGGGCGATGAGGGCGTGATCCTCCACGAGCGCGATCCGACGCGGCGCCTCCATGCCCAACCCCCTCAGATCGCCTGGTTGACGTGCCCACGATAGCGCCGCCAGCGCGCAGGAGTCCCCATCCGCGCGCCGAGGTTGTTAACCCGATGTTCACCTTTCCCCCCCATAAGCGGGGATGGCGCGCTGCGCGGGCCGGTGTCAGGCTCGTGAGTGAGGTCGGGAGGGCTCAGCTCTTCCCGCCACTCGGCCCGGGAGGGAAGCGATGTACTGGTCGGCGGAGGAGTTCGTCCTGGTCATCACTGCTTTCCTCTTTCTGGCCATCGTGGCGTCCTCGTTCCTTCCGAGGGTGGAACTCACCTCGACGTCACGCGCGACGTTTGCCATCGGCGCCGCAGCGTGTGTCGGGTCCGCCGCACTCTTGGCAAGGATCGAGGACGTCCACTACGCGCCCTTCTTGTGGGCGCTGCCCGCCATCCCCATCGTCGTGATCGCCGTGCTGGCGCGAGACGCGGTGGTGCGGTCGGTCCGGCCCTCGTTGTCCGCCGAGCCCGTGGCCCACGTGCGGCGCGCACCGGCCTTCGTGCCGCCCCCCGAGCAGGCAGCCGTCCGCGACGGACGGGTCCATCAGGTGCTGCGCGAACGTGCTGCCAATCGGCACGCGAGTCCTCAGGAGCTGGCGAGCATTGCGTACGCGCACCCTCAGCTTCGCGCCACGGTCGCAGGCAATCCCTCGGCCCCGGCGAGCCTTCTCGAATGGCTGGCCTCCGTCGGTGACACCGCGGTGCACGCGGCGATCTCTGCGCGCAACCCCGCACCGAACTCGGCGTCGGTCCACGTTCGCACCTGAGCCCGCACAGGGACACAGCGCGGCAGCAGTTCGCGGCCCTTACGCTTCCTGACCGTCGCGGACGGGTTCGTCGTCCTCCACCGCGTCGATGCCTGCGGGGCTGAGCGGCTCCTCGCGAGGTTCGTCGAACACCGCTATGCACAGCGCCACGCGGTCGCCGCGCTCCCAGGATGCCTCGGATGGCGCCCACGCGACCCACGATGCGCCCTCCGGAAGGAGACCGTCGAGCCGGGTGCCGCACATGTCCAACGCGTCCGCAGTCATCTGGTCGTCTCCGGGGTAGGCGAAGAGCTCGAATCGCGCGGAGGTGAACACCTCTCCTCGGTGCGGCTCGTCGCATGCCACGACCGTCGCGTCCACGACCGAGCCGTCGTCGCCCACCTCGTCCAGGCACATCCCCGGCACGATCTGCATGGCGTGGAGGTCGCCCGTCTCGCCGATCTCCGCCTCCGCAAGGCCCCGGTCCGACCACGCGAGCGCGGCGGACCACGAGATGCCGACCAGCAGCGCCACTCCAGCGCCGATCGCGACCCATGCCGCGATCGCGATCCCCTTGCCCGAACGCAGCATGCTGCGCGGGCGCGTGGCCTCTCGCTCCTCGGCGGTGGCGGGGGCGGCAGTGCTCGACGCACGGGCCGCGCCTTGCCGCACCTGGTGCTCTGGAGCGTCGCTCGGACCGGGCGGGGGAGTGAAGTCGCTCATGGCGCGTCGATCTCCGCCACCACGGGCACGTGGTCCGAGGCGCCCTTGCCCTTGCGCTCGTCACGCACGATCGTCACGTCCGTGGTGCGGTCCGCGAGCGCCTGCGAGCCGTAGATGAAGTCGATGCGCATGCCCTCGCCGCGAGGGAAGCGCAGCTGCTTGTAGTCCCAGAATGTGTACGTGTGGGGCTGCGGCAGGTGCCGCCGCGACAGCTCCACATAGCCGGCGTCCGCGAACTGCGCGAGCGCCGCGCGCGCGGCCTCGGTGATGTGGGTCTCCGCCTCGGAGTCCTCCTCGGACCAGATGTCCTCGGGGGTCGGCGCCACATTGAAATCTCCCACCAGAGCTGTCGGCTCGTCTGCCCAGCCGCCAGCGGCCTCCCGCAGCGTGCGCAGGAACTCCAGCTTGTAGGTGTAGTGGGGGTCGCTCAGGCCGCGGCCGTTGGGAACGTACAGGCTCCACACCCTCACGCCTCCGGCCGTGGCGCCGATGGCGCGTGCCTCCACGATCGCGTCCTGACCCGGCTTGCCGAACGCGGGCTGGCCCGGGAACTGCGTCTCGATGTCGGTGAGACCCACGCGGGACGCGATCGCGACCCCGTTCCACTGGTTCAGGCCGTGAATCGCGACCTCATACCCCGCCGCCTCGAACGGTGCGAGCGGGAACTGCTCCGGCTTGCACTTGATCTCCTGCATCGCCAGCACGTCCGTCTCGGAGCGCTCAAGCCAGTCGATCACACGGTCACAGCGGGCACGGATCGAGTTCACGTTCCAGGTGGCGAGGCGCATGCTCCCACGCTACCGGCCGGGATGCGGCCGATGCGCAGGCGTGGCTTGGTCGCGCCTGCGCCGCCTGGGTGCGGCGTACCCTGGGTGACATGGCTACCGCACTGATCACTGGCGCGAGCAGGGGCCTTGGCGAGGAGTTCGCCTGGCAGTTGGCGACCGCACGACACGACGTCGTGCTGGTCGCGCGCGACCGCGACCGTCTATCCGAGCTCGCCGAGACCATCCGCGGAGCGGCAGGGGTCCGCGCCGAGATCCTGGTGGCCGATCTGTCCACCGATGAGGGGCGGCAGGCGGTCGCCGACCGGGTCTCGGACGAGGAGTCGCCGGTGAGCCTGCTGGTGAACAACGCCGGGTATGGGCTCGGCCGGGGCATTCTCACGACGTCCTGGGACGAGGAGAAGGCCGCCCTCGACGTGCTCGTGACCGCGACCCTGCAGCTGTCGCAGGCGGCCGCCAAGTCGATGACCTCGCGCGGGCACGGAGCGATCCTCAATGTCTCCTCGGTCGCCGCCCACCTGTCGAACAGCACGTACGCGGCCCACAAGCGCTGGGTGCGGGACTTCACCGAGGCGCTTGCGGGTCAGCTGCACGGCACGGGGGTCTCCGCCACGGCGCTGGTGCCCGGGCTGGTGCGCACGGAGTTCCACGACGGCCCGGACCTTGAGTACATGAAGAGCGAGTACCCGGACGTCGCATGGCTGTCGTCCGAGAAGGTGGTCGAGGCCGCGCTCGCGGGAGTGCGCCGCAAGGCCATCGTCGTGACGCCGAGCGCGCGGTATGCCGCAGGGGTCGGGCTGCTGCGGATGCTGCCCAGCGCGGCGACGCGCCGCTCGGGCTCGCTCCGACGCGGCTGAGCCGAACCGCTCGCCTCAGCCCGCGCATCGGCACTGCCCGAGCATCGGTACTGTGACCGCATGACTAACGGGACCCCTCGCGAGCAGCTCCGCGACCTCATCACCGACCTGGCCGTGGTGCACGGCCGCATCACGCTCGCCTCCGGCAAGGAGGCGGACTACTACGTCGACCTGCGACGCATCACGCTGCATCACCGTGCGGCTCCGCTCGTGGGTCACGTGCTGCTGGACCACCTCGAGGTGGCCGGGTTCGGGCCGGCGGACATCGACGCCGTGGGCGGCCTCACCCTGGGGGCCGACCCGGTCGCGACGGCCCTGCTGCACGCCGCCGCCTCGCGAGGGCTGGACCTGGACGCGTTCGTGGTCCGCAAGGAGAACAAAGCGCACGGCCTGCAGCGCCGCATCGAGGGCCCCGACATCGCCGGACGCACGGTCGTGGCGGTCGAGGACACGTCGACCACGGGAGGGTCCGTGCTGACAGCGGTCGAGGCCATCCGCGAGGCCGGTGCGACCGTGGCCGCCGTCGCGGTGATCGTGGATCGCGACACCGGCGCGCGCGAGCGCATCGAGGCCGAGGGTCTGCCGTACCTGAGCCTGTTCGGCCTGGAGGACCTGGGCCTGTCCTGACGCGTGGGGCCCACCCCTTCCCGCGCTCCCCGCCCGCGAGTAGTGTGACCGCCATGTTCCGCCGTACGCGAGGGCTCTGGGCGGGGATCGCCGTGGCGGTGATCGTCGTGGCCACAGTCGCGGGCAGCGACGGGTCCGCGTGGCTGATGGCGTTCGGTGCCGCGGCGGTGATCGGCGGCGCGGCGTGGTCGATCCGCGACTTCACTCACGCCCGGCGCATGCACGACGAGTACCAGGAGTTCGCGCTCTCCCACGGATGGGAGTACCTCGCGCGATCCTTCGAGTATGGCTCGCGATTCGCGGCCTATCCCTTTGGCGAGGGGAGTTCCCGCCGCCAGGAGTCCGTGGTGCGCGGCGACTTCAATGGCCAGCGGTGCGCGACGTTCGCCCAGGTGTACGAGGTCGCGAACGATCGCAATTCGCCGCCCACGGTCTACGCCCACCAGGTGACGCTGGCCGAGCTGCCGGTCGCGCTGCCGCGCATCGACATCGTTCCTCAGAACCTACCCGCGACCATCGCCAAGGTGCTCGGCGGTCGTGACCTCGACGTCGAGTCCCACGAGTTCAATCAGCGCTGGCGAGTGCTGTGCGACGACCCTCGCTACGGCCACGCCGTCATCGACCCGCGCATGATCGAGCGACTGCTGTACTCCGACGTCGAGGGGAGGGCCGTGCGGATCGAGGGAGGTGCCGTGTACGTCTGGAACCCCGGGCGCCAGGGGGCGGACGGCCTTGCGCGGAGGCTGGCCGTGGTGTCGGGGATCGCGCGCCGCATTCCCGCTCATGTGATCCGCGAGTACACCGAGTTGGGGTATCGGGTGAGGCGCGGCGACGCGGCGACCCGCCCGCTGGAGGGGCCGTCGTGGGCGACCGAGCCAGGCGCCCTGACCTCGCGCCGCTACACCGGCGTCGGCGTCGACGCGGACGGCGACGGGATCGAGGACTGGCGCCAGCTTCGCTGACTCGCCGCACGGCGGGGTCGGCTGGTCCGCTCCCGTGAACGTCGATAGGCTCGTGGTGCTCGGCGGGCGTGCCCCGTCATCGACCTCAGGGGTATCTGTCATGGAGTGGTTCTTCATCGCGCTCGGCGCGATCATCGTCATCGCCGTGATCTGGGCGATTGCGCAGTACAACGCGCTGGTGCGGCTCCGGAACCTGGTGCAGGAGGCCTGGCGGCAGATCGACGTCGAACTGCAGCGCCGCCATGACCTGATCCCCAACCTGGTCGAGACTGTGAAGGGGTACGCGAAGCACGAGCGGGAGACCCTCGACGCCGTGACCCAGGCCCGTTCGATCGCCGCATCCCCGGGCTCGACGCCGGCGGAGCAGGCGCAGCAGGAGAACGTGCTGACCCAGGCGCTCGGCCGGCTGTTCGCGGTCGCCGAGGCGTACCCGGATCTGAAGGCCGATCAGAACTTCATGCAGCTTCAGCAGGAGCTCACCAACACCGAGGACCGGGTGGCGGCGGCGCGCCGGTTCTACAACGCCAACGTGCGAGCCCTCAACACGAAGACCGAGACGTTCCCCGTCAACGTCATCGCCGGGATGTTCCACTTCACGCGCGAGGAGTACTTCGAGACCGAGGACCCTGCGGCTCGCCAGGCTCCGAATGTCTCGTTCTAGGCGATGACAGCGCTCCCGGAGCCGGGCGTGGGGCCTTATCCGGGGGGAGAGCCCGCGTGGCCCGACGACCCGCGGCTCGACCCGGAACTGCTGCGCGACGGGGACCGCCGCAACGTCGTGGACGCCTACCGATACTGGCGGCATGACGCGATCGTCGCGGATCTCGACCAGCGCCGGCACCCGTTCCACGTCGCGATCGAGAACTGGAGCCACGACTTCAACATCGGGTCCGTGGTGCGCACCGCCAACGCCTTTCTCGCTCGCGAGGTGCACATCGTGGGCCGCCGCCGCTGGAACCGCCGCGGCGCCATGGTGACGGACCGCTACCAGCACGTTCGTCATCACGGCTCCGTCGAGGACTTCGTCGCGTGGGCCGCGGCCGAGGGCCTGCCGGTGATCGGCGTCGACAACCTGCCCGGCTCGGTCCCCCTCGAGACGGCGGCCCTGCCACAGGCGTGCGTGCTGGTGTTCGGCCAGGAGTCGACGGGGCTGTCCGGGCCGATGCGCGAGGCGACGGGATCGACTCTTGCCATCGCGCAGTACGGCTCCACGCGGTCCATCAACGCGGGCGCCGCGGCTGCGATCGCCATGCACGCGTGGGTCGGCCAGCACGCGGACATCGGAGCCGGGCACCTCTGACCGCGGATGACGCCGTCACTATGCTCGAAGGCGACAGTTCACGGAAAGGGCACCATGGCGACCGAGACGACCATCGAGGACTACCTCAAGGCCGTGTGGAACGCGGGCGAGTGGTCCGATTCTCCCGTGACCGTGACGGCCCTGTCCGCACGGCTGGGCCTGTCGCCCTCGTCCGTCTCCGAGATCGTGCGCAAGCTCACCGAGCGCGGCCTCCTCACGCACGAGAGGTACGGAAGCGTCGACCTGACCGATGCGGGGCGCACCATCGCCCTGGCCACGGTCCGCAAGCATCGCCTGATCGAGACCTTCCTGGTCGACTACCTCGGGTACGCGTGGGACGAGGTCCACGATGAGGCGGAGGTGCTCGAGCACGCGGTGTCGGACGAGTTCGTCGAGCGGCTCGCCACGCGGCTGGGAGAGCCCACGCACGACCCCCACGGCGACCCGATCCCGGCGGCCGACGGATCGCTTCCGGCCGAGGAGCAGACCGACCTCGCGTCGGTGTCCGAGGGCGATCGCGTGCGCGTGGCGCGGGTGTCGGACGACGACCCCGCGCTCCTGCGTCACCTGCGCGAGGTCGGGATCGACATCGGCGCCGTGGTCGAGGTGGTGGCGCGACGCTCCTCGGCGGGAACCATCGACCTGTCGATCGGCGACGCCGACGTGACGCTGGGCATCCCGGCCGCGCGGGTGATCCTGACCGAGCACGCCGGTTGACGTTCGGGACCCCCGGCCCATGCCGCCTGTCGGCGAAGTCTGACAGAATGGGTGTCGGTTCAATTCGCACTACTTCAGGAGAGACGTATGGCACTCGCCAACCCAGAGTCCTATAACGCAATGCTCGACGCCGCCAAGAGCGGCTCGTACGCGTTCCCCGCCATCAACATCACGTCGTCGTCGACGATCACCGCAGCCATCCAGGGCTTCGCGGAGGCAGAGTCCGACGGCATCATCCAGGTGTCGGTGGGCGGCGGTCAGTACGCGTCCGGTTCGACCATCAAGGACCAGGTCATCGGCTCGCTTGCGCTCGCCGCCTATGCCCGTGAGGTCGCGGACTCCTATGGCGTCACGATCGCGCTGCACACCGACCACTGCCACCCCGATTACGTCGACTCGTGGCTGCGTCCCCTTCTCGCCGCCTCGACCGAGCGCGTGAAGAACGGCCAGGAGCCCATCTTCCAGTCGCACATGTGGGACGGCTCGCCGGTGCCGATGGACCAGAACCTGTCGCTCGCAGCCGAGCTGCTCGAGCTGTCGCAGGCCGCGAAGACGATCCTCGAGGTCGAGATCGGCGTCGTGGGCGGCGAAGAGGACGGCCACACCGCCGAGATCAACGACAAGCTCTACACGACGACCGAGGACGGTCTCGCGACCATCGAGGCTCTTGGAGCAGGCGAGAAGGGTCGCTACCTGACGGCCCTCACGTTCGGCAACGTGCACGGCTCCTACAAGCCGGGCTCCGTGAAGCTGCGCCCCGAGCTGCTGGGCAAGATCCAGGCCGAGGTCGGCGCCAAGATCGGCAAGGACAAGCCCTTCGACCTCGTGTTCCACGGTGGCTCCGGCTCGACCGCCGAGGAGATCTCGGAGGCCGTCAGCCACGGCGTCATCAAGATGAACGTCGACACCGACACGCAGTACGCGTACACGCGTCCCGTGGTCGACCACATGCTGAAGAACTACGACGGCGTGCTCAAGGTCGACGGCGAGTGGGGCAACAAGAAGGCCTACGACCCGCGCGCCTGGAGCAAGGCCGCCGAGGCCGGCATGGCGGCCCGCGTGGTCGAGGCGTGCCAGCAGCTCGGCTCCGCCGGGAAGAAGATCTGACCGAATCGCGTCAGGTGGAGCCCCGGGAGTCGTCAGACGCCCGGGGCTCCACTACGTAAGTCTCGAGATGTACCAAGCCCCCGGCGGCGTTCCGGGGTGAGGGGAGGGCCACGTGCCCGGTGTAGTGATTGTCGGAGCCCAGTGGGGCGACGAAGGCAAGGGCAAGGCCACGGACGTGCTGGGAAGTCGCGTCGACTATGTGGTGAAGTTCAACGGCGGCAACAACGCGGGTCACACCGTGGTGATCGGCGACCAGAAGTTCGCGCTGCACCTGCTGCCCTCCGGAATCCTCACTCCCGACGTGACGCCCGTGATCGGCAACGGCGTAGTGGTCGACATCTCGGTGCTGTTCACCGAGATCGACGCGCTGATCGAGCGCGGCGTCGATCCCTCCAAGCTGCTCATCTCCAACGCTGCCCACGTCATCGCGCCCTACGCGCGCACGCTCGACAACGTCACCGAGCGGTTCCTGGGCAAGCGCAAGATCGGCACCACCGGCCGGGGCATCGGTCCCGCGTATGCCGACAAGATCAACCGCCTTGGCATTCGCATGGGCGACCTCTTCGACGAGCAGCTGCTGCGCGACAAGATCGAGGGCGCCCTCGAGCAGAAGAACCACCTGCTCGTAAAGGTGTACAACCGCCGCGCCATCGAGGTCGACGAGGTCGCGGACGAACTGCTGCAGTACCGCGACCGGTTGGCGCCGATGGTCACGGACACGTCGCTGGTGCTCAACCAGGCGCTCGACCGCGGCGAGACCGTGCTCTTCGAGGGCGGCCAGGCGACCATGCTCGACGTCGACCACGGCACGTACCCCTTCGTCACCAGCTCGAACGCGACCGCGGGCGGCGCCTCGACCGGATCGGGCGTGGGTCCCACCCGGATCGACTCGGTGATCGGCATCGTCAAGGCCTACACGACTCGCGTGGGCGAGGGGCCGATGCCCACGGAGCTCTTCGACGCCGACGGCGAACACTTGGCTCAGGTGGGGCACGAGTTTGGCACCACGACCGGGCGCCCGCGCCGATGCGGGTGGTACGACGCGGTCATCGCGCGCTATTCGGCGCGCATCAACGGCCTCACCGACTTCGTTCTCACCAAGCTCGACGTGCTCACGGGCCTCGAGCAGATCCCGGTGTGCGTGGCCTACGACGTGGACGGCGTGCGCTACGAGGAGCTGCCGCAGGACCAGGCCGCCTTCGCCGCCGCGACCCCGGTGTACGAGTACCTGCCCGGCTGGACCGAGGACATCTCCGCCGCGCGCGAGTTCGCGGACCTGCCGCAGACCGCTCAGGACTACGTGCTGGCGCTCGAGAAGGTGTCGAACTGCCGCATCAGCGCGATCGGCGTGGGCCCGGGCCGCGACGAGATCATCGTCAACCACGACCTGCTGCACGCCCGCGGCGAATAGGCCTCAGTTGAGCCGCGCGGATCGTTCGAGCCGCGCGAGCCACTCGACCAACAGGTCCGTTCCGCCCGGCCGCAGCTCGTAGGTGCGCCACGGCCCGTCTGGGGAGACATGGACGAGCCCGGCTTTCGCGAGCACCTGGAGGTGCTGCGATCCGCGCTTGGCTGAGATGCCAAAGTTCACGGCGGCCGATGCGGCGAGGTCGCCGGCGGTCGCCTCACCCTCGGCGAGCAGGTCGAGCAGGAAGCGGCGCACCGGGTCGGCGAGCGCCTTCAGCGTCCGATGCAGGTCGGCGGCGCGCTCGAGCTGGTCCCCCATGGCGTCGAGGCTCATCGAGGCCTGCTCTCTCGCCGGGCGGGCATGCGCGTTTCAGCCATTCCAAGAAATCCTAGAATGCGGAAAACGCGCATGCCTTCCCCCCGGGCGTGCTGGGGAGGACGTGGTTCCGTGAGGCCATCTGGCCGCAGGAGGGCTTGCGCCACCCAACCTCGCGGTCGCCGCATCTCGCATGCGCCGGCGTCGATAGACTCGCTCGCGTGAAGGTACTGATCGTCGGCTCGGGGGCCCGTGAGCACGCGCTCGCCCGCTCCCTCCACCAAGACCCTGAGGTCGAGGAGCTGCACGCGGTCCCGGGAAACCCCGGGATCGGCCAGCTCGCGACCCTGCACTCGCAGGACCCGAATGACGGCGTCGCCATCGCCGCGCTCGCCGTGAATGTGCGGGCGGACCTGGTGGTGGTCGGGCCCGAGGCGCCGCTCGTCGCCGGTGTGGCCGATGCGGTGCGGGAGGTGGGCATCCCGTGCTTCGGGCCCACCGCGCAGGCTGCGATGCTCGAGGGTTCGAAGGCCTTCGCCAAGGAGATCATGGCCGCCGCGGGCGTCCCCACGGCCGAGCCGCGCGTGTGCCGCACGCGAGAGGAGCTCGCCGCGGCGCTGGGTGAGTTCGGCGCGCCCTACGTGGTGAAGGACGACGGGCTGGCTGCGGGCAAGGGCGTGGTCGTGACCGACGACCTCTCGGAGGCGGCCGAGCACGGCGCCGCCATCCTGGACCTCGGCGGCGTGATCGTGGTCGAGGAGTTCCTCGACGGCCCGGAGGTGTCGCTGTTCTGCCTGTGCGACGGGTCCACGGTGGTCCCGCTCCAGCCCGCGCAGGACTTCAAGCGCGCCTACGACGGCGATGCCGGGCTCAACACCGGCGGCATGGGCGCGTACTCGCCGCTGCCGTGGGCCCCGCCTGGCCTGGTCGACGAGGTGGTGAGCACCGTCGCCCAGCCGACCATCGACGAGATGGCGAGCCGCGGCACGCCGTTCCAGGGAGTCCTGTACTGCGGGCTCGCGCTGACGAGCAAGGGCATGCGCGTGGTCGAGTTCAACGCGCGGTTCGGCGACCCCGAGACGCAGTCGGTGCTCGCGCGTCTCGCGACTCCGCTGGGCGCAGTGCTGCTCGCGGCGGCGGAGGGTCGCCTCGCCGAGATCCCACCGTTGGAGTGGCGCGACGACGCCGCGGTCACGGTGGTGCTCGCGGCTCATGGCTACCCCGAGAGCGTGCGCAGCGGCGACCCCATCACGGGCACCGACGCCGCCGAGGAGGTGGGCGGCGCCCACGTCCTGCACGCTGGCACGGCGTGGGACGAGGACGGCAACCTGGTCGCCGCGGGCGGCCGTGTGCTGTCCGTGATCGGCACGGGCGCGACTCTTGCCGATGCCAGGGGGACGGCGTACGAGGCCCTTGACCGCATCGGCCTTCCTGGCTCGCACCACCGCAACGACATCGCTCTGGCTGCGGCGGCGGAGGCCTGATGCCAGGCCACGTCAGCGAGCCCACCGCGCCCGCATTGCCGGGCTGGCGGCACGTGTACTCGGGCAAGGTCCGCGACCTCTACGAGCCCACGGCGCCGCACCCGCGCGGTGACGTGGTGCTGGTGGTGGCGAGCGACCGGATCAGCGCATACGACTGGGTGCTGCCCACGGAGATCCCGGGCAAGGGCGGCGTGCTCACCGCGCTGTCCTTGTGGTGGTTCGACCAGATGAGCGACATCGTGCCTGATCACACCATCGAGGCGCCGGTGCCGGATGAGGTCGCGGGGCGCGCGATGGTGTGCCGGCGGCTCGACATGTTCCCCGTGGAGTGCGTGGCGCGCGGGTACCTGACCGGCTCGGGGCTGGCGGAGTACCGCGAGTCCGGGACGGTGTGCGGGATCGCGCTGCCGGACGGGCTCGTGGACGGGTCGCGGCTGCCGGAGCCGATCTTCACGCCGGCCACGAAGGCCGACGTGGGCGAGCACGACGAGAACGTGACGTTCGAGGCAGTGGTGGACCGCATCGGCCGCGAGGACGCCGAGGCGCTGCGGGACCTCACCCTCGCGCTGTACGCCCGCGCCCACGAGATCGCAGCGTCGAAGGGCATCATCCTGGCCGACACCAAGGTCGAGTTCGGGCGCGATGCGGACGGCACGATCGTGCTGGGCGACGAGGTGCTGACCCCCGATTCGAGCCGGTTCTGGCCCGCTGACACGTGGGAGCCGGGCCGGGCGCAGCCGAGCTTCGACAAGCAGTTCGTGCGCGACTGGCTGACGTCTCCCGAGTCGGGGTGGGATCGCGGCTCCGACGCGCCGCCGCCCGAGCTGCCCGACGACGTGGTCGAGCGCACGCGCCAGCGGTACCTGGAGGCGTACGACCGCCTCGCCAAGCACTAGCCCGGGCGGTCGGTGGCAGGCTCGTCGGGTTCCTCGTCGTGGGCGTTCAGATCCACCGGCTTGCCGTCGATGGTGGGCACTCCCCACCCGAACTTGAGCGATGCGAGGCGGATCGCGAGCACCACCGCGATCGGCACCCAGATCACGGCGGTGCGGGGCATCTCGAGTGCGATGAGCGTCGCGTAGACAGTCGCGCCGGCGAGTGCCGCGGTCGCGTAGAACTGGCCGTTGCGCAGCACGTCGGGCACGTCGTTGGCGAGCATGTCGCGGATGATGCCGCCGCCCACACCGGTGATGATGCCCATCACCGCTGCCGTGACGGCGCTTGCGCCAGCGTCGGTCGCGATGCCGGTGCCGACTGCGACGAACACCGCGAGTCCCAGCGCATCGGAGACCTGCACGATCCGGTAGCGGCCCAGCCGGTCTGGCGGGTGCCATCGCGCGAGCAGCGCAACCGCCAGCCCGGTCGCAGCGCCCACGAGCAGAAAGCTGGGGCTCTCCATCCAGAACACGGGGACATCGAGCAGCAGATCGCGCAGGGTGCCGCCGCCCACCGCGACCATGCTGGCGAGCACGACGGCGCCCACGAGGTCCATGCGCTTGCGGCCCGCGGCCACGGCTCCCGAGATCGCGAAGGCGACGGTGCCGAGGTACTCCAGCACGGTCTGCAGGGTCTGCAGCGCGGAGTCGATCAGCTCGGGAGCGTCCATCGCGATGTGCAGCACCCCGCAAGCGTAGTCGCGCCCCAACGCTGGGGCTCTGCGCGTCGTCGTGTATCCATGGGGACAAAGCAAACGGCGGGAGCGCTCGTTGCGGCGGCAGCGCTGATGGTGTCGGGCTGCGCGAGCGAAGGTGGAGTGTCCGGTCCGGTCGCGTGGGACGAGGAGCTCGATCTCGGGGCGCCAGGCGCAGAGCTCGACACCGTCGACGACGTCGGCTTCTACCCCGCGTGTGGGAACGAGACCCTGACATTCGAAGGGGAGGACTGGTACCCGTTCGAGCCCGCCAACCTTGATGACTACCCCTCCGCGCCTCTCGCTCTGGCGAGCGCCGCGCTGGGCTTTGCCCGCGCATCGGCCGTTGTCGCGCTGCCCTCCGTGGAGGAACCCGGACCAGGGGACGCCACGGGCACACTGACGCGCTACGACGACGGTTTTGCGCACTGGGTGTCGGACAGCGGCAACTTCGAGACGTGGCTGACGGCGACGGAGCTGGAGTACAGCTGGGTCTGCTAGCAGGCGCCTGGGCCGGACGTCCGCCAGGCGTGCGCGACCGAGCCGTTAAGATGCAGTTATGCCCACGATCGTCGTCCACGTGATGCCCAAGCCCGAGATTCTCGACCCCCAAGGTAAGGCCGTGGGCGCCGCCCTCCCGCGACTCGGATTCGACGGCTTCGCGTCGGTGCGCCAGGGCAAGCGGTTCGAGCTCGCAGTCGACGGCGACGTCACCGACGAGCTGCTCGCCCAGGCCCGCGATGCGGCCTCGACGATGCTCAGCAACCCCGTGATCGAGGACGTGGTGGCCGTGGAGGTCGTCGACTGATGGCCCGCATCGGCGTCGTCACCTTTCCCGGCTCGCTGGACGACCGCGACGCCGCACGCGCCGTGCGCCTCGCGGGCGGCGAGGCGGTCAACCTCTTCCACACCGAGGCCGACCTCCAGGGGGTCGACGCGGTGGTGCTGCCCGGCGGCTTCAGCTACGGCGACTACCTGCGCGCGGGCGCCATCTCGCGGTTCTCGCCCATCATGGAGCGCGTGGTCGACGCCGCCCGTGGAGGCATGCCGGTGCTCGGTATCTGCAACGGCTTCCAGGTGCTCACCGAGGTGCACCTGCTGCCCGGGTCGATGATCAAGAACCAGCACCTTCACTTCGTGTGCCGCGACCAGGTGCTGCGCGTCGAGAACGCCAGCACCGCGTGGTCGAGCGACTACGAGGCGGGCCAGGAGATCACCATCCCGCTCAAGAACCAGGACGGACAGTACGTCGCGGACGAGCACACTCTTGACGAGCTCGAGGGCGAGGGGCTGGTCGCGTTCCGCTATGTGGGTCAGAACCTCAACGGCTCGCGCCGCGACATCGCAGGCATCACCAACGGCCGCGGCAACGTGGTGGGGCTGATGCCGCACCCCGAGCATGCGGTCGAGCCCGGCTTCGGCCCGGACTCGAGCCTGAACGGGCGCCGCGGCACGGACGGCCTCGCCTTCTTCACCTCGGCGATCAAGGGACTGGTCGCCACGGTGTAGTCATGGATCGCCGCCAGAAGGTCATCGGCACCGTCGCCGACTCGCTCCCTCGTCCCGAGGGCGGGCCGGTGCTGATCGCGATCGACGGGCCCGACGCCTCTGGCAAGACCACCCTGCGCAAGGAACTGGGCGCCGAGCTGCGCTGCCGTGGCCGGGACGTGGTCGAGGTCAGCATGGACGACTTCCACCATCAGCGGGAGCACCGCTACCGCCAGGGGCGCACGAGCCCGCGCGGGTTCTGGGAGGACTCGTTCGACCACGAGGCCTTCATCGAGAAGGTGCTCAAGCCGCTCGCGCCGGGCGGGGACCGCGTGGTCACTCTGCGCCACCACGACCTGAACTCGGACGAGCTCCTGCCCGACTCCCGCGCGGTGGGCGTGGGCGATGAGGTGACGCTGCTCGCCGACGGGCTGTTCATGCAGCACCCGGGCCTGGCCGAGTGGTGGAACGCCGTGGTGTGGGTCGAGGCTCCGTACTCCGTGCGGTTCGCACGCATGGTGAAGCGCGACGGCCTCGAATCTGATCCCGACGACCCGTTGCAGCGCCGCTACTTCGACGGCCAGCTGATCTATCGCCGCGAGGTGGCGCCGCGAGACAAGGCCCTCGTCGTGGTCGACAACGCGGACCCCCAGCGCCCGCGCATCCTGTCGGGCCCGTCTCAGGGGGCCGTGCCGGTCATCTAGCGCAGTCGCAGCCTGACGTCACCGCCGCATCGCCACTGGCGCATCGTCAGCGCGGCGTCGGAACGAGCGTGACGTCGCGTAGCACCCCGTCGTCGGCCACGGCCGTCATGACTGTTCCCACGGGCTGTCGGCGACGGTCGGTGGGCGAGCCGGGGTTGAGCAGACGCAGCCCGCCGGGCGTCGTCGAGTCCCAGGGAATGTGCGAGTGACCGAAGACGAGGACGTCGGCTGGCTCGGCGCTGGTGGGCCCGAACCACGCGTCACAGCGTCGCTCGCGCCGTGCGGCGTCCCCGGTCTCGTGAATCATGGCGAACCGGACGCCCTCGATCTCGACGCGCGCGACCTCGCCCAGGCGCTGCCACAGCGCGGGCCCATCGTTGTTGCCCGCGACCCCCACCAGTCGGGAGGCCCGGCCTTCTATCTCGTCCAGCAGCGCCTCATCGACCCAGTCGCCCGCGTGCAGCACGATGTCGGCCTGCTCGATGAGCCCCCACACCTGCGGCTGCAGGGCGCGGGCCTTCTTCGGAACATGCGTGTCGCTGATGAGCAAGAGGCGCGTGGTCACACCCCCGAGGGTGGCATGGCCGGGACGCGATGACGGTCATCGCACTCAGTGCCGCTCGAACCCCCGCAGCCCCTCGCGCGGCCCGGTGTGGTGCGGAGCGAGCCGATCGCGCAGCTCCTTGAAGGCGTGGAAGGTGCGGTGATTGAAGTCCGCGCCCAGCTGGTTGGGGATCGTCACCAGCAGGGTGTCGGAGCTCATCACGGCCTCGTCGTCCCGCAGCTCGCGCTCAAGCTTGTCCATGTCGCCCACGTAGGTCTTGCCGAACGTGGCGATGAAGTTGTCGATCGAGCCCACCTGATCGCGGTTGGCGCCCATGCGGTCTCGCTCGAGGGTGGGGCTGAAGTAGAGAGCCGTCTCGTCGTCGACGATGGGCTGGATCGAGCGCGACACGGACACACGCGGCACGCCCTCGTGTCCCGCATCGGCCCATGCGGACCGGAACGCGTCGATCTGTCGCGACTGGATCACGCCGAGCGGCTCGCCGCTGCCGCCCTCGACCAGCGTCGAGGACATGAGGTTCATCCCCAGCTCGCCCACCTTGCGGGCCGACTCCTCGCCGCCCGCGCCGTACCAGATGCGCTCGGTGAGGCCGGGGGACTGCGGGGTGATCGCAAGCTTGGTGCCGGGGCGCACGTGCGCGTTCGCTCCGGGGTCCGCGATGCCCTCACCGGAGATCGCACCGCGGAACTTCGCGATGCGCTCGGCCGCGTCCTCAACCGGGAGCTTGCCCACGGGAAGGGGATAGCCGAAGGTGCCCGGGCCATCGGCCGCGGGTTCAGGTGATCCGCGCGAGACGCCGAGCTGCAGGCGCCCGCCCGAGATGAGATCGGCGGTGCCGGCGGCCTCCGCCATGTACAGCGGGTTCTCGTAGCGCATGTTGATGACGCCGGTGCCGAGCTCCACGCGCGAGGTCTTCGCCCCCATCGCGGACAGCAGGGGGAACGGCGACGAGGTGTTCTGCTCGTAGTGGTGGATGCGAATCCACGCGCCGTCCATCGACGCGTCCTCCGCGGCCTCGGCCAGCCGGATCGTGTCGTGCATGAGTTCGCTCGCGGTGCGCACGCGAGAGCCGGGCGCGCCGGACCACCATCCGAAGCTCAGAAATCCGATGTTGAGCATGTCGCCCTCCCTAGTTGAAGCCTCAAGTATCCACCGAGATCAACGCGAGGCGCGCATCGGCCATTCCGCGCGGCCGATGCGGGGGCTAAGCAGTCTCCGCCTGTCCTTGCTTGGCCTCGCGGTAGTTGGCGAGCTTGCCCGCAAACGTGGCGCCGCCGAGGGCGGCCAGGCTCCCGTAGAAGGCGACCGGCACCCAGAGCGGCGGCTGAGCATCGCGGATCATGTCCACATACGCGAGCAGGACGAGTGCCGAGAAGATCAGCTGGCTCCCCTTGGCTCCCGCCTGGGCCCAGCCCTCATCGGCGAAGGACAGCGCCAAGCCAATCAATGCGGCCGCTAAGGACACGTACGCCAGACCGACGGGCCAGTTCGGATCGTCGGCGGCGTTCGCGACCACCCAGATCACGGCCGCAGCGAACGGGACGAGAGCCGCGTAGTTCACGAGTCTGAACCTCCGCGGAATCCGACGGAGCAACGCCACGCGCCGCGGTGACGTCTGGGGCGCTGGATCACTCATTCCGGAGCGCGCCTCGATAGGTGGTCGCCTTGCCGGCGATGACGGCCGCGCCGACACCGATTAGGCCGCCGTACATCGTGATCGGCACCCACACCGGCGCATCAGCCGCTGCCACGAACACCAGGAACATCGCTACGAGGTTGACGGCGACGATCGCCCGTGCCGCAGCAACGACCCACCGTGCCCAGCGCTCCCTCACCAGCACCAGCGGAACGCTGACGAGCGCGATGGCGGCGACCGTGTAGATGACCGCCACGGGCCACTCAGCGGCGTACGCGGCAAACAGGGCAACCCAGATCGCGCCTGCCGCGAAGGGGACGAGCGCCAGGTAGGCCGCGATCTTTTGCTGGCGGGGAAGGGGGTGCGTCAACGCCGACATCAGCGCGGATCCTCGGGTGGCAGGGACGGTTTCGGTCTCTTGCTGCGCGAGCACGGGAGTGCCTCCTTCAGCAAATCGCGTCGGTGCCACCGATGCCTCCATGCTGACACAGGCCCCAGCGTCGCGAAAGGCGCCGGTGAGATAAGCGCACGCCGTGAGCCCCCGCATCGGCCGGAGGGGGCATGCGCCAGGATGGACGCATGACCGAGGCTGATCCCCGCACCGCCCGGCGCGCACCCGAGGCGCTCGACGACTTCCAATTGGCGGAGCGGAACCCGGACTTCCGGGTCGACCTGGAGCGCGTTCGCTTCTCGCCGTACTTCGCGCGGCTGTCCGCAGTCACGCAGGTGATCGCGCAGTCCGGCGCCGGCCTGGCCGTGCACAACCGACTCACTCACTCGGTGAAGGTGGCGGCGGTCGCGCGGGCGATCGCGATGCACCTGCACCGCGACACGGGACCGGTGGGGCGGCTCGTCGAGGAGCTCGGAGGGTGCGACCCGGTGGTGGTGCAGGCCGCGGCCAGCGCTCACGACGTGGGCCACCCGCCATTCGGCCACCTCGGCGAGCGGGCGTTGGACCGGTTGGCGCGCGACCGGTTCCGGCTCCAGGAGGGCTTCGAGGGCAACGCGCAGACCTACCGGATCCTCACGCGGCTCGACGAGCACGACGTCACGGGGGTCGGTCTCAACCTCACGAGCGCGGTGCGGGCAGCGGTGCTCAAGTACCCGTGGCGGCGCGGCGAGGGTGGCAGCCGCCGGGGCGCCGCGAGCCACAAGTTCTCGATGTACGTCATCGATGCGGCCGACGCGAGACACGCGCGCGAGGCCTATCCGACCATCGTGGACGGCCAGCAGACGCTCGAGTGCTCGGTGATGGACATCGCGGACGACATCGCCTATTCGCTGCACGACCTCGACGACTTCTACCGCGCCGGCCTCCTCAACCAGGGGACCATCGCAGGAGAGTTCCGCGAGTGGCGCCGCAACCTCGCGGAACTGCGGGCGCTCGACACGCTCACGCTGCAGTCCCGCAGCAGGGCCCCAGGCTATTCGCTCGAGATCCTGTGGCGACGGCTGGCCGATCGGGACCCGTGGATCGCGGATGCCGGCGCCTTCGACCAGGCCGTCACGCGGGTCACCGCAGAGGTGGTCGAGGGCCTGCTCACCGTGCCGTTCGACGGGTCGCTGAGCGCGGACCGGGCGCTCGCGCGCTTCACCGGCGACTGGATCCGACACCTGCAGTCCTCGGTCGAGGTGCACCGCGAGCCGGCCCTGCGCTCCGGCCACGTCATGCTCGACCAGACGGCGTGGCACGAGGTCGCCGTGCTGAAGTTCCTGCACGAGCGATTCATCCTCGACCGTCCCGACCTCGCGGTGTATCAGCGGGGCCAGGCGAACCTGCTCGAGAGACTGGTCGATGGGTTCACCGCGTGGCTCGACGACGCTCACGACGTGCGCCGGGCTCCGCGCCGCATGCTCGAACTGGTGGATCTCGCGACGCACGACTACCTGACGGTCGCCCGCGAGCACCCGGGGGAGCTGCCCGACATCGACGAGAACGAGCTGCGCCGCCGTGCCGCCGGGCGCGGCATCATCGACTACGTGGGCGCCCTCACGGATGCGCAGGCCACTCACCTCGACGCCCTGCTCGCCGGCGACACGGAACGGCTGTGGGACGCGGGCCAGGGCCTGTAGGCGCCGGCTCCCTAGACTCCACTCATGATCACCGTTCGCAGCGTCGCCGCCGACGACGCCCACGCGCACCGCCTGTGGAAGGCGCAGGAGCGCGACCTCGCCGAGCGCTACGACGAGCCCGACCTCGAGCTGGAGACCGAGTTCCCCACGCTCGTCGGCTCGTGGGTGGGCTACGCGGAGGACGGATCGCCCGTGGCGTCGATCGTCGCGCGGTGGTCGCCCTACGCGGAGACGGCGCCGGGCGACGTCGAGCTCAAGCGGCTGTGGGTCGAGCCCGGGCACCGGGGGCACGGCCACTCACGGGTCATGCTCGGCGCCGCCGAGGCCGCGGCGCGCAAGGCCGGCGCCACGCGGCTGATCCTGGAGACCGGCACGGGGCAGCCGGAGGCGATGGCGCTGTACGAATCGGCGGGCTGGTCACCGATGTCCGCGTACGGCGAGTACCGCGACGAGCCCGACTCCCGCTGCTATGCCAAGCCCCTCGCCACCCGTGTCCTGATCATCAACGGCACCATCGGCGCGGGCAAGACGACCATCGCCGCCGCTGTCCACGACGTGCTGGGCGAGCGTGCCGCGCACTGTGGCTTCATCGACGCCGATGCGCTGTGCCAGGCAGTCCCCGCGCCCGCCTCCGACGCCTATCAGCAGGAGCTGCTGTTCGATTCGCTCACCTCGGTCGCAGCGGTGTTCCGCGCTCGCGGCTACGGGCTGATGGTGATTCCGCGGGTGGTCGAGGACGCCGCCGACAGGGCGCGCTACGAGCGCGCCTTCGCGAGCGCCGATGCGGGGGCGGCCGAGGTCACGATCGTCCGGGTGGTGGCGCCTCAGGACACGCGGCTGGCGCGGGTCGCGCAGCGGGAGCCCGCGGGCCATTGGCGCGACTGGGCGACGGCGCGCACCGTCGAGTTGGACGAGGTGCTGGAGGACCTGGACCTGGACGACGCGGTGGTGGACAACTCCGGCGACCGCGACCGACTGGACGTCGCCGCCGAACTCCTCGACCGCATCGGCTGGTAGTGATCAGTCGGCGAGGGCGAACTCCAGCGCCGCGTCGACGTGCAGGCCCATCGAGTCGAAGTAGGGCTCGTCGACGTCGTCGGCGGTGAGCACCATGGGGATCTCGGTGCACCCGGAGATCACGCCCTGGGCACCGCGCTCACGCAGCTCCAGGTAGAGGTCGCGCACCCACGCGCTCGCGCCGTCGGGAACGATGCCGCGGGCGAGCGACCCGTAGATCAGGTCGTGCAGCTCGGTCAGCGCGGGCTCGTCGGGCACCACGGTCGTGATGCCGCGCGCGGCCATGTGGTCGCGATAGAACGGGTCGCGCATCGTGTACCCGGTGCCCAGCAGCGCGACGGTGTCGAGACCCGCGGCCTCGATCGCATCGGCCGTGGCGTCGAGCATGTGGATCAGCGGCACCTCGATCGCGCTCGCGACCGTGGGCGCGACCTTGTGCATGGTGTTGGCGCAGATCAGGATCGCCTCGGCCCCCGCGTACTCGAGCGCCGCGGCATCCGCCGCGAACCGCGCGCCCAGGGCCTCCCAGTCGCCCGCGGCCTGGGCATCGGCGATCTGCTGGAAGTTGTACGAGCGCACCAGCAGGTCTGCGGCGCTCGACCCTCCCAGGCGCTGGTTCACGCCCTCGTTCAGCAGCCGCTCGAACTCGAGCGAGCTGTGCCAGGTGATTCCTCCGAGCAGGCCTAGACGGCGGGGTTCGGTGCGCATCCATCCAGGTTATGGCGTGTAGGCGGCCGATGCGAGGGCCAGGTGCGGCGCTCGCGGCACCTGGGTGCTGCGGCTGCGGGATCGCGGTAGGAGCCACACGGATCCAGCGGCGCATCGTCCGTCGAGAAGCCGCATTCGCAGGTTCGCGACTGACCATGGTGGTGGTCGTCAGTCGGCAAGCTACGTGCCAGGGAACCCTCCAGCGCGCTGTAACGTTGAAGCAGGAAGTCAACCCAGGGGAGTGACCATGCGCATTGGCGAACTGGCCCAGCAGGCAGGCGTGACCGCCAAGACCGTCCGCTACTACGAGTCGGTGGGGCTGCTGCCCGACCCGGGCCGCACGGGATCCGGCTACCGCGACTACGACGAGGACGCGGTGGAGCGCCTGCAGTTCGTGCGCGACGCGCAGGCGGCTGGGCTGACGCTCAAGGAGTCGCGCGCGATCCTTGACATGAAGGCCGAGGGGCACGGCACGTGCGAGCACACGCGCGCGCTGCTGAACCGGCACCTCGAGGACATCGACGCCCAGATCGCCTCCCTGCAGTCGGCGCGGGCCGAACTCGTGTCGCTCTCCCAGCGCGCGGACGTGCTGGACCCCGCCGCGTGCAACGACCCCAACCGCTGCCAGGTGGTGGGCGCGCACTAGGCAGGCTCGCGCATCGGCCGCCCTGCGCATCCACGCCGACCGAACGACCGGACCAACTGAGCCACGACGCGCGGATCCGTGCGTGCTGTGACCCGCGCGACTCAGATGGTCCGGCCCGTCGGTCCGACACGGGGCGGGCCGATGCGCGTGGGACGAGGGTCCCGCAGGAACCCCCTGGTTACGGACATAGGCTTGCAGCGGATGGCGGCGGTGCGCACCCTGCACCGCACCGCCGCACATCCACCCCGATTCGAGACGGAGGGCGCGCCCAAGCATGCTCATCACAGTCCCCAAGGAGCCCCGCGCGGGCGAACGCCTTGTCGCCGCGACTCCACGCACCGTCGAGAAGCTGGTGAAGCTCGGCTACGAGGTCGCGGTCCAGTCCGGTGCCGGCACGGAGGCGAGCCTGCCCGACGAGACCTACGTCGCCTCGGGCGCGCGCATCTGCGACCGCACCGAAGCCTGGTCGGGCGACGTCGTCATCGCCGTGGGCGCACCCGGCGAGGCCGAGCTCGCGCTCATGAAGAAGGGCGCGATCCTCGCGGCCTCGCTCGCCCCTCACTCGCAGCCCGACCGATTGGGCACCTACGCGGAGCACGGCATCACTGCGCTTGCCCTCGACGCCGTCCCGCGCATCTCCCGCGCGCAGGCCCTCGACGTGCTGTCCAGCATGTCCAACGTCTCCGGCTACCGGGCCGTCATCGAGGCGGCCGGGTCCTACAGCGGCATGTTCGCCGGCCAGGTCACGGCCGCCGGCAAGACCCCTCCCGCGACCGTCTTCGTGATCGGCGGGGGTGTGGCCGGCCTCGCCGCGATCGGCGCCGCCGTGTCGCTCGGCGCGCAGGTGCGGGCCTTCGACGTGCGCCCCGAGGCCGCCGAGGAGATCGAGTCCATGGGCGCGACGTTCGTGTCGCTGCCCGACGCCCAGCAGGAGGTCTCGACCGACGGCTACGCGAGCGCGCTCACCGAGGCCCAAGAGCGCCTCACCCAGGAGCTCTACGCTCGCGAGGCCGCGGGCGCGGACGTGGTGATCACCACCGCGCTCGTGCGCGGGCAGGCGCCCACCACCATCACGGCCGATGCGGTCGCGGGCATGCGTCCCGGTTCCGTGATCGTGGACCTCGCCGCCTCCGGCGGCGGCAACTGCGAGCTCACCGTCCCCGGCGACCGGGTGGTCACCGAGGGCGGCGTCACGATCCTGGGATGGACCGACCTGCCCAGCCGCATGCCCCAGCACTCGTCGCAGCTGCTCGGCACCAACATCGTCCACCTGCTCACGCTGCTGACGCCCGAGAAGGACGGCACCCCGGTGCTGGACCTCGAGGACGTGGTGGTGCGCGGCATGACCGTCGCCCACGAGGGAGACGTGCTGTGGCCGCCGCCCGCGGTGCAGGTGTCCGCGTCCCCTCACGCCCCCGCGCCGGCACCCACTGAGCCCGCCGCGGCGGTGACGGGCGCCGCCGAGCCGGCGACCGCATCGGCCGCTGGCGATGCGAGTCCCGCCAAGCCGCCGATGAACCCCAAGACGCGTCGTGCCTGGCTGATGGGCATCGGTGCCGGTGCGCTGGCCATCGCACTCGCGTTCTCCGACCCCGCGTTCCTCGCGATGTTCACCGTGTTCGTGCTGTCGGTGGTCGTGGGCTACTACGTGATCTCGAACGTCAGCCACTCGCTGCACACGCCGCTCATGAGCCAGACGAACGCGATCTCCGGGATCATCCTGGTGGGCGCGCTGCTGCAGCTCGGGTCGTCCAACCTGGTCGTGACCGCGCTGGCCTTCGTGGCGGCGGCGGTCGCGTCCATCAACGTGTTCGGTGGGTTCCTCGTGACCTACCGCATGCTCGGCATGTTCCAGAAGGGGGCGTGACACCGTGACGGTGCTGTCCATCGCTCAGGTCGCCTACCTCGTCGCGGCCGTGCTGTTCATCCTGTCCCTCGCGGGGCTGTCCAAGCAGACCACCGCGCGCCGCGGCAACGTGCTGGGCATGGCGGGCATGGCCATCGCGATCCTCGCCACCATCGCCCTCGCACTTGAGCGGTCCGAACGGCCCGTGGGCGTCACCGCCGTGCTGATCCTGGCCGTGCTGCTGATCGGCGCGCTCGTGGGGACCTGGCGCGCGCGCTCGGTCGAGATGACCCAGATGCCCGAGCTCATCGCGATCCTGCACTCGTTCGTGGGCGCCGCCGCGGTGCTGATCGGCTTCAACTCGTACCTGACCGAGCAGCACGACGCAATGCACCAGGTCGAGGTCTTCCTCGGCGTCTTCATCGGCGCGATCACCTTCACCGGCTCGATCATCGCCTACCTCAAGCTGTCCGCAAAGATGTCGTCCTCGCCGCTGACCCTGCCCGGTCGTCACCTGCTCAACCTCGCGGGCGTGTTGGCCAGCGCCGGGCTGATGGCGTGGTTCATCGCCGCTCCGTCCGTGTGGCCGCTGGCGATCATGACCCTCATCGCGCTGGCCATCGGCGCGCACCTGGTGGCGGCCATCGGCGGCGGCGACATGCCCGTCGTGGTCTCGATGCTCAACTCGTACTCCGGCTGGGCCGCGGCTGCCGCAGGCTTCATGCTCGGCAACACCCTGCTGATCGTGGTGGGCGCGCTGGTGGGCTCCTCGGGTGCGATCCTCAGCTACATCATGTGCAAGGCGATGAACCGCACGTTCATCGCGGTCATCCTGGGCGGGTTCGGTGGAGACGGCGCCTCGTCGGGGCCGGCGGCCGAGGTCGACCACAGCCTCACCCACACCGAGATGACGGTCGACCAGACCGCGGCGCTGCTTGCGACCGCCAAGTCCGTGGTGATCGCTCCTGGTTACGGCATGGCCGTCGCCAAGGCGCAGTACCCCGTGGCCGAGCTGGTGCGCAGGCTGCGAGCCAGCGGCACCGAGGTGCGCTTCGCGGTCCACCCCGTGGCCGGGCGCCTGCCGGGCCACATGAACGTGCTGCTCGCCGAGGCCCGCGTGCCGTACGACATCGTGCTCGAGCTCGACGAGATCAACGCGGACTTCGCGGACACGGACGTGGTGCTCGTGATCGGCGCCAACGACACCGTCAACCCCGCCGCGCAGGAGGACCCGTCCTCGCCGATCGCCGGCATGCCGGTGCTCGAGGTGTGGAACGCGAACAAGGTCGTGGTCTTCAAGCGATCGATGGCCACCGGATACGCGGGGGTGCAGAACCCGCTGTTCTTCCGCGACAACGCGTCCATGCTCTTCGGCGACGCCAAGACCCAGGTCGAGGCGATTCTGGCCGCGCTGCCGGTGGCAGACCCCGTCGACGCCTGAACTGAGCCCGCGGACTGGCGCCAGCGAGGGTGCCCACCGGCCCGGCGCATCGGCCGCTGTGCCGCGTCACGGACCGGCGGGCCGGATGAACTGAGCCCCGCCGCGATCTCTCGCGCTGCGGGTGCCGCGTGCGTCTGAGTTGATCCGGTTCGTCGGTCGCGGGGGCGACGGGTGAGTCGCGACGATGCGGGCTTGACCTTCCACCGTACTGGAAGGTTTACCGTGTTCTCAGGAGGGGTCGCGGACGCGGCCCGCGAGAGGAGACTGCCATGAGCGAGACCATCGAGATCACCGTCGAGGGCATGACGTGCAACGGCTGCGCCGGCAAGGTGCGCGGGGCGCTCGAGAGCACTGACGGCGTCGCTGGCGCCGAGGTCGACCACGCCACCGGGCTGGTTCAGGTGCGCCCCGACGGCACCGTGCCCGCGGAAGACCTCGAGTTCGCGATCGACGAGGCCGTCGAGAGCACCGGCTACCGAGTGGCGAACTCGTGACCACGTCCCCGGGCACTGCGTCTTCGAACACCGGGCCTTCGAATACCGCAGAGCGCGTTCCGCAGGTCGATGCGATCAACCTCTCCGTCGACGGCATGACGTGCTCGAGCTGCGCCGCCTCGATCCAGGGCGGACTGTCCAAGCTTCCCGGCGTGGACGATGCGGTGGTGAACTACGCGACCCGCCGCGCCACGGTGCGCCTCGACGGCAGCGTGGACGCCTCCGAACTCGAGCAGCAGATGCGCGGATCGATCGAGGGGCTGGGCTACAAGGTGCTCACGCGCCCGCGCTCCGCCGCCGCGCCCGCCGACACGCTCGATACCCAGCCTGGTGGCGCATCGGCCGGCGGGGGCGAGCAGGATACCCATGCCGGTCACGAGGACGACGAGCACGCCGCGCACATGCGGGCGGACGCCGCCCGCATCGCCGACTACCGGCGCCGCTTCACCCTCGCGGCCATCCTGACCGTCCCGCTCACCGCCATCTCCATGGTGATGCCCTGGCAGTTCACGGGCTGGGAGTGGGTCGCCGCCGTGCTCGCGACCCCGGTGATCGGGTGGGCCGCGTGGCCGTTCCACCGCAGCACGATCATGTCCGCGCGCCACGGCGCCACCAACATGGACACTCTCGTGACGATGGGCACGGTCGCCGCGTGGACATGGTCGACCGTGGTGCTGATCGGGCACGCGTTCGGCGCGCTCGGCGAGGGGCACATCTACTACGAGACCGGCGCGGTCATCGTCACGCTCATCCTGCTGGGCAAGTGGCTCGAGACCCGCTCGACCGCGCGCGCCGGCGACGCGATCCGCGCCCTCAGCTCGCGACAGAGCTCCACGGCGCGGCTGGAGGACGGCACCGTCATCGAGCGCGACCAGCTCGAGGTGGGCATGCGGTTCGTGGTGCGCCCCGGCGAGACCATCGCGACCGACGGCACCGTGGTCGAGGGGTCGGCCTCGGTCGACGCCAGCCTCGTGACCGGCGAGTCCGTGCCGGTGCGCGTCGAGGCGGGCTCCGGCAAGGAATCCCAGGTCATCGGCGGCACCATTGCGACCGACGGCGCGCTCACCGTCGAGGCCACCAAGGTGGGCTCCGAGACGATGCTCGCGCAGATCGCCCAGATGGTGGACGACGCCCAGTCGGGCCGCGCGCGGGTGCAGCGCCTCGCGGACCGCATCTCGCGTGTCTTCGTGCCCGTCGTGATCAGCATCGCCCTCGTGACGCTGGCGCTGTGGTGGGGGCTCACCGGCGACGTCAACGCGGCGTTCACTGCCGCCGTCGCGGTGCTGATCATCAGCTGCCCGTGCGCCCTGGGACTCGCGACCCCGCTGGGCATCATGGTGGGCACCGGCCGTGGAGCGCAGCTGGGCGTGCTGGTGCGCGGCCCCGAGGCGCTCGAGGACACCCGCGACATCGAGACCATCGTGCTCGACAAGACCGGCACCGTCACCGAGGGCAAGATGTCGCTGGTCTCGGCCAGCGCGCCCGGTGTGCGCGCCAAGCACGGCGCCGATGCGGAGGCGGCCTTCCTGGATGCCGTCGCCTCGGTCGAGGCTCGCTCCGAGCACCCGGTGGCCCAGGCGATCGCTGATGCGCGGGCCGAGCGGTCCCGCATCAAGGGCTTCCGCAACGTGCCCGGCCAGGGCGTGATCGCCACCGTGCAGCACGTGGGGCTGGTGGGTGAAGCCCCCGGTGACGACGCCGCGAACGCCGATGTGCTGGTGGGCTCCCGCCGCATGTTCGACGAGGTCCCCGGCGAGCTCGAGAAGCTGGCGAGCGAGGCGGAGGCCGAGGGTCGGACCGCCATCTTCGCCGGGCGCGTGCCCACCTCGGACACGGCGGGACTGGGCACGGACGCCTTGGCGACCCGAGCATCGGCCGTCGCGGAGGCCGTGATCGCGGTGAGCGACACCGTCAAGCCGACGAGCGCACAGGCCATCGCGGCCTTCCGCGAGCTCGGGCTGAACGTGGTGCTGCTCACCGGCGACAACGAGCGCGCGGCCCGGGCGGTGGCCGAGCCGCTCGGCATCGACCGGGTGATCGCCGAGGTGCTGCCCGGCGACAAGGCGGACGTGGTCCGCGAGCTGCAGGCCGGTGACGGCACCAAGCGGGTGCGCGTGGCGATGGTGGGGGACGGCATCAACGATGCGCCCGCGCTCGCCCAGGCGGACCTGGGGCTGGCGGTGGGCACCGGCACCGACGTGGCACGCGAGGCCTCCGACCTCACCATCGTCACCGGCGACCTTCGTGCGGCGGCCGATGCGATCGCCCTGTCCCGGCGCACGCTCGGCACGATTCGGGGCAACCTGTTCTGGGCCTTCGCCTACAACACCGCGGCGATCCCGCTGGCGGCGCTCGGCATCCTCAACCCCATGATCGCGGCGGGAGCGATGGGGGCCTCGAGCCTGTTCGTGGTGGGCAACTCGCTGCGCCTGCGGACGTTCGCGGGGTATCGGGCGCGCTGACCCGTTCCCGCCCGGATACCCAGCACGTCCTCTCTGGCGCGTCTCAGGTCGCCTGGATTGGACGTGCTGGGTATCGAGGGGAGTCAGCGGCGGAGATCGGAATCCCGCTGGCGGCGATCGAGAGTCACGGCGAGGATGCGGACGTCGCGCGACAGCTCGATGGTGCGCGGCGACCCCCAGCCGTCTTCGTGCGCCGCGGTGAGCAGGCTGAGCTGGGCCGCCTGGAGTCGTTTGAGCGCCCGGGCGGTCGCATAGCCGCCGCGGTGGCGCGCCCACTGGCGGGCGCGGCGTCGCGCGCGACGCGTCGCCAGCGTGCTGAAGTCTCCCGGGCTCACCAGATCGTCGGGCACCACATGAGCCGCGAGGCCGGCGAACGTGCGGCGCTCGCGCACGTGCGCCCAGCGCAGCACGATGAAGAACAGCAGGAGGACCGGCAGTCCCTTCACGACCGAGCTCACGTAGGGATTCGCGCCCAGCACCGGCGCGTTGAAGAACCCGTGCACCGCGATGGACAGGGCGAGAGTGCCGCACAGCACGGCGAGGCGCTGGCGTCTCCGGGCCGTCGCGTTGAAGTAGTACCCGAGCCCCGCGCCCGCGATGGCCGCGAAGGTCGCGTGACTCCATAGCCCGCCGATGATGCCCCGAAGCAGGAACATCGCCGTCACGGTGCCGGTCTCGCCGTCCGCAGCGAAGGTGGCTGTGTAGAGGAAGCCCTCCGACATCTGGAAGCCCAGGCCGACGACTGCGCCGTAGAACAGCCCGTCTGCGGCCGAGCGCACCCTGGCGCCGGGGATGAGGGCGAGCGCCAGGATCCCGAGCAGCTTGAGGGGCTCCTCCACGAGCGGGGCCGCGAACGACGAGACCCACGGGTTGTCGGTGCCGATGACGCCGGCCACGAGGTCGTGCATCGCCGGTGCGGCGATGGCCCCCATGCCGGGGCCCGCCAGCGCTCCCCACAGCAACGCCCCGATGACCGTGGTCGGGGACCGGCGCTCGAAGAGCTCGAGCCGGTAGAGGAGCACCAGGAAGGCGAAGCCGTACAGCAGCCACAGGATCCC
Source organism: Demequina pilifera (assembly GCF_048814985.1). Lineage (NCBI taxonomy): Bacteria > Bacillati > Actinomycetota > Actinomycetes > Micrococcales > Demequinaceae > Demequina > Demequina pilifera. The sequence goes on from NZ_JBMDTW010000005.1 coordinate 177,256, forward strand.
CGACAGCACGCCGGTGGTGGGGTTGCCGCTCAGGCCGGCGAAGACCAGCGGCGCCCACCGCACGAGCCCGAAGACCGTGAGCCCGACGAACACCCAGAACACCCACGACCGCGCGTCCACGAAGGAGGGGGTGCGCGGGGTCAGACGCGGCAGCGCCGAGAGCGACACGGTGAGCGGCTGAGGCTCGCGCGCGGTCATGGTCCGGCTCCGGTTCGGGCGGCATTGTCCGCGAAGACGATCGAATCGATCATGGCCTGGACCTGGGGCTCCGCCGTGGTCCAGCTCTCGATGGTGGTGGAGAGCGCCGCGACCGTGGTGAGTCCCTCATGGCTCACCGCCCACACCTGGCGAGCGTTGGTCTCGCTGCTGGCGGAGATCGTGACGCCCACGTCCCCCTGCTCGGTGGTGAACGCCTCCGGTTCGCCGGTCACCCACGAGCCGGTCTGGTCCCCCTCGACCACGGAGATCTCTGCAGTCGCGACCGCGTTCGCGGAGCGCGACTCCTCGTAGGCCGGAACGATCACGACCTGAGAGCTGCCGCTCGACAGCACCGTTGCGCGCCCGTCCTGTGAGTCGACGCTCCAGTCGTCCGCCACCGTGAGTTCCACCGCGTTGCCGACGGGGATCACCTCGCCAGAGGATTGCGCCGCGTTGAGCTGGAGCTTGGCGGCGAAGGGCACGATGCCAATGAAGACCACGGCAATCGAGAGCACCAGCAGGGCGCCCGGCACCGAGCTGCGGCCGATCAGCCGGATCGACAGCGGCAGCCGGTTGCGCAGCAGCTCCAGGGTCTGGCTCGTGGGCGCGGTGGGCTGCCAGGGAGCGGGCGCGGCGCCGCCGCCGCGCCCGCGGCGCGCCCTGCGATCGTCGTCACTGAGGTGCCCCCCACCGCCGGCTCGTTCGCTTGCGCCCCCCGCCCCCGCATCGGCCGGCGGGGGCAGCTCGTTGGTCATGACTCGCGGCGTGCGCTAGACGTGCGCGAGCGCCTGCTCCAGGTCGGCCCGCAGATCCTCGACGTCCTCGAGGCCGATCGACAGGCGGACGGTGGTCTCGGAGATGCCCACGGACGCGCGGGCCTCGGGCGTCATCTTGTTGTGCGTCGTGGTCGCGGGGTGTGTCGAGATCGACTTCGCGTCGCCCAGGTTGTTGGAGATGGTGAACAGGCGCAGCGCGTTCATGAAGCGGAACGCCGCGGCCTGCGACTCCGGCCCCGCGACGTCGACGCCGTCGCCCACCGCGAGATCGAGCGTCACGAGCGTGCCGCCGATGGTCATCTGGCGGGCGGCGCGCTCGTGCTGCGGGTGGGAGGGCAGCAGCGGATAGCGCGCGACGGACACCTTGGGATGCGCCTCGAGCCAGCGCGCCAGCTCGATCGCGCTCGCGGCCTGCTTCTCCACCCGTACCGACAGCGTCTCGAGCGCCTTCACGAGCACCCACGCGTTGAACGGCGAGATCGTGGCGCCCATCTGGCGCACCATGGTCTTGACCGGTCCGTCGACGTATTCGGCCGAGCCCAGGATGGCGCCGCCGAGCACCCGGCCCTGACCGTCGATGTGCTTGGTCGCGGAGTAGACCACGGCATCGGCCCCGAGCTCGAGGGGCTTCTGGCCGATCGCCGTGGCGAAGACGTTGTCGACGATGAACAGCGCGCCCGCCTGCTTGGTGAGCGCCGCCACGAACGGGATGTCGACCACGTCCTGCATGGGGTTGGTGGGCGACTCGATGTAGACGGCCTTGGCGGGGGTGGCGAGCACGCGCTCCCAGTCCTCGTTGTCATGAGCATCGACGTAGTCGATCTCGATGCCCCACTTGTCGAAGAAGTTGGCGAACACCTGCAGCGTCGAGCCGAACAGCGCGCGCGAGGCCACCAGGCGGTCGCCCTGGCCGAGGATCGACGCGAGCGACACGAACACCGCGCTCATCCCGGTCGAGGTCGCGAAGCAGGACTCGGCCCCCTCGATCGCGGCGAGCCGCTCCTGGAACGCCGTCACCGTGGGGTTGCCGTAGCGCGAGTACATGTAGATGTCGATGTCGCCAGCGAACGCGTCACGCGCCTGCTCGGCGTTGTCGTACGCGTAGCCCTGCGTGAGGTACAGGCCCTCCGACATCTCATTGGCCTCGGACCGGTGGATGCCCGTGTGAAGCGCGAGAGTGTCCGGGCGAAGGCCGCGAGGGAGGTCCTGTGCTGTCATGGAATCAGGGTAGCGGCGCGCGCGGACCCCGAGCGGAGGCCGGGCGCGCCGGGCGCCGGCGGTAGGTGTTGTTCGCAATTTTGAGTCCACTGCGGCGGTGCGGCAGAGTGTCCGGATGTCCCCCGATCTGGTCGCCAGCCGCACGCGTTGGCTGGTGCGCGTGGCGGTGGCGCTGCTCATCGTGACCCTCGTGGCCACCGCCGCCCTGTTCTATGGCGCGCTCGGGTGGCGACAGATGACGACCGCCTGCACCGCCGAGGATGCGGCACCGTCGCGAGCGACAGGGTCGTCGGTCGCGTTCTCCTGGTCGTGGACGCCGCCCGGCTTCGCGTGCACGTGGCCAGGGTCCGGCGGGGAGGGCGTCACCGTCACCAAGCTGTGGTGGTAGCGCCGCCCCAGAGGGGGTGAACCCCGCTCGGTCGATGGGTCGAGGGGGACGCTGGTCGACTTGCACCGGTCCGCGCCATCGTGATGCACGCCGGCATGCAGACCATCACCGCTGCTGGCGGATGAGCCAGCATCCTCGACGCGCCACACCCCACGCGGGCGTGGCCGGCCCCAGCGCTGGTCGCCTCGGCCTCGAAATCGTCGAGCAGACCCTGGCCGTATTCATCGCCGGGGTCGGTCGAGGCGAACCGTGGACTGCGGATCGGCCGGGAATCGGTGAAGTCCCGCCGTGTCCGTCGCTGTCGCCAAGGGTTCGGATGCGTCCCCAGCCATGTGCCTCATGCGCCCACAAGACACAGATACGTGAGGACTTGCACAATCAATCTTGACTAAGTTACTGTGCACGAGTCGTTCAACGATGAGCTGACTTGAGAGGACCCGACATGGCAATCGTATCCACGAGGCGCGCGCGGCATATCGGTGCCGGAGCCCTGGCACTCGCCGCCCTCACCGCTTCCCTGACCGCATGCTCCGCTTCGGATTCCAATGGATCTGACGCGGCCGAGGGAGACGTGCCCGACGGCGTATTGGTCGACGCATCGACCTGTGAGCGCAATCGCGACGCTGGCACCATCGTCTACGTATCCGGATACGGATACTCGGCGAGTGCGGGGCAGATGGACGTCTTCCTGGCCGACGACCTCGGCTACTTCGAGGCCCTATGTCTCGACGTTGAGATAAACGCCTCGGGCGCAAACGGCCAGCAGCTTGTCGGATCTGGGCAGGCCCAGTTCACAGCGCTGGGATCCGCATCCGACGTCGTTCTCGCCGCCGCGAACAACGACAACCTCGTCGCGGTCGCGACCTACGGCACGGAGCCGCCGTTCTCGATCTTCGCCAACGAGAAGATCGAATCCTTGAAGGACCTGGAGGGTGGAAGTCTCGGGTACTTCATCAACCTGACCCCGATCGCCTCGGCGATGCTGGACGCCGCCGATGTCGACAGCAGCGAGGTCGACATGATCAAGATGACCAACTACGACCCCACCGTCGTCACACGCGGCCAGGTCGACGCCATCGTCGGCTATGCCTCGAACCAGCCCCAGACGCTGCGCGCGATGGACGAGTCGTTCACCGAGTTCCTCCCGGCCGATGTCGGCGTCTCCGGGACGTACAACGTGATGGAGGCCAACGGTGAGTTCCTGCGGGAACACCCCGAGGCTGCAGCCGATTTCATGCGGGCATCGCTGCATGCTCTGCAGTACTGCCTCGACGAGGAGGATGACTGCTTGGACACGCTCGCCGAGATGGCGAAAGACGCGAACCAGGGTGACGCCTTTCCCCGTGAGCAGCTCGCGCGCACGTGGGCGGTCGAGTCGGAGTGGGTGCGCAACAGCGCTGGTGGCAACCCCGGAGTGCACACCCACGCGATGTGGGAGCCGGAGCTCGAGATCGTCGCGAAGTACGGTGACATCAGCGAGATCCCAGCCCTCGAAGACATGATGGATGTGGACCTGGTCGCTGACCTGTACGACGGAGACGAGCTGGCATGGCCGGCGTCGTGACGGTGGACACGCCAGGAGTGGACGCAGGCCTCACGATGGGTGCGGGCGTCCGCGTGAGCGGAGTATCGAAGTCCTTCGGTCAGGGCGAGCGTCGTGTCGATGTCCTGGACGGCATCGATCTCGAGATCGGCTTGGGCGAGTTCGTGTCCGTCATCGGTCCCAGCGGCTGCGGCAAATCGACACTGCTCAAGATCGTCGCCGGTCTGGAGCAGGCAGACGCGGGAACCGTCACGGTCGGCAATGAGCCCGTGGTCGAGGCGACACGGGACAAGCTGATCGGCCTCGTTCCGCAGTCGCCTGCGCTCCTGCCTTGGCGGTCGGTGATCGACAACGTGCGACTTCCCGTGTCGGTCAACTCGCGTGCGAACCGTGGTCGAGACCTGCGTGATCCTGAGGAGATCCTGACGTCCTTCGGGCTCGCCGGTGCGCTGCACAAATTCCCCGGGCAACTATCCGGCGGCATGCAGCAGCGTGTCGCCATCGCACGCGCGTTCGTCTTCGACCCGGCCATCATGCTGATGGACGAGCCGTTCTCGGCTCTCGACGAGATGAACCGCGACCAGCAGAGGCTGGGGCTGCTCGACTTCTGGCAGTCGAACCGGAAGGCGGTCATGTTCGTCACACACTCGGTGCCGGAGGCGATCGTCTTGTCCGACCGGATCGTGGTCATGTCTGCCCACCCCGGCCGAATCGCGGAGATCATCGACGTGGATCTTCCGCGACCCCGACATGAGGCGTCGTATGCGACCGATGCGTTCCGTGACCTCGAAGGCCACGTGCGACAGACCCTGCATTCGGTGATGGAGGAGACACATGGCTGATACGGCCCTCACATCGGCGGCCACTCCTGGTGACGTCGCCGCCGCACGGGTGAAGCGGGTGGCACGCAGCACGCTGCGACCCACGCGAATGCTCCCACCCGTGATCGCCTTCGCCGCCGCGGCTGCACTGTGGCAGCTGGTGGCGATCGCGAATCCGTACGTGCTGCCAAGGATCGATGCCGTCATCAGCACGCTGGTCGGCAACCCCGGGATGTACTTCACGAACTTCCTCGTGACGTTCCAGGAGGTGCTCGTCGGAGCCGCGAGCGGCGTCGTGGCAGGATTCCTCGTCGCTGTCATCATGGCCGAGTTCGAGGTCGTCGAGCGGGCACTGATGCCGTTGGTCGTGATCGTGATGGTGACGCCCATCGTCGCCATCGCGCCAGCGCTGGTCGTGGCCTTCGGATTCGGGATGGTCCCCAAATACATCGTCACCGCGCTCGTGGTGTTCTTCCCCATGCTCGTGAACTCTCTCGCGGGACTCAGAAGCGTGGACACGGGAGCTCTCGCAGTCATGCGCACCCTGCACGCGAATCGCTGGGAGGTCTTCCGCGTGCTGCGCTTCCCGGGTTCGATGCCGTACGTCTTCGCGGGCCTGCGGATCGCACTGCCACTGGCGGTGGTGGGAGCCGCGGTTGCCGAGTTCGTCGCCGCCGGGACTCAGGCGGGGCTGGGATCGCTGGTGACCACGGCCGCTGCCCAGGCCAATCTCGAGGTCACATGGGCGGCGATCGTACTGCTCGCACAACTGGGCGTGCTGCTCATCATGGCTCTCGCCGTGGTGCGTCGCCGAGTGTTGTGGTGGGTAGACGGAGAGGTCACCGCCCGCTAGTCATCGCACTCACCAACACAAGATTTGAAAGGTTGTAGAACTGTGAAGAAGCTGCATTTTGGTCTGTTTGAGAACGCGCAGGCCAACGACTCGGGTACCGCGACGTGGCGGCATCCTGACAACCGACGGGACCACTTCGACGATCCGGCCTACTGGCGTGACGTGGCGCGCATCGCCGAGGATGCCTGCTTTGACTTCCTGTTCTTGGCGGACGCCTGGGGCTGGGCGGACGTGAACGGCACACGCCCCGACATCTGTTCGGTCGAGGGTCTGGACCTGCCTCGCCTCGATCCCGCGATCGTGGCAGCGACGCTGATTCCCGAAACTCAGAACCTGGGGCTGGTGGTGACCGGCTCGATTCTGCTCGAGCAGCCCTATGCGTTCGCCCGGCAGATGGCGACCCTGGATCAGCTCTCCGGGGGGCGGCTGGGGTGGAACGTCGTGACCACGGGCACGGCCGAGACGGCGGTGGAGGCGTTCGGGCGTCCGATGGTTGCTCACGATGAGCGCTACGCGATGGCCGAGGACTTCGTCGAGCTCACGTATCGCCTGTGGGAGGGTGCCTGGGAGCCGGATGCGCTCGAGCGCAACAAGCAGGGACGGTTCGCCGATCCTTCGAAGGTGCACCGCATCGCGCACGACGGCCCGTACTTCAAGTCTCACGGCTACGGCAACACCGCACGGTCGCCTCAGGGGACTCCAGTGCTGTTCCAGGCAGGCGCGTCCCAGGCGGGCCGCAAGTTCGGCGGCCGGCACGGAGAGGCGATCTTCGTCGGCTCAGGCAGTGCGGAACAGCTCGGTAGTCACACCAAGGCGATTCGGGAGCAGGCCGTGGAGTCCGGGCGTGCCGCAGACGCGGTCAAGATCATGTCGGCCTTCTCGTGCGTGATCGGCACCGACAAGGATGATGCCCAGCGCCGCTACCAGCAGGTGGTGGAGTCGCAGGATCCTGAGGTGACGGTCGCGTCGTATGCCTGGTTCACTGGTCTGGACCTATCCTCCTACGACCCCTCCACTCCGATGAAGGAACTGCACACGGAACTGTCGCAGACGCAGGTCGCGCGCTTCGCGGACCAGACGGTCGGCGATGTGCTCCGCGGCTGGCATGCGCACGGCGTGGGCGCGCGCCCGGTGCTCGGCTCAGCAGAGGACATCGCGGATGAGATCTGTGCTCTCGCGGATGCGGCCGACCTCGACGGCTTCCTGCTGTCTCCAGTGGTGCCGCCGGCCTCGACCGTCGACTTCGTAGAGCAGGTGCTTCCGATCCTGCGCGAGCGCGGCGTCGCGCCGCGTGAATACGAGGGCTCGACGCTGCGTGAACGGCTCACGGGTTCCGGCAGCGCTGACCTTCCCTCCGACCATCCCGCGGCGGCCTTCCGCCACCACGAGTAATGCAGGTCGTACACAAGTGACCTCGCAGAGCACTGTGTGCGTGGTCGGGAGCGCCAACGCGGACACTTTGGTGTCGCTCGCGGCGCTCCCGGCTCCTGGTGAAACGGTTCTTGGGACGAGCCTGGGTCGCAACCCTGGCGGGAAGGGGCTCAATCAGGCCGTTGCCGCAGCGCGGATGGGCGTCAGGGTTGTCATGTGCGGTGCGGTCGGTGACGATGCGGACGGGCGGACTCTTCGTTCGGTCATGGCGGACGAGGACGTCGATGACTCGGCGGTCGTCACCAGCACCGGAACTCCGACGGGCAGCGCACATGTCTATGCGTTGCCCGGCGCCGAGAACTCGATCGTGGTCGCCCCTGGCGCGAATCTCACCATCACGCCCAGTCACGCCGCCGCATCGGTCGCTCGCGCGGGTGTGGTGCTGGTGCAATGCGAGGTGCCGGTCGAGGCCGTGGAGGCAGCCCTGCGCGCAGGTCGATCTCGTGGCGCGGTGACCATCCTCAACGCGGCTCCCGTGACTGACCGCGTCGCAGCACTGCTTCCACATGCCGACGTGGTGATCGTCAATGAGTCGGAGGCTGCTGCGCTCGGCGGTGCAGCGAAGATCGCGTCCGCGGGCCCATCCACGGTCGTCGTGACCCGCGGCGGAGCGGGGACGGAGCTTCACCGTGGAGGGGACGTCGTCGCGGTGCCCGCTGTACGAGTCGACCCGGTCGACACCACCGGAGCGGGCGACGCCTTCTGCGGCGCCTATGCGGCGGCGCGGGCTGCGGGACTGGATGACGTCGCGGCGGTGCGCCGAGGGAACGCGGCAGGGGCCTTGGCGACGACTGCCTGGGGGGCACAAGGTGCGCAGTTGTCCGTCGGGGCCGTCGACAAGGTCATGGGGCAGGGCTTCGTCGCCGGGAGCTGACGGTCATGAGCATGCCGCTAGCGAGGCTTGCGAACGCGTGGGCCCTGTTCCTCATCCGCGAAGAAGTACTCGCCTTCCTTGACGCGCGACGCAAGGGTACGCGCCCACTCCTGTTCGGCGCGGAGGCGGTGCGTCGAGAGTTCGAAGATCTCACGCACGTAGGACGGCGTGGTCTCGGAGCGCTTGGTGTCCTCGACGTTGTAACCGTTCTCTTGGATGATCGCGTCGATCTTGGAGACACGGTTCTCCAGCCCGGCGAGGACCTCTTGGCGACTCAGGATGAACATGAAGGAGGCGATGGCGGTGGCGGCCTGAGTCTCGAACGGCGCGACGTTCCACAGCGTCTCGCGAAGCATGCGCAGCATCTCGGTGGTGCCGGAAGGCGAGATCCGGTAGGTGGTCCGCGCAGGTCGATTGCCGTCGACTTCGGTGCCAGCGATCTCGACATAGCCGTCGCGCTCGAGGCTGCGCAGCGCGTTGTAGATCGAGCCGGGCTGGATGTTGGCCCACTCGTCCACATGCCACGTCATGAGCTCGCGCCGCAGAAAGTACCCATGCACAGGTTGGAACTGATACACGGCGCCGAGGACGACAAGACGAGTCATAGAGGACATGGGGCAGAGCCTATCGGTGCAGTTGTGATTGTTCTTGTTTTACATATAGCACTCTTCGGACTAGACTTGACTATACAAAGTTGACTAACGGGAGGTCGACGTGACGATCGAGCACGGCCAGCGCAACGAGGCGCAGGCAGCATTGGAAGGCAAGGCACTGCGCTCCGCACTCGCGGCGTACCCCTCCGGAGTGGTGGCGATGTGTGCGCTCGTCGACGGCGCGCCGGTAGGGATGGCGGTCAACTCCTTCACGTCAGTGTCCTTGGACCCTCCGCTCGTGTCGATCTCCGTGGCACGCACCTCCATGACATGGCAGCACTTGCGCAGCGCGGAGCACGTCGGCCTGTCGGTGCTCAGCGCCGATCAGGAGGTCATCAGCCGCTCTCTCTCGGGCCCTCGTGACCAGCGTTTCGCCCATGCGTCATGGGAGTCCCGTGACTGTGGCGCCGTCCATATCTGTGGGGCGGCGCTCCACCTGCGGTGCCGCCGTCACGACTCCTTCGACGGGGGTGACCACATCATCGTTCTCTACGAAGTGGTCGAGGTGGATCACTTTCCCGAGCGCTTTCCACTGGTCTTCCACGGCAGCCGCTATCGCTCCATCGACGGAGCGTAGGCCGCGTGGTGGTCACTGTCCCGCGAGCGCCGTCACGGCCGCCGGTGTGGATGAGTGGCGTGGTCGTGCCCGGCGATGCTCGGGGCAGGTTGCTGGGTTACCCCACCGCGAACCTGGCCGACGCCGTGGGCGCCGCGCCAGCAGCCGACGGCATCTACGCGGCGTGGGTGCGCGTCGGGGAGTGGCCACGCCTGCAGGCCACGGCGTCCGTGGGCGACAACCCCACGTTCGCAGACGTGAACGAACGGCGAATCGAGATCTATCTGCATGATTTCGCGGGCTCGCTCTATGGCACGCGAATGGAGGTGGAGTTCGTCTCGCGACTGCGGGCCAATCAGGTCTTCGCGACGACCACTGAGCTCATCGCCCAGGCGGCCGAGGATGTCGAACGATCACGGGCGATCCTCGCGAGCAGAGACTGATCGACGGACGCCCCACCACTCACACCGCGCGGGTGCAGGAAGGTGTGGCGCGACTCCCGAAGCGGGAGGGGCGCTTCAGCGGTGGACGCGCACCGTCGCGCCCTCGGCCGGTCGTGGCGCGCCGCCGACACTCCACTGGCCGCCGCATCGGCACCCGCGGTGTAGGGGCAGGGCATCAGTGTGTTCTTGAGCTCGGCGAAAGTCTTGGTCACCGCGACGGCCTCGTTGTACAGCTGCGTGCAGAGGTTGTGCATGGTCTCGGGGGACGAGCCGTCATGCCACACGACGTCGGTCGGGATGCGCTCGCCGAAGTCGGTCTTGAGCGCGTCCACGCCCTGACGGATGATCTCGCGCGGGCGGTCCTTGAACCACGCGCGAGCATCGGGGTTGGTGAAGTCCACCAGTCCCATGCCCGCCTGCCACATGTCCCACTGCCATACGGTGCCGTCGGCGCGCTTGACCAGGTAGCCCGCGTTCATCGCCTCGGCGAACAGGCGGGCGAGCATGCCCTCCGGGTCGGGGAACGTGCGGGCGGTCGGTGAGTCGCGTGTAGCGGTCGATGACGTCACGCGGCGTGGGGCCGTCGAAGACGAGGTACTCGAGAGCCTCACCGGCGGCGGAGAACTGCACGCGCTCCACGGCCTCGGAGCCCACCTCGAACGACACGTGCTCGGGCTGGTTCACCAGCACCCCATAGCCGCGCGAGGACAGGTAGAACGGGACGTTCTTGGATGACAGCTCGGAGCTGGTGCCGCCGTCCGCGTTCCAGATGTCCACCGCCTGGCCGTAATTCACGAATGCGCCGAACCCCTCGCCGAGGCCGTAGATCAGCTCACCGACGCCCAGGTCGAGCTGCTCGTGCACGGAGGTGCGCGACGGCGCGAGGCCGGTCTCCGAATGGCGGGCGATGCCTGCGGGCTCCGCGGCGACGGGCGCATCGGCCGCAAGGGCCATGTGCCCCACCGACTTGTGCCCGAATCCGGTGAGCCGGCGACGCTCCAGCCCGGACCACTGCATGGCCAAGTATTGGCTATCGCGGGACTGTGGCGGCTTGCCTACTCTGACGTCCGGGCGGCGTGCGCCGCCGCACCCACACGATCGGAAAGGCGTCCCCATGACTGGTTCTCTGACCATCCCGCGTGCTGCACTTGGCGTGTTGGCGTTGTCCCTGGTGGCGGGGTGCGCCGTCGACGACGACCCAGCCGCAGCGGACCCGACGAATGCACCAGTCGAGGTCGCGGCCGAGGAGGGTGACGAGGGCTCGGAGGCTCCCGCCGCCTCTGACGACGCCTCGGGCGCAGACGACGATGGAGCAGGCGCTCCGGCCGGCGGCGCCACGACAGCCGAGGATGGATGGGTTGCTCTGCACGGCCTTGAGGTGCCAGCGTCGGGCACGGCCGTGCTCGAGGCCGCGGGCGAGACCCACGAGATGGACATCGCCTGCTACGGCCCGGGAGTCTTCGGCGAGGGCGAGCACGACGAGTACCAGTTCCGCGTCTCCGCTCGCGGAGAGTTCACGTGGGACGACGGCAGCGAAGGCTTTTTCACGGTCACGCGTGCCGTGACCTTCAGCCCCATGCAGGCCTACGACTACCAGGGGCTCGACAACGCCGATGTCACGGTCACGGTGGTGAGCGGGGGCGAGTTCCATGCGGCCACTCTCGCCGCGCCGAGCGACGCTGACGGCGCCGGGGCCTCGCTGCCGCTGGTCCACGCGCAGCCCGACGGAACGTTCACCGTCGACCGCGATCTCGAAGCCGCGTCGTCCATGCACGAGAACGCGCCCGCCGGTGAAGTGCGCATCGCGGGCGCGTGCGATGGGCCGTGGGCCGATCACCCGTTCGGGTGACCGACGGGCCGGACGAACTGAGTCCCCCCGTCAACGGCCCCGCACAGGGGCTCGCACCCGCCTGAGTTGATCCGGCTGCTCGGTCGCGAAAGGGCGAAAGGGCGAAAGGGCGAGCGGGCGCCGGGTGGGCTCCTACCCCTGACGCCAGGGCAGCCCGGCCGCGCGCCAGCCCTGCCAGCCGCGGTGCCCGTCCCCGTCCACCGCGCCCTCGAAGCCCTCGAGCACGTTGTAGGACGGCCCGATGTCCGCATCGGTCGCCGCCACCGCCGCGCCGATCGACCGCTGGCCCGAGCGGCACAGGAAGATCACCGGGGCCTCGGAACCGGGCTCGAGCCCGCCGTCCTTCAGCTGCTCCACGAACCGGAAGTTGCGCTGGCCGTCGGGGTAGCTCACCCACTCGATGAACAGCGTCTCGTGATCCGTCGACGACGTGTCGGGCACGCCCACGAACCGCCACTCCGCCTCGGTGCGCACGTCGACGAGCCGCGCATCGGGATTCGAGGTCAGCATCTCCCAGGCCTCCTGGGGGGTGATGTCGCCGGCGTAGTTGCTCACGTGCGGTCCTTCCACGTCTGGCCTCGGCAGTGCGGCCGATGCGGGTGCGGGGGGCGGCGCCGAACGTACCGGCGCCGATTCGCGCCCAGTCTAGGGGAGCGGCGTGGCCCGCCCGCCGACCGTCCCGCGATCGCTCGGCCCCGCGAGCGAGCCGCCCAGGTTGTGCTGTTTGTCTGATTCCTCACGCCGATTTCACATCGGCGGGGCAGGTGAGGTCTTATGGAAAGGTCCCCCACTGCCGAAGGAGCAGACATGGCACGGTCACGCCCCGACGCTCAGCGCAGAGGTGCTCTCGAGCACCTCGCGGACGAGCTTGCGCACGATGCCGACTCCTTCACGCCCGAGGTCGCCTCCGCTCACGAGGAGCTGCCCGGCCGGCGACGCGGGGCGGCGTCCTCTCGTGACGCGCGCCCGAGCACCGGCGCCGCCGCCGTGCTGCTCGACATCGGCACCTCCCGGCACGAGGGCTACACGCACGTGCTGTGGGTGTCGCCCTCCGCGGAGTCCCAGCTCGGCTCCGAGGCCTTCGAGGGCCTGGGGGATCGCTTGGGCAGGGTGCCGGGCGTGCGCGGCTACGCGTGGGAGGGCCTCGACCACCTCCACCTGCGCGCCCCCGGCCGCGACCACACGAGCCTGTTGGGCGACGCGCGCGAGGTCGTGGCGGACCTGCTCGACTGAGCGATCGGGTGACGGCGAGGGCGAGCCCAGCCCCCGCATCGGCCGCCTGCAAGTGCTGGCCAACACTCCGAACCGCTTTTCCACCGACACGCGGACGCCAACCCCCTCACAGTCCCTTTCCGCTGGCGCGTCGCGCACAGAGTGGTTCGCAGTCAAGGGGCTGGGTGCGGAGCGAGGCCGATGCGCGGGCTCGGTGGGCGTGCGCGCCCGCCGGTAGTCTGTGGGAATACGCCCCGGCCGCCTCGACACCCAAGGGATCTCATGACCGACGCCCCCGCCCGCCCGTCCGATCACGCCCTGGACACCGTGGAGCAGGCCTCCTCGACTCCGTATCAGGAGATGCCGTTCGCGGCGCTCGGGCTCAAGACGGATGAATACGCGCAGATCGTCGAGCTGCTGGGCCGCCGCCCCACCGCCGCGGAGCTCGCGATGTACTCCGTCATGTGGTCGGAGCACTGCAGCTATAAGTCCTCCAAGATCCACCTCAAGCAGTTCGGCGAGAAGACCACCGAGGCGATGAGGGAACGTCTCATGGTCGGCATGGGCGAGAACGCGGGCGTGGTGGACATCGGCGACGGCTGGGCCGTGACGTTCAAGGTCGAGTCCCACAATCACCCCTCGTACGTGGAGCCCCACCAGGGCGCGGCGACCGGCGTGGGCGGCATCGTGCGCGACATCCTCGCGATGGGCGCGCGACCCGTGGCCGTGATGGACGAGCTGCGCTTTGGCGAGATCGACCACCCCGACACCGGCCGCGTGGTGCACGGCGTCGTGAGCGGCGTCGGCTCCTACGGCAACTCGCTGGGCCTGCCGAACATCGGCGGCGGGTCGCTGTTCGACAGCTGCTTCCAGGGCAACCCCTTGGTCAACGCGCTGTGCGTGGGCGTGATGAAGCACGAGGACATCCACCTGGCCTCCGCCGAGGGCGTGGGCAACAAGGTGGTGCTGTTCGGCGCGCGCACGGGCGGCGACGGCATCGGCGGCGCGAGCATCCTGGCCTCCGAGACCTTCGAGGACGGCGTGCCCGCCAAGCGTCCGTCCGTCCAGGTGGGCGACCCGTTCATGGAGAAGGTGCTCATCGAGTGCTGCCTCGAGCTGTTCCGCGCGGACGTGGTGCAGGGCATCCAGGACCTGGGCGCCGCGGGCATCTCGTGCGCGACCTCGGAGCTGGCGAGCAACGGCTCCGGCGGCATGCACGTGTGGCTGGACGACGTGCTGCTGCGCGACCCGTCGCTGAACGCGGGCGAGATCCTCATGTCCGAGTCGCAGGAGCGGATGATGGCGGTCGTCACGCCGGACAAGCTAGAGAAGTTCCTCGAGATCGCCGCCAAGTGGGACATCGAGTCCTCGGTGGTGGGCGAGGTCAACGACTCCGGGCGCCTCACCATCGACCACCACGGGCAGCGGATCGTCGACGTCGATCCCCGCACCGTCGCCCACGAGGGCCCCACCTACGACCGGCCGTATGCGCGTCCCGAGTGGATGGACGCGCTGCAGGCGGACACGGCGGGCGCCGCGCTGGAGCTGCCCTCCACGGGCGAGGACCTGCGGTCCACCGTGATCGCGCTGATGTCCTCGACCAATCTCGCCGACCGCAGCTGGATCACCGACCAGTACGACCGCTACGTGCAGGGCAACACCGCGCTCGCGCGCCCCGACTCCGTGGGAGTGGTGCGCGTCGATGAGTCCACCGGCCGCGGCGTCGCCATCGCGACCCGGTCCAACGACCGCTTCACCAAGCTCGACCCGTACGCCGGCGCTCGCCAGTCCGTGGTCGCGGCGTACCGCGCGGTCGCGATCGCCGGCGCCACGCCCACGGCCATCACGGACGGCCTCAACTTCGGCTCTCCCGAGGACCCGGACTCCATGTGGCAGTTCGTCGAGGCGATTCGCGGCCTGGCGGATGTGTGCGCCGAGCTGGGCGTGCCGGTCACCGGCGGCAACGTGAGCCTCTACAACGGCACCGGCGAGCCGGGCCGCATCGACAGCTCGATCAATCCCACCGCGATCGTGGGGATGCTCGGCATCCTCGACACGGTCGAACGGGCCACGCCGAGCGCGTGGCGCAAGGATGGCCAGCTGCTGTACCTGCTGGGCACCACGGCCGCCGAGCTCGACGGCTCACGGTTCGCGGAGCTGCACGGGCACCTGGGCGGCCTCCCGCCCAGGGTCGACATCGAGGCCGAGAAGGTCCTCGCCGAGGTGATGGTGTCCGCATCCCGCGACGGGCTGATCGACGCCGCGCGAGAGGTGGGGGACGGCGGATTGGCCGCCGCCATCGCGCAGGGCGCGCTGCGCTACGGCGTGGGCGCGCGGATCGTCCTCGACGAGATCGTGGAGCGCGACGGCGTCGCCCCGGCCCAGGCGCTGTTCTCCGAGAGCCAGGGCCGCGTGCTCGTGGCCCTGCCGCGCGACGAGGAGACCCGGTTCGTGGCGATGCTCGAGGCGCGCGGCGTGCCTGCGATCCGGCTGGGCGTCACCGAGGACCGCGACGATCCCGCGATCGACGTCCAGGACGAGTTCTCGCTGCCGCTCGCGGAGCTTCGCGCCGCTTGGGAGAAGCCTCTGCGCGCGCGCTTCGCCTGACCGGTGTGGGCTCGGTCACTGGTCGGTTGACGCGCCCCGCGACGCGCGGCTAGCGTCGCGCCAGCGCGCCGGCACCACGGCCGATGCGCGGGACGGGGAGACCATGCGCGCTCGGGCAGTTCTGGCTTTCGCGGCGCTGGTGCTCCTCACCGGGTGCGCGGCGACCGGGGATGAGGACACGACGTCCACGAGCCCGACCGCCGAGTCCAGCCCCACCGCGAGTGCCGAGCCCTCGCACGCCGGCCCGACCGCCGGTCCTACGAGCGGCGACGTGGACGATTCCGACGGACCCGGCTCCGACGACGACGCCGCCGGTTCCCCGGGGTCGGCAGCCGACGACGACGCCCCCACCATCGACGGTGCGGTGGTGGTGCACGACGGCGGTGACGCCGAGGTGACGGTCACGGCGGAAGGTGCTGATGACGCGCTCGCGCAGCTGGACGTGACCCTGTCCGAGGGCGGGCAGTGGGCTCAGCACCCCGCGCGGCTGGGTCCCGTGGTCAGCTCCAGCGGCGGAACCGAGAGCGTGACGCTCCGGCTCCGCTATCCGGAGTCGGTGGCGGACGGACTGTCGGCGGACGAACTGATCCTCGCCGTGGACGACGACGTGTCCGGAACCGTCGAGTTCCTCGTGCTGGAGCACGATGCAGAGGCGGGGCTGTTCACTGCGGATCACACGGTCAAGCCGGGCGCCGCACCCGAGTTCGTGCTGCTGGACGTCGAGGTCTACCAGCTCCTGTCCTAGCGGGCCGGCCCGGGCGCATCGGCCCTGTGCCACCCTGGATCCATGGCTACCCCGAAGACCCCGCGCCGCCGGATCGATTCCCAGGCGGGCCGTGCCGCGGTCCGGAACTGGCGCGCGTCGACGCGAGAGCCTGACCTGCACCAGCCCAGCGCGGCCATCGCCCAGGACGCCGCGCCCACCGTCGACCGCACCACGCTGGCGACCGCCGTGAGATTCACTCTCGAGGAGCTCGCGTCGCGGGCGCCCGGCCAGGCGCTCGAGGTGCGGGTGCCGCCTTTCGGCGCGACGCAGTGCATCGAGGGGCCCTCGCATCGGCGCGGCACCCCTCCGGCGGTGGTGGAGATGAGCCCGGTCGTGTGGTTGGGACTCGTGACCGGTCGGGTGACGTGGGCCGATGCGGTCGCGGCGGGCGAGGTCGACGCGTCCGGGGAGCGCTCGGACCTGTCCGCGCACCTGCCGATCGAGGATTTGTGAGCACATATCGAAACGGTGGTGAATGTCACGATTCGGTGACGTTGCCCAGTCCTGTTGCCGGGAGCGACATCCCTGCATAGTGTGGGACCGCAAGCGCTTACGTCGATGTTCGCGCCTCACGCGGACACGAAGCGGCGCTTGGCTCGGGCAGACCCTGCACCCGGTCTGTTGGAGCAGTACTCAACGAGGAGGAGTGTTGCGCATGAGAAGAAGCATCATCGGACCCATCGCGGCCATCGCCGCCGCGGGTCTTGTGCTGGCGGGCTGTTCGTCAGACGGTGACGACGAGCCCGCCGACGACGTCACCACGAGCGCCACGGGCGGCTCCGACGACGGCGGCGGCGGCGATGTCGCCGCCGGCTGCGAGGACTACGCCGACTACGGAACCCACGAAGGCGCGGCGGTCGAGCTCTACGGCACCATCTCCGGCGTCGAGGCAGACCAGCTTGCGGAGTCGATCGTCCCGTTCGAGGACTGCACGGGGATCGACGTCACCTACAACGGCTCGGACGAGTTCGAGACCGAGATCAACATTCGCGTGGAGGGCGGCAACGCCCCCGACCTCGCGATCGTCCCCCAGCCCGGGCTGCTGCAGCGCGTGGTCGGCACCGGAGCGGTGGTCGCGGCCCCCGAGGCCGTCGCCGCGAACGTCGACGAGTTCTGGTCCGAGGACTGGAAGAACTACGGCACCGTCGGCACCACGTTCTATGCGGCGCCGCTGATGGCGTCCGTCAAGGGCTGGGTCTGGTACTCCCCGAGCGAGTTCGAGGAGAAGGGCTACGAGGTTCCCACGACGTGGGACGAGATGATGTCCCTCACCGAGACCATGGCGGAGACCGGCGGCGAGGGCGCCAACTACAAGCCCTGGTGCATCGGCTTCGAGTCGGGCACCGCGACCGGCTGGCCGGGCACGGACTGGATCGAGGACCTCGTCCTGCGTCAGCACGGTCCCGAGGCGTATGACGCCTGGGTGGCCGGCGACCTCGAGTTCACGTCCGACGAGATCAGGCAGTCGTTCGAGTCCTTCGGCGAGATCGCTCTCGACTCGGACTACGTCAACGGCGGGCTCGGTGACTCGGGTTCGATCGTGGACACCGCGTTCCAGGAGGCGGGACTCGAGATCCTCAACGACTCGTGCTCGCTGCACCACCAGGCCTCGTTCTACGAGGCACAGTGGCCCGAGGGCACCAATGTGGCCGAGGACGGCGACATCTGGGCCTTCCTGACGCCCAACATCAATGCGGACGACCCGGCGGCGGTGACCGGCGGCGGCGAGTTCGTGGCGGCGTTCAACGAGGAAGAGCCCACGCAGGCACTGCAGGCCTTCCTCTCGTCCGATACCTGGGCGAACGAGCGCGTCTCCATCGGTGGCGTGATCTCGGCCAACAATGGCCTGGACCCCGCCAACGCATCGAGCCCGATCGGGCAGGAGTCGATCCAGATCCTTCAGGGTGAGGACACGATCTTCCGCTTCGACGCATCGGACCTGATGCCGGCACAGGTGGGTTCCTCGGCCTTCTGGACGAGCATCAACGACTACGTATCGGGCACTCCGCTCGACACGGTGCTGTCGGATATCGACAACGCATGGCCGTGACCCGGCATAGTTGAGCTGGTCGGCTGGGCCCCACGCGACATGCGTGGGGGCCAGCCCGCCCCGCCCTACGACGTGAAAGGAGTCGACGATGACGTCGACTGAGGTGCTCCTGTCCGGGCCTCGCATCCTCCCCGCCTCCGGGCTGGACGGGGACTTCTGGGCCACCCAGAGCTCGAATCTGCTGTTCGGCGCTGTCGCGATCGTGGTCTTCCTGATCATCGTCGTGCTCGTCATGTATGGCGCGGACCTCATCAAGGGCAGGTTCCGCGAGAAGATCACGCTTTTCGTACTGGTATCGCCGGTGCTGATCCTGCTGGGCGTCGGGCTGATCTGGCCCGCGATCGACACCACCTGGCTGTCGTTCAACACCATCAGTGACGCACCGGACCCTGACACCGGCATCTACACCACGACGATGCAGTTCGTGGGGCTCGACAACTACCGCTTCGCGTTCAGCGATCCCGGCACGCTGCGCACCATCCTCAACACGTTCGTGTGGATGATCCTGGTGCCGTTGCTGTCGACCGGATTCGGCCTCGCCTACGCGGTCTTCATCGACCGCGCGAAGGGCGAGAAGGTCCTGAAGTCGCTGGTGTTCATGCCCATGGCCATCTCGCTGGTGGGAGCCTCGGTCATCTGGGGCAACATCATGTACGACTACGACCAGGTGGGGGAGCAGACGGGAATCCTCAACGCCCTCCGCTCGCTCGTGGGACTCGACCCCTACAACTTCCTGGCCGACGATCCGCTCAACACGTTCTGGCTCATCATCATCCTGGTGTGGATCCAGACCGGTTTCGCAATGGTGATCCTGTCTGCCGCCATCAAGGGCGTCCCGGCAGAGATCAACGAAGCGGCCTCGCTCGACGGCGCCAACGCATGGCAGCGGTTCTGGTCGATCACCATGCCGTCGATCCGCAGCACGCTCGTGGTGGTGCTCACCACCATCACGATCATGGCGCTGAAGGTCTACGACATCGTCCGGACCGTCACCCAGGGACGCAACTCCACGGATATCGTCGCGAACCGCATGTACGTGCTGAGCTTCGTCGAGAACCGGGAGTCCCTCGGTGCGGCGCTCGCGGTGATCCTGTTCGTGTTCGTGGTGCCGATCGTGATCTACAACGTCCGCTCGCTCAACAAGGTGAAGGAGAACCGCTGATGAGCACCTCCATGCAGCCTCCTATCCAGCAACCGGTGACGGAGGACAAGGACCGGGCGGGCAAGGCGACGAGCCGCTCCAAGAAGGCCAAGGAGAACCTCACTTCACCGTGGGCCACCGCCGCCGCGATCGTCATCGCCATGGTGTGGACCATCCCCACCATCGCGTTGTTCATGAACGCCCTGGTGCCGGGCGACCGCTACCGCACTGACCCGTGGTGGACGGTCCTCGGAGACGGGGAGCTCACGTTCGAGAACTTCGACTACGTGCTGTTCAACTCGTTCGGGGACAGCTCGACGGCGCCGCCGCTGCTCGCGAACGTGATCAACTCGATCGTCGTCACGGTGCCCTCCGTGGTCTTCCCGGTCGTCCTCGCCATGATGGCCGCGTACGCGTTCGCGTGGATCCCCTTCAAGGGGTCGAACTTCCTGTTCGTGATGATCTTCGCGCTCCAGGTGGTGCCGCTGCAGCTTGCGCTCATCCCGCTGTTGCGCATCCTCGGACCGGAGAACCTGGGGCTCGCCGGAGAGTTCGGGGGAGTGTGGATCGCTCACACGATCTTCGCGCTGCCACTGTGTGTGTTCCTCTTGCACAACTTCGTGTCCCATATCCCGCGCGAGGTCCTCGAGGCCGCGCGCGTGGATGGAGCGAGCCACACGCAGATGTTCTTCCGCATCATCATCCCGCTGTCGCTGCCGGCGATCGCCTCGATCGCGATCTTCCAGTTCCTGTGGGTGTGGAACGACCTGCTGGTGTCCGCGGTGTTCGGAAGCAACAGGACGTACCCGCTGACGTACCCGATCTCGAACCTGGCCGGAGACTACGGCCAGTACGCGTACCTGGTGCCGCCGGCGGCGTTCATCTCGATGATCATTCCGCTCATCGTGTTCTTCTCGCTCCAGCGGTACTTCGTGCGCGGCCTGCTCGCGGGCTCCACCAAGGGCTGATCCGTCACGTGGGGGGCAGGGGGCCGTTGCTCGCGCATCGGCCCCCGTGCCCCACCCCGCAGAGCACGGCCTAGACTGATGCCGTGAGTGACGCCCCACGCCCTCAGACGCCCGAGAATTCGCCCTCGGAAGACGAGTTGCGGCGCACCGCGATGCCCGCTCACCTGCGCCGCGCGCCCCGGTTCGGACGCGTGGTCGGCACCGGTGTGGTGGCGGGTTTCGTGATCGGCGCGCTGTGCGGACTCCTCCTTCCCAACTCCACCGGAGTGGGCCGCGGCGCCGTGGCCGTGCTCGTCGGACTGGGGTTCGCCCTGATCGGCGGCTTCGTCACGGGCCTCATCGCCGTCGGACTCGACCGCGGCACGCCCCGCTATCTCAAGTCCTCGCCCGCCGCAGGCTGGCCGCCCCCCGCCCCGGGGGACTCGGGCACTGAGCCGGCCCGCGCATCGGCCGCAGACTCGCCCTCCGCTCCCACCGCTCAAGACGAGGAGCGCCGCTGATGGCGCGCGGCGACGGGCGCCTCAGCCACGACCTGCTGCCCGGCGAGAAGGGGCCGCAGGACGCGTGCGGCGTGTTCGGCATCTACGCGCCCGACGAAGAGGTCGCGAAGCTCACCTACTTCGGCCTCTACGCGCTGCAGCACCGCGGCCAGGAGTCCGCGGGCATCGCCACGTCCATGGGCGACAAGATCCTGGTCTACAAGGACATGGGGCTCGTGTCGCAGGTGTTCGACGAGCGGGCCCTCGAGGCTCTCCAGGGGCACCTCGCGATCGGCCACGCGCGCTACTCGACGACGGGTGCGTCCGTGTGGGCGAACGCGCAGCCGACGCTGGGCCCCACCCGCTCCGGGACGGTCGCGCTCGGCCACAACGGCAACCTCACGAACACTCCCCAGCTGCTCGAGCTGGTGGGCGAGCGGCTCGGCGCCGATCGTCTCGACGCCATCCGGGCAGCCGGCTTCACCGACACCTCGATCGTGACGGCGCTGCTGGGCTGGGACCGCTACGACACGCTCGCAGAGACCGCACTCGAGCTCATGCCGCACCTCGCGGGCGCGTTCTCCTTGGTCTTCATGGATGAGACCACGCTGTACGCCGCCCGCGATCCACAAGGCGTGCGTCCGCTCGTGCTCGGCAAGCTCCCGTCCGGCGGATACGTCGTCGCCTCCGAGACGGCGGGCCTCGACATCGTGGGCGCCACGTGGGAGCGAGAGGTCGAGCCCGGCGAGTTCCTGACCATCGACGGCGACGGCGTGCGCTCTCAGCGCTTCGCCGAGTCGCGACCCAAGGGCTGCGTCTTCGAGTACGTCTACCTTGCGCGTCCGGACACCGCGATCGCGGGCCGGTCGGTGCACGCCGCTCGCGTGGAGATGGGTCGCCGCCTCGCGCTCGAGCACCCCGTCGAGGCGGACATGGTGATGCCGACGCCCGAATCCGGCACGCCCGCCGCCGTGGGCTATGCGCAGCAGTCCGGCATCCCGTTCGGTCAAGGCCTCACCAAGAACGCGTACGTGGGCCGCACCTTCATCCAACCCTCCCAGACGCTGCGCAAGCTCGGGATCAGGCTCAAGCTCAACCCGCTGCGCGATCAGATCGCCGGCAAGCGGCTGATCGTGGTCGACGATTCGATCGTGCGCGGCAACACCCAGAGCGCGATCGTCGCCATGCTGCGCGAGGCCGGCGCCGCCGAGGTGCACGTGCGCATCTCGTCGCCCCCCGTGCAGTGGCCGTGCTTCTACGGCATCGACTTCGCGACCCGCGAGGAGCTCGCCGCGGTCGGGCACAGCATCGAGGAGATCCGCGAGCAGCTGGGAGCCGACTCGTTGGGCTACATCTCGACCGAGGCGATGATCGAGGCCACCGAGCAGCCCCGCGAGCGCCTGTGCGCCGCGTGCTTCACCGGCGAGTACCCGATCGAGCCGCCTGTCGATGCCCGCCACCAGCTCGCCATTCAGCCCGTGGAGGTCGCCCCGTGACCCAGTCAGCACCCGCCCCGATCACGTACGCCGATTCGGGCGTGGACACCCAGGCCGGCGACAAGGCGGTCGAGCTCATGAAGGAGGCCGTGGCGCGCACGCACGGCCCCGAGGTGCTGGGCGGCGTGGGGGCGTTCGCGGGGCTGTTCGACGCCTCGGCGCTCAAGGACTACCGGCGCCCGCTGCTCGCCTCCTCGACCGACGGCGTGGGCACCAAGATCGTCATCGCGCGCCAATTGGACGTGCACGACACGATCGGCCAGGACCTGGTCGCGATGGTGGTGGACGACATCGTGGTGTGCGGGGCGAAGCCACTGGTCATGACGGATTACATCGCGTGCGGCAGGGTCGAGCCCCAGCGGATCGCGGACATCGTGCGCGGGATCGCGCTCGGGTGCGAGATGGCGGGCACCGCGCTCGTGGGCGGCGAGACCGCCGAGCACCCCGGCGTGATGGAGCCCGAGGACTACGACGTCGCCGGCGCGGCGATCGGCGTGGTCGAGGCCGATGCGCTGCTGGGCTCCGAGCGCGTGC
Source organism: Demequina pilifera (assembly GCF_048814985.1). Classification (NCBI taxonomy): domain Bacteria; kingdom Bacillati; phylum Actinomycetota; class Actinomycetes; order Micrococcales; family Demequinaceae; genus Demequina; species Demequina pilifera. Next base: position 200,112 of record NZ_JBMDTW010000005.1, read on the forward strand.
GCTCGGGAGACGTGGTGGTGGCGATGGCGTCATCGGGTCTGCACTCGAACGGCTACTCCCTGGTGCGGCGCGTCGTGGCCCACGCGGGCTGGTCGCTCGACGACCACCTTGACGATCTGGGGCGGACCGTGGGCGAGGAGCTGCTCGAGCCGACCCGCATCTACGCCCAGCTGTGCGTGGGCCTTGCGGAGTCGACCCCGGGGCTGCGCGCGTTCTCGCACGTCACCGGCGGCGGCCTCGCGGCCAATGTGGCTCGGGTCATCCCGCAGGGCCTCGCGGCCACGGTTGCGCGCGATGCGTGGGACCTGCCCGCTGTCTTCGGCCTGGTCCAGGCGGCAGGGTCGGTGCCGTGGAACGATCTCGAGTCCACGCTCAACATGGGCGTGGGCATGGTCGCCATCGTCGCCCCCGACGAGGCCGACGCCCTCATGCGGGCATCGGCCACCGCGGGCGTGGAGGCGTGGGCGCTCGGCGAGATCGTCGAGGACGACGCGCGGCCCGTGGGGCCCGACACCGTTCGCGGTGCCAAGGGCGTCGACGGCGGTGCGGTGCTGCTGAGCGGCTCCTACCGGGCCTGAGCCGGCCCACGGGTCGGCCCGCGCCCGTTCTGCCCGCCCCGCGCCCGCCCCGTGCCCGTGCCGACGGGCCGGACCGACTGAGCCCCCGCATCGACCGTCCTGCTTGCGTGCAGCCCTCGAACTCAGGTGATCCGGCCACTCGGTGCCCCGCGCCGCGCGACCCATGGGTGCCAGCGCCGTCCCTCGGACGTCGGCAGCGGGCCGAGTCCCCGGCGGCGCCGCTCGAGTTGGACTCCTTGGACGACCGTGCTCACGAGCCCCGCGAGGTCGCGCTCGACGTCCTGGCGAGTGAACCGGAGCGCGAGCCGGCCCCCGACCTGCGTGACGCGATCACGCCGGCGGTCATCCCAGAAGGATTTCTCGTTCATGTGGTAGGTCGCACCGTCGACCTCGACCACCACCGCATCGTCCACGACGAAGTCCACGCGCCCCACCCCGGGGAGCTGCGCCTGCGACTGGACGGGCAGCCCCGCGTCGCGCAGCGCCACGCGCACGAAGGTCTCAGGTGGTGACTGGCACGCGGGGTCACAGGCCTCGCGCAGCCACTGCGCGCGACTCGGGGGCGTGATGACGAGCCGGTCCAGGTCGGCGCGCGTCAGGAGGCCCGCGTTCAGGGCGCCGTCGGCAGCGGCGAGCTGGTGGAGGTCCGACAGGCACATCGCCGAGGCGTCGAGCGCGCCCAGCACGGTGCCCGCGTGAGCGACCGGCCCGCGCACCCAGTGCAGACGCACCTCTGAGGAGCGTCGCTGCGCCGGCGTGAGCGATCGTGAGCAGGGGATGGCGAGATGCTTGCGCGAGTCGACCGTCGGGGCGGGCAGGCCCCACGCGCGCAGGGCCGTGACACATGTGCGCCGGCCGCGCCAGGCCGCCTCGAGGTGAACGAGGCGCGGGGTGGCTGGCAGCGCGTACACGCCGCGCGCGACGCGGATCACGTGGGCTGCGTCGAGAGCATGGGCCAGCGCGGCGCGAGACACGCCGAGGGTGCGCAGCTGGGCCCACGTGGCGGCGCCCCCGGCCGCGCTGCATGCCTGCATGGGTGTCATGTCCCCGACTCTGGCGCGGAGCGGGGCCTGGTGGGGGTTTTCCACAGGCCGAATGGGGGCCGACCGCGCCGACGGGCCGGACGAACTCAGATGGCGGGCGGGTCGGCCCGCGTGGGCCAGGGTGCGGGACTCAGTTGATCCGGCCACTCGGTCGCGGCTGGGAGCCGCGCAGGGTGTGCGGTCCCTGCGGTGGGTGCGCGAAGGCCATCGGGCCCGATGCGCGGGCGCGGCAGGAACGCTACTGGAGGAACACTTGACGTCGGTGGTGCGGGCGCGCGTCAGCGCTCGTCGTCGTCAGCCCACTTGTCGTAGGGGTCCTCGGGCTCCTCTGCCTCGGGCGGCGTCACGGGCGCAGGGGCAGGAGAGCCCGAGATCAACTCGCGCTCGAGGTCTCGCAGATCGGCTCCGTGGTTGGAGTACTTGAGCTGACGCGCGATCTTCGCGTCCTTTGCCTTCTGACGGCCGCGCCCCATGTCGCCGTCCCTTCTAAGTCTCGCGGGCGCACTGTGTCGCGGGCCCTGCGGCGTAAGTTCTGAACGTACTTTACAACGCCCACGCACATGGGTGCGAGTCGCCTCAGACGGGAGAGAAGGTGAAAAATCCCGCAAACATCGCCATAATCGATAATGACCAGTATGTTCAGGGTCACCAAGGGGGGGAGCGAGGTCCACATTCGAACTGAGGGAACTACGAGACGATGGCAGATACAGTCCAGGAACCGGAGAAGTTGCTCACGCCCAGTGAGGTCGCCGCGATCTTTCGGGTAGACCCGAAGACCGTCACCCGATGGGCGAAGGTGGGCAAGTTGTCTTCCATCCGGACCCTCGGTGGTCACCGCCGTTTCCGTGAGACAGAGGTTCACGCCCTGCTCGCGGACGCACAGGAGCAGCGCCACCCGTAGGAATCGAAGTTGCACAGACCCTCGCCCCCCTTCATTGGTGGGGCGGGGGTCTTTTCGCTTCGCCGCCACCGTGAGGCGGGTGCCACAGCGCCACGGTCGGCACGGTGCCACCCGCCCCCGTACTGGCCCTGCCCGGCGGGCGTAACCTGTCGCCATGAATGTCGAGCCCCTGGTGAGCTGCGCCCACGAGACTCAGTTCGGCGAGCTTCACGTGCTGGTGACACCCGAGGACGGCGTCGTGCGTGCGGCGGGCTTTCGCCCGCTGCGTGATGTGGCCTCCGGCCTGCGTGCGGATCTCGCCCGGCGCGGATGGCGCGCGGGCGATGCGCCTGACGTCGCGCACGCGGTGGAGCAGTGGCTCGAGGGCGACGCCGATGCGATCACGGCCATCCCCGTGGAGCAGCCGGGTGGTCCGTTCTTCCAGGAGGTGTGGGAGGCGCTGCGGACCGTTCCGGGCGGTGAGGTGGTGTCCTACGGGGAGCTGGCCGAGATGGCGGGGCGGCCGCGGGCGATGCGGGCCGTCGGCACGGCGTGCGCGCGCAACGGGATCGCGCCGTTCGTGCCGTGTCACCGCGTCATCCAATCCGGAGGGCGGCTCGGCAGCTACGGGTTCGGGGGGATGGCGGTGAAGGCCGCCATGCTCGAGCACGAGGGCTTCGCCGTGGCCTCCGCCAGCCCCGACGCGCCCGTGACGGCCGCGAGGTGACCGGCCCGTCCGACGTCCCCTTGCGGGCGTGGCTCCCGTACTTTCTGGGCGTCTCCGCCGCGTGGGGGTCGAGCTTCCTGTTCATCGAGGTGGCGCTCGGTCAGTTCACGCCTATCCAGGTCGCTCTCGGAAGGCTGGCCTGCGGCGCCGCCGTGCTGATCGCGCTGGCCGTGTCCATGCGCGCCGTGCCGCGACTCACCTGGCGGCTGCTGGGCGCGTTGGCGGCGGTCGGCGTGTTCATGTCGGGCCTGCCGTTCATCCTCATCCCGCTCGCGCAGCAGCACGTCACGTCCATCCTGGCGAGCCTTCTCAACGCCGCCACGCCGCTGTGGACCGCCTTGTTCGTGGCGCTGCTGATCCCGTCCGAACGCGTGAACCGCGCGCAGCTGGTCGGCCTCGTGATCGGCGCGCTCGGCATCGCGGTGCTGCTGGGTGCGTGGCGGGTCGACGACTTCCCGGCCCTGGGTGCGGCCTTCATGCTGGGGGCGACCGCCTGCTACGGCATCGGCTCGACGCTGTCCCGCGTGCTGCTGAACCGCATCAAGGCGTCACCGGTGGGCCTGTCGGCGGTGCAGATCACGCTGTCGACGCTCATCATCGCGCCGGCCGCCCTGGCGACCCCCGCACCGGCGGCGAGTGCGTTCGAACTGGGTTCCGTGGCGATGTGGGCGCTGATCGCACTTGGTGTCACGGGGACGTCGTTCGCGTACGTGTGGTTCTGGAAGATCGTGAAGGCGGCGGGAGCGACGACCGCGGCCTCCGTCACCTACGCCGTGCCCGTGATCGCGACGGCGCTGGGCATCCTGGTGCTCGGCGAGCGGCTGCACTGGTACGAGCCGGTGGGGGCGCTGGTGGTGATGGCCGGCGTGTGGCTCGCTCAGCGGCGCCCGCGACCGCGCCCGGAGGTGCTCCCGGAACTCCAGGGCTCCTCGGTCTGACGCGGCCGCGCAGGCGGCCGGGTGACGCGCGCGGCGCTACAGCTGCTTCTTGATCCGCTCGATGGACGCGGTGGGCACCAGGTCCTTGTTCTTCTTGATCTTGCTCGCGCCGACGGCGGCGAAGATCACGATGAACAACAGCAGGATGCCCGCGACGACGAGCGCCGCCGCCCACGGCTCGAGGATGAGAGCGAAGGCGAGAACGGCCGCGGCGATGAGCACCAGGAGCATGAAGAACCCGAGTGCACCGGCGATCGCGAGGAGGGCCGCGCCCTTGCCGAGTTCGCGGCTCTTGACCTTGAGCTCGACCTTGGCGACCTCGACCTCGGTCCGGATCGTCGCGACCCACTTGCCGGCAATGGCGCCGAGGATCGCGTTGACGACCATCTTTCCGAGTTTCGAGTCAGCCATGAGAGCTCCCTTGTTTGCTTGACGTCTAGTACACCGCTTATCGGCTCACCAGTGCAAACGCAGGAGGGGGTGCAGGACTTCCGTGGCGTCCAGGCGTGACATGCAGAAAGCCCCCGCCATCAGGCGAGGGCTTCTCTGAAGTGGCTCCGACCGGCGTCGATCCGGTGACCTTTCGATTTTCAGTCGAACGCTCTACCAACTGAGCTACAGAGCCCCGGGGGCGAACCCCCAGTGAGCACAATGCCCCTTGCGAACAAGGGGCATCGCCACTCGCGACCCTGACGGGACTTGAACCCGCGACCTCCGCCGTGACAGGGCGGCGCGCTAACCAACTGCGCTACAGGGCCTCGTGATCCTCCCGCGAGCAGGAGGACTTATGAAGTGTAGACCATCCCTAGGGATAAGTCGTACCCCCAACGGGATTCGAACCCGTGCTACCGCCGTGAAAGGGCGGCGTCCTAGGCCGCTAGACGATGAGGGCGCCGTCTGACGCGATTCTCATGCGTCATGAACGGTGCCAATGCTACGGCCCGGGGGCAAGATTCGCCAAGTCGCCGCAGGACGAGGCCAGTCGCGCGCGGTCCGTGCCGACCGACGAGGCGGATGAACTGCGAGCCAGGCGCGTGTGGCCCGCCTGACGGCGGCAAGACGCCAGAGTTGGTCCGGCTCGTCGGTCCAGCGCGGCCGATGCGGGGGCCAGGACGGGTGGGCGGGCCTGCTTGGCAGAGGGGCCGATGCGGGGGCGGGCGTGCGCGACAATGGTCGCCATGGTGGAGATGTCCAGCGAGGAGTTCGAGTCCGCGGTCGACGACGCCCTGGACATGATTCCCGAGCGGCTGCTCGACATGGTCGACAACGTGGTGATCCTGGTCGAGGACGAGCCCGAGGGCGACGATCCCGATCTGCTGGGCCTGTACGACGGCGTGGCCCTGACCGAGCGCGGGTCCGAGTGGGGGCTCGGCGAGCTCCCGGACCGCATCTTCATCTTCCGCAATCCCACGCTGCGCGTGTGCGAGGACGCGGATCACGTGCGCGAGGAGGTCGCCGTCACCGTGGTGCACGAGATCGCCCATCACTTCGGCATCGACGACGACCGCCTGCACGAGCTCGGCTGGGGCTGACTCCGCCTCGACCTACTGCTCGTCCTGCTCGACGTCGACGAGGGTCCAGCCCTGGCGCTGGAGGTCGAACACGAACTTCTGGACGACCGCCCGCGACTCCTCGTCGTTCTCGCATTGCTCGTAGCCCACGTGCGGCGGCCGCTCGGGCGCTGCGGTGTCGGTCGTGGTGATCACCAGCGTCGCGTCGTTGTCCTCGAGGTGGAACACCTTGACCTGGGTGCCCTTCGTCATGCTGAACGGTTCCATGCGGCCAGCGTACGGGCCGCGCGGCGCCACCCCTATCGTGGTGCGCATGAGGATCCACCACGGCTCGGGCGGGCCATTCGAGGACATGTACGGATACTCGCGTGCAGTGCGGGTCGGTCCCCACGTGATGGTGGCGGGCACGTGCGCGAGGGATCAGGCGCTCGACGGCGACGCCTACGCCCAGGCGGCCGATGCGCTCGGCACCATCGAGCGCGCGCTCGCCGAGGTGGGGGCGGAGCTGGCGCACGTGGTCCGGACCGTCGCCTACGTCACCGACATCCGCGACATGGAGAAGGTGGCGGCGGCGCATCGGGCCGTGTTCGCCGACGTCCGGCCGGCGGCGACGCTGGTCGAGGTGAGCAGGCTGGCCGACCCGCGGTACCTGGTGGAGATCCAGGCGGACGCGATCGTCACCGACGCGGCGGAGTCGGACGAGTGAGCACGTAGTTCTCAGGCGAGCGCCTGCGCGAGCGCCCGCACCCCTCGATCGACCTCGGCGAACGAGGTGCTGAGCGGTGACAGGCCGATGCGCACGCCGCTCGGGTGCCGGAAGTCGGGGATCACACCCTCGCCCCAGAGTTGCTCGACCGCGCGGCGCGCGTGCGGATGGTCGACGGTGATGTGGCCGCCGCGGCGCTCGGGATCGCGCGGCGACGCGAGGTGCGCGTCGGGGATCAGGTCGTCGATGAGTGCGATCGCGTAGGAGGTCAGCGCGACCGACTTCTCCCTGATCGCCGCGATGCCTGCACGCTCGATGAGCGACAGCATGTCGGCCAGCGGCAGCATGCCGACGATGGGCGGGGTCCCGCTCACGAGCCGGCGTATGCCGGGAGCGGGCGAGTAGGCGGTGGTCATCGCGAACGGTTCGCGGGCTCCCAGCCAGCCGGGAATGGGGTTGCGGAACCGGTGGTGGTGCCGCTCGGCGACGTAGGCCCAGGCCGGGGCTCCCGGGCCCCCGTTCAGGTACTTGTACGAGCACCCGACCGCCATGTCGACTCCCCACGCATCGAGCGCGAGGGGGACCGAGCCGACCGCGTGCGAGCAGTCCCAGATCATGAGCGCCCCGTGCGCCTGCACCGTCTCGGTCACGGCGGCCATGTCCGCCCACCAGCCGCTGCGGTAAGACACCCCGCTGATCAGGGCCGCGATGGTCCGCTCGCTCGTGTGCTGAGCGATGAGCCCTGGCGTCACCCCCGCATCGGCCGGAGCGTCGATCCAGCGAATCGTGAGTCCGTGGTCGTCGGCGAGCCGCTCGACGATGAACCGGTCGGTGGGGAACTCGTCGCGCATGATGAGCAGCTCGTCGCGGCCGGGCCGGGCGTCGATGGACGCCCGCAGCAGCTTGAAGATGAGCACCGTCGTCGAATCGGCCACGATGGTCTGGCCTGCGGCTGCACCGAGACAGGCGGCGCCGATGCGGTCGCCGAGCTCCTCGGCACGCGTCAGCCACCCTTCGTCCCAGCCTCGGATCAGCCGGCCGCCCCAGTTGTCACGCACGAAGTGGGGCACCGACTCCACCGTCGCGAGCAGGGGGCGGCCCAGGGAGTTGCCATCGAGGTACGCGACGAGGTCGTCGCCCGGCACGAACTCGTCGAGAAAGTGCTCGAGCGGGTCGGGAGGCGCCGGCACGGCGTGGGCAGGATGCGCGTTCACGCCGCCAGCCTATTGCGGGGCCGCCGTCAGGTGAGGGCGCCGGCCGAGGGGTGGGCGGCCCACGCGGAGGCCACCATGTCGCGGACGGTGTGCCGCATCTTCCACTCGAGGTCGTACGAGGCGCGCTTTCCGGAGGCGACGATGCGCGCGGGATCGCCCGCCCGCCGTCCCGTGAGCACGGGTTCGACGTCCGTGCCCGCCACGTCGATGCAGGCGTCCACGATCTCGCGCACCGAGGTGCCGGTGCCGGAGCCTAGGTTGTAGACGGTGCGCAGGTCCTCTCCGCGGTCCAGTGCCTGAGCGGCGACGACGTGCGCCGCCGCCACGTCCGCCACATGCACGTAGTCCCGCACGCAGGTGCCGTCAGGGGTGGGGTAGTCGGTGCCGAAGATGCGAGGCGCGTCGCCCCGCGAGATGGCGTCCATCACGAGCGGGAACAGGTTGTGCGGCGACGAGTCGTAGACGCCCGGCGCGCTCGAGCCCACCACGTTGAAGTAGCGCAGAGCCGTGTGACGCAGGTGCCTGCCGACGGATCGCTGCGCCGCGGCCTGCTCGATGATGGCGCGCTCGGCGGCCAGCTTGGACGAGCCATAGGGAGACTCCGGGTGAGTGGGGGTGTCCTCGGTGACCACCTCCGCCTGGGGAGTGCCGTACACGGCCGCGCTCGACGAGAACACGAGCCGGTCGATGCCGAGCTCCTGCATGGCGCCCAGCACCGACACGGTGCCGCCCAGGTTCTGGCGCCAGGTATGCAGCGGCCGCTTGACGGACTCTCCCGCGTACTTGAACGCCGCGAGGTGCACCACTCCCGTGATGTCGTTCTCCTCCATCACGTCGCGCACGTCGTCCTGGTCCGTGATCGACACCCAGCCGAGCGGCACGCTGTCGGGAAGGAACGCGCGACGGCCGGTCGAGAGGTTGTCGAGCGCCACGACGTCGAGACCGGCGTCGACCATCGCGTGCGCCACATGCGCCCCGATGTACCCGGCCCCGCCCGTCACCAACCACGTCATGCGGTCACTGTATGCCGGGCTTCACGCGCTGTCATGCGGATCGCGCATCACTCACGTCTTTGGCGCCGCGGCCCACGCGCTCGCGGCCATCTCGTGGATCGTGTGCGACATCTTCCACTCGATGTCGTCGCCCGCGAGCTCGCCGGTGGCGACGATCCGTGCGGGATCACCCGGCCGGCGGGGCTTCACGACCGGCTCGAGGTCGGAGCCCGCAGCCTCGAGCAGCGAGCCGACGATCTGGCGCACCGAGGTGCCGTCACCCGAGCCCAGGTTGTAGACGGGAGCGAGCGGGCGGCCGGCGTCGAGCATGCGGGCCGCTGCGACGTGCGAGTGCGCGAGGTCCTCGACGTGCACGTAGTCGCGCACGCAGGTGCCGTCCTCCGTGTCGTAGTCCTCGCCGAAGATCATCGGCGGCTGACCCGCCTTGAGGGCGCGGATCACCTTGGGGAACAGGTTGTGCGGGGAGGCGTCGTAGACCTCGTCGGTGCCGGAGCCCACTACGTTGAAGTAGCGCAGGCTCGTGGCGCGCAGCGGCGCGTCGGACTCTGCCGTGGCGCGCACCTGCGCCCGGATCAGCCACTCGGCGACCAGCTTGGACTCGCCGTAGGGAGACTCGGGGGTGGTGGCGGTGTCCTCCGTGACGACCGGGGCGGTCGGCGTGCCGTAGACCCCTGCGGAGGAGGAGAACACCAGCTGCGCGACGCCCGCATCGGCCATCGCGTCGAGCAGCGTGCCGGTGCCCTCGACGTTCTGGCGGTACGTGTGCACCGGGTGCTTGACCGACTCGCCGGCGTACTTGTAGCCGGCGCAGTGGATGACGCCGCGGACGCCGTGCTCGCGCAGCGCCGCCGTGACGGCCGCGGTGTCGAGCACCGTGGCGCGCGCGAATGGCACGCCGTCGGGCACGAACTCCTCGAATCCGCTCGACAGGTCGTCGAGCACCACGGGGTCCATGCCTGCGGCGGCGAGGGCTCGCACCACGTGCGCGCCGATGTATCCGGCTCCGCCGGTGACCATCCAGGCCATGGTGACTCCTTGAGGCTCGTTCAGTGCGGGTCAGGCGTCGCGGCGCGCGCCCTCGGACGGGGTGACGGTGAACAGTTGGGGCTCGCGCATCCCTGCGCTCGCCAATGCCGAGGTGACGGCCGCCTCGATCTCCGCCCGGGCATCGGCCGGAACCAAGGCGATGGCAGAGCCGCCGAACCCCCCACCGGTCATGCGCGCGCCGATGGCGCCGTGCTCGACGGCGGTGGCGCACGCGAGGTCGATCTCGGGGACGGTGATCTCGAAGTCGTCGCGCATGGACGCGTGCGAGGCGTTCAGCAGGTCGCCGATGGCGCGCGGGCCGGATTCGCCGAGCGTGCGGACCGTCTCGAGCACGCGGGCGTTCTCGGTGACGATGTGGCGCACGCGGCGGTAGGTCTCATCGTCCAGGACGGCCGATGCGCGGGTCAGGTCGTCCTCGGACAACTCGCGGAGCGTCGCGACGGCGAGCGCGGCGGCGCCCCTCTCGCACGACTCGCGGCGGTCCCGGTAGCCCCCGGTGGCGTGCTCGTGCTCGACCCGCGAGTCCATCACAAGGATCTCGAGCCCTTCCTCGCGCAGGTGCAGCGCGACGGCCTCCGCCTGCTCGGTGTCGCAGTCGAGGAACACGCCGTGGTCCTCGCGCCCGAGCATCGAGGCGGCCTGGTCGAGCAGCCCGGTGGGCGCGCCCACGGCGCGGTTCTCCGCGATGCGGCCGATGCGGGCGAGGTCCAGGGGGGAGAGGTTCAGCTCCCACAGGTCGTTGAGGGCGACGGCCACAGCGCACTCGATGGCCGCCGAGGATGACAGCCCCGCGCCCACCGGCACGCGCGAGTCGATGAGGAGGTCGAGGCCGGGCGCCTGGGACAGGTCGTGGCCTTGGGTCCCCAGCGCCCACGCGACCCCGAGGACGTATGCGCTCCAGCCCTCCATCGCGGTGGGCGAGAGATCGTCGATCGCGAGGGAGACCTCCTCCTCGGTGAAGGTGGACCTCACGCGCACCACGCGGTCGTCCCGGACTCCCACGGCAGCGACGGTGCGCCGGTCGATCGCGAACGGGAGGACGAAGCCGTGATTGTAGTCAGTGTGCTCACCGATGAGATTGACGCGGCCCGGTGCCGACCACACGCCGTCGGGACGCCGGCCGTAGCGCGCCGCGAAGCCGTCCTGCGCGCCTGTCGCTTGGTCGCTCATGAGCCGCTCCACTCCGTCTGGTGTCGCCGGTGGCCGCCGCCGGACCGGCGGTTCCATGCTAGCCCGGCCCAGGCGGGCGGCACGCGAGTCGCCCGGGAAGGCCGGCGCCGCATCGGTCCTTGTCCGTGGGGGCGCGCGCTGGCGAGCAGCGGCGCTGGGCTCGGTGGCTCTTCCCGCTACAGTGACCCCCAGGAGGATCAAACAGTGGTGAGCAGCGGACGTGGACCGAGCATGCACGACGTTGCCGCGCGCGCGGGCGTGTCCCACCAGACCGTGTCGCGCGTCATCAACGAGTTCCAGGGCATTCGGCCCGCCACGCGGGAGCGTGTGCTCGCCGCGATCGAGGAGCTCGGCTACCACCGCAACCTCTCCGCACGCGCACTGGTGACCGGACGCACCCACACGATCGGCATGATCGGGCCGCTGATTCCGGACATCGGGCCCCTGTCGACCCTGCACGCGATCGAGCGATCGGCGCGCGGCGTCGGCCTGCACACCCTGATGACCAGTGCCGACGCGAACGCCGAGAGCGCGACGGAGGCGGTCGGGTTCCTGTTGGGACGCGGCGTGGATGGCATCGCGCTGGTCGCCCAGCAGCAGGCGATCGCCGATGCAGTGGGCGACATGCGCCTGTCCGTCCCGGTCATCCATCTGCTCACCGGCGGCGAGCCGCGGGGCGAGGCGGCCTCGATCGACCAGCGGGCGGGGGTGCGCCTCGCTCTCGAGCACCTGATCGACCTCGGCCACACTCGGATCCAGCACGTCAGCGGCCCGCCCACGTACACCGAGTCGCAACTGCGCAAGGACGAGTACCTGTCCGTGGTCGCCGAGCGGGAGCTCGCGCCGCTGGAGGTGCTCGACGGCGACTGGACCGCCGACGCCGGCTACGCGGCGGGCGGGCGGCTCGACCCCACCGCGACTGCCGTCTTCTGTGCGAACGATCAGATGGCGTTCGGGCTCATCCACGCGCTCGCCGACGCCGGGAGGACCGTGCCGGGCGACATCTCCGTGGTGGGCTTCGACGACACCTCGGAGGCGCGCCACAGCCTTCCGCCGCTCACCACGGTGCGGCAGGACTTCGTGGCCGTGGGTCACCTTGCGGTCGACCTGATCGTCCAGGCGTTCGACGGCGCCGACACGTCGGGGACCCAGCAGCTCGTGCCGGAACTCGTCGTCAGGCAGACCACCTCACACCCCCAGAGTTAGGTCGAAGGTCCCGGCGCGAGGGCTGCGTCGGGCCTGCTGAACGAGAAACCCGACAAGTGGATGTGAACGACACACAATCGTGACCCGCGGAAATTGACGCTGTCTTGCAAACGCGCTCACAATGAGCAGCACGACGGACGCGCAAGGCTGCGCGCCGGATCTCGAGGAGGAGATATGAAGGGCAAGAAGTTCTTTGCCGCAGCAGCGGGCGCCGCCATGGCGTTCACGCTGGCTGCATGCAGTGGTGAAGGTGCGGGCAGCACCGACGAAGAGCCCACCGATGGTTCGACCGCCGGTGGCGGCGACGCAGTAGCCGAGGGCGGTCTGGTCGGCGTCGCGATGCCCACTCAGACCTCGGAGCGCTGGATCGCCGATGGCGACGCCGTCGAGGCGGGGCTGATGGACCTCGGCTACGAGGTGGACCTTCAGTTCGCCAACGACGACATCCCCACGCAGTCGCAGCAGATCGACCAGATGATCACCAACGGGGTCGAGGCGCTCATCATCGCGGCCATCGACGGCACCGCCCTCAACTCGCAGCTCGAAGCAGCTGCAGCAGCGGGCATCCCGGTCGTCTCGTACGACCGCCTGATCCTGGACTCGGAGAACGTCGACTTCTACGTCACGTTCGACAACTACAACGTGGGCGTCCAGCAGGCGACCTCGCTGCTCGTGGGCCTGGGCCTGCTCAACCAGGATGGCTCTGAAGGCGACGCTGAGGGCCCCTTCAACATCGAGGTGTTCGCGGGCTCGCCCGATGACAACAACGCCACGTTCTTCTGGAACGGCGCGATGGACACCCTCGAGCCCTACATGGCGGACGGCACCCTCACGGTCCCGTCGGAGCAGACCGACTTCGAGCAGGCCGCGATTCTGCGGTGGCAGCAGGAGACCGCTCAGCGCCGCATGGAGGACCTGCTCACCTCGACGTACGTGGGCACCGACCTTGAGATCGACGGCGTGCTGTCGCCCTACGACGGCCTGTCGCGCGGCATCATCACGGCGCTCGAGAGCAACGGCTACGAGGGCACCGTCGCCGACGGCTTCCCCGTCGTGACCGGTCAGGACGCGGAGATCGCGTCGGTCAAGCTGATCTCGGATGGCGTGCAGTTCTCGACCATCTTCAAGGACACCCGCAAGCTGGCGGACCAGGCCGTGACGGCCACGGACGCGTTCCTTGCGGGCGGCGAGCCCGAGGCGAACGACACCGAGACGTACGACAACGGCGTCAAGGTCGTGCCGTCGTACCTGCTCGAGTCCGACATCATCTACCAGGACAACATCCAGGAGCTGCTCGTGGACTCCGGGTACTGGACCGCGGAAGAGGTGGAGTCGGGCACGGCGGAGTAACACCCGCCACCCGCTCGATTCGCGGTGCCGGCTCCTCGGATTCGAGGGGTCGGCACCGCGGCCACCCGCGTCACCCTTGGAGAGGACCCGATGGCTCGCAACATTCTGGAGATGCACAGCATCACCAAGACCTTCCCCGGCGTGAAAGCGCTCTCGGACGTGGAGCTCCACGTCCGCGAGGGCGAGATTCACGCCATCTGCGGCGAGAACGGCGCCGGCAAGTCCACGCTGATGAAGGTGCTGTCGGGTGTGTACCCGTACGGCACGTACGAGGGCGAGATCCACTACGAGGGCAAAGAGGCTCGCTTCCACAGCATCAACGAGTCCGAGGACGCGGGCGTGGTGATCATCCACCAGGAGCTCGCGCTCGTCCCGCACCTCACGGTCGCGGAGAACATCTTTCTCGGCAACGAACGCCGCGGCAAGACCGGCCTCATCGACTGGAACCAGGCGAACCACGAGGCGCTGAGCCTCATGGAGGAGGTGGGGCTCCACGAAAACCCGGTGACCCCCGTGTCGCAGCTGGGAGTCGGCAAGCAGCAGCTCATCGAGATCGCCAAGGCGCTGTCCAAGGACGTGCGTCTGCTGATCCTCGACGAGCCCACTGCGGCGCTCAATGACTCGGACTCGGCGCACCTGCTGGACCTGCTGCGCAAGCTCCAGGGCCGCGGCATCACCTCGATCATGATCTCCCACAAGCTGGGCGAGATCGAGTCGATCGCGGACCGCACCACCATCATCCGTGACGGCGAGACCATCGAGACGCTGGACATGTCCGAGGAGGACTCGACCCAGGACCGCATCATCCGCGGCATGGTCGGCCGCGACCTCGAGCACCGGTATCCGGAGCGGATCGACCACACCATCGGCGACGAGTTGCTCCGTGTCGAGGACTGGACCGTGGAACACCCGACCCAGCCGGGTCGAGTGGTCGTCGACGGCGCGAGCTTCAACGTCCGGGCAGGCGAAGTGGTGGGCATCGCGGGCCTGATGGGCGCCGGCCGCACCGAGCTCGCCATGAGCATCTTCGGCCGCACCTACGGCCGCAATGCCACGGGCACGGTGTACAAGCATGGCGAAGTCATCCACACGCGTACCGTGTCGGAGGCGATCCGCAACGGCATCGCCTACGCGACCGAGGACCGCAAGAAGTATGGCCTCAACCTCATCGAGGACATCCGCCGCAACATCTCGGGCGCCGGGCTGTTCAAGCTGACCAAGCGTGGCTTCGTCAATGGCAACGAGGAGCTGCGGATCGCGGAGCACTATCGCGAGTCCATGAACATCAAAACCCCGTCGGTGATGCAGCGGACGGGCAACCTGTCGGGCGGCAACCAGCAGAAGGTGGTCCTCAGCAAGTGGATGTACACCGATGCTGACGTGATCATCCTCGACGAGCCCACGCGCGGCATCGACGTCGGCGCGAAGTACGAGATCTACACGATCGTCAACAAGCTGGCAGCCGAGGGCAAGGGCGTGATCGTGATCTCGTCCGAGCTTCCCGAACTGCTCGGCACGTGCGATCGCATCTTCACCCTGGCCTTCGGCCGCATCACGGGCGTCACAGACGTCAAGGATGCGACCCCCGAGGGCCTGATGACGCTCATGACCCAGGAACGAGACGCCGAGGCCCCCGCGGGTGCCAGCGCTGAGGAGAAGCACTGATGACCGGGATTGCCAACGTGCGTGAGCTGCTCACGCGCAACCTCCGCCAGAGTGGAATCTACGTCGCCTTCGTGGCGATCATCGCGCTGTTCGCGGTGCTCACCGATGGCACCCTGATCAGCCCGAACAACCTGACGAACATCGTTCTGCAGTACTCGTACATCCTGATCCTGGCGATCGGCATGGTGATCGTCATCATCGGCGGGCACATCGACCTGTCGGTGGGCTCCCTGGTGGCGCTCACGGGCGCGGTGGCCGCCGTCGTCATGATCCGGGGAGGACAACCCTGGTGGGTCGGCGTGCTCGTCGCCCTCGGCGTGGGACTGTTGGCAGGCGCGTGGCAGGGATTCTGGGTGGCCTTCGTGGGCATCCCGGCGTTCATCACGACGCTGGCCGGCATGCTGCTCTTCCGCGGACTGACGTTCCGGGTGCTCGAGAACACGTCGCTGTCCCCGGTGCCGTCGGAGTACTCGACAATCGCGACCGGCTTCCAGAACGGGCTGTTCGGCGGCGCGGGCTACGACCTCTTCACGCTCGTGATCTTCGGTGTGGCCGTCGTGGGCTACGTGGTCGCTGAGATCCGCAAGCGCCGCGCGGCGATCGCCTACAAGCAGACTGTGTCCGCGTCCCCGCTGTTCATTCTCAAGCTCGTCGCGGTCGCGGCCGTCGTGATGTGGTTCGCGTGGCAGCTGGCCAACTACCGCGGACTGCCGAACGTGCTGATCCTGCTCGCGGTGCTGGTGATCATCTACACGATCGTGACCACCCGCACCGTGTTCGGTCGCCACGTGTACGCGATCGGCGGCAACCTCACCGCCGCGACCCTGTCGGGGGTCAAGGTCAAGTGGGTCAACTTCGGCATCATGGTCAACATGGGCGCGCTCGCCGCGGTGGCCGGCGTGGTCTACTCGGCCCGCAGCAACGGCGCCCAGCCGGGCGCCGGCGAGATGTTCGAGCTCGACGCCATCGCCGCCTCGTTCATCGGTGGCGCCGCCGTCACCGGTGGTGTGGGGCGCGTGACGGGCGCGATCGTCGGTGGTCTGATCATGGCGATCATGACCAACGGCATGCAGCTGCTCGGCTACGAGCAGTCGATCCAGAACGTCGTCAAGGGCCTCGTGCTGCTGCTCGCGGTCGCCTTCGACGTGTGGAACAAGCGCCGCGCAGGCGCCCGCTAGTCCGGCGACGCCCCGAACGACCGCATCGGCCCCCCACCTGCTGACAGGTGGGGGGCCGATGCGCGTCCCGGGCGAGTGCGGGGGCCGTTAAGCCAGCGGCACGCCCGTCAGCTTGATGAGCTCGTAGACCAGGGCGGCCCGCGCATCGGTGTCTCGCACCGTGGGGTTCGGCTCGAGCTCCTCGCGCCGCTTGAGGTACCGGCCTGACGCGGTGGCCGCCGGCTCGTCGGAGGTGGCGAGCCAGACCTGGGTCTCGGCGCCGAGCTCCACCGGGTCCCATGCCTCGGGGCCGCCCATGTTGGTGCGGATCCATCCCGGGTCGACCACGTTCACCGCGGATTCCGGGTGCCGGGCCGCGATCTCCATGGCGAGCATCGACAGGTGCATCTTGGAGTCGGAGTAGGCCTGCATGCCGTTCCAGTCTCGCGTGGAGCCCTGGACGTCGTACGGATTCCAGCGGCCGTCCGCCTCGAGCCCGGACGTGAGGTAGATCGCGCGCCGCGGGACGGGCATGAGGGCCGTGAGCAGATAGGGCGCGACCACGTTGACCTGGAAGATGCGCTCGATGCCGTCCGCGGTCACCTCACGCTCGGGCGCGTCGCCGCCGAGCCCGGCGTTGTGGATCACCACGTCGTAGGGCCCCTGCTCATTCGCCGCGGCGGCGAGCGCGGTCGTCTGGTCGACGCTCGCGAGGTCGCCGGTGACGGCGGCGGCAGCTCCGGGGTTGGCGGCGAGCGCGGCTGCGGTCCTGGACTCGTCGCGGCCGTGCAGCACGACCTCGTGGCCCAGGGCGATGAGCTGGCGGGCGCACTCGGCGCCGATGCCTTGGGAGGATCCGGTGATGAAGATGCGTGACATGCGCCCATCGTGGCACGCACGTGGGACGCCGCCGCACCGGTGCACGGTCGCGGATCGGGCAGAATATGCGGTGACCGTCCACCTCGGAGGAGACATCATGAGCATCGCCGACGAACTGATCGCGAACAACGAGAGCTACGCGGAGTCGTACCTGCCCGACCGCCCGCTGCCCCCGCGGCGCAAGCTCGCCGTCGTGGCATGCATGGACTCGCGCCTCGACACGTTCGCGATGCTGGGCCTGGAAGTGGGTGACGCGCACGTGATGAGGAACGCTGGCGGCGTGATCACCGACGACATGATCCGCTCGCTGGTCATCTCTCAGCGCAAGCTCGGCACCCGCGAGATCATCCTCATCCACCACACCGACTGCGGCGCGCTGACGTTCACCGACGACGAGCTGCGCAACGAGCTCCTCGACGAGACCGGCCTCAAGCCCACGTGGTCGCCTGAGTCCTTCAAGGACCTCGACGCGGACCTGCGCCAGTCGATCGCGCGGCTGCGCAACAACCCGTTCCTCGTGGACACGTCCCAGGTGCGTGGCTTCGTGTTCGACGTCCACTCGGGTCTGCTGCGCGAGGTCGTCTGACCGCTCATTCGAACCCGGCCGATGCCGGGGCGGGCGAGCGCTCGCCCGCTCGCCCCGCGCATCGGCCGGCTTGAGGCATGCCGACGGACCGGCCCGACTGAGCGCCGTCGCGGTGCCGCCCGTGCACGGTCCCGCGCCGGGCTCAGTTGTTCCGGCCGCCGTGCACGGCGACTCAGAGTTACCGTAGGAGCACAGGAGGTGCGCCCATGTGGTGGAGGTTCTTCAAGGCCGTGCGTCGCGGCGAGCACAGGCTCTCCCCGATGACGTGGCTGACGGCCATCGGCGTGGTGCTGTACACGATCAGCCCCGTCGACGTCATCCCCGAGCTGTTCTTCGGCCCCGTGGGGTTCATCGACGACCTGGGTCTGTGGGGCGTGTTCGTCATGCTCGCCACCCGCGAGAAGAACGCGTGGGAGGTCGCGCGGCGCGACCGCGCCACCGTGGTCGACGCCTGAGGCGGAATAGAAGGGCGTCAGCCGGTGTGTCACCTTGCAGGAGGTGTCACCCATGTCAGACACGACCACGGATTTCAGCGGCCTCAAGGCCGTCTTCGTCAACTGCACCCTCAAGCCCAGCCCGGCACTGAGCCACACTCAGGGCCTGATGGAGGATGCGATCGCCATCATGGAGGGCCACGGAGTGGAGGTCGATCAGATCCGCCTGGTCGACTTCGATGTCGCCCCCGGGGTCAATCCCGACATGCGCGAGGACGTCCCGGGCGGCAACCAGGCCGCCGATGAGTGGCCTGAGCTCTCCGAGCGGATCCTCGCGGCCGACATCCTGGTGATCGGCACCCCCATCTGGCTGGGCGAGAAGTCGTCGGTGGCGACGCGCCTGATCGAGCGCCTGTACGGGCTCTCGGGCGAGACCAACGACCGCGGCCAGTCCCTGTTCTACGGGCGCACCGGCGGGGTGATCGTCACGGGGAACGAGGACGGCGCCAAGCACATCTCGATGAACCTCATCTACTCGCTGCAGCACCTCGGCTACGCGATCCCGCCCAATGCCGATGCGGCATGGATGGGCGCTGTCGGTCCGGGGCCGTCCTATCTGGACGAGGGCAGCGGCGGGCCCGAGACCGAGTTCACGCAGAAGAACATCACCTTCATGGCGTGGAACCTCATGCACACGGCCGCGTGGCTGAAGGCCTCGGGCGGCTTCCCCGAGGGCGGCAACTCGGTGGAGGCGTGGAGCGCCGGCGAGCACTTTGGGCACCCGAACCCGGAGTACCGCTCGAGCTAGACAACGAGCAAAACCCCTGGTCCTTAGGCTGATGCGGGGATAGCATGGCGTGATGGCCGAGTTCCGGGTCGAGCGCCGCGAGGCCGTCGACTACATCGCACTGCCGGTGCGCACCACGATGGAGGATCTCGCGGCGCGGGTGGGCGAGGCCTTCGGCGAGCTGGACGTCTACCTGGAGCAGCGCGGCGCCGAGACCATCGGCGCGGGGGCGATCCGCTATCGGTCCGTGACGGTCGAGGCGCCGTTCACGGTGGAGGTCGCGCACGCGGTCGCCAATGTCCCGCGGGTGCGCGATCCCTATCTCGTGGGGCGGCTGGACGCCGGGATGTACGCCGTCGCCGAGCAGCGCGGACCGTACTCCTGGATCGGCGGCCTCACCCAGGAGCTGATGTCGTGGGGCGACGCGCAGGGGCTCGACTACGCGGTCGCCCTCGGTGACGGCACGCGGCCCGACGTGTGGGACTGCTGGTTCGAGTACTACCCCGACTCTCCGTCCGAGGGCCCGCAGGGCCTCGAAGGCGGCGTGCAGGTGTGCGTGCTGCTGCGCACCTGAGCCCGGCCGATGCGGGGGTCGCCTGGCGCGCTGACAGCGCCTGGGGTGCGTGGTGCGACGCGGCTGTGCGCGCTACGTTGAGGGCGTGAGCGACGCAACAGTCATCGACCTGAACGCGGACCTGGGCGAGGGGTTCGGGCGTTGGGCGCTGACCGACGACGACGCCCTGCTCGAGTCCGTCACCAGCGCCAACGTCGCCTGCGGCTTCCACGGTGGAGACCCGGCGACCATGCGGCGCGTGTGCCTGCGCGCGGCGCAGCGGGGGGTCGCGATCGGCGCCCAGGTCTCGTACCGGGACCTCGCGGGCTTTGGCCGCAGGGCGATGGACGTGCCCGCGGATGAGCTGGCGGCGGAGGTGGCGTACCAGGTGGGTGCGCTCGAGGTGTTCGCCGCGGCGGCCGGCCCTGGGGTGTCCTATGTCAAGCCGCACGGCGCCCTCTACAACCGCGTGGTGCACGATGCCGCGCAGGCGGCGGCGGTGATCGACGGCGTGCTCATCGCGTGCGAGGCGATGGGTCGGGACCTCACCGTGCTCGGGCTGCCGGGCTCGCGACTGCTCGACGTGGCCGGCGCGGCGGGGCTCCCCACGGTGACGGAGGCCTTCGCCGACCGCTCCTATACGCCCGCGGGCACGCTGGTGCCGCGGGCGGAGCATCGCGCCGTCATCAAGGACCCGGGCGACGTGGTGGCCCGCGCGATCGCCATCGCCGCACGCGTACCCATCGATGCTCACGACGGCTCCTCGCTCACGGTGACGGCGCGTTCGCTGTGTGTGCACGGTGACACCCCCGGTGCGGCGGCGCTCGCGGCGAGGGTGCGGGCAGCCCTCACGGAGGCCGGCGTCCAGGTGCGGTCCTTCGCTGGCGGCCGGTAGCGCGGGTGGATCGCAGTGGCGACGAGTGAGCCGGTCACGGCAGGGGAGGTCATCTCCCGGATCCGGCGCGCGGGGGCGGACGGCCTTGTCATCGAGTTCAGCGACCCGGCCTGGGTGACCGCTCTCGACGCGGCGGCGCGCGAGCGGTGGAGCGGCCCGGCCGCACGCGACCGGCGCGTGCGCGACATCGTCCCCGCGGCGCACAGCCTGCTGCTCGACGGCATCGCGCTCGGCGACGGGCGGGGGCGGGCTGCGGCTGCGCTCGGATCCGACGACGTTGAGGGCCTCGCGCGGGAGTTGTCCTCGTGGACGCTGTCAGCGCCGCAGTCCCGGAACGCGCCGCGCGTGGACGTGCCCGTGGTGTTCGACGGGCCCGACCTCGAATCGGTGGCGGGCATGTGGGACATGACCGTGGCCGATGCCATCGCGACCGTCGTCGGCTGCGAGTTCCAGGTGGCGTTCTGCGGGTTCGCGCCCGGGTTCGGCTACATGACGGGACTTCCCGACGGCCGTGAGGTGCCGCGACGCTCGTCGCCTCGCACACGCGTGCCGGCGGGGTCGTTCGGTCTCGCGGGCCAGTACGCGGGCCTGTACCCGCGCAGCTCTCCCGGCGGCTGGCAGCTGCTGGGAACCGCGGTGGGCGTCGCGCTGTGGGACGAGAGCCGCGAACCGCCCGCGCTGTTGACCCCCGGCACCCGGGTCCGGATCCTGGAGCACGAAGGCGAGACGACATGACCGCGGGGCTCGAGGTGGTGGACGCGGGTGCGCTCACCACCGTCCAAGACCAGGGTCGGCCGGGGTTCGCTCACCTCGGGGTGCCGCGCTCGGGCGCCCTCGACGGCCCGGCCGCGGCGCTCGCGAACCGGCTGGTCGGCAACGGCCCGGCCGCGGCGGTTCTCGAGACCACGGCGACGGGCTGCGTGCTGCGGGCGACCGGCCCCCTGGTGGTGGCGGTCACGGGCGCGGCGTGCCCGGTGGCCGTGGGCCCGGTGCTCGGGGGATCGGTCACGGCGCCGTTCGGTTCCCCGGTGCGGCTGGGCAGGGGCCAGACCCTCGAGGTGGGCGCGCCCACGCAGGGCATGCGGAGCTATGTGGCGGTCCGCGGCGGGATCGCGGTCGATCCCGTGCTCGGCAGCCGGTCGACGGACACGCTCTCAGGTCTGGGCCCGGCCCCGCTCGCCACGGGAGACCTGGTGCCCGTCGGGGCCGGCGCGCCTGCCGCCGAGCCGGAGTTCACGAAGTGGCGGGACCGTGGCCGGCGGGGCGAGGCCGAGCAGGACGATGGCCGGGCCGCCCCCGCCACTGATGCCGCCCCCGCCACTGATGTCACGGTGCTGCGACTGCGGCTGGGGCCCCGGGACGAGTGGTTCACTCCGCGGGCGCTCACGGTGCTGACGACCGCGACGTACACCGCCACGGGCGACTCGAACCGGGTGGGGCTGCGCCTCACGGGCCCGCCCCTCGAGCGCGCGATCGAAGGGGAGATCGGCAGCGAGGGCATGGTGCTGGGCGCGGTCCAGGTGCCGCCGTCGGGAGAGCCCCTGGTGTTCCTGGCCGACCACCCGACCACCGGCGGCTACCCGGTGATCGGGGTGGTCGACGCGTCGGGACTGGCCGCGGCCGCGCAGGCCCGTCCCGGCGATGCCGTGCGGTTCGAGGTCCTCCCCGAGTAGTCGCCGGCCCTAGCGCTCCTCGTCGTCCTTGGGCAGGGGCTGCACGATGTGGTCCGCCTGGTGGCGCTCGTAGTCCGGGCCCTGCTGCTCGGGTGCGTCCGTCTCCTCGTCGGGAGCGGAGCCGACCACGTAGCCGCGGCCGGTGTCCGCCCCGGTGGTCGACTCGCGCTTCCCGTCGGCCTCGGTGGCGGCTTCCCGCCGGGACCGCTTGCGACCGGGCCAGTGAGGAAGGTGCGGTGCATGCGTGCGCGCGCCCTCGGGATCGATGGAACCGGCGCTCTGCTCGAGCCCGTAGGACTCGCCGATCCGCTCCGTGATGTGCTCCACGAACTCCGCGCGGTTGGCGCTCAGATACGTCCGATGCTCGCGACGGAAGGCCTTGAGCGTCGCCGCGCACATGGCCACCATGACGAACGAGAACGGCAGGGCCGTGATGATTGCCGCGGTCTGGAGCGCGTTGAGCCCTCCCGCGACCAGCAGCGCGATCGCGACGATCGCCGTGGTGGTGGCCCAGAACACCCGCAGCCATCGCTTGGGGCTGTCGTTGCCGCCCGAGGTGAGCATCGACAGCACCAAGGATCCGGAGTCGGAACTGGTGATGAAGAACACCGCGATCAGGATGATCGCGCCGAACGCGGCGATGCCGCCGCCGGGCAGCCCGTCGAGGAGCTGGAACAGCGAGCCCGTGGAGTCGATCGAGCCGTCCTCGGCGATGAACCGCCCTTCGCCGTACAGCTGTTCGTACAGCGCCGAGCCACCCAGCACGGAGAACCAGAGGAAGGTCACGAACGCGGGCACCAGCAGCACGCCCCACACGAACTCGCGCACCGTGCGCCCCTTCGACACGCGCGCGATGAACACGCCGACGAACGGTGCCCACGAGATCCACCAGCCCCAGTAGAAGGTGGTCCAGTCCGCCTGCCAGGTGGCGCCGGCGTCGCCTTGGAAGGCGGACACGTTGAAGCTCAGCCCGATGAACGTCTGGATGTACGAGCCGATGGACTGGACGAACTCGCGCAGCAGGAACACGGTGGGGCCCGACGTGAGGACGTAGACCAGCAGCACGCCCGCGAGGGCGAGGTTGATGTTCGACAGCCACTTCATGCCGCGCTCAAGCCCCGTCACCAGCGAGAAGATGGTGATGATGGTGATGATGACGATCAGCACGATCTGCGTGGTGGTGCTCGGCTCCGCGATTCCCGTCGACCCAAGTCCCGCGGAGATCTGCTGGACGCCGAGGCCGAGCGACGTGGCGACGCCGAACAGCGTGCCCACGACGGCGGTGACGTCGATGACGTTGCCCCACGCGCCGTGAATCCGCTTGCCGAGCAGGGGCTCGAGTGCGTACCGGATCGACACCGGGCGTCCCTTGCGGTGGACGGCGTAGGCGATCGCGATGCCGACCACGATGTAGATCGACCACGCGTGGACGCCCCAGTGCAGGAACGTCTGGGACATCGCGGACTGGGCGATGGTCTCGGGTGCACCGGTCACGCCGGGCCGCGGCGACGCGAAGTGTCCCAGCGGCTCGGCCACGCCGAAGAACACCAGTCCGATTCCCATGCCGGCCGCGAACAGCAGCGCGAACCACGAGAACATCGAGAACTGGGGTTTGTCGCCGTCCTTGCCGAGGACGATGCCCCCGTATCGGCTGAAGCCGATGAACAGCGCGAACGCGACGAAGAACGCCGCGATCAGCACGTAGTACCAGCCGAAGGAGCCGATGATCTCGCCTTGAATGGTGGCGAAGGCGCTCTCTGCGGCCCCGGGCGCGACGATCGCGAAGAGGGCGAAGCCAAGGATGATGACGGCGGACGGCCAGAAGACCCACGTGGCGAGGGTCTTTCTGGTCATGGGCTCATGCTGAACTGCGGCGGGTGTGCTCATCGTGTTCGCGCCGGGGGACTCGACAAGGCGCTCTCCCTTCGCGACTACCGTAGCGGCCTTCCTGTCATGCCGCGGTTGCAGGTGGCGCGGTCGGCCTCCAGCGCGTCGCCTGGAACAGCACCGCCGCCGCAGCCACCCCAGCGGCGATCATTCCCACGAGCACCACGACCACCGGCCCGTAGCCGTCTCCCGGGTCGAGAAACGGGTACGGCACCCACCCGTCGGTCGCTCCTCGCACCATGACGACCGCGAGCCACGCCAGCGGATACAGCGCGGGGGCCCACGCCCACCGCCACGAGAGGGGCCGCCTGGGTCCCTCGAGCAGCCAGTCGACGAGCACCACCGCGCCGCTCACCCCGTGAATGATCGCGTTGGCCCACGGGTTTGCGACGTCGTCGATGGTGGGCCACAGCAGGAACCAGTAGACGCTGACCACGATCGCCAGGTACACGACGGCCGATGCGCGGGCCAGCTCGAGCCACACCGGCCGGTCGCGCGCGGTGTAGCGCAGGGCGACGATCAGCACGGCCGCCGCGATGAGGTTGGTCTGGTTGGTGAAGTAGCCGAAGTAGTCGACGAACACGAAGTCGCCACCGCGGATGTCGGTGATGAGGTTGGCGGTGATCGCCGCCATGATCGCCATCGGCGTGAGCGCCCGCCACGCGCGCACGGCCCTTGTCATGCGCAGATGCTAGCCCGGCCCGGGCTGGCCGGGGGACGAGGCGTCCCCCTGTGCCCCCGCATCGGCGCCGTCTCCGCCCGAATCGTCGTCCTCGTCGGGGTGCGTCCTCAGGTACCAGGCCTCGAGGGCGTAGATCACTCCCACGCCCGCGAAGGCGCCTGCGATCACCCACGGCGCCTCCTGCCCCCGCACCACGGCGAAGGCGGTGAGCACGATGGCGTCCGCGATGAGTGCGCTCACGAGCACCGCCGCCTTCGCGCCCACGTCGCGGCGCAGCCGGCGCAGCACCCCCCAGTGGATGACCATGTCCATCACGAGGTAGAAGATGATGCCCACGGCGGCGATCTGGCCCATGTCCAGCGCGACCGCGAGCACAGCCGCGACGACCCCCAGGTAGACCAGCATGTGGTGGCGGACGTCGCCGGGCATCCCGAAGTGACGGTGGGGGATCATCCGCATGTCGGTGACCATGGTCAGCATCCGCGACACCGCGAACATCGAGGAGATGATCCCGGTGACGCATGCGACCACGGCGACCACGACGGTGGCCCACACGCCCCACTGGCCGAGCGCGGGGCGCGCGGCCTCGGCGAGAGAGTAGTCCTGGGCCTCGACGATCTGGTCCACGCTCAGCGAGGACCCCGCGCCGATGGCCACGATCACGTACACCACGGCGCACAGCACCAGCGAGATGATGATCGCGCGGCCCACGTTGCGCGACGGGTCCTTCAGTTCGGACCCCGAGTTGGTGATGGTCGTGAAGCCCTTGTAGGCGAGCACGCCCAGCCCGGTGGCGGCGATGAAGCCGGCGACCGAGGTGCCCGCGGTCAGCCCCTCCGAGCCGGCCTCGTAGGACCAGCCCGACGCGGCCAGGGCTGCGATGGCGAGCAGCCCGATCCCGCCGATCTTCACGACGGCGCCGATGGTCTGCATCCAACCGATCGCCTCGTTGCGCGCCAGGTTCACCGCCACGGCGCCGGCGATCACGGCGACTGCCAGCACGGGAACCACCCAGCCCGCGGTGTCGCCGAAGGGAACGGTCAGGTACGAGCCGAAGGTGCGCGCGACCAGCGCCTGGTTGAGCATCATGGACAGCGCCATCAGCATCGCGGATCCCGCCGCCACGGCGGAGCGGCCGTAGGCCTGCGTGAGGATCATCGCGATGCCGCCGGCGGACGGGTTCGCGCGCGTCATCTTGACGTACGTGTAGGCGCCCAGGCCGGCGACGCCCGCCGCGGTCAGGAACGCGAGCGGGAACAGAGGACCGGCGAGGGCCGCGACCTGCCCGGTGAGCGCGAAGATGCCCGCGCCGACCATGACGCCGGTGCCCATCGCCACCGCGCCGCGCAGGGAGAGCGAACCCTCCCGATAGTTGTCGGCCATATGCCAAGTTCTACGCGCATCGGCCGCCTGCCATTCCCGTCACGCGCCGGCCGGAGGGCCGATGCGCGGGCCGGCGGAGTGCGCGACCGGCTAGTTCTCGGCGTTCGCGGCGATCGCGACCGAGTCGCGGTTGCGTGTGGCGGGGGTCAGCCAGCCCACGGCGGAGAGCACCACGATCGTGACCAGGGTCGCGATCGTGGGGTCGATCATGGGCATCCACAGCATGGCGGTCGCGAAGAATACGGCCGAGGCCACGAGCCATCGCGCCGTGCCGCCCGCGAGGCGCATCAGCAGCGCGCACGCGACCGCCACGACCGCCGCGCCCCCGGCCATCAGCAGCGCCGAGTCGCCCGAGTTCTGCTCCTGGTCGATCGCGATCACGGAGCCCTTGTTGCCGGCGGAGACGAGCAGGATTCCCATGATGAGCGGCAGGTGCAGGTAGGTGTACGCGTCGCGGGCCAGGTCGTTGCGATGCTCGTCGTCGGCCTCCTTGAGGGCGTTCTCGAGGGTCGGCCCCACGTCCTTGAAGTACGGCCACCACAGGGCGATCGCGATGAGCACCCCCAGCAAGGCGATGCCCATGAGCTCGGGGTTGAGCTCGATTCCCGCGGCGGTGATGCCCACCGCCAGCACTGACTCGCCGATCGCCAGGATCACCACCAGGTCGAACCGCTCCGCGAAATGCTCACCCGAGTGCACCTTCCACCCGGGCCCGCGCACGGACAGCACCCACGTGGCGACGATGTCGAGAGCGACCGTGCCGACCCACCAGTACAGACGCTCCTGGGGTTCGGCCATGGCGCCCACGACCAGCAGCCCTGCGGCGGGGATCCATGCCGCGGTGGACAGCAGCACCTGGCGTCTGACCCTGTCGTCGTCGCGGGACCCGAAGTAGTACACGGCGGAGTGGATGACGCGGATCAGCACGTAGAGCGCGGTGAAGGCCATGGGGGCGAGGCCGCCGCCCTCCGCCTCCCACAGGTCCGGGATGGTGACGGTGAGGCCGAACACCGCGACCATTGACACGATGAATCCCGCGAGCGGCAGGCCCTTGTCCGCCCGCATGGCGTTGCCGAGCCAGGCCCACGAGATCCACACCCACCACAGGATCGCGAGTACCGTCAGGCCCTCGGCGGTGGCGCGCCACGTGAACTCCTCCGCGATCCAGTCGGTGACCTGGATGAACGCGAAGACGTAGACGACGTCGAACAGCAGCTCCTTGGGCGTGACCCGGTGGTCCTCGCCATTGATGTGGGCGCGAAGTGACCAGCGGGCGGGGCTCATCTGCCGAGCATAGGCGCGCTCTCTACTTGCGGGCGGCGCGCCGGGCAGACAGCCCGGTGGCGTTGAGGATGCGGATCAGTCGGTCGAGCGACGCGAACGACAGCCGGCCCTCCGACATCATCGCGAGCGCGCGCAGCGGCATGTTGACGATGAACGAGGTCATGGTCTCGCGCACCTCGTCCGGCATGTCCTGGTCCGTGGGCATCGCCTTCGCCATGACCCCGCCGAGCGCTCCGGCGAACCGGCGACCCATCCACGTGGTCTTGAGGTCGCCGATGGTGGAGTCGTAGTGGAAAGGGAACAGCCGGCGCGGCGCGGGGATGGGTCGGCCCAGCATCGCGGCGAACTCCGCGTCCGTCGCGACGGCCGATGCGGGCGCGGGGGACGGTGCGACCACGTCGCCCGACGTCAGGCGCACGGACTTGGTGGCGACGATGCGCGTGGACGACAGCCCGATCCGCACCTCGAACTCTCCAGCCTCGACCTTCCATGCCGCGCTGTCGACGTCGTACACCGCGAACGATCGCGCGTCCAGCGCGACCACGGCATCGGCGCTCTCGCCGGGGCGGAGGTGCACCTTGGCGAACCCCTTCAGCTCCTGCTCGGGCCGGAGGACGCTCGACACCGGATCGTGCACGTAGACCTGGACGACGGTCGAGCCCGCGCGGTCGCCGGTGTTGGTGACGGGCACGGTCACGGTGCGCGAGGTGCCGCGACCGGTGACCTTGGCCTCGCCGATCTCGTAGGTCGTGTAGCTGAGGCCGTGGCCGAACGGGAAAAGGGCGGGCACTCCGAAGGTGTCGTGGAACCGGTAGCCCACATACAGCCCCTCGCGGTACTGGACCTGCGTGGGCGCGTGCGCGAAGTTGCGGTCGGACGGCACGTCCCGCACGTGCACGGGGTAGGACTCGGCGAGCCTGCCGCCGGGTTCTGCGTCGCCGAACAGCACGTCGACGAGCGCG
The DNA here is from genome assembly GCF_048814985.1 of Demequina pilifera. Classification (NCBI taxonomy): domain Bacteria; kingdom Bacillati; phylum Actinomycetota; class Actinomycetes; order Micrococcales; family Demequinaceae; genus Demequina; species Demequina pilifera. The sequence goes on from NZ_JBMDTW010000005.1 coordinate 228,322, forward strand.
CCACCCGCGGCCTGGCCGCCCAGGTGCCCGGTGACGATGGCCTGTGGGGCGTCGGCCCACGGCATGTGCACCGGGGCGCCGTGGGACAGCGCGACAGCCACCCGGTCGTGCTGCGCGGTGATGGCCTGGATGAGCCGCTCGTGGGAGGCGGGCAGGTCCAGGTGGGTGCGGTCGTAACCCTCGGACTCGAAGGATGTGGGCAGGCCCACCATGAGCACCACGGCATCGGCACCCTCCGCAGCCTCGAGCGCCTTCGCGATCTGCTCGTCGGTGGCCTCGCCGGTCGCGGCGTCGTAGCCGGGTGCGTAGACCACCTCGCCGTCGGTGCCCAGCCGCGCGCGCATCGTCGCCAGCGCGGTATCCATGCGGGTGGCGTTCACGAGGGAACTGCCGCCCCCTTGGTGACGCGGGCTCTCGGCGAAGGCGCCGATGAGCGCGATGCGCCCGCGCGGCGCGAGCGGCAGCGTGCCGTCGTTGGAGAGCAGGGTGGCGGCGGCCGCGGCGACGCGGCGGGCCAGCGCGTGGTGGTCGTCGTGCATCGCCACCCGGTCGGCCGGCACGCGCGAGGCGCGCTCGGCGGCGACCTTGAGGGCGAGGGTGACCACTCGCCCGCACGCGACGTCGAGCTCGGCCTCGGTGAGGTCGCCCGCCCGGAGCGCGGCCACCGTGCGCGCGTCCCAGGCCCCGGTGCTGGACGGCATCTCGAGGTCGAGGCCGGCGCGGATTCCCGCGGGCCGGTCGTGGGTCGCGATCCAGTCGGTCATGACCAGTCCGTCGAAGCCCCACTCGTCTCGCAGCACCTCGGTGAGGAGCCGGCGGGACTCGCCCGCGTGCTCGCCGTTGATGAGGTTGTACGCGCACATCACGGTCCACGGCTCGGCCTCGCGCACCGCGATCTCGAAGCCGGTGAGGTAGATCTCGCGCAGCGTGCGCTCGTCGACGATGGTGTCGATCCGCATGCGGTCCGACTCCTGGTTGTTGGCGGCGAAGTGCTTGAGACACGCGCCCACGCCCTCGGACTGGATGCCGCGCACCAGCGCCGCGGCCATGCGCCCGGAGAGCAGCGGGTCCTCGGAGAGGTACTCGAAGTTGCGGCCTCCCGCGGGGTGGCGCTTGATGTTCAGGCCCGGGCCGAGCAGCACCCCCACCTCCTCGGTGCGCGACTCGCGACCGAGCGCGGCGCCCACCTCTTCCAGGAGCGGCACGTCCCACGTGGAACCGAGCGCCGATGCGGTGGGGAAGCAGGTCGCGGGCACAGAGTCGTGGAGGCCCGCGTGGTCGCCGGCGCCGTTCTGCTTGCGCAGGCCGTGCGGACCGTCGGTCAGCATGAAGGGCGAGACGCCGTGTCCCTCCGCCGCCTCGGTGTTCCAGAAGTCCGCGCCCGAGACGAGCCTGAGCTTGTCCGCGCGGGGGAGCGCCGCGACGATCCGCGCTGCCTGCTCGCTCACGCCGGGAGTGTGGTCGGTCGAGACGGTCATCATGCTCCTCCTGCGGCGACGCCGCCGCGCGGGTATATCTAAGGTGATTAGATAGGCTCCATCGTAGGCGCCCGGCGGGCGTCGGGACAAGCACTGGACACGCGGGGGACGGGGGCGTCATGGCCGAACGGCTCGCTCCCGAGGTGCGCCGCGAGCGAATCCTCGACGCCGCGCTCGCGATCATCGACGCCGAGGGGCACCGCGGTCTCACGATCGCCGCGCTGGCCCGCAGGTGCGGCATGACGGCGCCCGGTCTGATGCACTACTTCCCGGACGTGCCGACGCTGCTGGTCGCGTTGGTGCGGCGCCGCGACGAGCGCGACACCGCGGCGCTCGCCGCCGCGCTCGCCCCTACGGCCGATGCGCGTGCCCACCTGGACGCGATCGTCGCCAACATCGTGGCGCGGCCCCGCGCGGCACAGCTCTTCGCGATGGTCGCGTCCGACGCGCTCGACCCCGCGCACCCGGGTCACGAGTACTTTCGCGAGCGGGCGGACGCGCTGGCCCGGTGGCTCTCCCAGAGACTCGGCGACGAGGCCCCCGACCGCGCGCGCCGCGTCTTCGCCGCGATGGACGGGCTGCAGGCGCACTACCTGCGCGACCCCGAGGGGTTCGACCTGCTGGACCACTGGCGCGTCACGGCCGATGCCCTGCTCGGCCCGCACGCTCCTCGCTGAACGTGCCCGAGTGCCCGGATCGCGCATCGGCCGCTAGGAAGCCGAACGGGCGGACCAACTGAGCGCCCGCGCGGGCCGCGCCGCGTGACGCGGGCGCGACGGCTCAGTTGGCCCGGTCCGTTGGCGCCAGATGCGTGCTTACGATGACGGGATGGGAGACAAGAAGCCGCTGCGCACCGTCCATGTGGTCCGCACCGAGCGACTGTCGCCGTCGATGCTGCGCGTGATCGTCGGCGGGCCGGAGCTGGCCGAAATTCCGCCGCTGACGTTCACGGACCACTACGTGAAGCTCAGGTTCGGCGACGTCAAGCGCACGTACACGATCCGGTGGTTCGACCGGCAGGCGCTCGAGATGGCGATCGACTTCGTCATCCACGGCGACGAGGGGCTCGCGGGTCCGTGGGCCGCCCGCGCCCAGCCCGGCGACGAGCTGCGATTCGTGGGGCCCGGGGGCAAGTGGGCGCCGCGCCGGGAGGCGGATGCGCACGTGCTCGTGGGCGACGAGGCCGCGATGCCCGCGATCGCCGCCGCTCTCGAGGCGCTGCCCGCCGAGGCCGCCGTGCACGTCTTCCTCGAGGTCGCATCGGCCGCTGATCGCCAGACCCTGCCGGTGACCGACCGCACCGAGGTGACGTGGGTCCACCGCCGGGACATGGGGATGGCCTACGGAGAGGCGCTGACCTACGCCGTGCAGTCCTTCGACTGGCCCGAGGGTGACGTCGAGGCGTTCGTGCACGGCAACGCGGACATGATCAAGCCGCTGCGCCGCCACCTCTTCCGAGAGCTGGGCGTGCCGAAGGACCGCGTGTCGATCTCCGGCTACTGGCGCACCGGCATGAACGAGGACAGCTGGCAGTCGAGCAAGGCCGAGTTCGTGGCCCAGATGGAGGCCGAGCAGGACGGCGTGCCCGGCTCGCCCGACCGGCCGACCGGATGAACTGAGTCCTGTCGCGGGGCGTCCCGTGTGCGGGGCCCGTGTGGGCTCAGTTCATCCGGTCCGTGCGCGTGGGCGCCACGGCCAACCGGCCGATGCGGGGGCAGGGTCCTCGCTCACACCACCCCGAGCAAGGGCGGCAGGGCGAGGATCGCCACCACGGCCCACGCCCCGTAGACCGGGATGAGGGCGGTCTGCCAGCGTTCGATGGCGTGCGCGGCGCCCGGGTGGGAGGCCATGAGCCGGCCGAGCAGCCATGCCGTCACGGCGAGATTGACCAGCAGGATGACGTTGAGACCCAGGACCACGACCCGATTGATGGTCCACCCGCCGTCGTCGATGCGGCCCACGATGTTGACCAGCGCCACGATGTCGAGTGCGAGGGCGCCGGCCACCACCGCCAGCTGAGCGCGGTCGAACCAGCCGGCTCGTCGCTCGTGCGTCGCGTCGATGGCGCGCGCGGACAGGTTGTAGAGCACCAGCCCCACTGCGATCACCAGGATGACGTCGGAGATCAGCAGCACGTCGCGATCAAGGCCGGTCAGGTCGCCAGTGGCCACCACCACCGCCAGCAGCAGTGCGAAGGTCAGCGCGAACAGCGGCGTGAACACCTTGGCCAGCACCGGCGCCATGTTCTCGACCACCGACTGCTTGGCCTCCACCAGCCATGCGGCGATGACCACGGCGCCCGCGGCGCCGCACGGGATCAGCCACGTGGTCACGAACGCGTCCGAGTCGACGCCCGCCGCCTCCGAGACGGCGACCACGACTCCGGTCAGCACGCCGCCGCCGAGAGCGAGCAGGGTGAGATAGATGATCCATTCGCCGGTGAACCGGACGGCGTCCATGCGCCCGTCGACGGTGCGCCAGCGGTCGCCGGAGTAGGCGACCAGCACGAGCAGCCATGTCAGGATCGGCACGTGCAGGGCGGTGACGATCAGGGCGTCGCTGGTCTCGCCCAGCGGGTAGATGTTGGCGATCGCGGCCACCGCGACCAGAGCCGCTGCGGACGTGACGACGATGCCGCGGGACGCGCGGCGACGCCACAGCAGGTACGCCGCGAGCGGCACGAACGCCAGCAGCGTCACGTTTCGCGCGTAGAAGGCCGCCTCGAGGCCGAAGACCTGCGGAAGGCGCACCGCTGCTGCGGCGAGCAGCGCGAAGGCCACTGCCGCGAACCCGCTGGCCCGCGCATCGGCCGCACGAGACGGGCTGTCGCTGCCGAGCACCAGCTGCTTCCACAGCCGCTTGGAGTTCTCCTGCGCGAACTCGTGCGCGATGGCATCTTGGCGACCGAGCCGCTTCACGGAGACCAGGAAGGCCTCGTCGGCGGAGAGCCCCGACGCAGTGAGGGCGTCGATGTGGCCGCGCAGGTGATCCTCGAGCTCGTCGACGTCGGCGCCATCGACCGCGGTGCGTCTCTCCATGTGGGAGCGCCACAGTGCGATCTGGTCCTCGAGCGTGGTCGGGTCCGCGGGGGTCATGCGGGCGCCCCGGCCGGCCCGAGGTCAAGGCGCGTGCGCTGCCACGCCTGCTCGAGGGCCGCCGCGACGGCTCGCCACTGCGTGCGATGCTGGGCGAGCGCGGCGACTCCGTCCTCGGTGATCCGGTAGTACTTGCGGCGCCGGCCCGTCTCGGAGGCGCCCCACCGGCCCTCGACGAGCCCCTGCCTCTCGAGCCGGTGCAGGAGCGGGTAGAGGAGTCCGTCCGTCCACTCCAGCTCGCCGTCGGACAGCTCGCTGACGCGCTTGATGATCGCGTAGCCGTAGCTGTCGCCGTCCGTGAGGATGCTCAAGACCAGCGGCGCCGCGCTCGCGGCGACCAGGTCCTTGGGGATGTCCATGTCGTTGCCTCCTGCCGGGATCTACCCTCACGGCAGTATGCATAGCAGTACGAGGTATGTCAACGACCGACTGCTGTGGAGCCGGAGCGGCCGAACGGACGGATCGACTGAGTGGGGTCGAGTGGTCCACACGGGCGAGGAGGTGGCGGCGCTCAGTTGATCCGTTTCGTGGGTGCGGCGCCATGGGCGTCGCGCGCCACCCCCCTCGTGGGCTCCCCGGTACACAAACGAACGATCGTGCTATTATTGATGAGCCAAGCATTGCGAGGAGGCGCATCATGACCACGACCAGCACGGGGCACCGGCGGCACACGCACGTGAGGCTGCCCGCTCGGCTCCACCGCCACGCTCCGACAGAGAAGACCGCCCACATTCGGACGCACCACGCGGGGTCTGGCGCCCACGCGGGTCCCGGCTCGCGGCTCGTCGAGCGCATGACGCGGCGGTGGACCCTCGACCTGTACGACATGGACCTGCAGTTCGAATCGGGCGACCTGAAGAGCGATCTGCAGTACGGCCGCCGGTAGGCTCCCCCGCATGGGCAAGGGCGACGATACGCGGGCACGCGTGCTCGCGCAGGGCCTCGACATCGCGAGCGAGTGGGGCCTCGAATCGCTGACCATCGGCGCTCTCGCGGACCGCGCGGGACTCAGCAAGTCCGGCCTGTACGCGCACTTCACGTCCAAGGAGGACATGCAGTGCCAGGTGCTGGATGCTGCGGCGGACGCGTTCGCCGCCGAGGTGATGCTGCCCGCGATCGCTCTGCCGCGAGGGTTGCCGCGCGTCGAGGAGATCCAGGAGCGGTGGATGCACTGGGTGACTGACCTGCTGCCCGGCGGGTGTCCGCTCATCGCTGCATCGCTGGCGTACGACGACCGCGAAGGACCGGTGCGCGATCGCGCCGTCCATCACATCGAGCGCATGGTGGGCGCCGTGGAGCGGGCCGCGACGATCGCCGTCGACGAGCGCCACTTCGCGCGCGACCTCGACACCGCTGCCTACGCCTTCGAGGTGTGGGCCATCGTCATGGCGTACCACCAGTACTCGCGGCTGCTGCGCCGCCCTGATGCCGCGGACCTGGCACGGCGGTCCTTCGCGTCGCTCAACGCCCGCGCGGCAGGCTGACCCCCGCCGCAGGCCGGCCACCCATCACCCGACTGTCACCAACCTGCTGACCAAGTACACCTAGAGGCATCCGCCGGCGACGTTGTCGCTGTTGGCAGCACCGAAGTCCGGGTCGGATCCGTCGTCCAGCACGCGCATCAGGATGACGGTGGGAGGGGTGCCCTCCGGCTGGAGGCCCGACTCCTCGCCCTGGGTCTCGAACACGAGGTAGCCCTCGTCCCCCTCGATCCACCACACCTCCGAGACCGCGCCGGCGTCGCCGGACACGAGGTCGGGGTGCGCATCCTCGAGCTCCTCGAGCGTGGACCCGATCGAGATCCCCTCGTCGGTGGCGATGTCGACGGCGAAGATGTCGATGCGCCACACCTGATCGTCATCGGCCGCGAGCGTGAAGGGCGCGGTGGGGGTGTCGTAGAAGCCGGTCGCATCAGGGTAGTCCGCGACCCATCGACCGGGCTCGTCCCCCTCCGTCGCCTCCTGGCCCTCATACACCTCGGCGCAGTAGCCCTCGTCGAAGCGGATCATCTCCTCGCCAGGGTTGCCCTCAGCAGGCTCACCGATGGCGAGCGGTCCCAGGCCGTCGGGCGTCGCGACGAGCTCCTCGACCGGAGGGTGCGAGTCCGGCGTGGGGCTCGGCGAAGGCGAGGCCTCTGCGGTCGCCGTGGGTGTCGCGGTCGCGGTGGTCGTCTCGACAGGGGTGACGACGGGAGTCGAGGTGGGTGACTCCTCTCCCGAAGAACTGCACCCGACCACCAGCACGGCCGTCGCTGCCATCCCTATCGCGGATAGTGATCGCATCATGTCTCCTCCTTGATCGGGGGTCGCATCGCGCCACTGTCGTCTGAGTGCGCTACATCTCCTCGTGAGTGTTCGGGTCGCCGCCGAACAGGCGCCCGTCCTCGCGGTGCAGGCCCGCGATGGCGGCCATCTCCGCCTCCGTGAGCTCGAAGTCGAACACGTCGAGGTTGGCTGCCTGGCGCTCGGGCGTCGCGGACTTGGGCAGCGGGACGCTTCCCAGCTGCACCTGCCAGCGCAGGATCACCTGGGCGGGCGTGACGTCGTGGGCCTCCGCCGCCTGCGCGACAGCCGGCTCCTCGAACGGGGCCTGGGACTTGCCGAGCGGGCTCCACGACTGGGTCAGGATGCCGCGCTGCTGGTGCTCGCCGCGCATCTGCTCCTGGATGAAGTACGGGTGCAGCTCGATCTGGTTGATCGCCGGCGTCTCCCCGCTCGCCTCGACGATGTCCGCGAGGTGCTGGGCCGTGAAGTTGGACACGCCGATGGTGCGCACCACGCCGCTCGCGCGCAGGTCGACGAGCGCGCGCCATGCGTCGCGGTACTTGTTCGTGATCGGATTGGGCCAGTGGATCAGCAGCACGTCGATGCGCTGCAGTCCGAGCCGCTCGAGCGACTCCTCGACCGAGGCGATGGCCAGGTGGTAGTCGTGGTGGCGCCCGGGCAGCTTGGTCTGAATGGTGAGCTCGTCGCGGTCCATGCCGTTGTCGTCGAGCCAGTCGCGCGCGGCGCGTCCCACCTCGACCTCGTTCTTGTAGTTGACCGCGCTGTCGAGCAGCCGGTAGCCGTTGTCGAGAGCGGACCGGACGGCCTGGTAGCCCTCGTCCCCCGTGAGCGGGTAGGTGCCGAAGCCGATCGCGGGGATCTCGTTTCCGTCGTTGAGCGTGCGGGTGGGAATGGTTGTCATGACTCCACGCTACGCCCGATGCCGGGGCTGGCGCATCGGCGCACGTCGCCCGTGCGCACCCATAGAGCGGGCACGCGTGCGTGGGGGGGGGGGGGGGAGGGGGGGGGGNGCCCGATGCCGGGGCTGGCGCATCGGCGCACGTCGCCCGTGCGCACCCATAGAGCGGGCACGCGTGCGTGGCGACGGCCGCGGACGGCCGTCGCCACGCACGATGTCGGCAACGTGAGTGCCGAGCGTCGCAACCTAGAGCCGGCGGCCCTCGCGCAGGGCGGTGCGCAGGGGCGGGACGGTGACCCCCGCATCGGCCATCTGTGCGCGGGTGCGGCGGCGACTGTGCACCACGCCGACCACTCCGATGGCCCACGGCACCGCCATGGTCGCGAGCGCGACCCGGTAGTCGTCGAGCGAGTACTCGGAGGTGCCGGGCGAGACGATCTGCAGCGCGGCGCCGATCAGCGCGACGGAGACCACGGTCGCCGCGAAGCCCCCGATGTTCACGAAGCCGGTCGCGGTGCCCAGCCGGCCACGGATCCCGAACGTGCGCGCGTAGTCCATGCCGACGAGCGAGACCGGCCCGCCGAAGCCCAGCACGACGATCAGCGCGGCCAGCTGCCACAGCGGACGCGGGCTCGACGGCACCAGGATCGCGGCCCACGCGACTGCGATGAGGGACGCACCGCCGAGGGCCAGCCACGACCGGCGCAGCGGATGGCGGGACGTGAGGGTGCCGATGATGGGCGCCGCGCCGATGTTCGTCACCACCAGCAACGTCAGCAGACCGCTCGCCTGCGCCGTCGTGAGCCCCTGACCCTGGACGAAGAACGGCACTCCCCACAGCAGCGCGACCGTGTTGGCGGAGAACAGGCCGGTCCAGTGCGTCCAGAACCCCAGCTTGACGCCCGGGGGGCGGATCGCGTCGCGCATGCGGATGGGCGCGCTGGTCTCGGCGGCGCGTGCGCCTGCAGCCGGCCGATGCGGGGGAGCGGCGGGGGACACCTCGCCCGAGGCGCCGGTGGCCGCGGGTCGTGGTGCGGAGGACGCGGATCGGTAGACGTGGTCGTCCGGCGGCATGCGCACTTTCCAGAGCGACATCGCGGCCGCGAACAGCCCCAGCGCGGCGAGCGTCGCGAAGGTGGCGGTCCAGCCCTGCTGGTGAAGCAGCCACGCCACGGGGATCGCGCTCGCGAGCTGGCCCACCTGGCCGAGAGTCCCCGTGACCTGCACCATCAGGGGCGCGCGCCTGGGCGGGAACCACTCGGACACCAGGCGGGTCGCGGCGATGAACACGGGCGCGTCGCCCGCTCCGATCAGCACCCGCGCCACGAGGGCCCATCCCAGTTGGTCGGTGAAGGCCAGCAGCAGCTGTCCGACCCCCATGATGAGAGAGCCGGCCAGCAGCATGCGCTTGGGCCCCAGCCGGTCCAGCAGCGCTCCGGCGGGCAGCTGCAACGACGCGTAGACGGTGATCTGCACCACCGAGAGGGCGGACAGCCCCAGGGCCTCGACCTCGAACCGGTCGAGCGCCTCGACCCCCGCGACGCCCAAGGCGGTGCGCTGCACCACGGCCACGAAGTAGATGAAGGCCGCGGCCGCGAAGACGACCCAGGCCGTGCGGGGGGTGAGCGAGCCGCGAGCAGTGGCGGGCTGGCTCATGCGGGCTCCTCGGGTGACGGCTGGCTTCACGCTAGTGTCCCAGCCCACCGGGTGGACCGGGACCCTCGGCCCGCTTCAGCGTGCGCGTGGTCCCGCGCGACCGGTGGTCAGCGTCGAGGGGCCGCGGCAGGCTCGACCACGCGCCCATCCACCAGGTTGACCACGCCGTGGGTTCGGGGAAGGTGCACCAGATCGTGGGTGACCAGCAGCGTAGAGGTGCGCTGTTCGCTCGTCAGCCGCACGATGAGATCGATGATGCTGGCGCCGCGCTCCTGGTCCAGCGCGCTCGTGGGTTCATCGACGAGCAGCACGCTGGGCTCGTTCATGAGAGCTCTCGCAATGTTGATGCGCTGGCGCTGACCGCCCGAGAGTTGATGAGGGCGCTTGTGACGGTGGTCGGCCATCCCCACTGCGTCGAGCAACGCATGGGCTCGATCGCGGGAAGAGCGCCGTCCACGGCGCCCCCGTGGTTCGCCGAGCTCGTTCATGACGGTCAGCTGCTCGTGTGCGGTGAGGGACGGAATCAGGTTCGAGTGCTGGAACACGATGCCGATGCTGCGCCGGCGCAGGTCCGTCGCGGCGCGGGGATCCAGCCCAGAGGCATCGATGCCATCGATCATCACCCGCCCCGAATCCGGGCGGACCAACGTGGCCGAGACCGCCAGGAGGGAGGACTTGCCCGACCCGCTGGGACCCGTGATGCTCGTGACCGTCCCCGGCCGGGCGGTGAGTGAGACGTCGTCGACTGCCGTGATGCGTGAGTTCCCGTCCGGGAAGGTCAGGGTGATGGATTCCACGGTGATCATCGGTTGCTCCCGAGTGCGGTGAGTGGGTCGGCAGAGACAACGGAGCGCAGCGCGACGGCGGCTCCTGCGAGTCCGAGCGCAATCATGATCACGCCCGGCGCAACGGTGGTGACGGGGCTCAGGAGGAAGGGCAGCGCTGTGCCGGCCGCAGCACCGAGTGTCGCTACCAACGCGATACCGGAACCGATTCCTGCGAGCAGTACGACGAGGGCTTGTCCGAGCGCGTCGCGCACCAGCGAGCTGGTGCTCGCGCCCAACGCCTTCAGGACCGCGATGTCTCCCTTGCGCTGCATGGTCCACACCGTGAAGAACGCGCCGATCACCAGGCCAGAGATCCCGAACAGCATGGTCACCATGAGCAGCAGCGACCCGATCTCAGAGCGGAACGCACTGACCGCCATGAGCGAATCGAGTGTGGTCTGGGCCGCAGTCTCGTGAGCACGGTCGATGCCCTCCCACTCGACCTCGGCACCTTCGGTCGCGGTCACGGCCAGCACTGTGGCGTACGGGTCAGGACTTCCAGTGGCGGCACTGTGCCGCTGCCAATCGGCCAGCGTGATCAGGGCCACGGGAGTGTGGCTGTACCACGCTTCGCCCTCAATGGCCTCGACGACGTAGGTGGCACCGGCGACCGTCGTCTCGTCACCGACGTTGGCGCCGAGCGACTCTGCGGCTGGCGCGGTCAGCGTCACCAACCCATCGCGTGAAGGTGGCGTGATGCCGAGTTCCGCCTCGCCGCCGAACAACGCGACGGACGCTCGAACGTCACCCACTTCCGCGCGCGCCTGACTGATGCCGAGCGGCCGAACCGCCGCCACCGCATCGGCGCCTTCCCACGCACGCGCCTGCCGCTCGGTGATGGCAGAGTCCGCGAATGACACCTCTGATGCGCCCGAACCGGGCTCGGAGAAGACGATGCGGTCGGCGGGGATCGCGAGGATTGCGGAGACATTCTGCGCGGCGAGCCCGCCGGTGAGGCCGCTGAGAAAGCCGACGAGCACGGTGATCATGCCCACGACGGCGCCAATCAAGACGAACCTCCCACGAGCGAAGCGGAGATCGCGGAGTGCAACGAACATGTGTGCCCCTTTCGGCCACCCCGGGTGGCGGCACTCCCACTCTCCCCGCGCACCCTGGGCGTGTCATCGCCCACCCGCACAGCCTTGGCAGGACGGAGGGACGGTTGCACCGTCGTACTTTCGGCCGATGGCGGCGCGAATGCGAGCCCGTAGAGTGCGACGCATGAGCCCCACCGTGCCCCCACGCAGGGCCTTGTCGCCCGTGTTCGCCGGGCTCCGGTGGGGACAACATGTGCTGTTCCTGGCGCTGGTGGGAGTGGTGATGGTGCGGGCCGCCGTCATCTCCTCTCACGACGTTGACGTCATCATCACCTTGTCGCTCGTCCTCGCCGCGACCTATGCCGGCGGCATCTCGGCCGCCCGCACGCGACGGTTCGATGACCACTCCGCGCATCGCGTGGCGGCGCGCGTGTGGCTGGCAGCGCTGACCGTCCAGTGGGCGGTCCTGCTGTGGCTCCTTCCCGATGCCGCGTACGTCGCGTTCCCGCTCTTCTTCGTTCAATTGCAGGTGCTCGGCGGGTGGTGGGGCCCCAGTGCAGTGACGGTGACGACAGCGATCGCGATCGGTGGCCTGGGGTCCCACGGTGGCTGGACCGTCGGCGGCATCGTGGGTCCCCTCGTGGGCGCGGGCGTCGCTGTGGTGATTGGGTTGGGCTATCGCGCCCTTGCTCGCGAGTCGCAGCAGCGCGAGGCACTCGTGAAGGAGTTGATCGAGACGCAGAGCCAGCTCGCAGCACGGGAACACGAGGCCGGTGTGCTCGCGGAGCGCTCGCGGCTGGCACGGGAGATCCACGACACGGTAGGGCAGGGTCTGTCGAGCATCCAGATGCTCCTCCACGCAGCGGAGCGCCTCGACGGAGGCAGGCCAGGGCTCGAGCACATCGCGCTGGCGCGCGACACGGCTGCCGCCAATCTGGCTGAGACACGCCGCTTCATCCGTGAACTCACGCCACCGGACTTGGATCACCAGGGTCTTGGAGGCGCGCTTCGCAGGCTGGCGCGCACACGGTGGTCGGCGCACGGCCTCGACGTCTCCGTGGAGGTCTCAGACGCACTGGTACTGCCGATGCATGTGCAGACAGCGTTGCTGCGTATCGCGCAGGGCGCCATGGCGAATGTCGCTCAGCATGCCCATGCTCAGCACGCCGTCATCAGCCTCGTTGCGGACCGTGGCAGCGTTCGCTTCAGTGTGGCCGACGACGGCGTCGGGTTTGATCCGTCGGTTGGTGCGCGGGTGGCCATGGAGCCCAGCGCGCTGCTGCGTGGGGCGCGCGCCGCGGACTCGTTCGGCCTGCACGCGACGCGTGAGCGTGTGGAGCAGCTGGGCGGGGTGCTGTCGGTCGAGAGCGCTCCGGGACGAGGGTCGACCCTCGTCGTGGAACTGGCGTGGGAGGCAGAGTGATTCGGCTGCTGATCGCGGATGACCATCCCATCGTCCGTGCCGGGCTCAATGCCCTGTTCGACCTCGAGGACGACATCGAGGTGGTGGCGGAAGCGACCACTCCCGCTGAGGCAGTAGACGCCGCGCAGCGCGACGTGCCGGACGTGGTGCTGATGGACCTGCAGTTCGGCGCCCGGAGCGAGGTCACTGGTGCCGACGCGACGCGACGTATTCGGAGTCTTGCGCCTGCCCCGTACGTGCTGATTCTGACCAACTACGACGCGGATGCTGACATCCTTGGCGCGGTCGAGGCCGGGGCGAGCGGATATCTGTTGAAGGACGCGCCTCCGCACGAGCTGACCGCAGCTGTGAGGGCGGCTGCTACGGGAGAGAGCGCCCTTGCTCCCGTGATCGCGGCCCGTCTTCTCGACAGGATGCGTGCGCCGCATGTGAGCCTCAGCGCACGGGAGCTCGAGGTGCTTGAACTCGTCGCTGCCGGGTTTTCGAACGCGCAAGCAGCGGCGACGCTGTTCGTGTCGGAGACCACGGTGAAGTCCCATCTGGCGCATGTGTACGGCAAGTTGGGGGTGTCCTCACGCACTGCGGCCGTGTCTGTGGCGCGGAGACGAGGCATTCTGCGCTGACCCGTGTGCCGGCCGGGACCCTCGGCCCGGCCCGAGCTCAGCCCTCGGTCATCTCGGTCACGCCCTCGTACAGCCCGATGGCGTTGCCGACGGGGTCTGCGAAGTCCTCGGACCGCGGGGAGAGCCCGCCGCTGCCCACTCCGTAGGGCGTGCTCCACATGGGGTGGCCCTCGAAGCCGGGCGGCTCGGAGATCTGCCAGCCGAACAGCGTCCCGTAGAAGCCGGTCGCCGCGGCCATGTTGGAGACCGGGATGTCGATGTGGGTGATGTCGCCGTGGGCCACGGCGCCTCCTCGTGTCGGGCAAGGCATGCCGACTCGCCTTCCTGTGGCGGGCGCCGGTCGTCACGTGCTCGACGTCACGCTCTCCGACGGCGTCGAGGCCTACGCGTTCACCTTCGGATGAGGAGCAGCGGCGCGTCCGGTTGCTTCCGATGTGAGCGGTACGGGTGTTTTTCACGTATCGTCAGGATATGAAAACACTGATCATCGTCCTGCTCATCGCGTTTGCCGTCCTGGCCGTCGTGGGCTTTGTCGTCGAGGCGCTTCTGTGGCTCGCCGTCATCGCCCTCATCCTGTTCGCGGCAACGGTCGTGTACGGGTTCATCAAGAACAAGGCGTCGCGCAGCAAGGGCAGCCACTAGTTCATCAGTGCCGGAAACCCGGGGTTCGGGCCGCATCGAGCGGCTCGTCGCCCCGGGTTTTTCGCGTGCTGGGAGGAGCGTGCCGCAGTCGCGGATCGGTGCGCTCGAGGAGGCTGAATGCCACACGGCAGTGTGACCAAGCTGGCACGCCAGCGGAGCGTGCCGTGGCCCTGCCTTGACTACAGTGGCTTTCGATGAGGCAACCGGACAACCTACGCGCAGTCGCCGTCGGCGACATGCCCACGAGTGACGCACGCGGGCTCGACGCCGCCTCGTCTCCGGCTGCCTTGGCCCAGCTCATGGCGCCGTTCGGGGGCTCTCTCCACGGCGTTCTGCTCAGTCATCCCGACGGCCGCGTGGTCGCTGCCAATCCGGCGGCGTGCCGGTTCCTGCGCCGCGACAGTTTGGAGATCTGCGCACTCGGGCGTGCCGGCCTGGCCGACCCCACGGACGAACGTTGGGGTGCGGCGGTGGCGATCCGCGCCGAGCATGGAGCCTTTCGCGGCAGGCTGCGGTTCTTGCGCGGGGATGGGTCCACCTTCACTGCGGATGTCTCCTCCGCGCTCTTCCTGCGGGGCGGCCAGCCATGGACCTACGTGCTGTTCGACGACGCCTCGGAGGTGGACGCGGCGCTCGAGGCGGCCGCGCGCCAGCAGGCCTACGCCGACGTCGTGGTGGAGATGCTGGACTCGATCAGCGATGCGTACTTTTCGATCGACGAGAACTGGCGCATCACGTTCTTCAATCGCGAGGCGGAGTCGCTGCTGAGCGTGCGCCGCGAGGACGTGCTCGGCAAGGACCTGTGGGACACCTTTCCGACCGCGCGCGACACCATCTTCCAGCACCAGTACGAGCACGCGATCCGCACCCAGGAGTCGGTGACGTTCGAGGGCTACTACCCGGGCACCGACCTGCGATGCGAGGTGCGCGCCTATCCAGTGAAGGGTGGCGGGCTGGCGGTGTACTTCCTGGACGTCGGGGATCGCTACTCGGTGCTGTCTGAGCGCGAACGGATACTCGAGGCCGAGAGGTCGGCCCGCGCAGTGGCCGAGTCCGCCCTCGCCACGGCCGAGCGGGCGCGGGCAGAGCTCGCGGCCCGGGCGGCGACCGACGATCTCACCGGCCTATTGAACCGGGCGGGGCTCGCGAAGGCGATGAAGCAGGCGCTCCAGGCGCCCGACGTCGCGGTGTGCCTGCTGCTCGCTGACCTGGACAACCTCAAGCTGGTCAATGACACGCTCGGGCACGAGGTCGGGGACCGAGTGCTCCAGCGCTTCGCGGACGACCTTCGCGAGATCGCGGGCCCGACCGCGATGCTGGCGCGCCTGGGCAGCGATGAGTTCGCCATCGCTGTGCTGGGCGATGCGACTCAGGAGGTGGACGCCCTCGCCGAGCGGACCCTCCAGATGGCGCGACGCCCGGTGGAGGTGGACGGCCATTCGCTGCTGCTCACCGCAAGCATCGGCCTCGCCAGGATGCCGAAGGGCGACCCCGACCTCGGACGCTTGCTGAGACATGCTGACGCTGCCCGGTATCGGGCCAAGCGTGACGGACGTGATCAGGCGGCGTGGTTCGACGACGCGCTGCACACTCAGGCGGTCGAGCGGGTCGTGCTGGAGCGCGAGCTGCGGACCGCGATCGAGTCGCGCGCCCTGACGGTTCACTTTCAGCCCGAGTTCGACCTGCGCACGGGACGGGCCGTCGACGTCGAGGCGTTGGCGCGCTGGACCAGTCCTACCCGCGGCCCCATCTCTCCGGCGGTCTTCGTTCCCATCGCCGAGGAGTCCGGGCTCATCCGCGCCCTCGGCGACCAGATCCTCGACGTCTCGGCGACCCAGGCGGCCTGCTGGGGGGCAAAGGAGAACGTCCGAACCTGGGTGAACGTGTCGCCGCGGCAGCTCGCGACGATGGGCCTGGCCGATCGCATCGAGGCGCTCCTGCATCGCATCGACCTCGCGCCGCAGCGACTGGGGATCGAGGTCACCGAGTCGAGTCTGATCGAGGAACGGCGTTTCGCGGACGAGCTGCGCGCCATCCGCAGGCTAGGTGTGGGGCTCGCGATCGACGACTTCGGGACGGGCTACTCCTCCTTCTCACGGCTCGCGGGCATGCCGGTGGACCTGGTGAAGATCGACCGCAGCTTCATCTCGAGCGCCGACTCGGCGCGCGGGAGGTCTCTCCTCCAGGGCATGGTCACCCTCGGGCACTCCCTTGGTGCCCGGGTGACCGCGGAAGGCGTCGAGACCCGGGAACAGCTGCAGCGCGTGATCGATGCCGGCTTCGACAGTGCGGCCGGGTATCTGCTCCAGCGCCCCGTCGAGCCGCAGGATGTGGTGTGGTCGACGGACCTGTCCTGACGGCTGGTGCTCGACGTTCGCGTGCGAGACTCAGGCGGCCAGCCGGAACAGGAACGCCGCCATCGCCTCGCGCGTGACGTGGTCCAGCGGGCGGAACGTGCCGTCCTTCCAACCGGTGGAGATGCCAGCGCTCGCCATCCAGGCGATCTCGTCGTAGAACTCGCTCGACCGGCGGCTCACATCCTTGAACGAATCCGCGCCGGTCGCGGTCTCGGTTGCACCGGCGTATCGGTACAGGAATGCCGCCATGGCGTCACGCGTGATGCGCGACTCAGGTCGGAACTCGAAGCCGCCGCCGCGGGCCCAGCCGCTGGAGATGCCTTGCTGATGCGCCCACACGATCTCTTTGTAGAACTCGGTGTTGTCGGGGGTGACGTCGGAGAACGGTGATCGTCGCGGCAGCGTCACGGCGGGCTCGCCGGACAGGCGATAGAGGAACGTCACCATCGCATCGCGCGTGACATGCCCCCGAGGTCGGAAGGTGCCATCGGCCCAGTTGCTGGTGATTCCGTTGTCGCGCAGCCATGCGATCTCGGCGCCGAACGGCGACGGGTTCGGGCCACCCGTCGTGATGGTCACCTCGACCGCTTCCGACGTGGCCGCGCCCCCGGTGATGGAGAAGCGGTCGAACTCGTCGACGAGCGTCGTGCCCTCGCGCTGAACGGCGTCCCATCGGCCAGTGCCCGACAGCGAGGTCAGCACCGACACCGCCCCGTCGTCCGAGTGCTGGGAGACCACGACGCCGGGACCATAGCGGACCAGACCGCCGTCGAACCGGATTCCAGAGATCGTTGAGGCGAACTGGTAGAAGGTGTCCGCATCCTTGCCCGCGCCCGCGCGGTACTCGACGAAGAACGTCTCGCCCGTCGCGGCGTCGAGGAGGCGCACGGCGGTGGTGCCCGAGTCCGCGTAGACGGGGCTGAGCGTGACCGTGCGAGTGTCGCCCATGCCCATCTCGATCAACATGTGCTCGGTGCCCTCGCGCGCTCCCGGCAGCCCCAGGAAGTACCGCTGCGAGGCGCCGACGGCCCCGGGGGCGAAGTCCGGGCTGACGGAGCCGGACATCGGCCCGAATAGGCCGAAGTACTCGTGCGCCTTCCACGCCCCGTCCTCCAGGTACCGCAGGTTCGAGTGCATCAACGACAGGTTGTGGCCGAGCTCGTGCACGATCGTGTGGTGCTCGTTCGACGCGACGTGGACGACGCCGCCGTCCAGGCGCCCGCCGACGGAGGCGATGCCGGCGTACTCGTAGTCGCAGTCACCGGGGGTGTACACGATCAGGTGATCCGTGCCGCCAAAGAAGTCGACATGGGGGTAGAGGCCCAGAGCCTGGTTCCACAGCGACAGATAGGACGGGCATTGCGAACCGGGCGTGAGCGTCCTCGAGTCGGCGACGGTGAAGTCACCGATGGCGCCGTCGGTCTCGTCCACCCAGTAGTCGAGCGCCATTTCGGTGGCGTCGACCGCCTCCGCGACAGGGACGTCCGTGCCGGTCGTGTCGTCGTCCACCGTGACCACGAAGGCGCGGTGCGAGGCGCCGTCCCTGGCGACCGGCGCCTGCGCGACGACCTGCACCGACTCGAGCTGGACTTCTTCATGCGCCTCGACACTGGGTTCACCCGCGGGGTCGGCGGCGTCCTGGGTGAGCGACGCGATCAACTCGGCCGATCCCGCCGCGGCAACCGTCTCCACGTGCGAGCCGGCCTCCACCTCAACGCCCACGGGCAGCTCGACGGGAATCAGCGCACCGTCGTCGGTGACGATCAGGTCCTGGTCGCTGGCGTGCCCCTCTTCGGCGAAGGCATCGTCTCCCAGCGCATGGGCGACGCTGATGAGCACGCCCTCGATCCTTTCGGAGGGGTCAGCCGCCTCGGCGGGAGCGGCCAGGACGGTCGCGACGGCGACGACCGCGATCGCGACTGCGGCCGCAAGCGTCTGCGGGACGGGGTGGCGGCCGGTCATCGATGTTGACTGGGCTCGCAGGCTGGGCAGGTGCACGTGCCTCTGTACCTCTCTATGCCGAGCGTTCCTGGGGCATCAGGAAGCTGCGTGTCGCAAACGGTACCTCCACTGCGCGGGCGTTCGAGGGCTCACGGGAGCGTGCATGCCGAGCGGAGGCCGGCGCCGACCGGCGGCCACCGAGCCGAGGAGCGGACAGCCCAAGGGCCGAAGCCGCCCGGTACCGGTCTACCAGGGGAATTGTGGCGACCTGCCACACCGGTGCGGGCTCGCCTTGCGGCTCGTTCATGGTCTCGATTCGACGACTCTTGTCCTGTGAGATGTATCACTGGTCCTCAGCAGAGCGCCCGATCGAGGGAGCTGAACGCGAGGTCAGCACACGGCGAGACCCAGGCGGGATCAGCGCAGGGTGCGGGCGCGAGCGCCGACCACGATGGCGGCCACGATCGCACCGACGATGCCTCCCGCGAGCGCGCCGGCGCCATTCAGGATCACGTCATCGATGTCGGCGACTCGGCCCAGCACGTACTGCGCGACCTCGATCGACGCCGACAGCAGCACGCCGAGGAGGAGCGCAGTGGCGACGCGTCCCACGAACCGGGCCTTCACCAAAGCGGCCACGAGCAGCCCGAACGGCACGAACAGTGCCACGTTGCCCACGAGGTTGATCCACGGGTTGGACCCGCGCGCGTTCGTGAGGCCGCGTTCGATCTCCTGGAAGGGCACCAGGCTCAGTCCACGCGGCCCCGCGTAGTGCGACGACACCGTGGAGCCGAGGGTGGCGACGGCGATCACCAGCAGCCACAGCAGGAGCGCGGTCCACAGCACCGCTCGGGTGCCTCGGCCGTGCCGCGCGCCGATGAGTCCGGCGAACAGGAGGGCGAGGACTGCCACGGCCGCTGCGGCGATCACGAGCGCGACGTTGTCGAGGATGTCGTTCGGCACGTGCACCCCCTCGCCATCCCTTGCGCGCCGAGTGCACGCGCCCGCAACGGGCTCGTGCTGCCGTGCGGAGTGTTCCGAAGATTAACGCTTCGCGGGCTGTGTCCGTTTCCGGAAGAGACGGTGGGGGCGTTCGCGAAACTGCGGTTCATCACCGAGGAGGGTGGCGGATCGGCGTCGAGGCGATGCGGCCGGACAGCGCGGGCGAGGGATCGGTGGGCCCCGTGGGGCTCGAACCCACGACCTACGGATTAAAAGTCCGCTGCTCTACCAACTGAGCTAGAGGCCCCGCCCCAGAATCCTACGCGGATGACGTGACGCCGAGTTCGTGAAGCCCGCCCCAGGCCATCGCGATGTTGAGCGGCCGGTCGAGCGTCGCCCACAGCAGGCACTTGTGCAGCGCGATGCCGCGCACGCGCGCGTCCAGGCCGTCATCGTGGATGTCGGTGTCGGAACGGTACTGAGCCATGGCGCGCTCGACCCCGGTGCACGGCATCGCGGTGTAGAGGAAGGCGAGGTCGACGGCGCGGTCGCAGCGAGCGATCTTTCCCCAGTCGATGATCCCCGCGAAGTCGCCGTGGTCGCTCAGCAGGTTGGAGCCGTGCAGGTCGGCGTGCGACCACACC
Organism: Demequina pilifera; assembly: GCF_048814985.1. Lineage (NCBI taxonomy): Bacteria > Bacillati > Actinomycetota > Actinomycetes > Micrococcales > Demequinaceae > Demequina > Demequina pilifera. Next base: position 248,170 of record NZ_JBMDTW010000005.1, read on the forward strand.
TGCTCGTCGGGCTCGGGCGCGTCAAGCGCGGCCTCCCACATCGCCCGCGCTGCCGAGGCGTCCACGCGCACCCCATTGGCACCGCCGTCGCCCGCCTCGACGCGGCCCAGCGCCCACATCACCTCGGCCGTGCGCTCCGACATGCTGATCGACTGCTCCGGGTTGAACCAGGCCTGCTCGACCGGAGGCCGGGCCGCTCGCCCAGCAAGGCCTGCCCCCGCATCGGCCGTGCGTATGGAACTGACGCCGTGAATCTCCGCGATCGCGCGCCCCACCGGGGCGCCGGCCGCCTCCCCAAGCGGGGCCGCATCGGCCGTATCGCCCGGCACCCACGTGACGACCGCCCAGTCCCACGGAAACCCCTCGCCGGGTACGCCGCTGGCGACCACGTGCGGGTACGCGAACGACCACTCGGGCGAGAGCGCGGCGGTCCACCGAGTCTCGCGCGCGAGCGACTCGACGGCCCTGCCCACGCGCGGCAGCCGCACCGCGAGAGTCTCGCCGAGCCGGTACATCGCCATGTCCCAGCCGTCGAAGCGCTCGCCCACGGGGTGGTCCTCGAGGTGCGGCATCTGGGAGGCGAGCAGCGCGCGCACGGTCTCGCGGGATATCGACGGGTGCGCGGCGGGCGGGCCGGTGTCGAGCGGGCCGTCCGCGACTGAGGAGGCGCCCCTCGCATCGGCCTTGCTCATGCTCGCGACGCTAGCACCGTTGCCCGGCCTGTCACGGGTGGCCGCACCCCGGTGGCCGCACCCCGATGGATGGATCGCGCGCCCGGATGCGTTGACGAAGTCACTGGAGACCCGAGGAAGGGAGCCACGATCATGACCGATCACGCGAACCACGACGAGGACAAGCCGCGAGACGACGCGGCCGAGACGGACCAGGACAAGCCCATCGCGGTGGACAACGCCGCGAGCCACCGTCCGCCTCAGGCCGGCGGCCCGGACCTGCAGTCGCCGTCGAAGGAGCCCGTCTCCGCCGAGGGCGAGGTCGCCAAGGGCGGCAACCAGAACCCCGACGCCAAGCAGCCGCCGGCGTCGCAGCTGCACAAGCAGCAGCGCAGCCAGGGGATGAACCGCTCGTAGCGGTGTGACCCTCAGCGCGGCCGCGACACGCGGCTAGGAGCGGGCCTTCCCCAGCAGGAAGGCCCGCTCCGCTGGGTTCTGCGTGAGTGCGGCCGCGGCGGCGTAGGCTCCGTGCGCCTGATCGGCGTGACCCAGGCGGTCCAGCAGGTTCGCCCTCGTGGCGTGCCATAGGTGGTAGCGCTCGAGCGGCAGCCCGTCCACCACGGCCAGCGCCGCGGCCGGACCGTGCACCTCCGCCAGTGCGACGGCTCGGTTGAGCTCCACCACCGCCGTCGGCATGATCGCGAACAGCTGGTCGTAGAGCGCGAGGATCTGCCGCCAATCGGTGTCCTCGAACCGTGCGGCGTCCGAATGCACCGCGGCGATCGCGGCCTGCACCTGATACGGCCCCGGACGACCGCGCCGCAGGCACGCGCGCACCACGCCCTGCCCCTCCCGGATGAGGCCCATGTCCCAGCGCGCGCGGTCCTGGTCCGCAAGCAGCACCACGTTCCCTGCCTCATCGAATCGCGCGGGGCGGCGGGACTCGGTCAGCAGCATGAGCGCGAGCAGCCCCGCCGCCTCCGGCTCCTCGGGCAGCAGGCGGTGGAGTTCGCGCGTGAGACGCGTCGCCTCGCGCGCGAGGTCGGGGCGGGTCGCGTCCGTGGTGCCCGAGTAGCCCTCGTTGAACACCAGATACAGGACCGCGAGCACGGCGCTCAGCCGCTCCGGCAGTTCGTCACTCGGCGGGACCCGGTACGGGATGCGGGCGGTCGCGATCTTGCGCTTTGCGCGCGTGATCCGCTGCGCCATTGTGGCCTCGGACACCAGGAAGGCGCGTGCGATGTCCCGGGTCTCGAGCCCCGCGATCAGCCGAAGCGTGAGCCCCACGCGCGCCTCCATCCCGAGCGCCGGGTGGCAGCACGTGAAGACCAGTCGTAGTTGGTCATCGCCTACGGGCTGGTCCAGCCGCTCCGCGACGGCCGATGCGGGGTCTGCCTGCGAGCCGTCCTCACCTTCGAGGGCGGCACGGCGGCGGTAGCGCTCCTCCCGCGTGGACTCGCGCCGCACGACGTCGATCGCGCGGTTCTTGGCGGTCGCCACGATCCATGCCGCCGGGGAGGGCGGGATGCCCTCGAGCGGCCAGCGCTCGAGCGCACGCACAAAGGCCTCCTGCACTGCCTCTTCCGCCAGGTCGATGTCACCGAGCATCCGCACCAGCGTCGCGACGGCCTTCCCGGACTCGCTCCGAAACACCGCCGCGAGCTCGTCCTGCTCCTTCGTCATGGCTACGCGCCGTGAAGCGGGCGCACCTCGATGGGAGCGCCGCACGCCTCAGCCGTGCGCGCAGCCCAGGCGTGTGCCGTGGCGAGATCCGGGACCTCGACCACCCAGATTCCCGCCACATGCTCGCGCGACTCCGCGAATGGGCCGTCGGTGACCAGCGCATCGGCCGTCACGACGGAGGCCTGAGGCGCGGGGGACAGGCCCATGCCGAACACCCACACTCCATCGCGGGACATGTCCGCCTCGAGGGTGCTCACGCGCTCGGCGAATTCGGCCATGCGTTCCGCCGGGGGTGGATCGCTGTCGTCGCGGTCATGCACCAGCAGGGCGTAGCGGGTCATGTCACTCGCCCTGGAAGGGGCGCACCTCGACCGGGCCCCGGCACGCCGCGGAGGCCTTGGCCGCCCACGCGAGCGCCGCGTCGAGGTCGGGCAGCTGCAGCACCCAGAATCCGCCAATGCGCTCCCTCGCCTCCGCGAACGGGCCATCCGTCGTGAGCGTCTCGCCCTCGCGCACGTGCACGGTGGTCGCGCTGTCCGGCGCCTCGAGGCCGCCTGCGAAGACGTAGATGCCAGCCGCCTCGGCCTCGTCGTTGAAGGCGGCAGTGTCGCGGAACATCGCCTTGACATCCATATCGGAGTCGAACAGCGGCTTCGAGTAATCGTGATGAACGCTCAGCAGGTATTCGGTCATGGTGCTCCCTTCTGTGACGCGTCCGTCGCGCCCTCGCTCACTCCACGAACGGGACGGCGCGGATTCGACACTATTGCCGCGCGGCCTGCGCCGCGAGCCGTAGCCTGGCCGTATGAATCTCCAGGAGTTGGTGCGGGACGGCGAGTGGACCACGGAGCCCGTCCGCGCGGAGTGGACGGCGGGCGGCGAGCTGCTGGTCGAGGCCCGCGAGGAGTCGGATGCGTGGCGCACCACCTCGTACGGGTTCGTCCACGACGACGCGCACGCGCTGCTCGCCCCGCTGGGTGCGCGCGAGGCGATCGAGGTGACGTTCGTGCTCGACTACGACCAGCAGTTCGACCAGGCGGGGGTCATGATCCGGGTCGACGAGTCGACGTGGATCAAGGCGGGCGTGGAGGTGTCCGACGGCTCACCGCAGGTGGGCGCCGTCGTCACGCGCGGGGTCTCGGACTGGTCGGTCGCTCCCGTGCCCGAGTGGGTGGGACGCGAGATCACGATCCGCGCCTCGCGCGACGGGGACGCGATCACCGTCCGCGCGCGGGCCGGCGACGAGCCGTGGCGCCTGGTGCGCGTCGCGCCCCTGTCTCCCACGGCCGATGCGCGGGCGGGGTTGTTCTGCTGCGCACCTACCCGGGCGGGCTTGGTGGTGAGGTTCGTGGGGCATCGGCGCTCCGAGCCGGACGCCGCGCTCCACTGAACTGCCGCGCCGTGTTGCGTCGCCGCGCCGCGCCCCGCCCCACCCCCCGCGCCGCGCCCCACGAGGTGCTCACTGCCCAAAAACGGCCGTTTTGGGCACTGAGACCCTGCTGGCGCGCAGGAAGAGTGGCTAGAGACCGGCGAGCAGCAGCGCCGCGAACGCCGCGGAGCCGGCCAGCAGCGTCCAGCCCATGGACCTCTTCCACAGCGCGACGCCCACCGCGACCACGGCCGCGAGGTGCCACGCGCCGAAGCCGCGCCACTCGGTCTGGTCCAGGAACAGCGCGTTCGCGACGATCGCGGCCATCGCCGCCGGGGCGACCAGCGACAGGGCCTTGCGCACGCGTGGCGGGAGCTCGCGGTCGCCGCCCAGCAGCACGATCCCGGAGATGCGGATCGCGTACGTGCCGACGGCGGCGATGGTGAAGACGAGGAACGCGGTCATCATGGCGCGGCCTCCTGCGATGGGCCGCGCCGGTCGGGCACCAGGGCGCCCAGGCCGATTCCCACGAGGGCGCCGATCAGCACGTTGAGCCCATACGGCACGTCCTTGAGAGCGAGCACCACCGCGATCGAGATCCCCGCCGCCGCGACCGCGGGCCACGTGGTCAGCGCCGGCACCAGCACCGCGATGAACATCAGCGGCACGATGAAGCCGATCTGCCACGACTCGGGGATGACGGGGCCGAGGACGACGCCGGCCGCGGTGCCGAGAATCCACACGACCACGAACGGGCCCGAGACGCCCAGGATGAACCACCGCCTGCGCACGGCGTCGGGCCACTCCCCGGCCTTCAGCACCGACACCGCGGCGGACTGGTCGGTCATGAGGTACGCGAGGCCAAGCCGCCAGCGCATGGGGAACGCGGAGAACACCGGTGCGAGTGCTGCGGAGTACAGCGCGAGGCGAGCATTGATGACCAGCGCCGTGATGATCGCGATGACGGCGGGGGCGCCTTGGCGCAGGGCCTCGACGATCGCGATCTGGCTCGCGCCTGCCGTGACCGTGGAGCTCGCGTACGGGGCCAGCCAGCCGGGCAGCCCCACCACTTGGATGAGCGCGCCGAAGGCCATTCCGAACACGGCCGCTCCCGGCATCAGCGGGGCTATCGCGCGGATCCCGGTCCAGACGTCGCGCCACTGCGCGACGCCGATGCGCAGGAACGCCCGCGCCGGATCGCGGGCGGGCTGGGAGGCGTCGGTCACCGCGCCAGTCTGGCATGCAGGCGTCCGGGAACGCGGTCCGGCCGATGCGGTCGCCGGCACTCCGGATCCCGCAAGCACGTGCGTGTGCAGGGAACAAAATCGCCCTCGTCAGCGTCTGTCATCACGTGACCTGTCACGGCGAGAAGCCGCGCAGGAGCTTTGTGGTCAGAGCACGCGGCGCCCGGTCCGATCCCCCCTCGACGGCCGGGCGCCACGTGTGCCAAGACCGGGGCGGCAGCGGCGTACGCTGACAGGCACGGAGCCAATCCGAAGGGACACCTCATGACACCTCGCATCGAGAAGACCGACGCCGAGTGGCGCGCGGAGCTCAACCCCGACGAGTTCCACGTGCTCCGCGAAGCCGGCACCGAGCGCCCCTGGACCGGGGAGCTGCTCGACAATGCCCGTGACGGCGTCTACCGGTGCCGTGCCTGCGGTGCCGAGCTGTTCCGCTCCGACACCAAGTTCGACTCTCACTGCGGCTGGCCCTCCTTCTTCACGGCCGAGAACGATGCGGTCACCCTCAGTGAGGACGCGTCGCTGGGCATGATCCGCACCGAGGTGCGCTGCGCCACGTGCGACTCGCACCTGGGCCACGTCTTCAAGGACGCTCCGCAGACCCCCACCGGCGACCGGTTCTGCATCAACTCCGTGTCCCTCACCTTCGAGGACGGCGGCCAGCAGGCCGATGCGCGCGAGGCTCAGGGCGCGGACGCCGAGACCACGCAGGACTCCTGACCTTGGTCGAGCCGCGCTTTCGCCGCCCCGCCATGCTGGACATGGAGGAGGCCGAGCAGATCGAGGGGGACATCGATCCCGCTGATCGCGGCCTGATCGCCCACGAGACCGCGCTCGCGCTGGTGTCGCAGGCGCGCGCGGCGCAGGATCCCGAGCTCACGCAGCGCCTGGTGCGGCTCGTGGACGAGGAGGGCATCGACACCGTCGCCATGATGTGGTCGAAGGCCGGCGCCCACACCCTGCCCGGCGCGCTATGGCGCATCTACATGCTGCGCGAGTGGGTCAAGCACGAGCCCCGCGCCGTCGCCCGCTCGTATCACCACGGCGTGCACGCGGCGCACGTGCGCCACGCCATCGCCGGTGTCGAGGACCCTCCCGGTCCCCACGAGGTGCAGGCGCTCGCGGACTCGGTGCTGTCGGGAGTGTTCTCCGGCGATCTGGCCGTGGCGCTCGAGCGCGCCGGGGCGTTCTGCCGCGTGGTCGCGACCGGCGCCGCCTACGAGGCCGAGTCGGACGATGGCCACAACGATCGCCGCGCCCACGAGACCTCGGTGCGAGCCGCTCAGCTGCTGCGCACGGGCGAGGACCTCGAGCGCTGCGCCGCGATGTGGCGCGAAGATCGGTTGGACTGACCGGTCCGGCTGGACCGACTGGTCCGGCTCGGCTCACCAGACCGGCTGGACTGACGCGTCCGACCCGGCCCGCGCATCGGCCGCATGACCGCTCGAACCATCGGCACGGGTATCCAGGACGCGGCGTCCGCGGGAGGGCCTCCAGGACGGGTGTCGACGGGAGTTGAGGTCCGGCGCGAGAGGCGTAGAGTGGGCGTAGACATCGGACTGCGGTAGCCCCGGGCTCCAAATCAAGCCGCCACGAGCGGCCTTCGCGCCGACTGGCGCTCCCAGTCCGATGTCGCCCCCCTTCTTCTGCGGCTCCGGCCGCCTGCCTGGTCGCGCCCGCCGCCTGCCTCGCCCTTGCGCCCGCCGTCGCCGCGCCGACGAGCCGGATCAACTGAGTCGCTCCGCTCGCGCTGAGCACGCCTGCGCGCAGCGCGACTGAGTTGGTCCGGTCGGCCGGTCGCGCGTGGAAGCGAGACGGGAGCGGCCCGCGCACGCGTCCGGTTCGACCGCTAGGGATGCACCTGCAGCAGGTGGGTCTCGATCGCCGTGACCCGCGGCCCGGAGTCCGTGTCGAGCACGTGCGCCACGAGCACGCCGCCCGCGGGCAGGTACGGATTCTTGCGCGGCAGCGCGCCGCGCGTGTACGGCCGCGTCGCCGCGCGGACCATCTCGACGATGGTGGGCAGCGTGGGCCGGTGCACGCTCACGACCCGGCTGGTGGTCTTGCCCAGCAGGTTCACGAACACCGATGCGGTCGACAGCGGCTTGGCGGCATGGCCGGGTTCGGTGAGGGCCCTGAAGCTCTTGACCTTCAGGCCGGCGGCCTCGGCGTAGGGCTCGACTGTCTGGACGCAGCGCGCCGCGGGTGACGAGTCGATGTGCTTGATCCCGAAGGCCGCGAACAGCGGCACCAGCTGCTGCGCTCGAGCGCGGCCGGCCTTGGTGATGGGTCGGTCGAGGTCGTTGCCCTCCCACGCCTTGCGCCGCTTGGCGCGGGCGTGCCGGGCGAGCACGAAGGCGCGCGTCTCGAGCCGGTCGTTGCGGTAGGCCTCGACGAGCACCTCGAGCGGCCGCAGGTCGTCCTTGAACGTGATCTTGGCGCGGGCCTCGTCGACCGTGAGCCAGCGCTTCTTGTCGATCTCGTGCTTGGGCGCGTCCTTGTACTTGGGCCGTGCCTTCACGGCCGCGGAGCCCTCCGACGCGATGTGCGCGGCCCAGTACTTGACCACCTTGGTCTTGCCGCCGGTGGGGTAGCGGAGCGTGGGCAGGGGCTGGCCGAGGATCACCTGCTTGCCGGTCTCCTCCGCGACCTCGCGGATCGCGCAGGCGGGCAGCGTCTCGCCCGCATCGAGCTTTCCCTTGGGCCACGACCAGTCGTCGTAGCGGGGGCGATGCACTGCCAGCACCTGCAGCTCGCCGTCGCGGACGCGCCAGATCAGCGCCCCGGCCGCGATCACGGTCCCTGGGGGGTAGCGCTTCACTTCCGCTTGGCCCTCCGCCTGGGCTGGCGCTTGATGTAGGTGGCCTGGACGTCCTTGAGGCGACGGCCGTCGGCATCCTCGGTGGTGCGCGTGAACACCCCGTCCTCGCCGAGCTCCCACGCGGAGAACTCGGGCGACATCGCCATCTGGATGTTCTCGACCAGGAACTCCTTCTGATGGGGCGCGACGATCGAGATCAGCGCCTCGATGCGGCGGTCGAGGTTGCGGTGCATCAGGTCCGCGGACCCCAGGAAGATCTCGGGGTCGCCGTCGTTGGCGAAGGCGAACACCCGGGAATGCTCGAGGAACCGGCCCAGCACGGACCGCACCCGGATGTTCTCGCTGAGCCCCGGCACTCCCGGCCGGAGCGCGGAGATCCCGCGCACCACCAGGTCCACCTTCACGCCGGCCTGCGAGGCGCGGTACAGGGCGTCGATGGTCTTCTCGTCGACGATCGAGTTGAGCTTGAACTTGACCCACGCCTCTTTGCCCGCGCGGGCGTTCTCGGCCTCGCGTTCGATCCGCTCGATCAGGCCGATGCGCACGCCGGTGGGCGCCACGATGAGGCGCTTGAACTTCGCCTTGGGCGCGTAGCCGGACAGCTGGTTGAACAGTTTGGTGAGGTCCGCCCCGACCTCGGAGTCGTTGGTGAGCAGGCCGTAGTCCTCGTACAGGCGCGCGGTCTTGGGGTGGTAGTTGCCGGTGCCGACGTGGCAGTAGCGCACCAGCCCCTCGTCCTCCTGACGCACCACGAGCGACAGCTTGCAGTGCGTCTTGAGGCCCACCAGCCCGTACACCACGTGCACGCCGGCCTTCTCGAGCTTGCGGGCCCAGCCGATGTTCTGCTGCTCATCGAACCGCGCTTTGATCTCGACCAGCGCGAGCACCTGCTTGCCGTTGCGCGCGGCCTCGATGAGCGCGTCCACGATGGGGCTGTCGCCGGACGTGCGGTACAGCGTCTGCTTGATCGCCAGCACCTTGGGGTCGAGCGCGGCCTGCGACAGGAAGGCCTGCACCGACGTCGAGAACGAGTCGTACGGGTGGTGCAGCAGGATGTCGCCGCGGCGGATCGCGTCGAACACGTTCTGCTCATCCGCGGTCTCGACCGGCGCGAGCTGGTGGTGAGTCGTGGGCCGGAACGCGGGGAACTGCAGCTTGGGACGGTCCAGGTCCGCGATCACGTTGAGGCCGGTCAGATCCAGCGGCGCGGGCAGGTGGAACACGTCGTGCTCCGTGATGCCGAGCTCGCGCACCAGCAGATCGCGCAGGTGGATCGGCAGGTCCTGTGCCACCTCGAGCCGGACGGCGGGGCCGAACCGGCGGCGCAGCAGCTCGCGCTCCATGGCCTTGAGGAGGTTCTCGGCGTCGTCCTCCTCGACCTCGACGTCCTCGTTGCGGGTCACGCGGAAGGTGTAGCTGCTGATCACCTCCATGCCCGGGAACAGGTAGTCGAGGTGCTCCGCGATGACGTCCTCGAGCGGCACGAAGCTGCGCGGCTCGTCCGACAGCGCCGATGCGTCCGTCACCTGGGCGGCCTTGCCCGCCGAGTCGACGCTCAGGAAACGGGGCAGTGTCTCCGGCACCTTCACGCGCGCAAAGAACTGTTTGAGCGATTCGGGATCGCGCAGCTCCACCGCGAGGTTCAGCGACAGCCCGGAGATGTATGGGAACGGGTGCGCAGGGTCGACGGCGAGCGGCGTCAGCACGGGGAAGATGTCGGAGCGGAACAGCTTGCGCAGCCGCTCGCGCTCGTTCTCCTCGAGGTTCTCGATGTGCACCAGGTGGATGCCCTGCTCCTGCAGCTGCGGCAGCACCTGGTCCTCGAAGACGTCGGCGTGACGGTCCATGAGGTGGTGGGCGCGGTCCGTCAGCGCCTCGACGAGCCGGGTGGGGCTCATGCCGGTGGCGCTCGGCACGGCGAAGCCGGCCGCGATGCGGCGCTTGAGGCCCGCCACGCGCACCATGAAGAACTCGTCGAGGTTGGACGCGAAGATCGCGAGGAACCGGGCGCGCTCGAGCAGCGGGGTCGCCTGGTCCTCGGCGAGCTCGAGCACCCGCTCGTTGAAGGCGAGCCACGACAGCTCGCGGTCCAGGTAGCGATCCCCCGGCAGCTGGTCTGCCGGGTCGACGCCGTCCACGTCGTCGTCGTGCAGTTCCCCGACCCCAGCGTCCGCGGTCGCGATCGCCCCGCTCGTGGGGGGCGTCGTGTCCCGGACGGGCACCGGCCCCGCCGCGGTCTTGTCGAGGCTGTCAGCCTGGGTGCCGTCATGCATGTGCCCATCGTGGCATGGCCCCGGGCGCGCGACCACCCCCTCGGCTCCCAGGCTGCTTGCGGATCATCCGCACGGATGATGGACAGTTTCACCGATTTCAGATACAACTGAAATCATGACTGACGCGCCCATGCCCGACGGCCTCACGCCCGAACGGCTCGCCTACGTCGAGCAGGTCGCCAACTTCTGGCAGGCCGGCGGTCTCGGCCACGCCGCCGGCGCCATCCTCGGCTACCTGACCGTGTGCGAACCCGCCGCGCAGACCCAAGCCGAGATCGCATCGGCGCTTGGCCTGTCCGCCGGGACCGTGTCCACCCAGCTGCGCACGCTCGCGGGCGTGGAGATGGTGGAGAAGGTGCGGCGCATGGGGGTGCGGACGCACTTCTACCAGCTGCCGCAGGACATGTGGGTGCGGCTCATCGGCTCCGAGGATCGTCGCATCGCGGGGCTGCGCGAGCTCGCGGACGCGGGAATCGCGGTGATGCCCGCCACCCGCCACGACCGCATCGCGTCGCTCGAGCAGATGGTGCGGTTCTTCGAGCACGAGTGGCCGCTGCTCTCGAAGCGGCTTGAGGAGTTCCTCAGGAAGGAAGCATCATGACTCAGACCCCTGCCATCGAGGTCGATGGCCTCACCAAGAAGTTCGGTCACTTCACCGCGGTGGACGATGTGAGCTTCGACATCCACCCGGGCGAGATCTTCGGCTTCCTCGGCCCCAACGGCGCGGGCAAGTCGACCACGATCCGCGCGATCCTCGACCTCATCCGCCCCACCTCGGGTCACTGCCGGGTGCAGGGCCTCGACAGCAGGCGCGATGCCGTGGAGATCCACCGCCGCATCGGCTTCCTGCCGTCGGACCTCGCGTTGTGGCCCGGCCTCACGGGCCGCCAGACCGTCGAGTACCTGGGTCGCCTGCGTGGCGGCGTGGACCGGGCTCGCGTGGACGAGCTGTCGGAACGCCTGGATGCTGACCTGTCCCGGAAGGTCGGCGAGTACTCGTCGGGCAACCGCCAGAAGCTGGGCATCGTGCTCGCCTTCATGCACTCACCCGAGGTCGTCATCCTCGACGAGCCCATCACCGGGCTCGACCCGCTGGTGCAGCTCGAGTTCCACACCCTGCTGCGCGAGATGGCCGATGCGGGGGGCACCGTCTTCCTGTCGTCCCACACCATCAGCGAGGTCGAGCGGGTGGCGGACCGGGTGGCCTTCATCCGGCGCGGCCACCTGATCGCGGTCGAGAGGATGGCCGAGCTGCAGGACAAGGCGCTGCGGCGCATCACGCTCGAGTTCGGCGACGCCGTGCCCGCGCGCGCATTCGAGGGGATCGAAGGCGTCCGCGATGTCACCGTCGACGGCCCCACCGTCAGCGCGCAGTACGAGGGGTCGATGGCGCCGCTGCTCGCGGTCGCGACCGAGCACGACGTGCTGTCCGTGTCCTCCGCGAGCGTCGACCTCGACCAGATCTTCCTCGAGTTCTACCGCGACGAGGTCGAGGCGGCGGGCGACGACCCCGACCAGCCCGACGACCGCCGCGAGCCGGACGACGGCAGGGCGGCGTGATGCTGCGCACCGTCTACCTCAAGAGTCTGCGCGACCGCTGGCTGGGCGCCGCGATCGGCGTCGCGTCGCTGTTCGCGATCGCCTGGATGGGCATCTGGGCGTACGCCGGCATGGGGGACGACGTGGTCGACTTCATCTCCCAGATGCCGCCCGCCTACCTCTCGCTGCTGGGCATCACGGCCGATGCGGGCGCGGCCGGGCTCATGCTCGGCAACCTCTTCAACTTCCTGGGTCCGTTCGTGATCGCGGGGATCGGCATCTCGATGGGCGCCGCCGCGATCGCGGGCGAGGAGTCGGCCGGCACCATGAACGTGCTGGGCACCATGCCCCGCAGCCGCACCCGGCTGCTGCGCTCGAAGGCGCTCGCCGCCGCGACGATCGTGGTGATCGCAGGCGTCGCGGCATCCGCCTCGTACGTGGGCGCGGCCGCGCTCGCGGACACGGACATCGGCTCCATGAACCTCGCCGCCGCGACCGTGCACCTGCTCGTCGTGTGCCTGTTCTTCGCCTCCCTTGCCCTCGCCCTGGGGGCGTGGACGGGCAACCGGGCCCTCGCATCGGGCGTAGGCGTGGGGCTGATCGTGCTGTCCTTCCTGGTGTCAGGTCTGTTGCCGCTGTTCGACGGCCTCGAGAACTGGGCGAAGGCGTCGCCCTGGTACTGGATCAGCGGGTCGCAGCCCATGACGAACGGCGTGGACTGGCCGCCGCTGCTGGTGCTGCTGGCGCTGACCGCGGCCCTGGTCGCCGCCGCGTGGTGGGGGGTCAACCGCCGCGACCTCGGTGCGGGTGCCGCGCGCACTCCCATACTGGAGCGGCTGCGCGAGGACCCGCGCGTGGGGCGCATCGTGTCGATACTCGCCGGCCGCGGCTCCACCCGGGGGATCGCCTCCAAGGCGCTGACCGACCTGCGCCCCTACCTGCTCGTGGCCTGCGGGGCGCTGGCCTTCCAGGCGCTGGTGCTCGGGCCGATGTTCAGCGCGGTCAGCGGGGAGATCGGCGACGTCGTCGACGCGATGCCCGATTCGATCCTCGCGATGGTGGGCTTCGCCGACTTCTCGACCCCCGAGGGCTGGTACTTCGGCGAGGCCATGAGCATCGTCGCGCCTGTCGCGGTGGCCGTGATCGCGATCAACGCCGGTGCGGCGCTCGCGGGCGAGGAGAAGCGGCGCACCATCGGCGTCCTGGCCGCGATGCCGGTGCCGCGCACGTCGATCGCGCTGCGCAAGGCCGCCGCGATCGCGGTCGGGTCGATCATCGCGGGCGTGGCGCTGTTCGCGGGCGTGGCGGGCGGCAACGCCATCGCCGGCCTGGGGATGAACGTCGCCCACATCGCCGCGGCGGGAGCGCTGCTCGCGGGACTGGGCATGCTGCTCGGCTCCGTCGCCTTCGCCGCAGGGGCGATCACGGGGCGGGCGACCGCGGCCATCGGCGCCGGGACCGGGGTCGCCGTGGTGGGCTGGGGCATCAACAGCTTTGTGCCCGTGAACCCCGACGTGGCGGACTGGGCACGCGTCTCGCCCTTCTACTACTACGCGCACGGCAACCCGCTCGAGGTCGGCATGACGTGGTGGCATCTGGCGCTGCTGATTGGTGTCGCCGCGGCGCTGGTCGCGGTGGGGATGGCGGCCTACCGCGCGCGCGACCTCCGGGGGTAGCGCGGCAGGGCGCCCCGACCCCCGCCCCCTCGGTGCCCGCGCCCCCGCGCCCCTTCGCCTCCTGCGCCCCCGCGCCCCTTCGCCTCCTGCGCCCCTCCCTTCGCCTCCTGCGGCCCTCCCTTCGCCCGCAAGTGTCGAGATGCGTGCAGTTTCGGGCCCGATACTGCACGCACTTCGACACTTGCGGCGGCTGGCGGTGTGCCGGCAGCTCCCGGGGTACCGGGGTGTGAACAGCCCCGACGGCCGATGCTCGGGCCGGCTTGGGAGTTCGGGCGAAAGCGGTCCGCTTAGGCTGAGTGGATGATCCGAGACGCCTGGATGAAGCTGCCCGTGCCGGTACGCGTCGTCGTGCCCGGCCTGCTGCTCGTCGCCTTGGGGGTGTGGGGATTCTTCGCGGTGCTCGACGAGGTGCTCGACAACGACATCATCGAGGCGGCAGACGAGCCGCTCATCGAGTGGCTCGTCGACAACCGGCTCGAGTGGCTGACGACGGTGATGACGGTGATCACCCAGACGTTCGGCCCCGTGGTGCTGCCGATCCTGATCGTGATCGGCTGCGCGTTCTGGGTGTGGCGCACGAGGACGTGGCGCGACCCGCTCCTGCTCGCGGGGGCGATGGTGCTGGCGACGGGCATCTCGATGCTGGCCAAGATGATGGTCGCGCGTGCGCGCCCGGAGGAGGGCTTCCAGACGGTCCCGGGGTACGAGACCTCATACTCGTTTCCGTCGGGCCACACGACCGGCGCCGCGACGCTGGTGCTCGTGACGGCGTACCTGCTGTGGCATCGGCGGGGAGGGATGCGCGCTGCACTGTGGTGGGCGCTGGGCTCGCTGCTGCTCATCGCCCTCGTGGGCGGTACCCGGCTCTACCTGGGCTATCACTTCTTGTCGGACGTGCTGGCAGGCGCGTGCGTGGGAATCGTGGTGCTCGGTCTGGTGGTCGCAGTCGACCGCTGGCTGGACCTGCGCTACGACGAGCGCGAATCGGTGGCGCCAGCGAAGTCGGGACCTACGCGACCGTGAAGGTGAACTCCATGCCCTGCGAGCGGTGCGTGCCGACCGAGCAGTAGAGCGTGTAGGTGCCAGGCTCGAGATCCACGGTGAACGAGTCCGTGGCGCCGGAGCCGATGATGGCGGTGCCGCCGCTGACGCCCTGTCCCTCGATCACGAGGTCGTGCTGCATGTCGCCGTCGTTGGTCAGCTCGAACGTGTAGGTGCCCGCGTCGACGGGTGCCACGAGCTCGTAGCCGTAGTCGAAGGCGGAGACGGGAATGCTCAGGGCCTGCTGCTGCGAGTCCCCGGTGGAGTCGGGCGGTGCAGCCGGCGCGTTGTTGCCCGTGCCGAGGTCCACCACGTCATCGTTTCCGGTGGAGGCGCACGCGCTCAGGGCCAAGCCCGTGCATGTCGCGACCACCGCAGCGGCGATCTTGCGAGTCAGTGTCGAGTCAGCCATGTTCCGATGCTAACCCGCCGCGTTTGGGCGTGTGCGTGCGGGGCCCCTGCGTGAGCCGCTAGCGTGAGCCGCATGAGGGCGACGGCGTGGGCCATTGGCGGCGTGGGCACAGCGGTGGGGCTGATCATCATCGCATCGGTGCTGATGATGGGCGCCACCCTGCCCGGATTCAACGGCGAGGACGGCATCACCGCCGATGTGCGCGCCTCGTTGATCGGCGTGGCAGTCATCGCGGTCTCCCTCGCCATCGCCGCGAGCGTGCGGCGCTCCGACCTGTGGGCGAACCACGTGTTCGTGCTGATTGGGGTCCTGGCCGCGGCAGCCGCGGCCTGGTGGGCGGTCGCCGAACTGCTGGGTTGACTCCCCGCTCGCCGTCGCTTCCCCCTCCTGCCTGCCCCGCGCTCGCCGTCGCCCCACCCTCCCTGCCCTCCCCGCTCGCCCCGCTAGCCCCGCTCGCCCCGCCCTCCCCGCTCGGGCAAGTGTCGATTTCTGTGCGCTTCTGACCCGAGAACCGAGCAAAAATCGACACTTGCGGGAGATGAGTGGGTGGCAGGTGCGGGCGGTAGGTGCGCGGCGGGGACAGGCAGGCGGCCGATGCGCTCGCTGGCGCACGCACGGCCGTCGCCCGATTACGGTGGAGCGGTGACCGAACCTTACGAATCCCTCACCGACTTCATCGCCATTCCCCGCATCGACGGCCTCGCGCTGTCGCCCGACGGCTCCCGAGCCGTGCTCACCGTGGCGACCCTCAACAAGGACGCCACCGCCTACGAGCGCGCGCTCTGGGAGGTGCCCGCCACACCCGGCGCAACCGGCGACCCGGTGCGGCTCACTCGCTCCGCAAAGGGGGAGGCAGGAGCAGTGTTCACGGCCGCCGGCGACGTGCTGTTCACCTCCACGCGGCCCGATGCGGGCGCTGAGGGGGAGGACGAGAAGCCGCAGCTGTGGCTTCTCCCGGCGCGCGGCGGGGAGGCCCGCTGCATCTCGCGACTGGCAGGCGGGGTGTCCGGCATTGCCGCCGTGGCGGCCGACGCGAACGCCGCAGTTCTGGGCGCGGACCTCATGCCCTCTGCGGATTCGCTCGAGGACGACGCCCGCATTCGCGCGGCCCGCACCAAGGGCAAGGTGAATGCGATCCTGCACTCGTCGTACCCGATCCGCGACTGGGATCACGACCTCGGCCCGGCCGAACCCCACCTGCTCGCCCTGGACCTGGCGAGTGCGCCGACGGAAGTGGCGCGCGCATCGGCCGCCTCGCCGAAGGCGGACTCAGTGGAGGGTGACGGCGCGAATGGCGACGCGGACGCCACCACGCCGTACCCGGAGACGCTGCCCCGCCCGCGGGACCTGACGCCCAAGCCTGGCCGCAGCACCGGCGACAGGGGGGTGGCGGTCAGCCCCGACGGCGCCACTGTGATCGCCGCGCTGCAGGTGCCCGTGGGACGCTCGTCGCGCTCGCGGCTGGTGTCGATCGACGTCGCGAGCGGCGCGCACACGGTGCTGGCCGACGAGGAGGGCATCGACTTCGTGAGCCCCGTCATCAGCCCCGACGGGACCACGCTGGCGTACGGGCGCGGCGCGAAGTCGACCCCCGTGGGTCCCGCCGACCAGGAACTGTGGATCGCGAACCTGGACGGCTCGGGTGCCCGCCAGATCGCGGCAGAGTGGGACCGCTGGGCCGCGTCCACCGCGTTCTCGGCGGACGGCTCGGCGCTGATCGTCACGGCGGACCACGACGGCCGCTGCCCGGTGTTCAGCATCGACGTCACCACGGGCGAGGTCACTCAGATCACCACCGACGATGCCGCGTACTCGGCGGTCGCCGTCGACCGGACGGGCGCCGGACTGGTGGCCCTGCGCGCCACGATGCTCGAGCCGGCGCACCCCGTGCGCATCAGTTCTGACGGAGCGGTGACGCGCCTCGCGAACCCCGCCCCGGCCCCGGCGGTGAACGCGGAGCTCACCGATGTGGACGCGACCGCCGAGGACGGAACGCGGGTGCGAGCGTGGCTGCTCACCCCGCCTGGCGCATCGGCCGCATCCCCGGCCCCGCTGCTGCTGTGGATCCACGGCGGACCGCTGAACTCCTGGAACCAGTGGTCGTGGCGATGGAGCCCCGCGCTCGCGGTCGCCCGGGGGTACGCGGTGCTGCTGCCCGACCCGGCGCTGTCGACCGGCTATGGGCTCGACTTCATCGCGCGCGGGTGGAACAGCTGGGGTCACAAGCCCTACACGGACCTGCTGACCATCACCGATGCGGTGGAGGCACGCCCCGAGATCGACGGCGCGCGCACGGCCGCGATGGGCGGGTCGTTCGGCGGCTACATGGCGAACTGGATCGCGGGCCACACCCACCGCTTCGACGCGATCGTGACGCACGCGGCGCTGTGGTCGCTCGACCAGTTCAGCCCCACCACGGATCACGCGGACTACTGGCAGTCCATCTTCACGCCAGAGGCGATGGTCGAGCATTCGCCCCACCACTTCGTGGATGCGATCACGTCGCCCATGCTGGTGATCCACGGCGACAAGGACTATCGCGTGCCCATCGGCGAGGGGCTGCGGCTTTGGGCCGAACTCGCCGAGCGCTTCGCGGCGCCCGACGGCACCATGGACCACCGGTTCCTGTACTTCCCGGACGAGAACCACTGGATCCTGAAGCCTCAGCACGCGGTGGTCTGGTACGAGACGGTGTTCGCGTTCCTCTCGCAGCACGTGCTCGGTGAGCGGGCGGAGCTGCCGGAGGTGCTCGGCTAGCTGTAGTGCCCAGGGACGTTGTTTGAGTTCCGGGCGATGAGGAGAACCTCCGGGCAGAGTGGAGCTGTCTAGTTCTTCGCTCTTAACCCGGAGGTTCTCGTGTCTCACGCTAATGCTGCTTT
>NZ_JBMDTW010000006.1:0-228015 GCF_048814985.1 Demequina pilifera
AGACGGGTGACGACTTCACCGCGTCGGTCAGTGTTGACGGTACGACGTGGACCCCGTTCACGGACACCCTCACCAACGCTGCTGCGGCAGCCGGAGGGGTGGGTGTGTACTCGCTCGGCACCGGCAACCAGACGGTCGCTCCGACGGTCCGATTTGACTACTTCAACGTGAGTCAGTGAGGACCTAATTGAACAAGCACCAGGCCATGACGGTCGCACCACGAGTCCTTCCGGGACACACGTGGAGCATGCGGATCGTGATGATGATGGTGTCGCTGGTCGCCGCGGTCGTGGGAGGCGTGTTTCACGCCCCCGCGGCCGCGGCGCACGGCGGTCCGTATGAATTGGAAGTGCACAACGACGGTGCTGGCGGAGTGCAGGTCTTCGCGTACTACGTCGAGGACGGCCACATCGTCGAGGCGATCATGGATCCGGTCGTGGAAGCGGTGTCGGCAGACGGCGTCGAGCGAGGACCGATCCGGCTGATCTCCTCCGCGGAGGGACAGGGACGCTGGGTGTCTGAGGAGCCCTTCCTCGAGCCCGGCGACTGGACCGTGACGGTCACCACCACCACGCCGGACGAGGCGTCGGTGACCGAGCAGTACACCGTGGCCCCGTTCGACCCGCCTGCCCAAGACGAACCGATGGACGAGCCGGCCGAGCCCCAGCCCAGCGGCAGCGCCGCCACTGCTGACGACGAATCTGTCACCGATGACTCCGCTTCGACCGACGAGCTCGCCTCAACCGCCGACCAAGGCGGAGTCGGTGAGGGAGCCTATGCGTGGCTCATCGCCGCAGTCGTCGTCGTGGCACTCGCCGCGGCACTGGTGGCCTGGCGACGCTCGCGACGTTAGTCGCCGGCGCCCTCCGCGCATTCGACGTTCCACACGGCCACGCAGCCAGGGCGATCCTCGCGTGGCCAGCGTTCGATCAGACTGAACGTGCCGTTGCGACGCAATGCGCGATTCGCAAGATTTGACGTCCCGGAGTGGCGCTGGGTGGCGCCGGCAGGACCGATGCCGTTGTCTTCGACCCTGACCTCGACTCTGCCGCCGTGGGCTGCGAGCACGATGCGGACAGCGTCGGCGTGCGCGTGCCGGGCGACGTTCGAGACCAACTCCCGCGTGACGGCCACGAGATCGTCCGCGAGCGACGGGTCCCCGACGACAGCGGCATCCAGGTGTGGCCACTCGGCCACGACGGAGGGCTCGAACCCGAGCGACGAGCGCGCCAGCAGCAGTTCGCGGCGCAGTCGCTCGGCGATCGGTTCGTTGCTGCGCTGGCCGGCGAGGGAGCTCATCACCCCGCGCACCTCGTGCTGCGCCCGCTTGACGTGATCGAGGGTGCCACGCAGCCGCGAGGCCACCGACGCATCGGCATCCTCCGCAATGGCCTCGATCTGCATCGCGGTCGCGAACAACTCCTGAGAGACGAAGTCGTGGAGGTCGTCAGCGAGCCGCGCGCGCTCCTCGAGGAGAGCAGAGACGGACTTGACGTGGCTGAGCTCCGACAGACTCAGCGCGAGCGCGGCCTGTCCGGCGAACCGCTGGGCCAGGGACAGGTCCCCGGCGTCGAAGACCGTCGCGCCGCGCTCACGCCACAGCATCAGCAGGCCCACTGCGTGCCCCTGCGCGACGAGGGGCGCGTAGAGGGTCGGGCCGTATGCCATGACGGGCTCGAGCACATGGGACCCAGGGGGCTCGGCCGCCACCAGTCCCTCTCCTGAGCGGATGACGTCCATGCCCGTGCCCTCAGGTGGGAGCTCCAGCCCCAACAGGCGGTCCGCGCCATCGCCGGCGGTGACCTCCATCACCCACGCGTCGTCGACGCCGGGCAGCACCAGCGCGGCCGCGGCGGCTCCAGAGAGCTCGAGCGCGGCGTTGACGGTGCGCTGCATCGCGCCCTCCGCCCCCGGGTCGGAGAGCAGGTCCATCGTGATGCGCTGGGTTGCGACCAGCCACCTTTCACGCTGTCGTGCGAGATCGTAAAGCTGGGCGTGATCGATCGCGACGGATGCGGCGGCCGCCAGGGCCTGAATCGCCTGTTCGTCGGCGGGATGAAAGCCGCCTGGCTTGTTCGCGAGATACAGCTGACCGAAGGCACGGCCGCCGACGTGGAGTCCGGCGCCCAGGAAGCTGTCGAGCGGCGGGTGGCCCTCGGGCAGCCCGATGGAAGCAGGATGCGCGGCCACCTCCTCCAGCGCGATCGTGCCCTCGTGAGGGATCTCGCCCAGCACGCCGATCGGCCGCGGCGGCCTGCCAATGTGCTCGTGCACGGAGGCCGGCATGCCGTGAACGTAGAAGGCGGTGCTCTCGCCGCTCGGATCGAGCACGTTGATTGCCGCGAACCTCGCGGCCGTGAGCTCGGCGGCGGCCCCGAGGAACGCGTCCAGCACCAGCGGCAGGTCGAGCTCTTCGTTGAGCGCGATCACCGCCCGCGCGAGGGCGATTTCTCTGGCGTGGGCGTCAGGCATCGGTCTGCACAGGATCGAGGCTGACCGTGCGGTCGGCCGCATCGAGGAGGCTGAGGTCGTGGGTCACGATCACCACGCTACGGCCAACACGCCGCAGGTGGGTGAGGGCCGCGCGGAGCGCCTTCCGACCGGTGTCGTCGAGGTGCTCGCCGGGCTCGTCGATGAGATGGATCGGCTGCGGCGCCACCAGCGCGCGTGCGAGGAGCAATCGCCGTCGCTCGCCTCCCGAGACGGTGCCGCCGCCGGAACCCAGCACGGTGTCGAGACCGTCCGGAAGGGACTCCGCCCACCGCCGCAGCCCCACGATCTCGAGCGCCCCGAGCGCCTCGGCCCGGTCCACCTCGCCGCGGGCCACCCTCAGGTTCTCGAGCACAGTGGTGCCGAACACGTGAGCGTCCTCGGCCGTGATCGCCACTGCGATGCCGAGGTCGCGCTCGGAGGCGGGCAAACCGTCGATCAGCGCCTCGCCCGCGGCGGGCGACAGGGCTCCGCCCAGGGTCGCGAGCAGCGTCGTCTTGCCCACACCCGAGCGGCCCACGACCGCCACGACCTCGCCGGGCGCGACCTGAAAGCTGACGGGCGTGGTCGGAGTCATGAGCGGCCAGGCTGCGGAGATGTCGTGGGCCTCCAACACGGCCGATGCGGGTGCGGTGGCGTCGGCATCGGCACGGGCGGCACGGGCGGCGGTGGGTGGGGCGAGTTCTTCGATGCGCTCGGCGGCGCGGGCGGAGCGGAACAGCTGCTGCATCGCGGCCGGCACGGCGCCCACGGCCTCGAAGGCGGCGAGCGGCAGCAGGGCGACGATCGCGGCGGTGGTGGGACCGATCTCTCCCGTGGCGGCGGAGTTCACGGCCACCGCGATCGACCCGATCAGCGCGAGTCCGGCGGCGAGCGCCTGTACCGCCGCCGCCCATGCGGCGGGGCGCGCGGTGGCCTCGTGAGCGCGGGAGGATTCCGCATCCGCTTGAGACAGCTCGGCCTCGGCGACCGCGGTCGTGCCCCACACGCGGTGCTCGGCCGCGGCCTCCAAGGCGGACAGCGCGCTCTCGGTGACCCGCGCATCGGCCGTGACCGCGAGCGCCGCTGCGGCGCGGGCCGAGCGCAGCGTCAGCGCCGCGGCCACCACCCCCGCGATGGTCAGACAGACCGCGAGCACTGCGCCGGCGATCGGCACCAGCGCACCCGCGATGCCGATGGAAATGCCGGAAACGACCACGGCGGCTGCGAGCGGAATGAGACCGCGCACCACGGCATCGGTGATCGAGTCGACGTCCGCCCCGATGCGCGCCATCACTTGGCCGCGGGTGAGGGGCAGCACGTGCGCGGCGGGCGCGTGCGCGAGTCGCTCGTACACGCGCACGCGCAGAGACACCGCGCCACGCAGCGCGACCCCGTGCGACGTGAGCCGTTCGAGATAGCGGAACAGTCCCCGGCCGATTCCGAAGAACCGCACCACCACTGCGGCGACCGCGAGGTCGGCAGGGGAGGGCATGCCCGCGGCACGGGCGATCATCCATGCGGCGACTGCGGCCAGTCCCACGGCGGACCCCAGCGCGGCGGATCCGGTGAGGACGGCCAGCGCGGTGCGCCAAGGATCGAGGCCCGCGTCCCGCAGCACGCGTCGGAGGGCACCCGTGCGTGCACGCGTGGGCGGTCGGGCAGCGTCCGTCACGACGCCTCCGTCCGCGCGGACGCGACCTCGACCACGGCATCGGCCGCCGCCATGAGCTCCGGCTCGTGGGTCGCAACCACGACGGTCGCGCCACCCGCGGCGGCGGTGCGGATACGGTTCACCACGTCGGCGCGCGCATCGATGTCGAGGTGGGCCGTCGGCTCGTCGAGCACGAGGATCGGACGGCCCGAATCGAAGGCACGGGCGAGCGCCGCGCGTTCTCGCTGGCCCAGGCTCATGGTCCGGCCCGCCACGCCCAGGTCCGGCCGCTGGGGCACCCATGCGAACTGCTGGGCCCAGCCGTCGGCGTCGGTGTCGCTGAGCGGCACGGGCGTCCCGTCCGGCAGCTGGGCCGAGACGTCGCCCGCGTCGGGGCGGAGCAGACCCATCATCGCGAGCAGTGCCGTGGACTTGCCGTCGCCGTTCGGGCCCACCAACGCCGTGATCGCCCCGGGTCGCGCCTCGAAGGTCAGAGATTCCGGCGCACACCTGCGACCGTCGGGCGTCGCGACGCTCAAGCCCCGGATGCTGAGCGCGGCTCCCGCGAGCGAGGGAGCGGCGGCGTCGCCGCCCACAGGAGCGACTGGGGTGTCGAGCACGTCGAAGGCGGCGTCGGCGGCGGCGAGGCCGTCGGCGGAGGCATGAAAGTGCGTGCCCACGTTGCGCACCGGCAGGTACACCTCGGGGGCGAGGACCAGCACCGCGAGCGCGGTCTCGATGCTCACCTCGCCGTAGACCAGGCGGAACCCGAGCGTCACGGCGACCAGAGCGACCGCGAGAGTGGTGAGGAGCTCGAGCACCATGCCCGACAGGAACGCGACGCGCAACGTCCCCATGGTCGCGCGGCGCTGGGCGTCGCCGAGCTCACGCACGCGCGCGGCGGGGCCGCGGTGACGGCCGAGCGCCCGCAGCGTGGGCAGGCCTGCGATCAGGTCGAGCACTCGCGAGGACAGTCGCTGCATGGCCTCGAGGTGCTTCGCAGAGTGGGCGCGCGTCACGAGGCCGATGAGCACCATGAAGATCGGCACCAGCGGCAGGGTGCCGGCGATGATCGCCGCGGAGATCCAGTCGAGGTCGAGCACCACCACCAACATGAGCGGCGTGACGGTGGCGGCGAGCATGAGCTGCGGCAGGTAGCGGACAAAGTATGGGAGCAGCCCATCGAGACCGCGGGTGACGGTGGTGGTGACGTTCGAGCCCTCGCCGGAGGACGCCCACCTCGGACCCAGTCGGGCGGCGTGGGCGACTACCCTGCCGCGCAGCTCGGCGACGACGGCCACCCCCGCGCGGTGAGCGAGGCGCTCCTGAACCCCCACCACCAGCACCCTCAAGACGACGAGGACCGCGAGCCACAGCAGCCCAGTCTCCAGCGTGCGGACGCTCGTCGGCACGGCCGCGCCGATCCACCCGAGCCCGTCCTCCGTGAGGGGAGCGGGCGCCAGCACGGGCGCGAGCAGGCGGGCGATGACGAGCGCCTGCACTCCGATGATGATCGCGGTCAGCAGCCCGAGCGCCGCCGTCGTGATGACGTAGCGGCGCGCCGGACCGATGCGGGCGATCAGGCGCGGATCGAGGGGGCGCACGCCTCTACTTCTTGAGGAATGTGAGCGAGTTGTGCTCGGGGATGTTCTCCGCCGACAGCCGGCGCCGGAACACCCAGTACGTCCAGCCCTGGTAGATCAGCACCACCGGGGTGAGGATCACCGCCACCCAGCTCATCACCGTCAGCGTGTAGTCGGTGGAGGAGGCGTTCTGGACGGTCAGCGAGAACGCCGGGTCGGTGCTCGACGGCATCACGTCGGGGTAGAGGGACCCGAAGATCAGCACGACGGCGAACGCGATCGCGACGGCGTTTCCCGTGAATGCGATCCCGTAGCGTCCGATACGGCCCGCACCCACCGCGACGGCCAGGCCGGCCGCTGCGATCACGACCGCGCCCCACGTCCAGGCCACCCCGTACGCCAGCTGCGTCCAGATCGCGAACACTGCCGCGATCACGAGTGCGATCGGGGCCACCCGGCGCGCCACCGCCTCGGCGCGCTCGCGCACCTCACCGTTGGTCTTCAGCGCCAAGAAGATCGCGCCGTGGCTCAGGAACAGCGCGAGCGTGGTCGCGCCTCCCAAGAGCGCGTAGGGGTTCAGCAGGTTGAAGAACCCGCCGGTGTAGGTGAAGGTCTCGTCGATCGGGACGCCGCGCACCATGTTCGCGAACGCGACACCCCACAGGATGGAGGGGACCCACGCAGAGCCCATGATGACCCAGTCCCAGCGGCGCCGCCAGGAGTCCTCATTGATCTTGCCCCGGTACTCGATCGCCACCGCGCGCACGATGAGAGCGAGCAGGATCAGCAAGAGCGGGAAGTAGAAGCCCGAGAACAGCGTCGCGTACCACTCGGGGAAGGCGGCGAACGTCGCTCCGCCGGCCGTGAGCAGCCACACCTCGTTGCCGTCCCAGACGGGTCCGATGGTGTTGAGGGCGGTGCGCCGCCCTCGATCGCCCTTGCCCACCTTCTCCATGAGCATGGCGACGCCGAAGTCGAATCCCTCGAGCACGAGGTAGCCGGTCCACAGGACCGCGATGAGGATGAACCAGAAGATTGCGAGATCCATGTCCGCCCCTCCCTAGTACGCGAACGACATGGGTCGGTCGGAGTCGTCATCGGAGGGCTCCTCGTACTCGACGTGAGCCGCGCCCTCCGAGGCGTACCGCTGGATGAGCCGGAACCAGAACACGCCGAGCACCGCGTACACGAGAGTGAACACGATCATCGAGGTCGCCACCTCGCCCACGTCCGTGGCCGACGACACTCCGAACGTGGTCATCAACATCACCTGATCGGACCCCGTGGGGTTGGGGGCGACGACGAACGGCTGACGCCCCATCTCGGTGAAGATCCACCCGAAGCTGGCGGCCAGGTAGGGCATGGGCAGCGAGATGAGAGCGAGTTTGGACATCCACTCCTGATCGATCACCCGGCCCTTGCGGGTGAACCAGAAGATGGCCACGCACAGCGCGGCGCTGAACACCGCGAGCCCGATCATCAGGCGGAACGACCAGTACGTGACCGCGAGGTTGGGGCGGTACTCGATTTCGTCGCCGTTCGCGTCGAACGCGCCGTAGCGCTCGGCGTACATCTCTTGAAGCTCGTCCAGTCCCTTGACCTCGCCGTTCCAGTCCCCGGTGGCCATGTAGGACAGGAAGTGCGGGATCTCGATGATGTGGCGCACCGACTCGGGATCGTCGCCGGCCAGGTTTCCGAGGGTGAGCAGAGAGAACGGCGCCGGCCCGTCGGGCGTCTCCACGAGTCCCTCGGCGGCCGCCATCTTGATGGGCTGCTGCTCGAACATCAGCTTGGCCTGGATGTCGCCCGTGGCGACCAGGCCGACGCCGGAGATGAGCATGGTGACCGCGCCGAACCGTGCCGCGGTGCGGTACATCGACAGGTCGGCGTGGTCGCGGTCCTCGCGAGACTTGCGCACCATCCACCACACCGCGATGCCCGCGACGAACGTGCCCGCCACCAGGAACGCGGTGGCGATCACATGCGGGAAGGCGACCAGCGTGGTGTTGTTCGTGAGCACGGCCCAGATGTCCGTCATCTCCGCGCGGCCGGTCTCCTCGTTGTACACGGCGCCGACGGGGTGCTGCATCCAGGAGTTCGCGGCGATGATGAAGTACGCCGACAGGAACGAGCCGATCGCGAACGCCCACACGGTGGCGAGGTGCACCTTCTTGGGCAGCTTGTCCCAGCCGAAGATCCACAGCCCCAAGAACGTGGATTCGAGGAAGAACGCCGCGAGCGCCTCCATCGCGAGCGGGGCGCCGAAGACGTCTCCGACGAACCGCGAGTACTCCGCCCAGTTCATGCCGAACTGGAACTCCTGAACGATGCCTGTGGCGACGCCCAGCGCGAAGTTGATCAGCAGCAGCTTGCCGTAGAACTTGGTGAGCCGGAGGTACTTCTCGTTGCCCGTGCGCACCCACGCGGTCTGCAGGATGGCCACCATGGTGGACAGACCGATCGTGAGGGGAACCAGGATGAAGTGGTACACCGTGGTGATCCCGAACTGCCAGCGGGCGAGTTCAAGCACGTCCATTCGGAGCCTCCAGGGTCAGACACGGCACGGGGAAGCCGCGCCCCATAACCTACCCGGGGGAGTATGCATGGAGTGTCGGGACTTTGGTCCCGGGTGACGCGCCCGGCGGGCACGCTCCGTATGAAAGGGGCGTTCCACCGTTCTTGTGCCACAATGGTCGGCAGGTCGCACCCAGCCACACCGGGTGCCTACCGCGCGACAGACGCAGTAACTGCAACAGCTGCCAGTCCCGCCACGGTCTCTCGTTGGCTACAGCCGGCGTGAGACATCGGGGATAGGCGCTCTCGAGCAGGCGCCGCTGTCCGCCGCGACCTGAAGACTTCGGTGGCCGCATCACGCGAGTCACGACCGACGAGAGAGTATCGATGCGGTGTGTGGGCCGTATCGATCTGAGGTACCCGCGTTGAGCGAGGACAAGACCAGCCCCGAGACACCTTCGACCGCCGTGATCTTCCAGGCTCCCGAGCCCGCCGCGCCGCGGCGAGCATCGGCGCCCGCCGGTCCTCCCAACCCCTCCACGACGGCCGATGCGCCGGCAGGTTCGGGGCAGGGCGGCTCGCGGCGTGGACGCAAGGCAGCGGATTCTTCCGACGGGGCAGCGCCCAAGAAGAAGTCGGGTGGGCGAGCGAAGAGCGCCAAGAGCGCCCCCACGAAGGCCGAGGCCTCCGACGGCTCCGACAAGTCCAACAACTCGGGTAAGGGCAACGACGGCGGACAGCCGGACAACGCGCCGCAGGCAGACACCGCCTCACCGTCGGACAAGGCAGCGAAGTCCGACGACGCCGCGCAGTCCGACAATGCCGGCAAGTCGGGCGGCTCCGGCAAGTCCCGCAACTCGGGCAAGAACGATGACGGCGACTCCGCCGGCTCCGACGCCAAGAGCGGGGACCAGTCCTCCCACAAGGGTGATCAGGGGTCCGGCGACGGTGGCGACGCGGACGGCGATGGCGAGGGCGGCAAGCGCCGCCGCAGGCGTGGAGGCCGCGGTCGCGGCAAGAAGCGCAACGACGGCGACGGTTCGTCCGACGGAGACGCCTCGGATGACTCTCAGGGCGGCGACCAAGGCGAGTCGTCGGACCGGTCCGGTTCGGACGACCAGGATGGCGACGATGACGGTGACGGCTCGTCGCGGCGTCGGCGCCGCCGCCGCGGGTCGCGCTCGAGCGGTGGCTCGGGTTCGGGCTCCGGCTCGAACTCCGGCGACAAGTCGGGCAACGACGACCAGCTGCAGGGATCGACCCGTCTCCAGGCCAAGCGTCAGCGCCGTCGCGACAACCGCGATGGGCAGCGCCGTCGGCCCACCATCTCCGAGGCCGAGTTCCTCGCGCGCCGGGAGTCCGTCAAGCGCGACATGATCGTGCGCGAGAAGGACCACCGCGTGCAGATCGCCGTGCTCGAGGACGAGGTGCTCGTCGAGCACTACGTGTCCCACCAGGCGCAGCAGTCGATGGCCGGCAACGTGTACCTGGCACGCGTGCAGAACGTGCTGCCCGGCATGGAAGCCGCCTTCGTCGACGTGGGCCGCGGCCGCAACGCCGTCCTCTATGCCGGCGAGGTCAACTGGGATGCTGCGGGCCTCGAGGGCAAGCCGCGGCGCATCGAGCTCGCGCTCAAGCCCGGCGACACGGTCATGGTGCAGGTCACCAAGGACCCGATCGGGCACAAGGGCGCTCGCGTCACGAGCCAGATCTCGCTCGCGGGCCGGTTCCTGGTCTACGTGCCCGCAGGGGGCGTGACCGGCATCAGCCGCAAGCTTCCCGACAACGAGCGTGCACGCCTTAAGAAGTTGCTGCGCGAGGTCATTCCTGCGGACGCGGGCGTGATCGTTCGGACCGCGGCCGAGGGCGCCTCCGAGGAGGAGCTGCGCGCCGACGTCGAGCGTCTCAAGCGCCAGTGGGAGAACATCCAGGCCGAGGCCAAGTCCAACAAGGGCCCCACGCTGCTGCGCGGCGAGCCGGACATGGCCATCCGGGTGGTGCGGGACATCTTCAACGAGGACTTCGAGTCGCTCACGATCCAGGGGGATGACACCTGGAACTCGCTGAGCGCGTACGTGGGCCAGGTCGCTCCCGACCTGCTGCCGCGCCTGCAGAAGTACACCGGCGACGGAGACCTGTTCGCCGAGCTGCGCGTGGACGAGATGCTCACCAAGGGCATGGATCGCAAGGTGTGGCTGCCCTCCGGCGGCTCCCTGGTCATCGACCGCACCGAGGCCATGACGGTGATCGACGTCAACACGGGCAAGTTCGTGGGCAAGGGCGGCACGCTCGAAGAGACGATGACTCTCAACAACCTCGAGGCTGCGGAGGAGATCGTCCGCCAGCTGCGTCTGCGCGACATCGGCGGCATCATCGTCATCGACTTCGTGGACATGCTGCTCGAGGGCAACCGCGACCGGGTGCTGAGGCGACTCATCGAATGCCTGGGCCGCGACCGCACCAAGCACCAGGTCGCCGAGGTGACGAGCCTGGGACTGGTCCAGATGACGCGCAAGCGCGTGGGCCAGGGACTGGTCGAGGCGTTCTCGGAGACCTGCGAGCACTGCAAGGGTCGTGGCTTCCTGGTCAAGGGCGAGCCCGTCGCCGAGGCCACCGAGAAGCAGCCGGACAAGCGACGCGGTGGCCGCGGCGGGGGCAGGACCTCCAAGAAGCAGTCGGGCAACGACGATCACTCGCACGGCCAGTCCAAGGGAGAGACCCACGCCCTGGATGATCGTGACGAGGCGCGCGCGGCCGTGAAGGCGACGCTCGCATCGATCGCGGCGGCCGCCGAGAAGGCGCACCACCACGATTCTGATGAGGGCGCCGCTGACGGCACGCACGACAGCGCCGGCGCAGGCGAGGGGGCCGAGGGCCAGTCGCCTGAGGCGCCCGTGATCGACCTGCCCGAGCGCACCGAAGGGGCCGAGGCATCGGCCAAGACGCACGACTCGCCAAGCGACGCGCCGGACGCGGATGCGACGGGCGGCGAGGACCACCAGACCGAACCCTCCGACGGGGACGCTCAGCGGTAGTCGACTCGGGCCTCACCGGTTTGACCGGGGAGGTCCCGGGCGGGTACATTTGTGCGTCGGCGCGAAAGCGTCAGGGCCTGCCTGCGCCCAGTGAGGCAGCGGCAGGAAACCAGACCATACGTAGAGGATTGTAGATTTCATGGTGTACGCGATTGTGAAGGCCGGTGGCCGCCAGGAGAAGGTCTCCGAGGGCGATGTCATCGTCGTCGACCGTCTCAAGGCTGCGGCAGGTGACTCTGTCCAGCTTCCCGCACTGCTGCACGTCGACGGTGACAAGGTCACCTCCGACGCCGCGGCACTTGCGAAGATCACGGTCACCGCTGAGGTCGTTCGCGACGAGCGCGGGCCTAAGATCGACATCCTGAAGTATAAGAACAAGACCGGATACCGCAGGCGCATTGGTCACCGTCAGGACCTCACGCGCCTGAAGGTCACGGGCATCAAGTAAGCGAGGAAGCACTCATGGCTCATAAGAAGGGCGCGAGCTCCTCGCGCAACGGTCGCGATTCCAACGCTCAGTACCTGGGCGTCAAGCGCTTCGGCGGCGAGGTCGTCTCCGCTGGCGAGATCCTCATTCGTCAGCGCGGCACTCACCACCACCCCGGCAACAACGTGGGCCGCGGCAAGGACGACACGCTGTTCGCGCTGTCGGCCGGCACGGTCCAGTTCGGCCAGCGACGCGGTCGCAAGGTCGTCGATGTGGTGGCCGGCTAGTCCGACCCGCATCATCGTCTTCGTCAGGGGCGTCGCCGTGAGGGCGGCGCCCCTGACGCATTTTCTGACAACCTCGCGAAGGGAGGCGTCATGGCCACGTTCGTGGATCGCGTCACCCTGCATGTGACTGCCGGCAATGGCGGCCATGGAGTCGCCTCCGTGCACCGTGAGAAGTTCAAGCCGCTCGGCGGTCCCGACGGCGGCAACGGCGGTCGCGGCGGCTCCGTCATCCTGGTGGTGGACCCTCAGGTGACCACGCTGCTGGACTATCACCACGGACCGCACCGCACCGCGTCCAGCGGCGGCCAGGGCGCCGGCGACAACCGCCACGGCGCGGCCGCGCCTGACCTGCGCCTGGGCGTGCCCAGCGGCACCATCGTCAAGTCGCCGAGCGGCGAAGTGCTCGCCGACCTGGTGGGCGAGGGCGCCGAGTTCGTCGCCGCCTCAGGGGGCCGCGGAGGGCTTGGCAACGCCGCGCTGGCCACGACCAAGCGCAAGGCGCCTGGGTTCGCGCTGCTGGGAGAGCCCGGCGAGGAGAACACCGTCCTGCTCGAGCTCAAGTCCATCGCGGACGTCGCGCTCGTCGGATACCCGAGCGCCGGCAAGTCCTCGATCATCGCCGCGATGAGCAAGGTGCGGCCCAAGATCGCCGACTACCCCTTCACGACCCTCGTGCCGAATCTCGGCGTCGTCGAGGCCGGTGGCACGCGCTTCACGATGGCGGACGTGCCCGGCCTCATCGAGGGCGCCTCGGAGGGCAAGGGGCTGGGCCACGACTTCCTGCGCCACATCGAGCGCTGCTCGGTGATCGCCCACGTGCTGGACACCGCGACCCTCGAGTCCGACCGCGACCCGATCCGGGACCTCGAGGTCATTGCAGCCGAGCTGCGCGCCTACAGCGGGGACGATGCGATCAGCGGCATCCCGCTGGCCGAGCGGCCGCAGATCATCATCCTCAACAAGATCGACGTGCCGGACGGCCGCGACCTGGCGGAGATCGTGCGCCCCGATCTGGAGGCGACGGGGATGCCGATCTTCGAGATCAGCGCCGTCAGCCACGAGGGACTTCGCGAGCTGTCGTTCGCGCTCGCGACGATGGTCACCGACCATCGCGCGGCCGCGCCGGTGATCGAGCGCGCACCCATCGTGATCCGCCCCAAGGCGGTCGACGAGTCCGGGTTCACCGTGAAGCACGTGCGCGACGGCGCCGAGGACTACTTCCAGGTGCGCGGTCCGCGCGTCGAGCGCTGGGTGCGGCAGACCAACTTCGCCAATGACGAGGCCGTGGGGTATCTCGCGGACCGTCTTGCGAAGGCGGGCGTCGAGCAGGAGCTGTTCCGTGCCGGGGCGGTGCCGGGCTCGGAGGTCGTGATCGGCCCTCGCCAGGGCGGCGTGATGTTCGACTGGGAGCCCACCATGGGCACCGGAGCCGAACTGCTCGGCCAGCGCGGCTCGGACCTGAGAGTCGAGGACCACGAGCGCTCGGGACGCGCCACGCGCGCCGAGAAGCGTGCGGAGCACAAGGACAGGATGGACGCCAAGTCCGCCGCCCGCGAGGAGCTGTGGACCGAGCGCGACTCGGGGCACTGGACGGACCCCGCCAAGGACGAGTAGGCGTCGCGCATGACCGCACGTGAAGGAGAACTGGTGGAGGGCACGCGTGTCAGCGTCGCGCAGTCGCGGCGCATCGTCGTGAAGATCGGCTCGTCCTCGCTGACCGGCGCGGATGGACGCCTGAGCGAGCAGGTGGTCTCGCACCTCGCCGACGTACTGGCGGGGGTGCGGGTCTCCGGCCGTCAGGTGATCCTCGTGACGTCGGGAGCGATCGCCGCCGGCATCGGGCCGATGGGTCTCCCCGCCCGCCCCAGGGACCTCGCGACCGCACAGGCGACCGCATCCGTGGGCCAGGGCGCGCTCGTCGCCGCCTACTCGGCGGCATTCGCGCGCCACGGGCTCACCGTGGGGCAGGTCCTGCTCACCGCCGACGACATGATGCGCCGCTCGCACTACGGCAACGCGCAGCGGGCGTTCAATCGACTTCTCGACCTGGGCGTGCTGCCCATCGTGAACGAGAACGATGCGGTGGCGACCGACGAGATCCGCTTCGGCGACAACGACCGGCTGGCCGCGCTGGTCGCGACGGTCGCGCACGCGGACGCGCTGGTGCTGCTCACCGACGTCGACGGCCTGTACACCGCGGCTCCCGGCACCCCGGGCTCCGAGCGCATCGATGAGGTGCGCGGGGCCGAGGACCTGGCCGGCATCGACGTGTCGCGGCGGGGCACTGCGCTCGGCACGGGAGGGATGATCACCAAGCTCGAGGCCGCCTCGATCGCCACCACCTCCGGCATCCCGGTGGTGCTCGCGAGCGCGGCTGACGCGTCAGCGGCCGTCGCCGGCGACGCGGTGGGCACGCTCTTCCACCCGACTGGCAAGCGCGACACGACCCGCCTCCAATGGCTCGCCCACGCGGCACGCACCCGCGGGGCGATCGTGGTCGACGGGGGAGCGGTGAGCGCCCTCCAAGGGCGGCGCGCGTCGCTGCTCGCGGCGGGCGTCACCGAGATCCGCGGCGCCTTCGAGGCGGGGGAGCCAGTGGATCTGGTGGGCCCCGACGGCGTGGTGGTGGCGCGTGGATTCGCGGGCTTCTCCGCGGACGAGGCCCGGCAGATGCGCGGACTGAGCACTGACGCCTTGGGGGAGCGGCTCGGCGATGCCTACGCTCGCGAGCTCATCCACATCGACGACCTCGTCGTGATGTAGCACGGGCGCTGCCCGAATCCGGTCCGGGGGGGTCGGGACTAGACTGGAGCGCATGACTGCGACCGCCCCTTCCGTGGACATCGAGAGCGCCGTGCTCGAGGCGTGCCGGCGCGCCAAGGTGGCCTCGCGCGCGCTCGCGACCGCCACCCGATCGACCAAGGACAACGCCCTCCACGCGATGGCCGACGCCCTCGTCGATCAGGCGCCGGTCATCGTCGCCGCGAATGCCGAGGACCTCGAGCGCGGCCGCGCGAACGGCATGACTCCGGGACTGCTGGACCGGCTGGAGCTCACCGAGGACCGCATCGGCGTCATCGCCGAGGCGCTGAGGTTCCTCGCGTCGCTGCCGGACCCCGTCGGAGAGGTCAAGCGTGGTTCGACTCTTCCCAATGGCCTGCGTCTCATTCAGAAGGCGACGCCGATGGGCGTCGTGGGGATGATCTACGAGGCGCGGCCCAACGTCACCGTCGACGCGGCCGGACTCGCATTGAAGTCCGGCAACGCGGCGGTGCTGCGCGGCGGCTCGGCGGCGGCGCGCTCCAACGAGGTGATCGTCGGGGTCCTGCAGGACGCGCTGGAGACGGCTGGCCTGCCGCGCGACTCGGTCCAGTCGATCGACGCCTACGGCCGCGAGGGCGCGCGAGTGCTGATGAACGCACGCGGGCTCGTCGACGTGCTCGTGCCGCGCGGCGGACGGGAGCTCATCCAGGCGGTGGTGCGCGACTCCACCGTTCCCGCGATCGAGACGGGCGAGGGGAACTGCCACGTCTACCTCGACGCCTCGGCACCGCTCGAGCGGTCAGTCGCGATCGTCGTCAATTCCAAGACCCACCGGGTGGGCGTCTGCAACGCGGCCGAGACGCTGCTGGTGCACCGGGAGGCCGCGGATCGCGTGCTGCCCGCCGTGCTCGGCGCTCTGCACGAGGAGGGCGTGACGCTGCACGCGGACGCCGCCGCATCGGCCCTCGCTCCGGAGGGCGTGCCGACCGTGGCGGCGACCGAGGAGGACTGGGCCACCGAGTACCTGAGCCTGGATCTCGCGGTCCGGGTCGTGGACGGCCTCGATGAGGCCATCGCCCACGTGCAGCGCTATTCGACGGGTCACACCGAGGCCATCGTCACCGAGGACATCGGGGCGGCGGAGCGGTTCGTCAGCAGGCTGGACACCGCGGCCGTGATGGTGAACGCGTCGACGCGCTTCACGGACGGTGCACAGTTCGGGTTGGGCGCCGAGATCGGCATCTCGACCCAGAAGCTGCACGCGCGTGGCCCCATGGGTCTCGCCGAGCTCACCACCACCACGTGGATCGCGTACGGGGACGGACACGTCCGCCCCTGACGCGGATGCAGGGTTTGCACGCCCAACCGTGGAATAATCGACAGCCAAGCATACGAGAGGAACCACAGTGATCACCGAGGTGACGGAGACGAGCACCCACGTCGTCAACGAGCTGCCCATTCCTGCCGAGGCGTTCGGGCTGCTGACGTTCACGGGGCTGATGGCCCTGCTGTTCATCACCTACGCCTTCCGGAGCGTCGGCACCCGTCACTGACGTGAACGCACCGCAGTCGCGCGTCGGGGTTCTCGGCGGGACGTTCGACCCCATTCACCACGGCCACCTCGCGGCGGCCTCAGAGGTGTGTGCGGAACTGCGGCTCGACCAGGTGCTGCTCGTCCCTGCCAATGGCCAGCCCTTCAAGCAGGGGTTCGACAGCGCACCAGCCGAGGATCGGCTCGAGATGTGCCGTCTCGCGGTTCAGGGCGACGAGCGGTTCGCCGTCAGCCCCGTCGACATCGAACGTGGCGGCATCACCTACACCGTCGACACCCTCACGGACCTGCGCGCGCAGCTGCCCGAGGCGAGCCTGTACTTCATCACGGGCGCCGACGCGCTGGCCCGGTTCGACGAGTGGCGCGACGCGGAACGACTGAGCGACCTCGCACAGTTCGTGGGAGTCACTCGCGCGGGCCATTCGTTTCCTGAGAGCGACGCGGCGCATGCATGGGTCGAGGTCCCCGAGCTGGCGGTATCCTCGACGGATATTCGCCGACGGGTGAGGGCAGGTGCGCCGATTCGCTACCTCGTGCCCCGCGCGGTCGCCGACTACATCGCGCATCACGATCTGTATGCCGGAGGAATCGATGACTGACGAAAGCCGGCCGCTGTCGCGGCGGGAGCGCCGCGCACAGCAGGCGCGCGAGGCCGCGCGCCCGGCGGACGACACGGATGCCCTGGGCGATGCGCCCATCTCCGAGTCGATCCCCACTCACTCTCCCGAGGGCCGCCCACTGACCCGGCGCGAGCGCCGTCGCCTGGAGCGTTCCCGCCAGCCCATGGAGACGTGGACTGCGGAAGAAGAGATGATCGCCACCGGTCAGATCCCTGCGATGACGCCCGAGCGCATCGCCGAGCAGGAGCGCATCGCGCGTGAGAAGGCGGAGCAGGCTCAGCGCGAGGCCCAGGGCGAGGCGCGGCGCGCGCCCGAGGACCTGGAGGTCCTCCCGGAGGCCGAGGAACCGCCGGGCGACGCCGAGTCCGCTGTCGAGGACGCCGGTGCGCACGAGCCCTCCCGGGACGACGGTGCCCAGCACACGGACGTCGAGGGTACGGTCGGTCCGCACGACGACGTCCAGGGCGAGGACGCTCAGCACGCCGAACGTCCCGAGAACGAGGACGCTCAGCCGCTGGTCTTCGAGCCCGGACCTGAGCCGGAGGCCGCACGCGACGCCGACTCGGAGCCCCCGACCGCCTTCTCTCCCGTGGTCGAGCCCGCGATCGACGCCGAGCCGGCGCCAGCATCGGCGCCCGAGCCGGAATCCGCCCCAGAAGAGGGCGCGCCGACCCCGACCGTGCCACAGCGCACCAGCCTGATCCCCTCGGCGGCCGACGAGTCGACTGCGCCCGAGCCCGAGCCCGAGCCCGAGCCTGACGCCGCGGTCCCGGACCAGGCCTCCGGCGACGACGAGCCGCACCCCGGGCAAGAGACGGGCGAGCAGGAGACGGCCGAGCAGGAGTCGCAGGACGCCCCTGCCGAGTCCACCGAGTCCTTGCTGGGGATGCCGGCAGGGATGTCGCCCGAAATGTACGACGCGCTGTTCCCGCCCGGCTCGCTGCAGCGGCGGCTGATGGAGCAGCAGGCGACCGATCAGGCCGCTGAGGCTGCCGATGAGGCACCCGTCGAGGACCCCGCCGCAGAGATCCGTCACCTCACGGAGCAGGCTGTCGCGGGTCTCGATGCCGCGAGTTCACGCCGGTCCGCCTCGGCTCCTGAGATCGACGACCCCGCCGCCGAGGCTGCCGCCAACGCCATCCTGCCGAACGCGTGGGGGCCGGCCGCGAGCCCGGTGGCGCCGCCCGCCCTGTACACCGAGTCTCAGTCGGCGGATTCCCCGTCGGCGGACTACCAGACGGCACGGTCTCCAGAGTCGGGCCCGTCTGCCGCCTCCGTGCCCGGCGGCCCGTCAGGACTGTCGGCGCCGTCCACTCACTCGGCACCGTCCGCGCAGTCCTCACCCGGCGCATGGAGGAGCGAGCCTCGCGCTGATCAGCGGTCGCAGGACGCCGTGCCCACCGCGCCTGAAGTCTCGTCCGAGGGTCCAGGCGAGGAGCCCCCGGTGCGGATCGACCAGACTCCGTTCGACGCGATCCTGGGGGACCACCCGGGGACCGCGGCCCTGGATGAGGCGTCGCACGCTGCCGGGGAGCGGCACCGTCCGGCATTCCATTCGGTGGCCCACGCACAGCGGCAAGCCGAGTCGCCCGCGACCGTCCCCGACGGCCCCGCGGGCGTTCCCGACGCCTCCGCGCAGCTCGCACCTCACTATGCGGCGTTCGACGTCCCCCAGTGGTCCACGCCCACGCCCGAGCAGGCCGAGTCGTCGTGGTCGGCGCACCCGCTCATGCGGGTCGATCGGCCCGCTCCTGAGCTGCCCGAGGTCGAGTCCGCCAAGGACATCCCGCGGCCCGACCTGAGCAGCGTGCGGCGCCCCGCGTTCACGCCGCAGACGGATGGATTCCCGTCCATTGAGCCGGTGCCGACCGGCCAGATCGAGGTGCCTCCGCGCGAGCGCCCGGAACTCGATGCCGTGGGTGGCCCCCGGCACTTCAAGTGGGCCCACCTGGCGGTCTTCGGCGCCGTCGCCTTTCTTTTGGGAGTAGTGGTATGGAATCTCACGCTCAGGCCCTGACGGGCGCGTCCGAGGAGTCAGTGGCGATGGTGCGGCTCGCCGCGCAGGCCGCCGACGAGAAGAAGGCGGAGGACCTGGTGGCCCTCGACGTGAGTGCGCGCATGCCGCTCGCAGACATCTTCCTGGTCGCGTCGGGCAGCAACGAGCGCCAGGTCGTCGCGATCGCCGAGGGCATCGAGGAGGCGCTGCATGGCATGGGTGCCAAGGCAGTGCGTCGTGAGGGCGTGCGCGAGGGGCGCTGGGCGCTGCTCGACTTCAACGGCCTGATCGTCCACGTGATGCATCAGGAGGACCGCGCCTACTACGAACTCGAGCGGCTGTGGAAGGACTGTCCGGTCGTCGAGCTCGGCTAGGACCGCCGCCATGGAGGTCTACGTAGTCCGGCACGGCCAGACCGAGTGGAACGTCAAGGGACTCCTGCAGGGATCCTCCGATGTCGAGCTGACGGACGCTGGCCAGGCGCAGGCGGCCGCCACGGCGACTGCCCTCGCGGGCCTGCTTGAGGCCACCACGACGGTCGTCACCTCTCCGCTGGTGCGGGCGCGCGATACGGCCGATGCGATCGCCGGGGCCCTCGGGACGCAGACGCACGTCGACGAGCGGCTTCGCGAACGCGCCTACGGCGCGTGGGAGGGAATCACACCCGAGGAGCGCGAGAGCGGCTGGCCCGAGGAGGTCGAGGCGTGGCGCACCTACGGCAGCGCGGACGTGCCGGGCTTCGAGCACCACGACTTCGTGCGCGCTCGCATGGTCGAGTCGATCGAGGAGTGGGCCGAGCGCGTGACGGGCACGCTGCTGGTCGTGACGCACGGCAGCTCGGCGCGCGTAGGGATGCAGGGCCTGGTGGGACTGCCACTCGACCACCGCACGTTGGGCAACCTCGGCAATGCCGCGTGGTCGCGACTCACTCGCCGCGCGCACGGCGACTGGACCCTCGAGAGGCACAACGTGATGCCGGAGACCTTGGGGGAGCGACCGTGAGCCAGCTCGTTCTGTGGCGCCACGCGCGCACGGACCACAACGATGAGGGCCGCCTGCAGGGCTCCCTCGACATCCCGCTCGATGACGATGGGCGCGCACAGGCGGCGGCCGCCGCCGCGCGCATTGTTGCGCACGTGGGTGACCACGCACGTGTGGTGTCGTCGCCGCTGTCCCGAGCGAGCGCATCGGCCGATGAACTGTCCAGGCTGCTCGGAGTCGAAACCCAGGTGGACGAGGCCTTCACCCAGCGCCCGTATGGCGTGTGGGAGGGCCGCACGTGGGACGAGGTGCGCGAGCGCTGGCCCGAGGATTTCGAGCGTCGTCACCGGGGCCTGGAGCCGCGCATCGACGGCTGGGGAGCGTCCGCGGACGTCGCCGCCCGCGTGGGCGAGGGCCTGCGTCGCTGGTACGACCCGGAGACGCCCACCGTCGTGGTGAGCCACGGCAGCGCGATCCAGCTGGGCGTGCTGAACCTCGTGGGC
Source organism: Demequina pilifera (assembly GCF_048814985.1). Taxonomy (NCBI): domain Bacteria; kingdom Bacillati; phylum Actinomycetota; class Actinomycetes; order Micrococcales; family Demequinaceae; genus Demequina; species Demequina pilifera. The sequence continues at coordinate 20,385 of NZ_JBMDTW010000006.1, forward strand.
CTCGATACCGAGTCCAGAGTCTTCGGCAAGATCCCGCACGGCGCCTGGCACGTCCTGACGCTGTCGGACTCGGGCGCGTGGCACGTCGACGCGTTCGCGCTCGGGGCGGATTAGCGCCGCGTCCGCGCGGTGCGTTACACTGTCAGTCGCTCTTCGGGGCGATGCATTGGGGCTGTGGCGCAGCTGGTAGCGCACCTGCATGGCATGCAGGGGGTCAGGGGTTCGAGTCCCCTCAGCTCCACGATGTGTTGAGACAGCATCATGAAGGCCGCTCCCTGACGGGGGCGGCCTTCGCTGTTTCCGCAGCGATCGGGCCTCCCAATTTGTGGCACGTGATGAGTGAGTAGTGTGCAACTGGCCATGAAGAGCGAGGGTGGGGTGAGCCCGATGCGGTCTCAAGATGAGCGAGATCCTGACGATCGCTGCCCCCGACGGCGTCTCCGTTGGTTCTTCGTCGTCGGCTCGTTGCTGTGATTTGCGGTATTCGTTGTTGATGCGCGAAATGAGCTTCCCGTGACTCGATTCTCGAATATTCTCGCGGGTGCGTCTGCGGCATCGCTTGTCCTCCTCCTCGCTGGTTGCGTCGACCCCACGGAGACGGGGGTGCTCGTGGCACAGTGCGATAGCGCGGTGAGCGTCTACACCGACATTCGGCCTCCCGACTTGATTGAGGGGGGCGTCGACCCAGACTTCTACTTTGATGAGCGAAGTGTTTTCGGAGAGGTTCGAGGCGACGAGCTCAGCATTCCCGTACCTCCCGCCGCTCCAGCGTCGTTCATGGTGATCATCTACTCCGAGGAACGTGCCGCAGTGCGCTACTGGGGCGATGACTTCGACGGTCAGCAGCGTTTCGTCATCGAAGGCGAGGACTGCCTGTCCACTCCCGGTGAGTAGCGATATCGCGCACGGCTCATGTGCTTTGCTGCTTCACTTGCGGGTTCGTGACAGGCACCGTCCCGATGCGGAGGCACATGGCAGGAAGCCCTAGACGGTTCACGCCGAGCGCGCGCACCGACTGGATTGATGCCAATTCGGCGCGTTTCGAACTGCTCGCTGGGCTGGAGTACTTCTCACTCTCCGAACGCGCGCATCTCGCCTGTTGCGTGCGATCTGCCAGGCTGAGTCAATGATCACAACGGCGTTGATCCTGGCGGGGCTTGCCGCCGCCGTGCACGTGTTCATCTTCTATCTTGAGTCCATCGCGTGGACCGGCAAGCGGGCGCGGGCCGTGTTCGGCACCACGGAGTCCGAGGCGCAGGCCACGAAGGGCCTCGCCTTCAACCAGGGCTTCTACAACCTGTTCCTCGCGATCGCCGTGCTGGTGGGCGTCGTCCTGACGGCAGCGGGGCACACCGTGGCAGGCGCGACGTCGGTGTTCGTGGGCGCTGCCTCGATGGCGGCCGCCGCGCTCGTCTTGGTGCTGTCCGACCGTGACTACGCCAGCGCGGCGCTCAAACAGGGCGTACTGCCCGGCCTCGCGGTGATCCTGCTTGCCGTGGGGCTCGCGCTCTAAGGGCTCAGCGAACCTTTCGCGGCATCGTCCGCGAGCCACGCCAGCGCACCCTGGGCCGCGACCACGCCCATGCTGAACGAGGCCTGGAGCAGGTAGCCGCCCGTGGGCGCCTCCCAGTCGAGCATCTCGCCCGCGACGAAGGTGCCGGGGAGCCGGCGCAGCATGAGGTGCTCGTCGACCTCGCTCCACGCGATGCCGCCTGCGGTCGAGATCGCGCGGTCGATGGGCATCGTTCCCGTCACCTCGATGGGCACCGCCTTGATCAGCGCCGCAATGGCCGCCGCATCGTGGGGGAGCGTGCCGCCCGAGGCCTCCCGCAACAGCCCGGCCGATGCGGGGTCGAGTCCGATTGCTCGCCGCAGCCAGTTGGAGGCCGAGTCCTTGGGCCTGCGCTTGCCCAGGCGTCTCGCAACGTCCTCGAGCGAAAGCTCCGGTCGGAGGTCGACCTCAAGCACGCATCGGCCGGTGGTGGCGAGCGCAGCGCGAATCGAGGCACCTCGTGCGTAGATGAGTCCACCCTCGACGCCCGAGGCGGTGAGCATGATCTCGCCGCGTCGCGGCTCGCCGCCAGCGACGGTGACGGACACGTTCTTGAGGGGAGTGCCCGCGAACCGGTTGGCGAAGACCTCAGACCAGGCGACACGCACCCCCACGTTGGCGGCCTCGAGAGGCGTGACGTCGATGCCCCGCTCGGCGAACTGGCCCACCCACGTCCCGTCCGCGCCGAGGTGAGGCCACGACGCCCCGCCGAGGGCGAAGACCGTGACATCGCTCGAGACCTCGCGCGTCTCGCCGTCCTCATCGGTGATCAGTAGCGACCCGTTGCCCGCCCAGCCGGTCCACGTGGTGCGGCGCTCGATCTGTACGCCAAGCTCCGCCAAGCGCGTCAACCACGCGCGGAACAGCGGCGTGGCGCGGAGCGCCTGGGGGAAGACCCGACCGCTCGTGCCGACGAAAGTCGGCTCACCGAGGTCGGCTGCCCACTCGCGAAGGTCGTCCGGTCCGAACCCCTCGACCATGGGCGCGATCCGGTCAGTGGACGCGCCGTATCGCGTGACGAAGCGATCGCGGTCCTCGGAGTGTGTGAGGTTGAGTCCGCCGTGGCCCGCGAGCAGGAACTTCCTCCCGGGGGAGGGCATGCGCTCATGGACCGTGATGGCCACCCCGGCCCGGGCCAGGACCTCCGCGGCCATCAGGCCGGCCGGGCCGCCGCCAATGACGCGTGCCGTGCGCATCAGTCGCGCCGTGAGCGCGTATCGTCCTCGAGCTCGTTGAAGTACACCCGTCGAAGGGGAGAGCCCGCCAGGTACGACGAGCGTGCGAGCGCCATGGATCCCACCGCAGAGGTCAGCAGCTGCGCCGCGACGATCAGCAGCACGACCACGAGGTTCATGGCGGTGAACTCGTAGAGCAGAGCGCCGCTCACGATGAGCACGATGCCGATGCCTCCGGCCGTGCCGACCGCGGACACCTGGGTGTAGGCATCGGGGAATCTGAGAAGGGCGAGCGCCCCGGTGACGAACACCATGGCGCCCAGGATGATGGCGATCGAGCCGAAGATCTCCAGCATGTCAGCGCCTCCCTCGGGTCAGTGCCCGCGCGAACGCGATGGTGCTGAGGAAGCCCAGCAGCGCGGCGACGAGCACGATCTCGAACGCGGACGGTGTGGACAGCATCACGCCGAACAGCGCGAGCATGGCGATCACGCAGAACATCAGCAGGTCACCGGCGATGGCGCGTTCCGCGTCTGTAGGTCCCTTGACCATCCTGTAGACCGTGGCGACCGCTGCCAATCCCACGAGCGCGATGCCGATGACGAGGCCGATCATGACGGGCCTCCCGTGCGACGCATGGCGGTGAGTAGGCGCCCCTCGAGGTCCCGCAGCTCCTCGCGGAGGTGGGAGGGATCGGGGGAGTACATGCCGTGGACGTAGATGGTGTGGTCGATCTCCGTGTCCGCAGGGGTGTCGTGCCCCACGGTCAGCGTGCCTGGCGTGAGCGTGATGCACGTGGACAGCAGCGTGATCTCCATGTCGGTGCGGCACCGCGAGTCGTAGCGTGCGATGCCAGGGGTCGAGGACTGCCCCGGGGTGACGGCGTCACGCAGCACCACGGCGTTGGTGCGCACCACGAGCCACGTGTACCACAGGAGGAAGACGACGATCCGGACGGGCCATGTCAACCAGCTCATGGGTTCGTCACCGCCTCGACGTATGCGGTGGTGTCGAGAAGGCCGTGAGCGGCCGTCTCCGATAGCCCGAGAAGCAGTTCGGCTCCCAGCCCCAGCCCGATGGTGAGCAGGGCGAGCGCCACCGCGGGCGCTCCGAGCGCGAAGCCGATGCGGGGCTTGGTTCCGGTGTCGAGCACGAGCGCGGTGCCGTCCCCGGGGGTCGAGCCCGCCACCGGAAGGTCCTTCTCCTCGTGAGTCTGCAACACCCGGTCCGGCGGCCTGCCCCAGAACACCCCGGACCAGATCTTGAGCATCGACATCAGCGTGATGATGCTCACCACGAGCATCGCAACCACGGCGACGATCTCACCCGCGTCGATCGACGCGAGGATCAGGCTCAGCTTCGCGACGAACCCTGAGAACGGCGGGATGCCGGCGAGAGAGAGCGCGGCGACGAAGAAGGCGGCCGCGATCCACGGTTCACGCTTGGTGATGCCCCACACGTGGCCGATGGTGCCGGTGCCGTAGCGTTCCTCGACTGCGCCGGTGGACAGGAACAGCGACGCCTTCACGATCATGTGGTGGAGCAGGTAGAAGATGCCCGCCGTCAGTCCGACGCCGGTGAACAGCGCGACTCCCATGAGGATGTAGCCGATCTGGCTCACCATGTGGAAGGCCAGAATCGACCGGGTGGTGGTCTCGCCCACGGCACCGAGCACGCCGATGACCATCGTCGCCGTGAACACGGCGACGCCGATCCACAGGAACCGGGCGTCGCCCTCGAACACCACCGCGTACAGCCGGTAGATCGCGTAGATCGCGACCTTGGTGTGGAGCCCCGAGAACAGCGCGGTGATCGCGGGCGAGGTCGCAGGGTAGGAACGTGCGAGCCAGCCGTGCACGGGCACGACGGCGGCCTTGATGCTGAGCGCGAAGAGGCAGATCGCCATCGCGATCGCCACCGTGTCGTCCTCCGCCGCGAGGCCCGCGAGCTCGGCCAGGTTCACCGTCCCGGCCGCGCCGTACACGAACCCGACTCCGGCGAGGAAGATCGTCGACGTCAGCAGGTTGACCGTCACGTACAGCCGCGCGCCGGCGATCTGCCTCAGCGGTGCCGAGCCTGGCGCCGCCAGCACGAAGAGGCCGTACGACGGCAGCAGCATCACCTCGATGAACACGAAGAGGTTGAACAGATCCGCCGTCAGCAGGGCGCCGCTCACCCCCGCCACGAGGACCAGCAGAAGCGGTGCGAAGTGGGGAGACGATGCGCGGCCGGAGGCCATCGCGAACGCGACGCAGGTGATGGTCAGGATCAGCGTCACCGTCAGCATGAGCGCGGCGAACATGTCCGCCACGAACGGGATGGCGATGCCGAAGGGCCACAAGGCGACGGCATCGGCCATCGCGCCGCCGTCGCGGAACGCGACGACCAGCGTGATCGCTCCCGCGAGGGCGAGGCCGAGCACGGCGTACACCGTGATCCACTGAAGCCGGGTGCGGCCGCCCAGCATCGTGAGCACACCCGCCATCACCAGCGGAATCGCGACGAACAGGGGGAGCATGGCGCCCGTCATGACTGTGCCTCCACGTCGTCCTCGGTCTCGACCGTGGTGTCGTCGTCCTGGTCTCGCCCGGTGACCGCCAGTACGAGCATCAGGATGGTGATCGAGAACGCGATGACGATGGCGGTCAGCACGAAGGCCTGCGGCAGCGGGTCCGCGACCGTCGACAGGTCATCGGGGGTGCCGAACGGGGCGTCGCGTCGCGAGGCCCCGCCTGCGGCCATGATGATCAGGTTCACGGCGTGAGCAAGGAGGATGAAGCCGAGCACGATGCGCAGCATCTCGCGCTTGAGCATCAGATAGACGCCGCCCATCACGAGCAGGCCGGCGGTGATCGCGAGAGTCATGTGCGGGCCTCCTCGTGAGCCGGGGAAGACGGCGGTGCGTCGAGGGTCGTGTCGTCGTCTCCTTCGTCCCTCGCGTCGAATCCGCCGTCCTGGGCCCGCTCATGCGGCCGAGGCAGGCCCAACAGGTTGAAGGCAGCGAGAACGACGCCGACCACCGCGAGGTAGACGCCGACATCGAAGACCAGAGCCGTCGTGAGGTGAATGTCGAACACGTAGAAGTGCAGGGGGGTGAGGAACGACCCCTCGACGAAGCCGAGGAGGCCGGTGCCGGTGCCGACGACGACTCCCGCGCCGATGAGGGCGAGGTAGGGCCAGCGGATGCGCTTCACGTCGTCCGTGGGGGACATGAGGTAGATGAGGGCGAAGCCGGCGCCACCCACCAGGGCGGCGATGAAGCCGCCTCCTGGCTCCTGGTGGCCGCGGAGCAGCAAGAAGATGGAGAGCACCACGATGAGCGGACCCACGAGCTTGGCCAAGGTGCGCGTGAAGACCGAGTTGTCGAGCGCATCGGCGAGCGGAGAGTGCGTATCGATGTCGATGCGCCGTGCGGACGCCGGTGGGCGCGATCGCAGCAGTGCCGCGATCACGACCCCCGCCACTCCGAGCACCGTGAGCTCACCCAGGGTGTCGAGCGCGCGGAAGTCGACGAGGATCGTATTGACCAGGTTTGCGCCGCCCGTCGCTTCCTCTGCCTCGGTGAGGTAGAACCGTGCCGCGTCGGACATGGGACGCCGCCCCGTGAGCGCAAGGACACCGACGGTGGTCGCCAGGCCTGCAACGACGGCGATCGCGAGTGACGGCAGGGTGCGCATCACCGAGGTGCGCACGAAGGTGACGGGCAGTCGACGCAGCAGCAGCACCATCACGGTCACCGTGAGGATCTCGACCAGAAGCTGAGTGAGCGCGACGTCGGCGGCGCCCAGCGACAGGAACCACAGCGTCATCGCGAAGCCGACCACTCCGACGACGACCACCGCGCCCACGCGGGTCGAGATGGTCATCGCCGCGATCACCCCGGCGGCAAGGAGCGCGACGAGCACCCAGTCGAGCGGACGCGAGGTCTCGCCGACGACCGCTGGCAGACCTGAGATGCCAATGGTGCCGGCGACGCCGATCGCGATGGTGACGAGCACCGGAATGGTCAGGTGCAGGCGCGGCGCCAAGGTTCCGGACCACCCGCCGACGATGCCGCCGAGGCGAATGATTCCCGCCTGCGTGCCCTCGACGACGTCGAGAGCGGAGAACGGCAGACGGTACTTCAGCAGCACCGGCTGGACTTGTCTGCGCGCGAGCACCAGCAGCACACCCGTGGTGATGACCACCGCGGAGATCAGCAACGGCAGGTTGAAGCCGTGCCACAGCGACAGGTGAGTCTCGACGTCGGTGCCGGAGGCGGCAGTCGCGCCCGCCGAGATCAGGGGGTCCAGGAGGAACGGCGCGAGACCGAGGGCAAGGCCGGCGATCGCGCACAGGCTCGGGGCGATCCATATGGCGGGCCGCACCTCCGTCACCTCCCGGCCGTTCGGGTCGTGCCCGCGAGCGCCCATCACCATGCGCGCCGAATACGCGAACGTGAGCGCCGATGCGATGGCGGCGGCCGTGGTGATCGCCACGGGGCCCCACGGCGTCGAGGGCGCGTCCACGAACGCCGTGAACATGGACTCCTTGCTGATGAACCCCAAGAGCGGCGGCAGCCCAGCCATCGACGCCGCCGAGATCGTGATCGCACCGAGCGTCACCGGCATGCGGATGCGCATGTGGGTCAGCGCGCGGATGTCTCGCGTGCCCGCGCGGTGGTCGATCACCCCGACGAACAGGAACAGCGCGGACTTGAACAGCGCGTGAGCGACAGTGTGAATGGTCGCGGCCTTGATCGCCTCAGGAGTGCCGACGCCGATCATCGCCACCAGCAGGCCCAGCTGGCTGATGGTCGAGTACGCGAGCAGTTCCTTCAGGTCATAGCGCCTGAGCGCGGCGACTGCTCCCAACAGCGCGGTGATGAGGCCCGCCGTGATGAGCATCGTGTTCCACACAAAGGCCTCGGAGAACGCGGGGGAGAAGCGCAGCAGCAGGTAGATGCCCGCCTTCACCATCGCCGCGGCGTGGAGGTACGCGCTGACGGGGGTGATCGCGACCATCGAGTCCGGCAGCCAGGCCTGGAACGGGAACTGGGCGGACTTGGTGAACGCCGCGACTGCGACCAGCACGATCACGGTGATCGTGACGCTCGAGCTCTCCTGCCAGACCGGGTCCGCGATGATCGCGGTGATCTGGGTGGTGCCGGTGACGACGGCCATGGTGGTCACGGCGCCCAGCAGGGCCAGCCCTCCCATCGCAGTCACCAGCAGGGTGCGCACCGCGGGCTTGCGGGCCTGCGGCCCCGAGCGCGCGATCAGCAGGAAGGAGCACAGCGTGGTGAGTTCCCACGACAGGAACAGCAGCACCACGTCGTCCGCGAGCACGAGCATGGTCATGGCCGCCGCGAAGCCGGTCATGAGGGTGAAGTACCTGGTGTGCTTCCCCACGGCGAAGTACCGAGAGCTGTACGTCAGGACGACCGCGCCGATCAGCAGCACCAGCATCATGAACGTGAGCGACAGCCCGTCGAGCCTCAGATCGAACCCGATGCCGAGGGTGGGCATCCACGGCACGGTTTGAGTGCCGGAACCGAGGTAGGCGAGACCCGCGGCGGCCGCGACCAGGGGGATCGACAGGATCCAGCCGGCGCTGCGGCCGAGCAGCCGCGTCACCAAGGGGGCCAGGACACACGTGGCGACGACGGTCGCTACACACGCGAGGAGCAAAAAACCACCTGGGTCCGGTCACTGGGGCTCGGGGTGCTGGCGCGGTGCCTGTCACGGCCTCGGGCGAGCAATCGCATGGACGGGGGCAAGAACAGGGCCCGAGGGGCGAGGCCACTGGACCTGACTTCGGGTGTCATTCTACCGGAAGGGCATCTGCACCCCGCCCGGCTACGAGGGTCGGGCGCAGGGACCGGCTACGCCTGCGCGGTGACCCTCTCCACGAGCGACAGGAGCTCGTCCGCGGTCACGTTGGCGCCGAAGGCGGGGGTGCCGGGCTCGAGGCTGCGCCCGGCCGCCAGGCCGCCGATGGCCACCGGGTCGAACCCCAGCGAATCGACCAGGGCGCTCGCTGAGTCGACGGCCCTCGCGTCGTCTCCCGCAATCGCGATGGCACGCCTCTCCTCGGATCCGGTGGGCAGCCCGCCTTCGTCGACGTCGTGGTACCCCATGTGGTTGAAGCCCTTGACGACCTTGGCGCCCTCCAGGTGCTCCGCGACGATCTCGCTCGTGGAGGCTGACGGGGACGCGAGGTCCTCGCGTGCTCCGTCCACCTCCCACCAGTAGTTCATGGCGTCGACCACGACGGTGCCGCGCAGCGACTCGGCGTCGAGCGTGCGGTGCTTGCCCAGCGGAAGCGCCAGGACGACGATGTCGGATTCCCGGGCGACCGCATCGGCCGTCGTGGCCTCCGCGCCGGGAGACAGGACCTCCAGCGTGAGCGAGATCCGAGACGGGTCGCCCGAGCTGGCGACGAGCACGCGGTGGCCGGCCTCGACGGCCAGCCGAGCGAGGACCGTCCCCAGCTTGCCGGCGCCCAGTATTCCGACGGTGCGGCTTCCGACGGTGCGGGTCTCGGTCATGACTGCGTCCCCTCGGCGAGGAGCTCGCGCACGCGCGGGATGACCTCGGTGCCGTACAGCTCGACGGCACGCATGCGCTGGCTCGCGGGCATCGCGCCGCCGCCGGTGTAGACCAGGTCGAAGCGGCCCACGTCGAGGGCGCCGATCGAGGCGGCCATCTTCTTGGCGACCGTCTCGGGCGAGCCCACGTAGAGGGAGCCGCTGGTGATCTCGTTGTCGTACGAGGAGCGGGCCATGGGCGGCCAGCCGCGCTCGGACCCGATCCGGTCCATCATCGCCTTGTAGCCCGGGAAGTAGGCCTCGCGGGCCTCCTCGTCGGTCTCGGCGATGAAGCCGTGGCTGTGCATGCCCACCGGGTGCGCCGTGGTGCCCAGCTGCTCGGTCGCGCGGCGGTACAGGTCCACGTAGGGCGCGAACCTCTCGGGCTGTCCGCCGATGATCGCGAGCATCAGCCGGAAGCCGTACTTCGCCGCGCGGATAACGGACTGCGGCGATCCGCCGACGCCGACCCACGTGGTGAGGTCGCCGGACTCTGTCTTGGGATAGACGTCCGCGTCGGTGAGCGCGGGACGGGTCTTGCCCTCCCAACTGACCGGCTTCTCCGTGAGCAGGCGCGAGAAGATCTCCACCTTCTCGTCGAACAGCAGTTCGTAGTCGGCCAGGTCGTAGCCGAACAGCGGGAAGGACTCGGTGAATGAGCCGCGGCCCAGGATGACCTCGGCGCGGCCGCCCGAGACCGCGTCGAGCGTCGCGAATCGCTGGAACACTCGCACGGGGTCGTCGGAACTCAGCACGGTGACGGCCGAGCCGAGGCTGACGTTCGAGGTGCGGGAGGCGATCGCGGCCAGCACCATCTCGGGGGAGGAGATGGCGAAGTCCTCCCGGTGGTGCTCGCCGAGCGCGACCGAGTCGATGCCGATCTGGTCAGCGAGTGCCGCCTCGTCGACCACCTGACGGATGGCGGCAGCGTGCGTCATCAGCGTGCCGTCGTCCGCCAGCGGGATGTCGCCGAACGTCTCGATGCCGAACTGAACTCGCGTCATGGCCTGCGCTCCTCGTGTTGATCAGTTGATTCTTCAACTAAGAGCGTACCGGGGGCGGGATTCATTCCCGGTCAGTCGGCGAGGGCCGCCTCGATATCGCCGACGATCGCCGCAGGCTCGGTCTGGGGGCCGTATCGCTTGATCACATGGCCGTCGCGCCCCACCAGGAACTTGGTGAAGTTCCACTTGACGGCGGAGCCCAGCGCACCACCGGCCTCGGACCGCAGCCACTGGTACACGGGGTGTGCACCGCGTCCATTCACGTCGATGGTCGCGAACATCGGGAAGGTCACGCCGTAGTTCTTCTGGCAGTAGTCGCTGATGCCTTGCGGCTCCGAGAGCTCCTGCTTGAACTGGTTGCTCGGAAAGCCGAGAACCGTGAAGCCCTCCGCTTGGAACTGCTGCTGAAGGGCCTCGAGGCCCTCGAACTGCGGGGCGAAGCCGCACTTCGACGCGGTGTTGACGACGAGCACGACGTCGCCCGCGAACTCGGAGAGGCTGCGCTCTTCGCCTGTGAGGGCGGTGGCGGAGAAGTCGGTCAGTGAGGGCATGGGGACATCGTGCCACTGCTGCGGTACGGGATAGTCTCGACGCATGCGTTATGCGGCGATCGGCGACAGCTTCACCGAGGGGGTCGGGGACCGGCTCGACGACGGCACGCTGCGGGGGTGGGCTGATCTCGTGGCCGCCGGGCTCGCGCAGTCGAGCGCCGAGCCGCTGTACTACTCGAACCTTGCGATCCGCGGCCGCCTGATCGCGCCGATCGTCGAGGACCAGCTCGAGGCCGCGCTGTCGCTCGACCCGCGGCCCACGCTGATGACCTTCAACGGCGGCGGCAACGACATGATGCGGCCGGGTTTCGGCGTCGAGCGCGTGATGGAGTACGCCACGCAGGTGGCCGATCGGTGCGTCGAGGAACGGGTGGCGCTGGTGATCCTCAGCGGGGGCGATCCTACCGAGCGACTGCCGCGCGGCTCCATGATCAAGCGCAGGGGCGACGAGTTCCTCGAGGCCGTGAAGGAGTTCGCGCTCGACCGGCCGGAGGTGACGTTCGTCGACAACTGGTCGGATCAGGAGCTGCGGCGCGCACCGTACTGGTCACCCGACCGGCTCCACCTGAACGCGCTGGGCCACAGCCGTGTGGCCGCCCGAGTGCTCACGGCGCTCGGCGTCCACACGGAGCTGCCCGAGGCCGGTGATGCACACGTTCCTGCCGCCGGCCCCGTCGCGGAGGCGCGCTACTACGCGACGTACGTGCTGCCGTGGCTCGCGCGGCGAGTCGCCCGCCGCTCCTCGGGAGACGGTCGCGAGCCCAAGTACGCGCACTGGTCGCGCATCGACCCGATCGCCGAGTGACGCGGTGGCGACTCCCGACTTCATCCTGAGCCTGCGCGAGAAAATCGGCAACGAACTCCTGTGGCTCCCCGGCGTGACCGCAGTCGTGCTGCGCGACGGTCCGGGTTCGCAGCGCCGAGTGCTGCTGGTGCGACGCGCCGACACTGGCGCGTGGACCCCCGTCACCGGGATCATCGACCCCGGGGAGCAGCCGGCGGTCGCCGGCGCTCGCGAGGTGCTCGAGGAGGCCGATGTGGTGGCCGAGCCTGAGGCGCTGGTGCGGGTGCACGCGCTCGAGCCTTTGCGATACGACAACGGCGATCTCTCCCAGTACCTGGACCTGACGTTCCGATTCCGCTACGTGAGCGGCGACCCGTACCCCGCTGACGGCGAGAACACCGAGGCCGCGTGGTTCGACCTGGACGCGCTGCCAGAGATGTCGGAGGACATGCGCGTGCGCGTGCGCGCCGCGGTCGAGGGTTCCGACGCCGCGACGTTCAGTTGGTGAGGCCGGCGCGGGCGCGGCCCCGCTAGTGAAGCGGGACCGGCGCGCCCGCGCCGTCGGGCTCGCCGGCCGCCACTGCATCGGCCGGAGTGCCCGTGGCGATCTGACCCTCAGCTGACTCGGGGCGCCTGATCAGCGTGGCGAGCCCGATGCCGAGCGTCGCGAGGATCGCGCCCACCATGAATGCCGCGCGAATGCCGGCTGCCTCGGCGGGGACCGAGCCGACCCCCGCATCGGCCTCGCTCAAGGCGACGGCCGTCATCGTCGAGACGAACAGCGCGGTGCCGATGGCCGCGGCCACCTGCTGCATGGTCGAGACGGTCGCCGACCCGTGCGAATACAGGCGGCGGGGCAGGGCCCCGAGGCTCGCGGAGAACAGCGGCGTGAAGACGAGCGCGAGCCCGACGCTGAGAGTGACGTGGCTGGCGAGCAGCACCCACCAGTGAGTCGCGGCGTCCAGCGAGAGCGCCATCGCCCACAGGGCCGTGGCGATTAGCACGGTGCCCGGCAGCAGCAGCGGGCGAGGGCCGATGCGGTCGTAGGCGCGGCCGATCAAGGGCGCCAGGAGTCCCATGGTGAGACCGCCGGGAAGGAGCAGCAGGCCGCTGGAGAGGACGCTCAGCCCGAGCACGTTCTGCATGAACAGCGGCAGCAGGATGATCGTGCCGAACATAGCGATCATGCTCACTACGAACATGGCGGTGGCGACGGAGAAGGTGCGGACGGCGAACACGCGCAGGTCGAGCAGCGGGATGTCGCCGCGCTGCAGGACGATCTGCCGCCATACGAACACCGCGAGCACCGCCACTCCCAGCGCGATGGCCCCGAGGGCGCTGCCGAGGTCACCCTCGGCGGATTCGCCGATGAGGCTGAGGCCGAACACGAGGGAGCCGAAGCCGACGGCGGAGAGCCCGACCGACAGCACGTCGATTCGCGACCGGCGTGGCTCGTTGGTGCTGCGCATGCGCAGGATGCCGAATACCAGGACGGTGAGGGCGACTGGGAGCACGAAGACGAACAGGAACCGCCATGGCAGCACGGACAGGATGAGCCCGGAGATCGTGGGGCCGAGGGCGGGGGCGACCGAGATCACCACGCCGATGGTGCCCATGCGACGGCCGCGCTCGCGCTCGGGGACCAGGCTGATCACCGTGGTCATCAGCAGCGGCAGCATGACCGCGGTTCCACCTGCCTGGATGACGCGCGCCACGAGCAGCACCTCGAACCCGGGGGCCAGGGCCGCAAGCGTGGTGCCCGCCACGAACAGCGACATCGCACCGATGTACAGCGGCCGCGTGGGGTAGCGCTGGAGCAGGAATCCGGTGATGGGGATCACCACGGCCATGGTCAGCAGAAAGGCTGTGGTGAGCCACTGGGCGGCGATGGCCGTGATGCCGAGGTCACTCATGAGGTGCGGGATGGCGACGCCCATGACGGTCTCGTTCAGGATCACCGTGAATGCGGAGACGATGAGGACGCGCATCACCAGCTCATCGCGCCGCGACACCGACTGCGGGGCGCCGGTGATGGCGGGCGTGCTGGAGGATTCGGGCATGCGGGGACCGTTCTTGACTCGTGGAGCGGCGGCGCGGCGGGCGCCGACCACGTCCATTGTGGCACTGCGGCTGCGGGGCCGCGGCGGGCTGACGTCAGACGAGGCCAAGGTCCGTGAACGCGGCGACGAGACCGGCGTTCTCGGGGCCCTCGGCCACGACGTCTGCGAGGGAGAGAACGTCCGGGTGCCCGCCCGCGATTCCCACGGCGGTGCCGGCGTACTCGAGCATCTCGATGTCGTTCGGTCCGTCGCCCATCGCGACCACGTCCGCGGCGGTGATCCCCAGGCGGTCGACGACCGCGGCGATGCCCACGGCCTTGGTGACGTGGGCCAAGTACAGCTCGCCAGCCCCGCGTCCGAGGTCCTGGATCGAGGTCTCGACCGCGGCCACCTCGGGGCCGATAGCCGCGGCGACCTCGGAGAGATTCGCGTGGGCGGACAGCGTCACGGCCTTCGCGAAATCCAGCCCGTGCAGGGAGTCGACCACCCGGCGGGCGTCGCGCAGATCCTCCCACAGCGCGGCCTGTGCGGCCGGAGTGCCGGGTCGGTGCGCACGCTCCTCCATCGCGTCGCGAGTCGCCGGCAGGGCATACAAGGCCTGCGTGGATTCGAGCATCGCGACCGCTCCGTACTGCGCGAGGGCGTCGATGGAGCGCCGGGCGAGGGCGGCGGGGAACACCTCGTCGCGCAGCACCTCGCCGCCGATCTCCGCGTACGCCCCTGCCCCCGCGATCACGCCGTCGAAGCCCGCCTCGAGCAGGCGCGGTGACACCGCACAGCGGGCGCGGCCCGTGCACAGCAGCACGCGGTGACCGGCCGCACGGGCGCGACGCACCACGTCCACGTGTTCGGCGGGGACCACCCCATGTGACGCGTACGTGCCGTCGATGTCGAGGAAGATGGCGCGCGAGGACGATGCGGTGGGGGGCATCTGTCCAGCCTACCGAGCGCCGCCCTCGCCTCCTTGCGCGATCGCCTAGGGTACGGACGTGACCACCACTGCAGATCTGTCCTCGCTGGGAGTGATCGGCGCCGGTCGCATCGGCCGGGCGATCGCGGTACTGGGGCGCGCCGCCGGACTGGACGTCCGGGTCGCCGCGTCGCGACCGCCGGAGCAGATCCGCGCCGAGGTGGAGGCGGCTGTGCTGGGGGCTCAGGCGGTGTCGGTCGACGAGGCCGCGCGCGCCGACATCGTGGTGCTCGCGATCCCCATGGGCCGCTTTCGACAGCTCCCTGCGGAAGCTCTGCAGGGTGCACTGGTGGTCGACGCCATGAACTACTGGTGGGAGCTCGACGGCGCCCGCCCGGACCTCGACGACCCCACGACGTCGACCTCGGAGATCGTCCAGGCCCACTTCGCGGGCTCCCGGGTCGTGAAGGCCCTCGGGCACGTGAGCGGGTATGCGCTCGAGGAGCTCGCGCGCCCGGCGGGGGACCCCGATCGGCTCGGCATGGCGATCGCCGGCGATGACGCTGGAGATGTCGCGGCGGTCGGCGCTCTCGTCGACGCGCTGGGATTCGATCCGGTGGTGGCCGGGGCGCTCGCCGAGGGAGTGCGTTTCGAGCCTGGTACGGAGCTGTTTGGGGCCGATGCGGGGGCTGGGGAGGCGCGTGAGATGCTCGCCCGGTTCTGGCAGTCTCAGCGAGGGCGAGTGGTGTCGCGGGCTCGCGGCGGCTCTCGTCCTTGACCTCCGTCTGACTTTCCTCATCCCTTGACAGGGGTCTGCCGGGGGGCTAGCGTCCCGTCTGTGTGAACGATAACATTTCGGTGGTGCGGACGCGGTTGAAGCGTCGCAGCAGCTGTCACCTGACGTTTGAACTCAATGAGGAGTGGAACATGGACGGTCGCGTCTCGAGGAAAGTGGTGGCGGCTATCGCCAGCATCAGCGTGTTGGGAACGGCGGCCGTCACGGCCGTCGGCTCCGCGGCCGCAGCCGATGCCCCGGACAGCGGGCTGATCGCGGAGTACGTCTTCGACGAGACGTCCGGAACCGCGGTGCCCAACACCGCCGCAGGGTCAGCCTTCGGTGACGCGACCGTCGAGCGGGGACAGGACTCCGACTGGACCGGGACCTCGCTCACGCTGCGTGGCGGCTCGAAGACAGGCTCCGGTGACTACGTGCGCCTGCCGGACGACATGCTGACGTCTGCCGAGTCGGCGACCGTGTCGATCGAGGTCAAGCCGTCCGCGACATCGCTCGGCGGCTTCCACTTCCTGTGGAACTTCGGCGCGCAGGATGACCAGACCGACTACTTCTTCGGCTCGGTCAACGAGTCCAACAACCGGTCCACGCTGGTGGGCATCATGAACGAGGACAGCGAGACCCTGGTGCAGTCGGGTGAGAGCCTGACGGCGGACGAGTGGGTCAATGTCACCTCGGTCGTCGACGGCGCCGCCGGCACCGCGTCCGTCTACATCAACGGTCAGCTCGCCCAGACCGGGCCGATGCCGCACACGCCTTCCGACATCGCGGACCAGTCGTTCTCCGCCATCGGGTACCCGGCATGGCCGGACCCGCTGTTCCAGGGAGAGGTCGCCGCGTTCCGGGTCTACGACCGCGTGCTCGACGCCACCGAGGTCGCCGCAGTCTCCGCCGAGGACGCGTCGATTCACGCGGCGGAGTTCGCCGCGCAGGCGCAAGGGGTCCTCGACGATCTCAACCTGCAGGACCTCACCACGGCCGACCACATCGACCTGCCCACGGCCGACGGCCGGGTGACCTGGACCACGAGCGACTCCTCCGTCGTGACAGCGGACGGCACGGTGTCGCAGCCCACACAGGGGCAGCCGAATGCCACGGCCGAGCTGACGGCGTCCGTGAGCGTCCGCGGCCAGGAGGCCAGCCAGACCATCACGGTCACGGTCGAGCCCTCGGACGAGACCCCCGCGGAGCGCCTCGCGCGCCTGGCGGCCCGCTGGGTGGTGCCTTCCGTGGTCGCCTCCGGCGCGGAGCTGCCGGCGGCGCCCGATGGCGTCACCGCTTCCAGCGTGGAGGCCGCAGGCGCGGGCATCAGCCTCGTCGACGGCGCCATTGTGTCCTCTGCGGCCGAGCCGACTGTCGCCACGGTCACTGCGGTCCTCGCAGACGATTCCTCTTCGGAGACGGTCACTCGTGAGTTCACGGTGACGGTGCTGCCCGCCGACGGTTCGCGTGATCTGCTCGCGTATCACCGCAACCCCACCAATGACGCCGAGGCGAACAACGCCGACGCCGCGCTGAGCATGCACCTCGCGCTTGAGGAAGCGTCCGGTTGGTCGCCGCTGTTCGACAACTACGGCATCTTCTTCCCCAAGACTTCTCAGACCCCTGCCTCGGGCGGCACGACCTCCGGGATCATCCGGTCTCTCATCGACCCCCACGTCTTCTACCTCGAGGACGGCAGGTACGGGATCGTCGCCACCCGGGTCGCGCGCAACGGGGGCTCCGACGGCACGGGGGACAGCAGCGTGCTGTTCGCGACCTCCGACGACCTGCTGTCGTATGAGGAGGTCGGACTGATCGATCTGGGCGTCACGAGCGGCGTCAACAACGCCGCAGCCATCTACGACTCCGCCTCGGACCGCTATGTGCTGACGTGGATGTCCGACACTGGTGCGTCGCTGTACACGTCCTTCGCGAGCCTCGACCCGGTCGCGGACCAAGGCCCCATCGAACGCGGCATCGTGCCGATCCTGGGCGACGACGCCTCCGGAGCCGGAGTGGCGAACTATGCGGGTGGCAACGCCTTGCCGGTCACCACCGAGGTGGCGGAGGCTCTCGAGGTGCGCTTCGAGCCGATCGTCAACACCGGCGCCTCGAACCTCCATGACATCGAGCTCGCGGCGGGAGACCCGTTCAGCGAGGGAGATCTGCCCAGCATGATCGATCTCGACTACAACGACGGGTCGACGGCCGACTTGGGGATCACCTGGGACGCGGCGGACATCGCGGCCGTCGACACCTCGGTGCCGGGCGAGTACGTGATCGAGGGAACCGTGCGCCAGCCGGACTACCAGGCCCCGTTCGCCGTCGAGCGCGCCGATCCGACCGCGTTCAAGTTCGACTACAACGGCGAGAACAAGTACCTCATGATCGCCACCAAGGACCTCAACCTCGACCCGGTGAACAACGGCGGTCAGCCCACCGGCCTGCCGCTGCGCATGGCGGACTCGATCGCGGGCCTGTCAGATGAGGCCTTGGCCGCGGGCGAGGTTGAGGAGGTCGACATCCTGTCGAGGGGCACCCTGGACGCCTACGGCAACTCGATGTGGGGCTGCTTCTGGGCTCCCGAGATGCACATGGTCGACGGCAAGCTGTCGATCTTCTTCATGCCCTGCTACAGCTCGGACATCTTCACGGGTCGCGCCAGCATCATCCAGCTGGAGCAGGACGGCGAGGGAAACCACCTCGACCCCACCGACCCCGCCAACTGGAGCGAGGCGACGTACGTCACGCGTGCCGACGGCCAGCCCCTCAACACGCAGACGGGCATCTCGCTCGACATGACCTACTGGGAGGACCAGGGCACCCACTACTACTCGTGGCAGATGCTGGGGGCGAACTTCATCGCGACCTTCGACCCCGCGGACCCGTACACGCTGACCTCGACCCCGGTGCGGATCGTGCCGTCCGAGTACGCGTGGGACAACACCATCGCGGAGGGTCCGAACGTCCACATCAAGGACGGCACCGTGTACATGCTGTACTCGGGCTCGCTGGTGGGCAACACCTACACCAACGGTCTGGTGATGGCGCCGTCCGGCGCGGACCTCACGGACCCGTCCGTGTGGACGAAGCTCAACTACCCCATCCTCAAGTCCGAGCCCTTCGAGGACGACTGGCTGCTCGGCCCCGGGCACGGCATGTGGTCCGAGGATGACGACGGCAACCTGCTGTACGTCTTCCACGCCCGCACCGATGCCGGCGGCACCGGACGCGACATGTACATCCGTCGCGTGCACTGGGCCTCCGACGGCATCCCGCGCCTCAATCTCGAGCGAGAAGAGGAGCTGCTGCCTTCGCTGCGGAACGTCTCGATCACCGTGACGGTGGCTGAGGAGGCCACTGTGGTCGAGTTCGTCGATGTGGCGGGCTCGGAGCACGCGGCCGGGATCGCCTGGCTCGCTGCCGAGGGGATCTCGACAGGTTGGGAGACCGAGACGGGCACCGAGTTCCGTCCGTTCGCCTCGATCACCCGTGATGCGATGGCGGCGTTCCTGTATCGCTATGCCGGTTCGCCGGACGTCACGCTCCCCGCGCAGTCTCCGTTCGTGGATGCGGACCCGTCGCTGGAGCACTACGAGGCGATCGTGTGGCTGGCGCAGGAGGGCATCTCCACTGGGTGGATGGTGAGCGGCGAACAGGAGTTCCGTCCCTTCGAGCCGATCACCCGTGACGCGATGGCGGCGTTCCTCTACCGCATGGCGGACGAGCCCGCGGGGAACGACCCCGTTGAGTCTCCGTTCTTGGACATCACGACTCGGAACACGGAGTTCTACACGGAGATCACGTGGCTTGAGGGCGCGGGCGTCACCGAGGGCTGGGCCGTTGACGGGGGATACGAGTTCCGTCCGTTCAACGAGACCACCCGCGACGCGATGGCCACGTTCCTCTACCGGTTCGACCAGCTCGACAGCCAGTAGCGACCGTTTGCGGAGGCCGTGGCGCGGCGCCCGAAGGGGTGGCGCCACGGCCGTCGCCGACGGGCCGGATCAACTCCGTTCACGAGCGCGAGCTGAGCGGGACGGTGACGGGTGCGGCTCAGTTGGTCCGGCCGCCCGGTTGTCGAGCCCGATGAGGATGGGCAGGGGCGCCGCGTCGTCACGTCCCGGTGGCGCGTCGGCGGCGAGGCGTGAGGCGAACCTCGGGCATGGGAGGAGCCGGCACGCGGGTGTCGTCGTGGCCGACCACGTGGCCGAACCGCGACTCCCGGGCTTCCCACGCGCGGCGCGCCTCCGCGACCTCGTCGTGGCTGCGTCCCACGAAGTTCCACCACATCACCAGGTCGTCGGGGAACGGCTCCCCACCGAGCAGGAAGATGCGCGCGCCGCTGGTCGTGCTGACGGTCGCCTCGGAGCGACGATTGCCCAGGTAGAGGATGTCTCCTTCGGTGACGTCGGGCAGAGCCGCCTCGTCGTCTCGGACCGTCATGTCGCCGTCGATCAGCGCGAGGCCGTGCTCCCACGCCTGCTCCAGCGGAAGGTGCACAGTCGCGCCCGCCGGGAGGCGCAGTTCTGCGCCGACGATCGGCGTGTGCGTGGTCGCGGGGGACGTCGTCCCGGCAAAGGTGCCCATCACGACTACCGCGACCGCATCGGGCGTGTTGCTGGAAATGGCGCCGGAAGGCGCCGCGAGCGTCACCTCGGGGAGGCTCGTGTGAGACTCGAACCCGTGATCTCCGTGGCGTGAGTGCTCCGGGAGCGCGACCCACAGTTGCAGCGCATCGAGGTCGATCGGCTCGTCGGTGATGGAGTACTCGGAGTGTGCGATGCCGCGGCCGCTCGTCATCAGGTTCAGTGCGCCCGGCCGCAGCACGATGTCGGAGCCGATCGAATCGCGGTGCCTGATCTCTCCCGTGAGCGGCCACGTGACGGTCTGGAGGCCGATGTGCGGGTGAGGCTCGACCCGCATCGTGGTGCGCTGCGGGCCGAACCGGTCGAGGAAGCACCACGCGCCGATGGTCGGCACCTCGCGCTGCGGCAACGACCGGCTCACGGTCATGCCGCGCAGTCCGCCCAACGGGACCTCGCGCGAGGGCAACACCTCGGCGCGTGGGCCGGGATCGAAGCCGACGCTCTGCTCGGGAGCGACGGGCTCGTCGCAGACGTCGTCGTGGGCGTCGGTGCGCGTCATGGCGTGGGCCTACTGGGGCGGCGCGACGGTCGCGCCCTCCACCTCGTGGCGGTCCAGGTACTTGGCGATGTACGAGCACACGGGCACGATGGTGAGCCCGCGCGACGCCGTGTCCGCGAGCGCCTGTCCCGCCAGGGTGCCTGCGACGCCGCCGCCGCGGTGCGTCTCGAACACCTCGGTGTGGGTGAAGGCCGCCCGGTCGCCGTCGATCTCGTACTCGGCGAAGCCGGCGAGGTCGCCGTCGACGTGCAGGTCGTAGCGTGACTCGTTCTCGTTGCGGGTGACGGTGGTCTCGGTCATGGCGCTCCTTGGGGTGGTCAGGGTGTCGCGGGCGTCAGCCCTTGGTCAGGTCGAACGGGTCATCGCCGTCGCGCAGCGTGCCGCCGGTGGCGAGGCGCATCAGGTCGGAGTCGAGGTCGATCCCCAGTTCGGTGCCGCCCGCAGAGCCGTATTGATGCTGGTACCGGCCCCACGAATCGTCGCGCACCGACCTGGCGAAGCCGGACTCCACCAGGATGGCGAGCTCTGTGGCGGCGCGGTCGATGCGCGTGCCGAGCGCCTTGTCCGTCCAATCCTCGGTGGAGGCGAACAGGCCGGTCGGCACCGGCAGCGCCCTGAGGTAGGCGAACAGCGCTCGCATCTCCTGGTCCACGACCAGGGCGTGGCGCGCGGTGCCAGCGGTGGCGGCCAGCACGACGGGCTTGCCGATCAGCAGATCGTTGTCGAGCACCTGGAAGAAGCTGGTGAACAGCCCCGAGGCGCCCGCCTTGTAGACGGGCGCGGCGGCGATGATGCCGTCGGCCGATCCCAGCGCCTCGACCGCGTGGGTGAACTTGGGGCCGAGCAGCTGCGAGGACAGCGCCTGCGGAAGCTCGGGGAGCAGCTCGCGGAGGTCGATGACGGTGATGGTGGCGTCGTGGCCCCGCGCCTGGAGGGTGGCGACGGCGCGCTGAGCCGTGCGGTCCGCCAGCAGCCGGGTCGAGGAGGGGTCAGAGACGCCTGCGCTGACGACCACGATCGAATAGGTCTCGTCGGTCACGATGCCTCCTTGGCGAGCTTGGTGGTGAGGGTCTCGAGCAGCCGCAGCTCCTCGTCGGTCAGGGCGGCGGTCATGGTGCGAGCGACGGCGTCGCCGTGCGTGAGGCCGATCTCTCTCTGCAGCGCACGGCCCGCGGTGGTCAGCGAGATGTGCGTGGCGCGCGCATCGCCCGGGTCCGCGCATCGGCTGAGCAGGTTGCGCTCGACCAGGCGCTCGACCAGGCGCGACAGCGCCGGCTGGCTGAGCAGCACGTGTCTGCCCAGGTCGCTGAGGCGCTGAGGGCTGTCGCACTTGGACAGCGTGTAGAGCACGTCGTACTCCCGCATCGACAGCCCGTGCCACACGTCCTCCGCGGCGAATCGGCGCATGAGGACGGAGTGCGCGGTGAGCGCGGACTCCCAGGCCTGGTTGGCGAGCGCCTTGCGAGACCGGGTCATGCGGCTCGTGTCGGCGACGGTCATCGTGCGCTCCTCACAGCGTCGGGTACGACGCGACCTCGGCGTCGGAGTCCTGATACGGCGAGCCGCCGGTGACGTTGTCGCCGCGGTTGGCGTTGGGCCGGGGCTGGCGTGGCTCGGCGTCTCCGTACTTGGCCTTGACGAGGCTCGCGTGCGTGGGCGCCTCGGCGGCCTCGGGGCTGCGCTTGGCCGCAAGCTCCTTGCGCAGCACGGGCACCACCTCGCCGCCGAGCAGTTCGAGCTGGTCGAGGACCATGCCGAGCGGCAGTCCCGCGTGGTCGACGAGGAACAGCTGGCGCTGGTAGTCGCCGAAGGCGTCGCGGAACGTCAGGGTCTTGTCGATGACCTCCTGTGGGGAGCCGACGCTGAGCGGCGTCATCTCCTCGAAGTCCTCCATGCGCGGCCCGTTTCCGTACACCGGCGCCTCGTTGAAGTAGGGGCGGAACTGGTCGTGAGCGTCCTGCGAGTTCTTGCCGATGAACGCCTGGCCACCGAGTCCGACGATCGCCTTGGACTGGCTGCCGTGGCCGTGCGCCTCGAAGCGACGACGGTAGAAGTCGATGAGCTTCTTGTAGTGGTCCTTGGGCCAGAAGATGTTGTTCGCGAAGTAGCCGTTGCCGTAGTACGCGGCCTGCTCGGCGATCTCGGGGGTGCGGATGGAGCCGTGCCACACGAACGGCGGGACGTCGTCGAGCGGGCGCGGCGTGGAGGTGAAGCCCTGGAGAGGCGATCGGAAGTTGCCCTCCCAGTCCACGACGTCCTCGCGCCACAACCGGTGCAGCAGGTTGTAGTTCTCGAGAGCGAGCGGCAGTCCCTGGCGGATGTCCTGGCCGAACCACGGATACACGGGTGCCGTGTTGCCGCGTCCGAGCATCAGGTCCATGCGGCCCTTGGACAGGTGCTGGAGCATCGCGTACTCCTCGGCGATGCGCACCGGGTCGTTGGTGGTGATCAGCGTGGTCGAGGTGGTGAGGATCAGGCGCTCGGTGAGCGCGGCGATGTGCGCGAGCAGCGTCGTGGGCGATGACGAGAAAAAGGGCGGGTTGTGGTGCTCGCCGATCGCGAAGACGTCGAGGCCGACCTCTTCGGCCTTGACGGCGATCTTCGTGATGGCCTCGATGCGCTCCGCCTCAGACGGCGTGTAGCCGCTGACGGGGTCGCGGGTGATGTCCGAGACGGACATGATGCCGAACTGCATGGTCTCCTCCTGGATGCCTGCGCGGGTTCGCGCCTGCGTCAATTATATGCGTTTGCATGTAACAACGCAGAAGAACGCCATCCATTCCCGTCCCGCCAACTCCTGTAGGAAGTTTCTGTTCACACCTCGCTGTCTGAGTGCGGCCTGTAGGAAAGTTCTGTGCACGGCGCGAGCGCCAGCACTGCCCGCGCTGCCTCAGCCAGTTCAACTCCGTACGCGCGGCCATGTCCCGCGGCGTGCACGGCGAGCGGATGCAGCTGATGCAGCGGCACCCGCGCCTGCCACCCTTCGCGCAGCGGAGAGACTTCCTGGTAGCCGGCCAGGATCGCATCGAGGTGCGGAGCCCCGAACAGCGCCAGCATCGCCAGGTCCGTCTCCGCGTGGCCGCCGTGAGCAGCAGAGTCGATCAGCGCCACGCCGTCGGGGGAGAAGAGGACGTTTCCCGACCACAGGTCACCGTGGATACGAGCCGGAGGAGCATCGTCGTCGAAAGTGTTATCAGCGACGACCGTGCACGCCTCGCGCACGACCGCGGCCTCGGACTCCCGCAGGTGGCCGGCACTCAGCGCGGGCTCGAGGTAAGGCAGCACCCTGCCGTGGGCGTAGAAGCGGCCCCACGAGGCGTCCGTCACGCGAGGCATCTCCCGGCGGCCGATGTACAGGGGCCCGTCCCAGCCATCGGGCGGCGCCCCGAAGGTCTGCGCCCCGGCCGCGTGCGTACGAGCGAGCGCGCGGCCAAAGCCCTTTGCCGCATCGGCCGTGGGGCGTGCTGGGGTGATGCGCTCGAGCTCAATGCGTCCGGCCGATGCGCCAATCACCTGTGCGATGCGCGCGCCGCCCGCATCGGCGAGCCACCGCAGGCCTGCGGCCTCGGCCTCGAAGAAGCCTTTGGGGGCATCGGCCCGTTCCTTCACGAAGGTGTCCATGAGTCCCCGCAACGCGACGAGTGTTCAGAAACTTCCTACAGGATGCACGCCGAGCGTGAAGTGTGAACAGAACTTTCCTACGGCGAGGAGGGGGCGGCGGGTGAGGTGGGCGCCGGGGCGTGCTTGCGCGGCGCCATCACTCCCGCGAGGAGGAACACCACTACGCCGAGCGCGGGCATGATCGTGAGTCCCGCGCGCAGGCTCGTGGCGTCAGCGATCGCGCCCACCAGCGGCGGAGACAGCAGGAACGCCAGGCGCAGCAGCCACGACACCACGGTCAGCCCCGTGCCGGACTTGAGGCCCGGCATCTCGTCCGCCGCGTGGAAGGCCCCGGGGATGATGGTGGCGATGCCGAGCCCCGCGGCACCGAAGCCGGCAATCGTGCCCCACACGGACGGGAAGGCGAGTGCGAGTCCCATGCCGAGCATCACGAGAAGACCGCCCGCTCGGGCCACGGCGCGCTGCCCGAATCGATCGATCATCCGGTCGCCCGTCATGCGCCCGATGAACTGGAACCCTTGGAGAGACACGAAGCCCAGCGCCGCGATGGTGGCGCTCGCGGACAGCTCGTCGCGCAGGTAGCTCGCGGACCAGGTGGAGGCGGCGTCCTCGGCCCAGCCGCCGCCGATGGCGATGAGGCTGAGCGCGAGCACCACCGCCCACAGCCGGATCGGGATGCGCCGCAGTCGGCTCGAGTGCGGCATCGCCGCCTCGTCGGCCCCGTGATCGACGATGTCCTGCGGCTCCGGGCCCGTGAGCAGCAGCCGGTAGCTGAGGACGTTGATCACGATCACCAGCGCGGCCATCGCCAGGAAGTGCCATTCGACGGGCGTCTCGAGTCCCGCGGCCACGCCGCCCATGAGCCCGCCGAGGACCGCACCCAGCGACCACATGGCGTGGAAGGCATTGTTGATCGAGCGGCGATACAGGCGCTGCACGCGCAGGCCGTGAGAGTTCTGCGCGACGTCCACCCAGGCGTCGGTGACGCCCACCACGAACAGGGCCGCGCCGAACACGATCACGCTCGAGGTCGAGCCGCCGAGGAGCATCGCGAGCGCGCTGACGATCATCGAGACCACCGCGACGCGGGACGAGCGGAAGCGGCGGATCAGGACGCCCGCGAGGAGTCCCAGCCCAAGAGACCCGATGGGCCACATCGCCATGGCGAGACCGAGCCCGCCGTACGACAGGTCCAGGTGCTCGCGGATGTCGGGCAGGCGCGGCGCGAGGTTGCCGATCACGATCCCGTTGGTCAGGAAGATCAGCGACACACCCAGGCGGGCGCGGCGCAGCGTCGGGTCGATGACGGCGCGGGAGGTCATCCGATGCGGAACCGCGCCGTGAGCAGATCGGCCAGTCGCGAGGACGGCCCCACGAGCAACGCGAAGTCGCCGGGCTCGACCTTTCGCGTTCCGCTCGCGTCCACCATCGTGCACGACGCGACCGGAATCTGGACCTCGACGACCTCCGAGGTGCCGGGCTCGACCCACACCTGACGGTACGCCTTCAGCTCGCGGTCCGCCCAGGTGGCGCTCGTGACCTCGTCACGCACATAGGCCTGCACGGTCTCGAGGGCGGGGCGTGCGCCGGTGTTCGTGACCGTGACCCGCGCGAGGATCTGGTCCTCGGCGCCCTCTCGGGGCGGCAGGATCGCGAGGTCCGAGTACTCAACGGCCGTGTAGCTGCGCCCCTCGCCGAACACCCACCGCGGCTCCTGGGTGAGGTCCGCATAGCGGTAGCCGTGCTGCGCGTCGATCTGGTTGTAGAACGTGGGCTGCTGACCGACGTGGCGGGGCCACGAGATCGGCAGCCGGCCGGTGGGCTCGATCTCACCGAGGATCAGTTCGGCGATCGCGCGGCCGCCGGCCATTCCCGGGTTCGCGGCCCAGATGACGGCCGATGCACGCTCGGCGGAGGCGGGCAGCACGTGCGGCTTGGACGCGAGCACGACGAGGATCACCGGGGTGCCGGTGTCGACGAGCGCGTCGAGCAGGGCCACCTGGCCGCCGAGTAGCTCGAGCGTCGCGGTGGACTTGCCCTCTCCCACGAGCTCGATGCGGTCGCCCAGGACGGCGACCACGGCATCGGCGTCGCGCGCCGCCTCGACGGCCTCCGCGATCAGTTCCGGGTCCGGATCGACCGGCATGGCGATCTCGGGACGCGGCTGGCCGTCGGGGAAGAACTCGCCCGCCGGGTCGGGGCCGGTCGTGATGATCTCGGCGCCGCGCGCGTATGTGACGTCCCAGTCCCAGGGCGCCTGGGCGCTCAGGCCCTCGAGCACGGTGGTGATCATGTCGCGCGGCTGGCCGTCGGGCAGCCAGTCGGCCTGGCCGGAACTTCCGGCCCAGTCGCCCAGCTGAGTCTGGGCGTCGTCCGCGTTGGGTCCGATCACGGCGATGCGGCGGGGCGCGCCGGCGGCGTTCAGCGGCAGCAGTCCGTCGTTCTCGAGCAGCACCAGAGAGCGCCGGGACGCCTCGAGTCCGAGCTCGCGGTGCGCGGGCTGCGCGATGACCGCCCGCTGGCGCTCTGCGTCGGGCAGTCGCGGGTTCTCGAACAGCCCCAGGTCGAACTTGAGGGTGAGGATCCGCGACACGGCCTCGTCGATCCGCGACTCCTCGAGGAGGCCGCGCTCGACCGCCTGCTGGGCGCCCTCGAAGAACGACGGGGTGGTCATGATCATGTCGTTGCCGGCGTTGACGGCGGCGGCCGAAGCCTCCGCGTAGTCGGGGTACATGCGCTGCTCGCGCACGAGGTTGCCCACGTTGTCCCAGTCGGTGATCAGCGTGCCGCGGTAGTTCCACTCGCCCCGCAGCACGTCGTTCAGCAGCCACTCGTTGACGGTGATCGGGGTCCCGTCGATCGACTGATAGCCGAGCATGAAGGTCGCGCAGCCCTCGCGCGCCACGCGCTCGAAGGGCGGCAGATACCAGGAGCGAAGCTTGCGGCGCGAGATGTCCGCCTCGGAGGCGTCGCGGCCTCCCTGGGTCTCGGAGTAGCCGGCGAAGTGCTTGGCGGTGGCGAGAACAGCGGTCGAGTCGGCCAGGCCGTCGCCCTGATAGCCCGCGACCATGGCCGATGCGAGCTCGCCCAGCAGGAAGGGGTCCTCGCCGAACGTCTCGGACACGCGTCCCCAACGCAGGTCGCGGGCGATGCACAGCACCGGGGAGAAGGTCCAGTGCACGCCGGTCGCCGCGACCTCGACGGCCGTGGCGCGCGCGACGCGCGTGAGCAGGTCGCGGTCCCACGACGCCGCGAGGCCGAGCTGGGTGGGGTAGATCTCGGCTCCCTCCCAGAACGAGTGGCCGTGAATGCAGTCCTCGCCCACCAGCAGCGGGATGCGCAGGCGGGTGCGCTCCACGAGCGCGCGGGCCTCGTGGACCCGGTCAGGGGACGTGTGCAGAATGGAGCCGGCGTGGAAGTCGGTGACCAGGTGCTCCACGCCGTCCTTGGCGTTGAGCTGCATCATCTGTCCCACCTTCTCGGCGAGCGTCATGCGGGAGACGAGGTCCGCGACGCGCTCGGGTGTGGGACGGTGCGGGTCAAGATAGGGGGCCGTGTCGGTCACGTCAGTCCTTTCGAGCGCAGCATCCTCACGGTAGCACCAAACCTACCGCGTGGTAAGTTTGCGGCCATGGACTCCGAGCGCGACGGCGACGGCTACCGCAAGGGCCGCGATACGCGAGCCCAGATCCTCGAGGCGGCGATGCGTCAGTTCGCGGTGAGCGGGTACCGCGGCAGTTCTCTGCGCGACATCGCCGCGAGCGCGGGGCTGACCCACCCCGGACTGCTCTACCACTTTCCCACCAAGGCCTCGCTGCTCAGCGCGGTCCTCGAGTACCGGGACGAGGTGGACTCGAAGGAGCGCCCGGTGCGCGGCGAGCTGGGTCTCGACGCGCTGCGCAGCATGGTCGCCGCGGCCCGGCACAACGAGACCCAGCGCGGGATCGTCGAGCTCTACGCGGTGCTCTCCGCCGAGGCCACGGGCGCCGACCATCCCGCCCACGAGTACTTCGCCCGCCGCTATGCCACGCTGCTCGATCGCCTCACGTCGGCCTACGAGGTCGCGCGGGACGAGGGGGCGCTGCGGCCGGGCATCGAGCCGGCGGCCGCCGCCGCTCAGCTCGTGGCCGTGATGGACGGGCTCCAGGTGCAGTGGCTGATGGGCGCACGCCCCACGCCCATGGGCGACCTCGTGAAGGCGCACGTCGACTCTCAGCTCACCGCGCCGCTCTAGAAGCCGTGCCGCTGTAGCGCGGTCATCGAGAGCTGGCCAGGCTCGCCAGCCAATCTTCGTAGGCCCGCGTGCTGAACGGCCGTCCCAGGAAGTCCTCGACGAGCTCAGCCGCAGGCCGTGACCCGCCGGGAGCGAGGACCGTCTGGCGATAGCGCTGTGCGCGCCCAGGATCGAGAAGGTCCCCGGCGTCGAAGCCCGTGAACAGATCCTTCGCGATCGACAGGCTCCACTGATACGTGTAGTAGCAGGCCGAATACGTGGTCAGGTGCCCGAACGACGCGTATTGGTGAGTTCCCTCGAGCGGGGTGCGGACGTCCAACTCGCGCTCGATCGCGGCCGATGCGCTCGCCAGGTCCGCGGGGACGTCACGGTGGAGCCGGTAGGACAGCTGCGCATAGACCAGTTGCCGGCACGTCATGAGTCCGGCGCCGAGGTCGCGGCTGGCGCGCAGGGCGTCCACGAGTTCGGCCGGGATGGGCACGCCGTCGTCGTCCTTGGCGAACCGCGACAGCACCTGGTGGGTCCACGCCCACTCCTCGAGCAGCTGTGACGGCGCCTCCACGAAGTCCCACTCTCCCTGTTCTGACAGGCCCGCGAGGCGTGGGTGGCGCACCGTTCCGGAGAACACCACGTGCAGCAGGTGGCCGAACTCGTGCAGGTAGGTCTCGAGGTCGTCGAACGTCATGCGGCCGCGCGGGAAGTTGCACACCAGCGCGGCCTCGGGCAGGTGACGGCCGCCGATGCCGGTCACCAACGGGAAGCACGCCATGTGCCCGTACTTGCCGGACCGCGGGTGCATGTCGAGCAGGATCCTGCCGATCGTGTGGTCACCGTCGACCACGTCGTAGACCTCGACGTCCGGGTGCCAACTGGTGGCGTCGGGGACGGGCGAGAACGTCACCCCGAACAGCTCCGCGGTCAGGTCGAGGATGCCGTCGCGCACCCGTGAGTACTCGAGGTACCGCCGCACCTCGTGGGCGTCGACGCCGAACCGCTCGGTCTTGAGGGTCTCGATGTAGTACCGGGAGTCGGAGATCAGCAGCGACGGCGCCGAGGGATCATCCCGGCGCTTGCGCTCGAGCAGCATCGCCGCGTCGGCCTCGCCCGCGGCCCGCGCCGCGCCCTCGATGCTCGTGAGGAAGGACTCGATCGCGTCACCGTCCGCGATCATCATGCGGGCGGTCGCGTAGTCGGGCCAGCCGTCGAAGCCGAGCAGCCGCGCCTTCTCGTCCCGCAGCCGTAGGAGTCGCCCCAGGACCTCGTCGTTCGCGGGATAGGCGCGCTGGTAGTCGGCGCGCATCAGCGCCTCGCGCGCCGCGGCGTCGCGCGACATGTCGAGGAAGGGTCCCATGTCGGGGTAGTCCGTGGTGATCTCGACCAGGCCGTCGTCGCCCACGGGGTGCGCGGCGACGTAGTCGTCGGGAAGTCCCGCGAGCGAATCGGGAGACACGCGGACGCGGCCCACGGCCTCCCGAATGTTCTCCGAGAACTCGGTCGCGGCCGTGGACAGTTCGTCGTCGACCTCGGCCAGGCGCGCGCGTGACTCGCCGTCCAGGTGGGCGCCCGCGAGCCGGAAGTCCTCGAGGATCAGGTCCCGTGCACGGGAGTCGTCGCCGTCGAGAGGGGCATCGGCGATCGCCGCCGCCATCGCCCCGTACAGCGCGGGGTCGCCGTCGCGCGCGGTGCGGAACCGCTGGGTGTGCTGCTGGAGCTCGGTGCAGAGCGCCCTCACCGCGCGGTCCGGGTGGACCTCGGACAGGCTCTCCATGAGCTGGTGCGTGTGGGTGATGGCGATGTCGGCGTCGATCCACGCCGCCATCGCGTCCTCGGAGCGACCCGCTGCGATCGCGTCGAGGTGCGAGCGCGCCGAGTCGAGGCGATCGGCCGCGTATCGCTCGACGAAGTCGGACCAATCCTGTCCGGCAGCGGGAAATTCGACGAAGGCGGGCGCTGGTTTCATGGCGCCGATGCTACGCCCGGGACCTTGTTCCCATGGCGTTTTCGTGGGGATTCGCTACGGTCGAACCGTAAGTTCGACCCCTACCCCGAGGAGCAGCGTCATGTCAGCAATCGATCACAACGAGGAGACCACGGCCAAGCCGCTCGGGTCGCGCACCGGTTGGGTGTTCCTCAGCCTGTCCCGCATCGCGATCGGATGGATCTTCTTCTGGGCGTTCCTTGACAAGCTCATCGGGCTCGGCTTCTCGACCTGTCGCCAGGACGACGGCTCGATTCAGGTGATGTGCGAGCGCGCATGGCTCGAAGGCGGCGCCGTGACCCAGGGATACCTGGGATCGTCGTCTGGTCCGTTCGCGGACTTCTTCATCGGCCTCGCGGACCAGCGCTGGACCGACTGGGGCTTCATGCTCGGACTCGCCGGTGTGGGCCTCGCGCTCATCCTCGGCATCGGGACGCGCGTCGCCGCCGTCGCCGGTTCGCTCCTGCTGGCCATGATGTACGTGTCGCACGCGTGGCCGAATGCGGGTGGCAACATGACCAACCCGTTCATGGACGACCACATCCTGCAGATCCTGGTGATCATCGCCGTGGTCTTGCTCGAGAGCAAGTACCAGGCGATCGGCCTCGGCAACTGGTGGCGCCGGCTGTCGATCGTTCAGAAGAACCGCTGGCTCGTCTAGCAGTTCTCGACCGCGAGGCCGCCGGCCCGCTGCGTCACGCGCTCACCGCGCCACGCATGCGGGACCGGCGGCCTTTGCGTGTCTCCTGGGCGACCGCCTGCGCCACCTGGGGTGCCAGGTCCCGGCTGCGACGCATCGCCCACCGCGGCCCGTTGCGCTCGAGCCACCGGGCCCAGTCCGCTGCCGACGCGGGTGCCGTTCGCGGCGAGGTTGAGAAACAACGCGGTCGCGCCCAAGGTGCGGGCGGTGTGCGCCGCCCACCCCACGTCGCCGCTCTCGTCCTTGATACCGTCACCGACACCGAGAGTGATGGAATCCCCGATCGCGATGACTGCCGGTGCGTGCACGGGGCACACCTTCGGTCAGCGCCGGGGGCGCGTCTGCTCTCGGCCAGGTCGGCGGTGAAGATTGGCCGCGGGCCGGTCAGCTGTCTGCTCGAGCGCCCGCGTGTGAAGGGCGAGCATCGAATCGACGGTGGCGGACCACGGCATGGTCTCGGCGCGTGCACGCGCCGCCGCCCGCCGTGACTCCTCATCGCGGTCCAGCACCCGCTCGATCGCGTCCGCGAAGGCGACCGGCGTGCCGTCTGCGACGTGCCCCGCGTCGCCGACCACCTCGGGCAGTGCCGACGCGGCGTTGACCACGGCCGGCGTGCCGTCTGCGACGTGCCTCGCGTCGCCGACCACCTCGGGCAGTGCCGACGCGGCGTTGACCACGGCCGGCGTGCCGGACGCAAGCGCCTCGAGCGCCGCGAGACCGAAGGTCTCGATGGGCCCCGGCGCCACCACCGCATCGGCCGTCGCCAGCAGCCTCGCGAAGCGCGACCGGCCCTTGACGAAGCCCAGGAAGTCCACGGGCAGCCCGGCGGCGTCGGCACGGACGGCCGCCTCGAGCGCGCCGGTGCCCGCGCTCACGAGCCGGACCCGGCGGCCGCGCTCGACCAGGATGCGCACCGCTCCGATCGCGAGATCCGGGCGCTTCTCCGCCGACAGCCGCGAGGCCATCAGCAGCAGCGCCTCCGTGGGGTCGGCGTACTCGGCGCGCAGGGCCACGTCGCGGCGGCTCGGGTGGAACCTCTCGAGGTCCACCCCCAACGGGACGTGCGCGACCTCGCGGCCGATGCGCTCGAACTCCTCGGCCGCATACGCCGTGGTGCAGACGATGGTGGCGAACCGCTTCGCGGTCCCGCGGTTGTGGGCATCGGCGATCCTCGTCACCGGCAGCAGCCGCCGTGTCCACGCCGGAAGGTGCGACCCCAAGGCTCCGTCCGCGCGCTCATGGGCGAAGAACGCGCTCGGGACGTCGCGTCGCGCCGCCCAGGTGCCGAGACCGCGGAGGGTGGTGCGGTCGGACACCTCGAGCACGTCGGGATCGAAGCCGGTCAGGATCTCCCGCACCTGCGAGACCCGCGAGATCACCCGATACCCGCCGCTCAGCGGCAGTACGGGGCTGGCGACGCTCACCCGTCGACCGAACTCGGTCTCCTCGTCCGCGTCGTGGGGCCCCGGGACCACCATCAGGTAGTCGTGGCCGCGTTCGAGGTAGCCGCGGCCGAGCTCATGCATCGCGGTGCGTAGCCCGCCCGAGGTGGGCCCGTAGAAGTTCGCGACGTGGGCGATCCTCACGGTCTCCCCGTCTCGGTGCCGCGTGCGCCGTCGCCTGCCGCCGCATCGTCCCCGGCCGTGTCATCGTCATCCGTGTCGTCCACGACCTCGTGCTCGAGCACGTCCCACGGGCGCACGGGCGTCGCCTCGTGGTTGCGGATGGCCTCGTCGTAGTAGTCGATGAGCCTGTCGCACACGCGCGGCCAGGTGCGGTCCTCGACGGATACCCGGGCGTTCGCGGCGAACCGCTCGCGGCGTTCGGGTTCGCTGACGAGGGTGCGGACCCCCGCGACCATCAGGTCCAGCCTGCCGGGCGGGTACAGGTAGCCGGTGTGGTCCGGGTCGACCAGGTCGATGGGGCCGCCGCGGCGTGGGGCGACGACCGGCACTCCCGAGGCGTGCGCCTCCTGAATGGTCTGGCAGAACGTCTCGAGCTCCCCGCAGTGCACGAAGACGTCGAGGCTGGCGAGCGCACGTGCGAGCTCGTCGCCCGCGAGGAACCCGGTGAAGGTCGCATCGGGCATGAGGGACTCGAGCCGGGAGCGCGAGGGGCCATCGCCGATGATCACCACGCGGATCCCGTCTACCGCGGCCAGCCTCGCGAGATCCTCGACCCGCTTCTCCGCGGCGAGGCGACCCGCATATCCCACGATCACCTCTCCGCCGGGCGCCCACCGCTCGCGCAGCCTGGGGTCGCGACGGTCGGGACGGAATCGGGCCGTGTCCACCCCGCGTGGCCACAGCCGCAGTCGCGGCACCCCCAGCTGCTCGAGCTGGCGCATGGCGTGGGTGGACGGCGCAAGCGTGAGGTCCGCACGGTCGTGGATGTTGCGCACGCGGTTCCACAGGATCGACTCGCCCCACGCCGCGTTGTAGCTCTCCGCATAGCTGGGCACCTCGGTCTGGTAGATCGCGACCGTCGGCAGGCCCAGCTCGTTCGCGGCGCGGATGGCGGACCACCCGAGCATGAACGGCGACGCCAGGTGCACCACATCCGGCTCGAAATCGTCGAGCAGCCGGCCGATCCTCGCGGACCCCGACAGCGAGACGCGCACATCGTCATACCCCGGCCACCCCATGGAGGGCAGCCGGCGCACCCTCGCGATGCCGTATCGCACGGGCCCGTGGTCGCCCTTGGACTCCGGAGCGATCACCAGCGCCTCGTCGCCGCGAGCGGTGAGGTGCTCGATCACTCGCAGGAGCGAGTTCGTGACGCCGTTCGCCTGCGGCAGGAACGACTCGGCGACCAGGGCGACCTTCACGCCCCCATTGTGTCGAGTCGCCGCCCGCGGGGTCGAGACCTGTGCTCGAACGTCCCGTGAACCTTGGGTGACCGAGCGGTGACGGCGCCTGGCGGGCGGCC
Source organism: Demequina pilifera (assembly GCF_048814985.1). Lineage (NCBI taxonomy): Bacteria > Bacillati > Actinomycetota > Actinomycetes > Micrococcales > Demequinaceae > Demequina > Demequina pilifera. The sequence continues at coordinate 54,373 of NZ_JBMDTW010000006.1, forward strand.
GCGGCGCGGGTGGGACAATGGCACACATGTCCGTCACCACCCGCGCGCTCACGCATCCCGTGCTCGTTCTCATCGCCGCCGCGGCCCTCGCCGTCGCCTGGTCGGCTCCAGCCCTCGCTCACACCGACCTGCGGGCCTCGACCCCCGAGGAGGGGGCGACGGTCGACAGCCTGTCGGAGCTGCGACTGGAGTTCACGGGAGACCTGCTCGAGATTGGCGCGGAGCTGACGGTCGTGGACTCCGAGGGCGCCGAGCACGAGCTCGAGCCACGGTTCCCGTCGACCAACGCCGTCACGGGCATCCTCGATGAGGAGATTCCCGCGGGGCAGACGGAACTGGTGTGGCGCATCGTCGCTGAGGATGGCCACGACATCCAGGGCGTGCTCGCCTTCACGTACGCACCGCCGGTCGACGTCGATGCGCCGGCCCCGAGCCCCACGGCGAGCGCGGGCGACGAGGCGGAGAGCCCGGCTGACCTCGCACCCGAAGCGCCCCACCAGACCCCGTCGCCGACCGCATCGGCCGTCCCGGACGAGACCGAGCCGGGCGAGATGCCGGCGTGGGTGCTCCCGCTCCTCGCGCTGGTCGCCGCGGGCGGAGCGCTCGTCGCGATCCTCGCGGCACGGGCGCGACAGCGATGATGCGCGCTTCCGCCGCCCGACACGGGCAGCCATGACCGATCTGCCATCCGTCCTCGATGAGGGGCAGCCCCGCTGGCGGCTGCCGCGCACCGCCCGCGACCCCCGTGCCTGGCACGTGCTCGCGGCCTTCGCCGCGATCGGCTTCGGGATCGGCCTCACGCAGAACGGCGCCGCGAGCGTCGTGCAGGACCAGATCGCTGACCTCGGCACCACCGTCGACGTGCTGGGTCTCACGATGGTCGCGTACTCCGTGGGCGTGGTCGTGGGGGCGCCGCTCATCATGGTGGGACTGGGCCGGGTGCGCCGCCGGCCGCTGCTCATCACCATGGCGGCGCTGTTCTTCCTCACCACGGTGGCGACCGTGATCGCCCCCAACGTCGAGGTGCTGATGGTGGTGCGGTTCGTGGCGGGCCTGCCGCACGGGGCGCTGCTGGGCGTCGCCTCGTTCGTGGCGATGAGCGTGATGGGTCGTGAACGGCGGGGCAAGGCCGTGTCGATCATCATGCTGGGGCTCACCACGTCGCTGGTCGTGGGCGTGCCGCTCATGCAGTGGCTGTCGAATGTGGCGTCCTGGCGCATCGCGTACGTCGTGGTGGCGGTCATCGCCGGCATCGGCCTGCTGGGGGTGTGGCTGTTCACGCCCGACCTCCCCGGCAACCCGGACGCCTCGCCGCGGTCGGAGCTGCGGGCGCTGCGCGGCAAGCCGCTGTGGACGGCGATCATCGCCGTGACCGTCGGGTTCGCGGGGCTGGGCGCGGTGTTCTCGTACATCGTGCCGCTGCTCGAGGAGACCAACGGGTTCGATCCCGGGCAGGTGACGTGGATTCTCGTCGGTTGGGGCGGCGCCATGACGCTCGGCGCGTGGGTGGGCGGACAGCTCACCGATCGCTCTCACGTGGGCGCCGCGCGGCTCGGGCTGGCAGGAGCCGCCGTCGCGCTGCTCGGGCTCGGGCTGTTCGGTGACATCCCTGTCGCGACCGTGGCGCTGCTCGTGCTGCTGGGCAGTTCGGTCCAAGTGTTCTCACAGGGGTCCCAGGTGCACCTGATGGACGTGCTGCACGGCTCGCCGTCGCTCGGCTCGGCGCTGTCGCACGCGGCGCTGAACGCCGCGACGGCGGTCGGCACCGGGCTCGGCGCGCTCGTCATCGCCGGGGGGCTGGGATACCAGGCGCCTGCGTGGGTCGCCCTGGTGCTCGCGGTCGCGGCCCTGGTGATCGTGGTTCTCGGTCGTGGGTATCGAGGGTCGGTGCAGTGGCGGTCCTCGGCACCGCACCGGGAGGAATCCTGACTATGGAAAAGTGGGGCACATGAAGATTCGCCTCGGCACGCGCGCGTCCCTGCTCGCTCGCACCCAATCGGGAATGGTGGCCGATGCGCTGGTCGCCCGTGCGCGCGAGCGCGGGGTCGATCTCGAGGTCGAGCTGGTCGAGATCACCACCCACGGCGACATCTCGCGCGGCTCGCTCGTGGGGCTGTCCGAGGTGGGCGTCTTCGTCGCGGCGCTGCGCGAGGGCGTGCTGTCGGGGGAGTGCGATGTGGCGGTCCACTCGCTCAAGGACATGCCGACTCAGCTGCACCCCGAGATGGAGCTCGCGGCCGTGCCCGCCCGCGAGGACGTGCGCGACGCGCTGTGCACGACCGGCCCGGGCTTGCGGGACCTCCCCGAGGGGGCCGCGATCGGGACCGGGTCGCCCAGGCGAGAGGCGCAGCTGCTGGCGCTGCGGCCGGACCTGCAGGTGAAGCCGCTGCGCGGAAACGTCGACACCAGGCTCGGCCGGGTCGGGAACGATCTGGACGGCGTGGTGCTGGCCGCCGCCGGGCTGTCGCGACTGGGACGACTGGGCGAGGCGACCGAGCTCATCGCACCCGCGGACATGATGCCCGCGCCCGGGCAGGGTGCGCTCGCGATCGAGATGCTGCCGAGCGCCGATGCTCAGTGGGCTGACATCGTGCGCTCGCTCGACGACGGCCCGACTCGCGCGGCGGTCACGGCCGAGCGTGCGCTGCTGGCCGTGATGGACGCGGGCTGCTCGGCGCCCATCGGCGCGCTCGCCACCGTCCAGGACGGGCGGCTGGATCTCAGGGCCCGCATCGTGGATGGTGCGGGTACTCTCGCCCTCAACGAGTCCGTGAAGGGCCCCGCCAGCGAGGCCGCCGCGCTCGGGCGCAGCGTGGGGTGGACGCTTCTGGGGCGCGGAGCCGCTCGTCTCATGGGGAGGAACTGACATGGATATGACCGCACTCAAGGGACGCCGGCTGCTGGTGCCGGTCACGGCGCAGCGGCGTCACCTGGCGCAACGGCTCGCCGAGGCGGGCGCCATCGTGGAGGAGGCGGAGTTCATCGCGATCGCCCCCGCGGAGGACCAGGACGCTCTCGAAGAGGCCACGCTGGCATGGTGCGCGGGGGACTACGACTGGCTCGCGGTGACGAGCCGCAACGCCCTGAGCGCGATGGATCGCATCGCCACCGCGCGCGGAATGTCGCTGTCGGCGCCGCTGCCCGAGGCGCAGGTCGCCACCGTGGGAGAGGCGACCCGGGCGGTGTGCGAGAGGCTCGGCCTCGACGTCGCACTGGTGCCCGAGGGGCGCCAGAACGCCCGCGGGATCGTCGAGGACTTTCCGGACGGGCCGGGCAGGGTGCTCGCGCCCCTGGGCAACCTGGCCGCCCCCGTGCTGCCGCGCGGGCTGGAGCGCAAGGGCTGGCAGGTGCACGCGGTCGAGGCGTACCGCACCATCGACGGCTCGGGCGTGGGCCGTGCGACCCGCGAGGAGCTCGAGGCGGGGGAGTTCGACGCGGTGCTGTTGACCTCCGGCTCGGTCGCGGAGCGGTTCGCGGCGAGCGTGCCCACGCTGCCGGAGCACACCATGGTGGTCGCGATCGGCGACATGACCGCGGCCTCGGCTCGCGCTGCGGGACTCACCGTGAGCGCGGTCGCGACCGCGCCCTCCTCTGACGGGATCGTCGCGGGTCTGCTCGAGGCGCTCGACCCCGATGTGGTCGAGGTCTATGACACTGAGGACGCGGACACTGAGGACGCGGACACTGAGGACGCGGACGCCGATTCCGACGACACCGATGCGGACACGGAGACGGACACGGAGGCTGCGGACGACGGCGGCGCCGACGAGAGCCCCACGGACCAGGGCGACGCCGGCGAGTCCACGACCGACGAGACCGCCACCGAGGGCGACGAGAACCGATGAGCGTGCCCCTCCCCGCGCGCAGGCCGCGCCGCCTGCGCACCACTCCCGCCATGCGGCGGCTGGTGCGCGAGACGCGCGTCGACCCCGCTCAGCTGGTGCTGCCGCTGTTCGTGCGCGAGGGCGCCGACGAGGCCCGGCCCATCGACTCCATGCCCGGGGTCGTCCAGCACCCGCTCGCGACGGTCGGCGCCGAGGTGCGCAGGGCCATCGATGCCGGGATCGGCGGTGTGATGCTGTTCGCCATCCCCGAGACGCGGGACGCGACGGGCACTCAGGCGTGCGCTGCGGACGGCATCCTCAACCGAGCGATCGCCGCGTCCGCCGAGGCGGCGGGCGACGAGCTCGTGGTGATGGCGGACCTGTGCCTCGACGAGTTCACGGACCACGGCCACTGCGGAGTGCTCTCCAGCGACGGCTCGGTGGACAACGACGCGACCCTCGAGATCTACGCTCAGATGGCGCTCGCCCAGGCCGAGGCCGGGGCACACGTGCTGGGACTGAGCGGCATGATGGACGGCCAGGTCGCCGCGGTGCGTCACGCACTCGACGGCGCCGGTCACGACTCCACGAGCATCCTCGCGTACGCCGCGAAGTACGCCTCCGCGGCCTACGGCCCGTTCCGGGACGCCGTCGAGAGCGAGCTCCACGGCGATCGCCGCAGCTATCAGCTCGACCCGGCCAACGGTCGCGAAGGCTCTCTCGAGGCCGCTCTCGACGAGGCCGAGGGCGCGGACATGCTGATGGTCAAGCCGGCCCTGCCCTATCTGGACGTGCTCGCGGAGGTGGCTGCCGCATCGGCCGTCCCCGTCGCCGCGTACCACGTGTCGGGCGAGTACTCGCAGATCGAGGCCGCCGCACAGCGCGGCTGGATCGACCGGCGCGCCGCACACGTCGAGGCGGTCACGTCGATCGCGCGCGCGGGTGGCGACATCATCCTCACCTACGCCGCGGTCGAGCTGGCCGGATGGCTCCGCGAACACTGACCGACCCTGACCCCCGAACGTCCTCCGAGGAGGCACACGTGACCACCTTTGCTCAGCGGGCCGCCGCGATCCTGCCCGGCGGCGTCAACTCTCCAGTGCGGGCGTGGAACGGCGTCGGGGGAGAGCCCGTGCCGATCGCGTCGGCAAAGGGCGCTCACGTGACCGACGCCGACGGCCGCGAATACGTGGACCTCATCGGCTCGTGGGGGCCGGCCATCCTGGGCCACGCTCACCCGACCGTGGTGCAGGCCGTCCAGGAGGCCGCGGCGCGCGGGCTGTCCTTCGGTGCGACGACGGTGCGCGAGGTGGAGCTCGCCGAGGAGATCCGGGGCCGCTACGCCCCGGCCGAGCGGGTGCGGCTCGTGTCGACGGGCACCGAGGCGACCATGACGGCGATCCGGCTCGCCCGTGGGGCCACCGGACGCTCCAAGATCGTCAAGTTCGCAGGGCTGTATCACGGGCACTCGGACTCGCTGCTGGTCGCCGCCGGATCGGGTCTCGCCACCTCCGGCGTCCCGGACAGCGCGGGCGTCACTCGCGGGGCCGCCGCCGACACCATCGTGGTGCCCTATGGCGACGAGGAGGCCCTGACAGACGCCTTCGCGGAGCACGGCCCGTCGATCGCCGCGGTGATCACCGAGGCAGCCCCGGCCAACATGGGCACCATCACGCCGCCCCTGGGATTCAACCGCCTGATCGGGACCCTGTGCCGCAACGAGGGCGCGGTGTTCATCGTCGACGAGGTGCTGACCGGGTTCCGCGCTGGCCCGGCCGGCTACTGGGGCGTCGAGCGCGACGCGGACATCGCCGCGGGCGTCGACCCGTGGCAGCCCGACCTCGTGACCTTCGGCAAGGTCATCGGCGGCGGCATGCCGGTCGCGGCGCTGGGTGGCCGCGCCGACCTCATGGAGCAGCTCGCCCCGCTCGGGCCCGTCTACCAGGCCGGAACCCTCTCGGGGAACCCCGTGGCCGTCGCCGCCGGCCTGGCCACGATGCGCCTGCTCACCGACGACGTATACGCGCGCCTGTCCCGGACGGCCGATGCGCTGGCCGGGGGCGTCAGCGAGGCCCTGGGCGACGCCGGCATCCGGCACGCGGTGGGGCGGGCGGGCACGCTGTTCTCCGTCTTCCTGGGACTGTCCGAGCCTCCCGTCACGTTCGAGCACGCAGCCGCGCAGGACACCGCCGCGTTCGCCCGCATGTTCCACGCGCTCAATGGCGCGGGCGTGCAGCTGCCGCCGAGCGCCTTCGAGACGTGGTTCGTGTCGCACGCTCACGGCGACGCGGAGGTGGCGCAGGTCGTCGACGCCGTGCGCGCGTGGGCGGCCTCGGAGGCCTGACCCCGCGCCCCATCAGGGCCTGAGTGCCCGTTCTCGGCGATTCCGAGCACTGAGCGCCTGCCAGCGCGCATGAGCGGCGAGAGCCTCACCTCACAGCCGTCCCCACCGTGAGGTGAGCAAGAGTTCTCGCCCCTTTCACATGGGACGCGGCCCGTAGAAACATCCCCTCCCTAGCGTGAGAGACGTCCGATGGAGCGCCATGTGAGCGCCCCGCCGATGAAGGCGCGGACGTCAATCGCACCATTGCACCCTGGGGAGGGTTCATGACCGTTCAAGACAGAACCGGCACGGCGGAGGTCGAGCCGGGTGTGGTCGGCAAGGGCCGGTGGATCGAGCATTGGACTCCCGAGGACGAGACGTTCTGGGAGGCCAAGGGCAAGGCGATCGCGTTCCGCAATCTCATGTTCTCGATCGTGGCGGAGCACATCGGCTTCTCGGTGTGGCTGCTGTGGTCGATCGTGGTCGTCAAGATGTACGGCACCTTCGACGAGTCGGGCGCGCTGGTGGCCGCCGGATCCAACGGCTGGGCGCTGACCGCCAGCGAGGGGCTCACGCTGCTGGCCGTCGCCTCCGGCGTCGGGGCCTTCCTGCGCATCCCGTACACGTTCGCGGTGCCGATCTTCGGCGGGCGCAACTGGACGGTCGCGTCCGCCCTGCTGCTGCTCATCCCGACGCTGGGCCTCGCGTGGGTGGTCGGTCGCCCCGACACGCCGTTCCCCGTGCTCGTCGCAATCGCCGCGACCGCGGGCTTCGGCGGTGGAAACTTCGCCTCCTCGATGGCCAACATCACGTTCTTCTACCCGGACAGGCAGAAGGGCTGGGCGCTGGGCCTGAACGCCGCGGGCGGGAACATCGGCGTCGCGGTCGCGCAGAAGCTGGTGCCGTTCGTGATCGGGCTCGGCGGCATCGGACTCGCTGCCGCGGGCCTGGTCTACGTGCCGCTCGCGCTCGCGGCCGCCGTGCTCGCGTTCCTGTTCATGGACAACCTGCGGGAGGCGAAGGCCGACCCCAAGCCGACTGCCCGGGCGCTCCGTCACGGCCACACGTGGCTCATGGCGTTCATGTACATCGGCACCTTCGGATCGTTCATCGGCTACTCGGCGGCGTTCCCGACGCTGCTGTCCGTGGTCTTCGAGCGCACCGACATCGCGCTCACGTGGGGATTCCTCGGGGCGCTCGTCGGATCCCTCGCGAGGCCGTACGGCGGCAGGCTCGCGGACCGGTTCGGCGGCTCGATCGTGACGATCATCGCCTTCGTCGCCATGGCGGCCGCGGGCTATGCGGCCGTGGTCGGCGTGCAGCAGGAGAGCCTGGGGATGTTCTTCGCGAGCTTCATCGCACTGTTCGCGCTCACCGGCATCGGCAACGGCTCGACCTACCGGATGATCCCGTCGATCTTCAACCGTCTGCGGGACACCAAGGGTGACGGCTCGGACGAGTCGGTGCTCGACTACAAGCGGCAGAGCGCCGGCGCCGTCGGGATCATCTCGTCGATCGGCGCGTTCGGCGGCTTCGCGATCCCGTTCGTGTACATGTGGTCGCGAGAGGCCTTCGACGGTTCCATCGTGCCCGCGCTCCAGATCTACGTGGGCGTGTTCCTGCTGATGGCCGTGCTCACGTGGGTGTTCTACCTGCGCAAGGGCGCTCCGATGGCGAACGTCTGATCGTGACCGCCCCCACCGACGCCGTCGCCACCCACTGCCCGTACTGCGCGCTCCAATGCGCGCAGTCCCTCACGAGCACCCCCGACGACCGCCTGCCGGTCGAGGTCGACGGCCGGGACTTCCCGACCAACCGCGGAGGACTGTGCCAGAAGGGGTGGACGTCCGCCGAGGTGCTGCGCGCCACGGACCGCGTCACCACGCCCCTGATCCGCACCGCCGACGGGGGGTTCCGCGAGGCCGAGTGGGCGGAGGCGCTCGACCTGGTGGCCGACCGACTGCGCGCTCTCCAGCACGAGCACGGCCGCGACACCGTCGCGGTGTTCGGCGGCGGCGGCCTCACGAACGAGAAGGCCTACGCTCTCGGCAAGTTCGCGCGCACGGTGCTGCGGACCCCGTACATCGACTACAACGGCCGGTTCTGCATGTCCTCCGCCGCGGCGGCGTCCAATCGCGCGTTCGGCATGGATCGGGGACTGGGCTTCCCGCTCTCCGACCTGGCAGGCGCCGATGCGGTGCTCATCCTGGGGTCGAACGTGGCGGTCACGATGCCCCCATTCGTCCAGCACCTCGCGGGCTGCCGGGACCGGGGCGGGCTCGTGGTCGTGGACCCACGCGAGACCGTGACGGCGCGGCTCGCCAGCGACGGGAAGGGCACCCACCTCGCTCCCGTGCCTGGCACCGACATGGTGGTGCTGCTCGCGCTCACCCACGTGGTGCTGGCCGAGGGGCTCGCTGACCTGTCCTACCTCGAGACCCGCGCCGACGGACTCGACGCCGTGCGCCGGTCGGTCGCGCCGTGGTGGCCCGAGCGCGCCGAGACCGTCTGCGGCATCCCCGCGGACGAGCTGCGACGGACCGCACGGCTGCTCGCCGCGGCGTCGCCGTCCCGCGGCGGGCGCGGGGCCTACGTCCTCACCGGGCGCGGGGTCGAGCAGATGACGCAGGGCACCGCGTGCGTGACCGCCGCGATCAACCTGTCGCTCGTGCTGGGCCTGGTGGGGCGCGAGGGGTCGGGCTTCGGCCCCATCACCGGCCAGGGCAACGGCCAGGGCGGGCGCGAGCACGGCCAGAAGTCCGACCAGCTGCCCGGATACCGGCCCATCTCCGACCCCGCCGCGCGGGCTCACGTGGCCGGGGTGTGGGGAGTGGACCCCGAGTCGCTCCCCGGGCCGGGCGTTCCTGCGGTGCAGCTGCTGTCCTCCCTGGGGACCGACGGCGGACCCCGCGCGCTGCTCGTGCACGGCAGCAACGTGGTCGTCTCGGCCCCGAACGCCGATGCGGTGCGCGAGTCGCTATCCCGGCTCGACCTGCTGGTGGTGTGCGACATGGTGCCCTCCGAGACCGCGCTGCTCGCGGACGTGATCCTGCCCGTCACCCAGTGGGCCGAGGAGGACGGCACGATGACGAGCCTCGAGGGCCGGGTGCTGCGCCGCCGCCAGGCGGCCGAGGCCCCGGGACAGGCGCGGTCCGAGCTGTGGATCCTCGGCGAACTCGCGCGCAGGTTCGGCGTGCCAGCGGGCTTCCCCGACGACCCGGGCGAGGTGTTCGCGGAGCTGGCGCGTGCATCGGCCGGCGGCGTGGCCGACTATGCGGGGGTCGACTATGACCGGCTGGACTCGGGCGAGGCGCTGTACTGGCCCTGCCCGTCCCCGTCCCACCCCGGCACGCCGCGGGTGTTCCTGGACGGGTTCCCCACGCCCGAAGGGCGGGCGCGCATGGTGCCCGTCGATCACCACGCTCCTCACGACGACGTGCGCGCCGATGCGCAGACGTACCTGGTGACCGGGCGCGTGCTGCAGCACTACCAGTCCGGAGCGCAGACCCGCCGGGTCGCCGAGCTCGCGGCCGCCCAGCCCGAACCCTTCGTCGAGGTGCACCCGCTGCTGGCCGACCGCATCGGCCTCAGCGAGGGCGAGGACGCGGTCCTCACCACCGCACGCGGCAGCGCCACCGCCGCGGTGCGCGTCACCGAGTCGATTCGCCCGGACACGGTCTTCATGCCCTTCCACTGGTCGGGGCCAGGCAGCGCCAACCGGCTCACCAACGACGCCACGGACCCCATCAGCGGCATGCCCGAGTTCAAGGTGACCGCAGTGGCGATCGGTCCGGCGCGCGTGCCAGCGGGGGTGATCGCGCCATGAAGGTCGTCGTCATCGGTCACGGGATGGTGGGCTCGCGGTTCGTCGACGAGCTCGTGCGCCGCGACCCTGCGGCGGAGGTCACGGTGCTCGGCAAGGAGGATCACGAGCCCTACAACCGGGTGCTGCTGTCGAGCGTGGTGAGCGGACGGACGGACGCCGAGTCCCTCGCGCTGCCCGCCGCCGAAGCGGACCGTGTGCGGGTCCTGACGGGCGTGGCGGCCGTGTCGATCGACCGCTCCGCCCGCGAGGTCGTGGACTCCGCCGGAGACCGCCACCGGTACGACCGCCTGGTCATCGCGACCGGCTCCCAGGCGCGCGTTCCGGGAATTCACGGCGTCGCGAACGACCGGGGCCCGATGCCCGGTGTCAGCGTGCTCAAGGATCTCGACGACGCACGGCGCATCGTGACGGCGATCCCCAAGGCGCGTCGCGCGGTGGTGCTCGGCGCCGGCGTGCTGGGTCTCGAGGTCGCGACCGGGCTCGCGGCGCAGGGCCTCGCCGTGACGCTGGTGCATCATCACGGCCGGCTCATGGAGCGGCAGCTCGGCGACGCGGCGGCCCAGGTGACGGCCGGTTCGCTGCGCAAGCTCGGCGTGAACGTCATCACCGAGGCCTCCGTCGCCCGCGCCCTCGATCGCCGCGGCGCGCTCAGCGCGGTGCGGCTCACCGACGGCACCGAGATGCTCACCGACATGCTGGTGATGTGCGCGGGCACGATCCCCGACGCGGCGCTGGCACGCGGCGCGGGGCTGCCGTGCGACCGCGGAATTCTGGTCGGACCCGGCCTGGCGTCGCCGGCCGATGCGGCGGTGTTCGCGATCGGCGACTGCGCCCAGCCGCCCGAGGGTGGCACGGGCCTCGTGGCACAAGGGTGGGAGCAGGCGACGCGGCTGGTCGAGTCGTGGGCCGGCGCACCGGGCGCGGACGCGGCGCCCGCAGGCGCGGAGGACGACGGGCTCGACCCGACGAACGTGGTGCGCGTCAAGGCATCCGGGCTGGACGTCGTGACCATGGGGCTGTCAGGCAAGTTCGAGCACGGCGAGCGGGACCTGCGCGCCGTCCGCATGAGCGACCCGGCGATCGGCCGATTCGTCGAGGTGGTGGTCTCGCACGGGCTGCTCGTAGGCGCGACGGTCGTGGGGGACACGCAGGCGGCCTCCGAGCTCAGCGCCATGTACACGCGCATGCTGCCCGTCCCCGCCGACCCCGCGCACCTGATCATCCGGCCCCTCGCCGGAGCGGTGCGGCCCTCGGCCACCTCGCCTCAGGACATGGGCGACGACCACACCGTGTGCCAGTGCAACTCGGTGCCCAAGGGGCGCATCGTGGCGGCCGTGCAGGACGGCTGCGAGAGCGTCGACGACGTCGCGCTTGCCACGCGCGCCGGCACCGGCTGCGGCGACTGCCGGTCGCTCGTGTCCGAACTGATAGGCGCGTGCGACCAGGGTTCGCGCGCCCGCGACGAAGAGACGACGGTGCCCGCTCTCGCGGGCGCCGAATAAGGAGAGATCATGACCGACACTCAGAGAATCGTCGTCGTGGGCGGCGGGATGGTCGCGCACCGGTTCACCGAGGCGCTGCGCGCACGGGACGTCGAGGGGCGGTACTCCGTGACCGTGCTCGCCGAGGAGCCGCGCGCCCCGTACGACAGGGTCGCGCTCACCACCTATTTCACGGGCCGTCACCCCGAGGACCTCGAGCTGGGCGATCGCGCGCTGTGGGACGACCCGCTGGTGCGCCTCGAACGGGACGCTCTGGTCGAGTCCGTGGACCGCGCCGCCAAGGTGGTCACCGACCGCCACGGCCGCGACTACCCCTACGACCACCTGGTGCTGGCCACCGGATCGTATGCGTGGACGCCGCCCACGGAGGGAGCCCACCTGCCGGGCGTGTTCGTCTACCGCACCATCGACGACGTCGCGGCCCTGCGCACCTACGTCGAGCACCGGGCCAAGGACCTCGGCCGGCCGGTGCGCGGCGCGGTCATCGGCGGCGGGCTGCTCGGCCTGGAGGCCGCGGGAGCGCTGCAGGAGCTCGGGGCCACCAGCACCGTGGTGCAGGCCGCGGATCGGCTCATGAACCTGCAGGTGGACGAGGGCGGCGGCCACGCGCTGCAGCGCCTCATCGAGAGCCTGGGCGTGACTGTCCGGTGCGACACCAAGACGAAGGCGATCAAGCCCGACCGGGCCGGCCGAGCGGGCCGCCTGGTCTTCGAGGGCGGCGGAGAGCAGTTGGCCGACGTGGTCATCTTCGCCACCGGCGTGCGGCCGCGGGACGAGCTGGCGCGGTCGGCCGGCCTCGCGATGGGCGAGCGGGGCGGCGCGGTCGTGGACGACACGTGCCTCACCGACGACCCCCATGTGAGCGCGATCGGCGAGGTGGCGTGCATCCAGGGCGCATGCATCGGCCTGATCGCCCCCGGCAACGCGATGGCGGAGATCACCGTGGATCGGCTGCTCGGCGGCGACTCGACGTTCCCTGGCGCCGACACGGCGGCCAAGCTGAAGCTGCTGGGCGTCGACGTGGCCTCGTTCGGCGACGCCTTCGCGACCACTCCCGGCGCTCTCGAGCTGGTCTATGCGGACCCCGTCGCGGGCGTCTACAAGAAGCTCGTGCTCACCGACGACGCCCGCACGCTGCTGGGCGGAATCCTGGTGGGGGACGCCTCCGCGTACGCGTCGCTCAGGCCCATGGTGGGCTCGGAGCTCGGGGGCGACCCGGGCGGCTGGCTGCTGCCCGAAGGGTCCATCGAGCGCCCCAACGTCGAGCTGCCGGACGAGGCGTCCGTGTGCTCGTGCAACAACGTCACCGCCGGGGCGATTCGCTGCGCCGTCACCGAGGAGGGGTGCACGGATGTGGCGGGAGTGAAGGCGTGCACCAAGGCGGGGACCTCGTGCGGCTCGTGCCTGCCGCTCGTCAAGAAGCTGGTGGGCGCGGAACTCGAGAAGTCGGGCATCGAGATCTCGAATGCGCTGTGCGAGCACATCGATATGTCTCGGGCACAGCTGTTCAGCGCCGTCCAGGTGAGCGAGCTGCGCACCTTCTCCGAGATCATCGAGCGGTTCGGCACCGGTCGCGGCTGCGACCTGTGCAAGCCGGTCATCGGCTCCATCCTCGCCACCCTCTACAACGAGCACGTGCTCGCGGCCGACCGCGCAGCGCTCCAGGACACCAACGACCGCGTCATGGCGAACATGCAGAAGGACGGCACGTATTCGGTGGTGCCGCGCGTTCCTGGCGGGGAGATCCTTCCCGAGCACCTGATCCTGATCGGCGAGATCGCCCAGGACTACGGGCTGTACACCAAGATCACGGGCGGCCAGCGGATCGACCTGTTCGGCGCCCGCCTGGAGCAGCTGCCGAGCATCTGGACGCGGCTGGTCGAGGCCGGCATGGAGTCCGGGCATGCGTACGGAAAGTCGCTGCGCACGGTGAAGTCCTGCGTGGGGTCGACGTGGTGCCGCTACGGGGTGCAGGACTCGGTCGGCATGGCGATCGCGCTCGAACTGCGCTACCGGGGCCTGCGCAGTCCCCACAAGATCAAGCTCGGCGTCTCCGGCTGCGCTCGCGAGTGTGCCGAGGCTCGCGGCAAGGACGTGGGAGTCATCGCCACCGACAACGGCTGGAACATCTACGTGGGAGGCAACGGCGGCTTCACGCCGCGCCACGCGCAGCTGCTGGTGGAGGACGTCGACGACGACGCGGTGTTCCGCATCATCGATCGCTACCTCATGCTCTATGTGCGCACCGCGGACCGCCTGCAGCGCACTGCTCCGTGGCAGGAGGAGTACGAGGGAGGTCTCGAAGCGATCCGCGACGTCGTGGTGAACGACTCGTTGGGCATCGGCGACGACCTCGACGCGCACATGGCTCGTCACATCGACAGTTACGAGGACGAGTGGGCCGCGGTGCTGAGGGATCCCGAGCGACTGCGCCAGTTCAGCTCGTTCGTCAACGCCCCCGACGAGCCCGACCCGTCGCTCGCGTACGTGGAGGAGCGAGGCCAGCGCCGCCCTGCCACGCAGGCCGATCGTGACGGCGGCGCCGTCCTGATCGCACCCTCGACCCTCGAGGTGCGGTCATGACCTCCGCCTCTGCGCCTTCCTGCACAACCCCGACCAACCCGGCCCCCGCATCGGCCGGGCAACCCGGCTCCGAAGCCGTGGCCGTCTGCGGCTACGACCAACTCACGCCCGAACTGGGCGTGGCGGCCCTCGTGAGCGGACGGCAGGTCGCGATCTTCCGTCTCGCCGACGGCAGCGTCCACGCCGTCCAGAACCTGTGCCCGTTCTCAGGTGCGGCGGTGATGTCGCGCGGCATCACTGGTGACCGCGGCGGTGTGCCGACGGTGGCCTCGCCCATCTACAAGCAGGTGTTCTCCCTCCTCGACGGCACCTGCCTGGCCACGATGGACAAGCAGCCCCGCCCCGGACACGCCCCGGACTTGGTCGTGCACCCCGTCACCGTCGACAATGGCCAGGTGTATATCGACCTGGCAGGTGACGAGTGACGGCACTCTTCGGACTCGACCTCAGAGACAAGCCCGTCCTGATCGTCGGCGGCGGCACCGTCGCGTCCCGGCGCGTGCGGCGTTTCGCGGCCGAGGGCGCCCGTGTGACGGTGGTGGCGCCGCAGGTCACGGACGACATCGAGCGGCACGCGTCACACGGCGACATCGCCCTGATTCGCCGGGGCGTGGAGGCCCGCGACCTCGACGGCGCCTGGTTCGTGCTGGCGGCGACCAGCGATGCCGTGCTCAATGACGCGGTCGCCGAGTGGGCTCGTGAACGCCAGACGTGGTGCATCGACGCCTCGGACGCGTCCAAGGGCACCGCGCGCCAGGCCGCCATGTCCAAGCACGGCGACCTCGGCGTGGGGGTGGTGTCACTCGACGCGCCGGACCCGGGCCGGATCCGCGCCGTGCGCGACGCGGTCGCGGCGCACCTGGACGAGGGCGAGGTGGACCTGCGCCGCCGTCGCCCCGGCGCGGGCCGGGTCATCCTCGTGGGCTCAGGCCCGGGCGACCCTGGGCTCATCACGGTGCGCGGCCGCCAGGCGCTGTCCGAAGCGGACGTCGTGGTGACCGACCGTCTGGGCACCACCGAGCTGCTGGTCACGGTGCCGTACGACGTCGAGGTGGTGAACGTGGGCAAGTCTCCCGACCGCCACCCGGTGCCGCAGCACGAGATCAATGCGCTGCTGGTGGACCGCGCGCTCGACGGCAAGACGGTGGTGCGGCTCAAGGGCGGCGACCCGTACCTGTTCGGCCGTGGCGGCGAGGAGGTCCACGCGTGCCTCGAGGCGGGCGTCGACGTCGAGGTCGTTCCCGGCATCACCTCGGCTTTCGCCGTGCCCGCGCGCGCGGGCATCCCCGTGACCCAGCGCGGGGTGTCGACCTCGGTCCTCGTGACCACGGGCCACGCGGGCGCCGACCCCGCCTCGGTCGCGGCCATGGCGGCCGGCGCGACGGTGGTGATCCTCATGGGGGTGACGGCGCTGCCCGAGATCGTCGACGCCGCCGTCGCGGGAGGCTGCGATCCTCGAACCCCCGTCGCGATCGTCGAGAACGGCACCACCGTGCATGAGCGCGTCACCCGCGGCGCGCTCGCGGACATCGTTCGTGTTGCGGACGAAACGGACGTGAAACCTCCAGCCATTATCGTCGTCGGCAAGGTGGCGCAGCCCGGCCTGCTGGCGGGTTCGGTGGCGGCGACGCCGCAGCCGCAGACGGGGGAGAGGTGAGTCACGTGGGAGAGCCGCTCGCCGGTTGCGCGATGATCATCACCGCGGACAGGCGCAAACGCGAGTTCGCCTCCGCTCTCGAGCGCCGCGGCGCGACCGTGCATCACGCGCCCGCGCTCAGCACCATCCCGCATCTCGACGACGAGCAGCTCGTCGTCGATTCGCGCGCCCTGATCGCGTCGCCCCCCGACATCGTCGTGGCGACCACCGGCATCGGGTTCCGGGGCTGGATCGAGGCCGCGGACGCTGCCGGAATAGCCGAGGATCTGCTGGACAGCATGCGCGGGGCCAGGCTGATCGCGAGGGGCCCCAAGGCCCGCGGCGCGATCCAGGCCGCAGGGCTCGAGGCGGACTGGGTCGCGGAGTCGGAGACCGCCGCCGAGCTGCAGGAGTACCTGCTCGCCGAGGGGGTCAGCGGCCAGCGCATCGCGGTGCAGCATCACGGCAATGGCGCGGACGGTCTCGACGAGGCCTTCGAATCGGCCGGGGCGGACGTCCAATCGCTGCTGGTGTACGGCTGGGGACCGCCGCTCGACCCGGATGCTCACCATCGCTGGATCGACGCCGCCGCCGCCGGGCAGGCGGATGCCGTGCTGTTCACGTCCGCGCCGGGCTCTCACGCGTGGCTCACCGACGTGCGCCGCGCGGGCCTGCTCGAGCCGATTCGCGCGCTGGTCGCGTCCGGCATGCTGCTGCTCGCGGCCGTCGGTCCCGTCACCGCGGCCCCGCTCGAGGGCGCCGGGCTCGCCACCTGCTACCCGGACCGCTGGCGGCTGGGCGCGCTCGTGCGCGAGCTCGTCAAGCACTACGGGGAGTCGGTCGAGGCGATCCACACCCCCGACGGTCCGCTCGTGATGCGGGCTACGGCGGCGGTGCTGGACGGCAGGGTGCTGCCGCTCACTCCCACCGGGCTGGAGATCCTCCGGGCGCTCGCTCGGGCCGGGGGCAACGTGCTCACGCGTGACCAGCTGGGGGAGCTGCTCCCAGGGGCGCAGGCAGGACCACACGCGGTCGAGGCCGCGATCAACCGACTGCGCGAGAACGCTGGAAGTCGCGCACTTGTCCGCACGGTCGTCAAGCGCGGCTACGCACTGGGGGTGAGCGCCGCATGAGCGCAATTCTGATCGGCTGTGCACACGGCACCCGGGCGGACGAGGGTCAGCGCACGGTGCGCGAACTGCTCGACGCCGTCCGCGAGGCGATGGACATCGAGGTGCGGGGCGCCTACGTCGACGTCCAGGACCCCAAGATCGACGTGGTCATCGAGGGCGTCGAGCCCGGCGATGGCGTCTCCGCGGTCGTCGTGCCGATCCTGCTGGCGGGCGGCTACCACGTGTACGTCGACATCGCCGAGGCCGTCGAGGGGCGCACCGACATTCGATCCACCGGTGCGCTCGGGCCCGACCCGCGCCTGCTGGAGATCGTCCGCGAGCGGCTCGACGACCAGGGTGTGCCGCATGACGCGACCGTGGTGCTGGCCGCGGCCGGCTCGTCCGATCCTCGCTCGCAGGCGGACACCGAGCGGGCCGCGGAGATGCTGCGCGAGCACTGGGACGGCCCCGTGCGCATCGGCTATGCGGCGGGGACCAAGCCGTCCGTCGCCGATGCGGTGGCGTCCGCGCGTGAGAACGGCGAGGATGGCGACGTGGCCGTCGCTTCCTATCTGCTGGCACCGGGGCTCTTCCAGCGCCGCCTGCACGAGGCCGGAGCGGACTTCGTGACGGAGCCGCTCGCTCCGCACCACATCCTGCTCGAGATCATCGCGGACCGTTTCCATGACGCGCTCCGCTCCTGACCCGTACGCACGGCAGCGAGGCCTGTCCGGCTTCGGAAAGGCCGGGCAGCGCGCGCTCGGCGGCGCGTCCGTCGCGATCGTCGGGGTCGGAGGCCTGGGGTGTCCGGTCGCCCAGTACCTCGCCGCCGCCGGCGTGGGCCGCCTCACCCTGATCGATTCCGACCACGTGTCGCTCACGAACCTGCACCGACAGATCCTGTTCGGGCCCGACGACGTGGGCCGCCCCAAGGTCCACGCAGCGGTGCACACGCTGCGCGCGCTGGCGCCGGGGATGGACCTGCGGCCGGTGGTGCGCAGGCTGGACGCCTCCAACGCCGCAGAGCTCCTCGCGGGGCACGACGCGATCGTGGACAGCACCGACAGCTTCTCCTCTCGCCATGCGGTGGCCGACGCCGCCGAGGAACTGGGGATCCCGGTCGCGTGGGGAGCGGTGCAGGGCTGGCACGGACAGGTGACCGTGTTCTCCGGTGCCGCGCGCATGCGCGACCTGTTCCCCGAGGAGCCGCAGGGGTCCATGGACGCGTGCGCGGGAGGCGCGGTGCTGGGAACGCTGTGCGGCCAGGTGGGCGCCGCGATGGCGACCGAGGCCCTCAAGATCGCGAGCGGAGCGGGCACCTCGTTGGCGGGGATTCTCGCGATGGTGGATGCGCGCACAGGGCGGTGGCGGGAGATTCCGCTCGCGCCGTCCGGTCCGCGCGCCCGCACGTCGCCTCGCGCCGATCGCACGGATCGTGAGGCCGCGAGTGCGGGATCTTGAGTCGCACGTGGCGCGCGCGCTCGCGCTCGTCGCCCCGCTGGAGGCGCAGTCGCGACCGCTGTCGCGCGCCCTCGGCCTGACCTCCGTTCGCGATGTCGCCGCGCGCGACGCCAGCCCGCCGTTCGACAACTCGGCCATGGATGGCTACGCGGTCCGCTCGGACGAGGTCCGCGCAGCGACGACGGCATCCCCCGTGCGGTTGCCGGTGGCGGGGGAGACGGCGGCGGGCGCGCCGCCCGCCGAGCTCCGCGCCGGCGCCGCGTGGAGGATCATGACGGGCGCGCCCATGCCGGCGGGGGCCGATGCGGTGGTGCCGGCCGAGTCCACTGATGGCGGCACGGCGTGGGTCGAGATCGCACGAGGGGTCGACGCGGGCCGGCACGTGCGCCGCGCGGGTGAGGACGCCCGCCCCGGGGACGTGATCGTGCGCGCGGGCGAGACCCTCACCGCGGCCCGCCTGGCCGCGCTCGCGGCCGTCGGGGTGTCCGAGGTCGTCGTGGTGAGGCCGGCACGCGTCGCGGTGATCGCCACCGGCGACGAGCTGGTGGACGCAGGCCAGGCGCTCGGTCCGGGGCAGATCCACGATTCGAACTCCGTGCTGCTCGCCGGGCTCGTGCGCGAGGCGGGAGCCGAACCCGTGGTGATGGAACGCGCCAGCGATGCTCCCGAGCAGCTGCTCGAGCGCCTCGCGGCGGCCGACGCCGACCTGATCGTGACGACCGGTGGCGTGAGCGTGGGCGCGTACGACGTGGTGAAGGCCGCGCTGGCCGGCGCGGGGGTGGAGTTCGTGCGCGTCGCGATGCAGCCCGGCAAGCCCCAGGGCCTCGGTGCGGTGCACGGCACGCCCATCGCGTGCCTCCCAGGCAATCCCGTGAGCGTGCTCGTGAGCTTCGCCGTCATCGTGGCGCCGATGCTCGAGCGGCTGCGCGGCGAACCGACTCCCGGTGGCGGGGACCCGGAGACGGCGACCGTCGCGCGCGGCTGGCGCGCCGCGCTGGGAAGGCGGCAGTTCATGCCCGTGCGCTTCACGGGACCCAGGACTGTGGAGCCGGCCACCGCAGGGGGATCCGGTTCGCACCTCATCGCGAGCCTGGCAGCCGCGCAGGCGCTCGCGGACGTGCCGGCCGACGTCGACGACGTGACCGCGGGCGATACCGTGACCCTCGTGAGGTGGAGCCGATGAGCGAATTCACGCATTTGAACGACAGCGGCCATGCCCGCATGGTCGACGTGACGCACAAGCAGCCGACCGTGCGCCGCGCGAGCGCGGAGGCCTTCGTCGCGTGCGCGCCCCCCGTCGTGGCCGCGCTACGAGATGGCTCGGTGCCCAAGGGGGACGTGCTCGCGGTCGCGAGGATCGCCGGCATCGCCGCGGCGAAACGCACCCCCGAGCTGCTTCCGCTCGCCCACGTCATCGGGGTCCACGGGGTCGCGGTGGACGCGACCGTCGAGGACGACGGCGTGCGCATCGTCGCCACGGCCTCGACCGCCGACCGCACCGGGGTCGAGATGGAGGCGCTCACGTCTGCCGCCGTCGCGGCCCTCAACGTGGTCGACATGGTCAAGGGGCTCGACAAGGCGACCTCGATCCGTGACGTCCGGCTGCTGTCCAAGGAGGGCGGCAAGTCCGGCGGCTGGACTCGTCCGTCGTGAGGACGGGCGCGATCGTCCTCACCGGCGGCGGCGCCCGCAGGCTCGGCGGGACCGACAAGGCGTCCGTCGAGGTGGGTGGCTCGACGCTGTTGAGCCATGCCCTCTCAGCCGCCGCATCGTGCGCACCCGTGGTCGTGGTCGGACCGACCGCCGACGCCCCACCCGGCGTGACGTTCGCGCGCGAGGAACCGGCCGGGGGCGGCCCGGTCGCGGGGATCGCGGCTGGGCTGCACGCGCTCGACCTCTCCGGCTTCCACGATGATGTCCCGAGCCATGTGCTCGTGCTGGCATGCGACATGCCGCACGCCCGCGAAGCCGTGCCCGCGCTGATGGCGGCGGTAGCAACGCAGCGTCACGACGACGGCGCATGGGGTGTCGACCCCGCCGGCCGACGGCAGCCGCTGCTCGCCCTGTACCGGCGCGAGTCGTTGAGGAGAGCCCTCGAGGAGCTGGGGGAGCCTCAGGGAGCGTCGATGCGCGCGCTGGCATCGGGACTCACGATGATGGACGTACCCGTGGGTCACGCCGCACGCGACGCGGACACCTGGGACGATGTGTTGGCACTGCGAGAGGAGTGGGCATGAGCCCCAGTCAGATCGAAGCGTGGGTTGCCGCGCTCGCGTCCGAACTCGACATCGACCCAGCAGAGGTGGACGTCGAGCGCCTGCTGGACGTGGCCCGCGACGCGGCCCACTCCGTCACTCGGCCGGCCGCGCCGCTGACCACGTTCCTGGTCGGCTACGCCGCCGGACGCGGGGGCCTCAGCGCCGAGGAGTCGTCGGCCAAGGCGACCGCGCTGGCGCAGCGCTGGGCGCAGGAGATGCCCGGCTGATGGTGACAGTGAGGCTGTTCGCCGCCGCCGCCGAGGCCGCCCGAACCGAGCAGACCGAGGTGGCCGCCGCGACCGTGGGCGAGCTGCGCGACCGCCTGGTCCAGGCGCACGGGGGCGGGCTCGAGCGGGTGCTGCGGCAGTGCGCGATCGTCGTCGCCGGCACTCGCTCCGACGACGACGCGGCGATCGCTCCCGGTGCGACGGTCGACGTGCTGCCGCCCTTCGCCGGCGGCTAGCGAGCCCTCAGGACGGGTAGACGTCCAGCCGAGGGAGCTCGAAGGCGATGGCGTCGCCGGGCGAGACCCCCGCGGCGTCGAGCGGGTCGAGGTCCGCCATGAGCGTTGCTCCGTGCACCCGCACGACGTCGCCGCGCGGCTCGATCGCCCGCACCACGTCGGTCAGGCCGCCGCTGGCGGCGATCCGCACGTCCCGAGGCCGCACCGCCGCCAGCGCGGGCCGTCCCGCCGCCAGCCCGGACGCCAGCGCACGCACGCGATACCCCTCACTGGTCACCAACTGGCCGTCGTCGCCGATGGCGCCACGCACCAGCACCAGTCCCGCCATGCGCGCCGTGAACGCGGTGCGCGGCCGCGACATGACCTGCTCCGTCGGACCGTGCTCCGCGACTGAGCCGGCGGCGAGGACCGCCACGTCGTGGGCGAGCAGACGGGCATCCATGGCGTCGTGAGTGGTCATCACCACGGCGAGGTTCGCCGACACGTCACGCACCAGTGCCCGCAGCCCGGTCGCCGCCTCGATGTCGATGCCCGCGAACGGCTCGTCGAGCAGCAGCACCTCCGGCTTCGAGGCGAGCGCGCGTGCGATCGCCACTCGGCGCTGCTGGCCCGCCGAGAGGTGCGCGGGACGCCGGTCGCGCAGCGAGCCGAGGCCCACCCGCTCAAGCAGGCCCGCCGACTCGGCCCGCGCATCGGCCCGGCCGGCGCCGCGCGAGCGCGGTCCGAATGCCACGTTGTCCAGCACGCTCATGGTGGGGAACAGGTCGTCACCCTGAGTGACCAGGGCGACGCGGCGCTCGCGAGAGGGGATCCACGTCGTGGGGGCACGGTCCAGGTCGTGGAGCACTCGTCCGTCGACGGACACCGCTCCGGAGGAGGGCCGCACCGTGCCCGCGATCGCGGCGAGCACGGTGGACTTGCCCGAGCCATTAGGCCCCAGCAGCGCGAGGGTGCGGCCCGCCTGCGTGGTGACCAGAGCGTCGACTCCGCGGGCCGGCATGCGCACGTGAGCGGTGAGCGTCATCGGGAGCCCTTGGCCAGCGGGCGGTACGCCACCGCGACCACGGTGACCGCGACGGTCACGAGCAGCATCGCGAGCGCGACCGCCGCGTCCGCATCCGTCTCGCGCTGCAGGTAGATCTCGAGCGGCAGGGTGCGCGTGACGCCGGGCAGGCTGCCCGCGAAGGTGAGCGTCGCGCCGAACTCGCCGAGGGCACGCGCGAAGGTGAGCACCACGCCTGTGAGGAGCGCGGGCCGCAGGGCGGGAATGGTGACGCGCCACAGGATCCGCGAACGTCCCGCACCGAGCGTGGCGGCGAGCGACTCGTGGTGTCCCGGGCGCGCCCTGACCGAGGACTCGACGGCGAGCACCATGAAGGGCATCGCGACGAACGTCTGCGCCAGCACCACCGCGGCCGTCGAGAAGGCCAGGTCCACCCCTGCGGCCTCGAGCGGGCCGCCCACCAGCCCGCGCCGGCCGAACGCGTACAGCAGCGCCAGCCCGCCCACCACGGGCGGCAGCACGAGCGGAGCGAGCACCAGGGCGCGCACGGCGGGCTGCAGACGCGACCGCCACGATGCGAGCGCGTAGCCGAGCGGCACGCCCAGCAGCAGGCACAGCACCGTGGACATGGCGGCCGTGCGCAGGCTCAGCGACAGCGCCTGGACGGCGGACGGAGCGGTGAGCAGCTCAGGCAGACGCGCCCAGTCGAGGCGCAGAGCGGTCGCCGCCAGCGGCAGCACCACCAGAGCGGCGGCCGTCAACGCGATGGGCAGCATCCAGCGCGGCATCGGGGTGCTCACGGCAGGCCGAACCCGTGAGACTCGAGCGCCTCGCGGCCCACCTCGGCGAGCACCAGGTCCACGAAGTCCGTGCCGAGATCCGGTGCGCTGCCGGCGCCGGTCACCGCGATCGGGTAGGAGTGGCGGACGGCCTCGGAGCCCGCGATCGCCACCTCCTCGACGAGCGCCGACCGCGCGACGTCGGTGACGTAGACGAGACCCGCATCGGCCTGGCCCGTCGCGACCTTGCCGAGCACGTCCGTCACGGACTTCTCCTCCGATGCGGGCGAGAGCGTGACGCCGGACGCGGCGGCCAGGCGCTTCGCGGCCTCCCCACAGGGCACCTGCTCCGCGCACAGCACCGACACCACGCCGTCGCGCTCCAGGTCAGCGAGCCGCGTGAGCCCCAGCGGGTTGCCGGGCTCCACGACCATCGTCAGCACGTTGGTCGCGAACACGCGTGGGGGCGCTGCCTGGTCGGGGGCGATTGTCTCCATCTGCCTCTCGTTGGCGGAGGCGAACACGTCCGCCGGCGCACCCTCGCGGATGGCGGCGGCCAGCTCCGCCGATCCGCCATGGACCCTGACGAGGTCGGTTCCCGGGTGCATCGCCTCGAACCGGTCCTCGAGCTCGGCGAACACCTCGGTCAGGGAGGCGGCCGCGAACACCGTGACGGTGCGCGGCGACGCCTCGGCCGGGGCGCACCCTGGCAGCCCGCACGCCGCCACGGCCGCGAGCGCGGCGGTGAATGCGGCCGATGCGCGTCTCACCCGATCTCCCCGTCCCGCTTCACGAGGGCGGGGATGGGCACGCCGTCAGCCACCGATCGCGCTCATGGGCCGGTCGGGCTGCAGAAAGCTGGGATCGTCGATGTCGTGACCCGGCTGCTTCAGGCGCAGGCAGGCGGCGATGGCGCCGGCGAGCGCCGCATCGTCCGCGCCGTCCCGCAGGAGCGAGCGGATGTCCGACTCCTGGCGAGCGAACAGGCAGGCGCGGAGCTGCCCATCGGCGGTGAGCCGCACCCGGTCGCAGGTGCCGCAGAATGGCCGGGTGACGGAGGCGATCACTCCCACCGAGGCCGGGCCGCCGTCGACGTCCCACACCTGCGCAGGCGCGGCTCCCCGTCCCGGGCGTTCGGTGAGCGTCCAGTGCGAGGCCAGCGCGGCGAGGATCTCCTCGCCGGTGACCATCTCGTGGCGGTCCCACGTGTGTCCCGCGTCGAGAGGCATCTGCTCGATGAAACGCATCTGGTAGCCGCGATCCACGCAGAACCGGGTGAGGTCCACGATCTCGTCATCGTTGGTGCCGCGCATCGCGACGGCGTTGATCTTGATGGGGGACAGGCCGGCGGCATCGGCGGCAGCGATGCCGGCCAGCGTGTCGGTGAGCCTGTCGCGCCGGGTGAGCTCGTGGAACCGGTCACGCTGCAGCGTGTCGAGGGAGATGTTGACGCGCGCGAGCCCCGCGTCTCGCAGGGGGGCGGCGAGGGCGGGCAGCCGCAGCGCGTTGGTCGTGAGCGACAGCTCCGGGCGACCCGCGGGGCCCTCGAGGCTCGCCAGGCGGTCGACCACGTCGACCACGTCCGCGCGCAGCAGGGGCTCGCCGCCGGTGAGGCGAATCTCCTCGACACCCATCTCGACCGCGACGCGCGCCACCCGCACCAGCTCGTCGGTGCTGAGCATGGTGTCGCTCTTCAGCCACGGCACCCCCTCGGCCGGCATGCAGTACGTGCACCGCAGGGAGCAGCGGTCGGTGAGGCTGATGCGCAGGTCGCGGTGCTCGCGACCGAACCTGTCGGTCAGCCCCGGGTCGGCCATGCGGCCCTCGCGTGCGCCCGTCACCGGATCCCTACCCATGCGTGCGAGCCGTCCGCGAGGATCTCTCGCTTCCACACCGGGAGCTCCGCCTTCACGCGCTCGACGAGGTCGCGACAGGCCTCGAACGCCTGAGCCCGGTGCGGGCTGGCGACGGCCGCGACGATCGCCGCGTCGCCGACGGCGAGCAGGCCGATGCGGTGCGTGACCGCCAGCTCCGCGCCGTCGGGGCAGGAATCGCGGGCGATCCGGGCGAGCACCTCCTGCGCGTCGGGGTGGGCCGAGTATTCGAGGTGGGTCACCATTCCGTCGACGCTCGGGTCGTGGTCGCGCACCTGGCCCAGGAACGTCGCGACCGCGCCGTGGCGAGGGCCGGACACGGCCGCGACATGGGCGTCGAGGCTCAGCGGTGCGGGGCCCACGTGCGCCAGTGACACGGCCATCAGTGGTCGCCGCCGTCGATCTGGGACAGGAGGTGCGCAAGCACGGGGAGCAGCGTCTCGATGCCTTCGCGTGCGCCCGGCTCGGATCCCGGCAGGTTCACGATCACCGCCGGGGCGTGTCCCGCGCTCACGCCGGCGAGCCCGCGGCTGAGGGCGGCCGTGGCCGTGGTGCGCGACCCCGTGGCCCGGAGCAGCTCGGGTATGCCCGGCAGTTCGCGCGCGAGGAACGGCCGCGTCGCCTCGGGCGTGACGTCGCGAGGGTGCACCCCCGTCCCGCCGGCGGTGAGCACGATCCGCGCGCCCGAGGACAGCGCCTGCTCGATCGCGGTGGTGACCGAGTCGCGACCGTCGGGCACCACCCATGCCTCGACTGCGGCGCCGGCAGCGTGGAGGGCATCGGCGACTGCGGGCCCCGCGGTGTCCTCGGCCTCCCCGGCCGAGCGCCGGTCCGAGACCGTGATGACCGCCGCAGACGCGCCAGTCAAGGTTCGCCCAGCACGCGCATCGGTCATGGTGTGGCCCGCCTTCTGAATCGCCGTCAGATCAGTCTAGGCAGGACGGCGTTTCCGGCACGTTGCGGCGGGCGCGCGGCGCCCGGCCGTCGGCCGTGATGAGGGACTGTCGGGCGTCGACTCGCTCGCGGGAGAGCCGGTGGCGACCATGATCACGTGGACGGGCCGGACTCGATCGCCAGGGGGCGGTCGACACACTGGTGAACACCCAAGGAAACCCATACGCAACCAACGCGGGCTACCGTGGGGTCATGACCGATGCTCCTGCTCACACCCCCTGGACCGGGTACGCGCCGTCCGCAGCCTGGGACGAGGCCATGGACGTGGACGGTCGGGTCCGCGAGCCGTACGCCCGCGTGTACGCGGAGATCGACCGGATGTCCGGCGACGATCTGGTCTCCCGCGCCGAGGCGCTGGCGAACACGTATCTCGCGCAGGGGGTGACGTTCGATCACGCGGGCGAGGAGCGGCCGTTCCCGCTCGACATCGTGCCCCGCGTGATCGGCAGCGACGAGTGGGACATCATCTCGCCGGGGGTCTCCCAGCGCGTGAAGGCGCTCGAGGCATTCCTCTCCGACGTCTACGGCTCCCAGCACTGCGTCACGGACGGCATCGTGCCGAGGCGCCTCATCGCGACGTCGCCGCACTTCTACCGCAAGGTCGCGGGCGTCGAGCCCGCCAACGGGGTCCGAGTGCATGTGTCCGGAATCGACCTGGTGCGGGACCAGCACGGCATCTGGCGCGTGCTCGAGGACAACGTCCGGGTCCCGTCCGGCGTCAGCTACGTGCTGTCCAACCGGCGCGCGATGTCGCAGATGTTCCCCGAGATGTTCGGCGCAATGGGCATCCGGCCGGTGCTGGAGTACTCGCGCCGGCTGCGGGCGTCGCTCGCCAAGTCCGCCCCCGAGGGCGTCGACGACCCGACGATCGTGGTGCTGACCCCCGGTGTGTACAACTCCGCGTACTACGAGCACTCGCTGCTGGCCCGCACGATGGGCGTCGAGCTGGTCGAGGGGCGAGACCTCGAGACCACGAACGGCCGCGTGTACATGCGCACCACCGCAGGACGCCGCCGGGTCGACGTCATCTACCGGCGGGTCGACGACGACTTCCTCGACCCGGTCGCCTTCCGCTCCGACAGCGCGCTCGGCGCGCCGGGCCTGGTGACCGCGGCGCGGTTGGGCAACGTGACCATCGCCAACGCGATCGGCAACGGCGTCGCCGACGACAAGCTGATGTACACCTACATGCCCGACCTCATTCGGTACTACCTGAACGAAGAGCCGATCCTCCCGAACGTCGACACGTGGCGTCTCGAGGAGGCCGATGCGAGGGAAGAGGTCCTGGACCGCCTCGACGAGCTCGTGGTCAAGCCCGTGGACGGCGCCGGCGGCAAGGGCGTGACGATCGGCCCGCGCGCTTCCCGAGAGGAGCTCGCACAGGTCCGTGCTCAGATCCTGCGCGACCCGCGCGGATGGATCGCGCAGCCCGTGGTGCAGCTCTCGACGGTGCCGACGCTGACCGATGGCGGCCTGGAGCCGCGTCACGTGGACCTGCGGCCGTTCGCCATCAACGACGGCGAGGACGTGTGGGTGCTCCCGGGTGGGCTCACCCGGGTCGCGCTCGCTCGCGGTCAGCTCATCGTGAACTCCTCGCAGGGAGGCGGCTCCAAGGACACGTGGGTGCTCGGTGGCGTGCGTCATCGCGGCTCCTCGCAGGGGCCCGCCGAGTCGAGGGTCGAACTGAGCGGCATGGCCTCGGTGCCGCAGGCGGCCCATCCCGACGACAACGTCGCGGGCCAGCAAGCTCAGCAGCAACAGCAACAGCAGCAGCGGGTTCAAGGGAGCGAGTCATGCTGAGCCGCATCGCGGAGTCGCTGTTCTGGATCGGTCGTTACGTGGAGCGCGCCGACAACACCGCGCGCCTGCTCGACGTGCACCTGAACGTGCTGCTCGAGGACCCGTGGGTCGACGAGCCGAGCGCCAACGCGTCGCTGCTGTCGGTGATGAACATTCCGCACGACGACCAGGTGAACCGTGACGACGTCCTGCGCAAGCTCGCGTTCGACCTCGGCAGCTCCGCCTCGATCGCTGGCACCCTCACCGCGGCCCGGGAGAACGCTCGTCGCGCGCGAGAGGTCATCAGCACCGAGGTCTGGGAGGCGCTGAACACCACCCGCATGGGCCTGCCGCGGTGGACCCGCGCCTCTCGCCCTCACGAGTACTTCGTGTGGGTGCGGGAGCGGGCTGCCATCGTGTGGGGACTGTCGTCGGCGACCACCTCACGTGACGACGCGTGGCACTTCATGGAGCTGGGCAGGTCGCTCGAGCGCGCCGACATGATCGCGCGGCTGCTGATGACCCGCAGCCTCGAGGGCACCACGGGACCCAACTGGACCACGCTGCTGCGGACCTGTTCCGCTCACGAGGCGTACCTGCGCACCGTGCGCGCCCTTGTGACGGAGGAGCGCGCCGCCGAGTTCCTGTTGATCGACCGGCTGTTCCCCCGTTCGATCGCGTACAACCTTGACCGAGCCGAGTCGATCCTCACCGAGATCGAGGGCTCGGAGTCCAATCGCGTGCTCGCGGGCAGGGCGCGGCTCGCGCTCGGCCGCGCCCGCACCAATCTCGAGTACAGCCCGGTGCGCGACATCCTCGACGACCTCGTGCCGCAGATGCACGAGGTCCAGCGAGCGTGTGCGACGGCGTCGGACCTGATTCGGGATCGCTACTTCCTGCCGGCCGCGACGGTCGCCTGGAACCAGGAGGCATTGTGACCCAGCTCAAGATCGAGCACCGCACGCACTTCCGCTACGGCAAGGACGTCCAGTCCTCGTACAACGAGGCCCGGCTGACCCCCGCGTGGCTGCCTCGCCAGCGTGTGCTCGACTCGAAGGTCGACATCTCACCAGTGTCGTGGCGCACCGGGTTTCGCGACTACTGGGAGTGCGACGTCACGGCGTTCGAGGTGCTCCAGCCGCACCGGACCCTCACGGTCCTGTCCTCGTCCCTGGTGGAGATCGTGCCGCAGCCCGTGAGGGCCGAGCGGGCGGACTGGGACACCCTCCATGGCCCCAGATTCCAGGATCTGCTGTGCGAGTACCTCGATCACTCCGTGATGACCCAGCCGCCCGAGGAGCTCGCCGACTTCGCCGCGGAGGCCGCGGGCAGGCTGTCGCCGGATGACACCGCCCGTGCCATCTCCGACCACCTGTACAGCGAGATGCGGTACGTGCCGGGTGCGACGAATGTCCACACCGCCGCATCGGACGCGTGGCAGGCGCGTTCGGGCGTGTGCCAGGACCTTGCCCAGCTCGCGGCGGGCGCGCTGCGCAGCGTGGGCATCCCCGCGCGATACGTGTCCGGATACCTCCACCCCAAGCGCGACGCCGAGATCGGCGAGACCGTCAACGGCGAGTCGCACGCGTGGATCGAGTGGTGGACGGGGGAGTGGACGGGCTTCGACCCGACCAATGACCGCGAGGTGGGCGATCACCACGTGATCGTCGGCCGCGCCCGCGAGTACGCCGACATCCCGCCCCTCACTGGCGTGGTCGCAGGCAGCACCGAGCATCTCGATGTCACCGTGTCGGTGACGCAGGTCGCCTGAGGCCCCGCGAGGTGCCCACCCGGTAGCCTGATCCGGTGACTCCCCGCACCGATATCGCCGTCATCGTCACGACCCATCGTGAGGGCCGGTTGATGATCCCCACCATGCGGGGGCTCGCCCGCACCCTCGCCCACGCGCGCGACGCCGGCCTGGCAGTCGAGGTGGTGGTGGTTCGCGACCGGTCCGACGTGCGGACCGTCGATCAGGTCGACGAGGTGGTGGCGGACGGGGTGCTCGGCGATGCCGTCACGGTGCGCGTCCTGGACGTCGACCACGGCGACCTGGGGCTGTCGCGCAACGCCGGGATAGCGGCGTCCTCCGCGCCCGTGGTCGGAGTGCTCGATGCCGACAACCTGCCGTCGGAGAACTGGCTGGCGGCGGGCGCGGCCGTGCTCGACGCCGCGAGCGAGCCCAGCATCGTTCATCCCCAGCGGATCCTGAAGTTCGGCGATGACCTCGCAGTGTGGCCGCTCATGAGCACGACCGACCGGCGGTTCCATCCGGGACTGCTGGCATGGTTCAACATGTGGGATGCGTTCGCCCTCATGCACCGGGAGGTGGTGCTTGCGCACCCCTACCGGGAGTGCCGCCCGGACTCCGGGTTCGGTCCCGAGGACTGGGCCTTCAACTGCGACACCGTGGCCGCCGGCGTCCCTCACCTGATCGCCCCCGAGACCACGCTGTACTACCACGCCCGCGACCACGGCTCGCTGGCTCATGCGCACGGCGGCTCGCTTGCTCCCCAGAGCGCCCTGCTGAGAGACAAGGCGGTGGCTCGCGAGGAGGTGGCGCGCCTTGCGCCCCGGGTGCAGATGTCTCCCGAGGCCGCCGCCGCTCCCGGCCCGTTGCCCGTGCGTGCGGTGCGCCGAGCGGCGCGTCTTGCGCGCCGGGTCGTGGGAAGGGTCGGCCGGGAGCTGCGGGCAGGCGGCGAGTCCGCCGAGCCCCTGGAGGTGCCGGCCGAGCTGCGAGCGCTTACCGCGCACGAGATCAACGACTGGCACAACGCCCACCTCCTCCAGCCCCTGCTGCGCACTCCCGTCACGCGTCACCTGGTCAAGTACCGCACCGTGGGCGCCGACTACGACGACCTCTCGGTGCCCGACCGCTTCGCGTACTGGTCCGCGATCGACCAGCTGCCTGCCGAGGTCGACTTCCTCGCCGTGGCGCTGTGGGTGCGCACGGGCGGTGGTGACCGCATGACGCTCGAGCACCTGCACGCCGTGCGTCGGCTCCGGCCGGAGGCGACTGTCGCGCTCATCACCACCGAGCCCGACGCGTCGGAGCACCTGGCGGAGGTGCCGAGCGGAGTCACCGTTGTCGAGCTCGGGCGGTTCGGCCTGTGGCCGCAGTTCACCGAGCAGGTGCTCGCGATGGTGTGCGCGCAGCTGCGGCCCGAGACGATTCACGTCAACAACTCCGTGGCGGGCTTCTGGGCGGTCGAGCGCTTCGGTCGCCAGATCGCGCGGCACAGCCGCATCTACCTGCAGACATTCTGCGTCGACAGGTACGACGACGAGTCCGAATGGTCGTTCCTGTACAACCGGTCCCGCGACTTCTTCGACCACGTCACTGGCATCCTCACCGACAGCCAGGCCTTCGTCGACCAGGTCGTGATGGTACAGGGGGTGCCGCGCGAACTGTTCACCGTCTTCACCGTGGTGGACACCGACGCGCTCGCCCCCGCTCTCGCGGCCCGTCCGGAGCCATCGCGCGCGGAGAGCGCACCGGTCCGGCTCCTGTGGGCCGGGAGGTTCGACCTGCAGAAGCGGCTCGACCGCGTCGCCGACATCTCGGAGGAGCTGCACGAGCGCCAGGCCCCGGTCGAGATCGTGATCAGGGGCCGGCCGGTCATCGAGACGGACGAGCAGTGGCGCGAGCACCTGGCGCGGGCAGCCGCCGGCGTCGCGGTGGTCGAGGAGCCGTTCGATGGCGGCTTCCTGAACGCGCATCCCGAGCAGTTCGATGCGCTGCTCCTGACCTCGGACTACGAGGGAATCGCCATGGTGGTGCTCGAGGCGATGGCGAGCGGCCTGCCGGTCATCGCGCCGATGGTCGGTGGCATGTCCGAGATGATCGACGACGAGGTCGCCTACCCCGTGGATCCGGCGTCCGGCATCGACGGGTATCTCGCGGCGATCGACGCCTTGCGTGCGGATCCGGCGCAGGCGCAGGCGCGGGCGGCCGCGGCTCACGAGCGGGTGGTGCGCCGCGCGTCGAGGGCCGCCTTCGACGCGCTGCTCGAAGGCCTCCCCGCGTACCTGCCGCGCAGCACGGGGCACGGCGCGTGGGCAAGCACCGCGATGCGGTACTACGCCTCGCCCGAGACCGCCGCCGCCTTGTCCGAGCGCGGAGCCGGGGTGGTGGTGTACACCGGCTCCAACGGCCACTCCAACTTCGGCGACATTTTGCAGACCAAGAACATCCTCGCCTCATGGCGGGCCCGCGAGAGCCACCCCGTCACCCTCATCATGCCCGGCCATGCGGCGCTGCCCGCGGGCCGCGCCTCTCAGCTCGAGGCCTGGTATCCCGCCGATGCGCTGGTGTTCGCGACGACTCGGCCTCACGACTTGCGCACCTCGGGCCTGATCGAGGTCGCGCTGCCGAGCGACGGCCGCCTGCTTCACGTCGTCGGCGGGGGCTACCTCAACGAGAGATGGGGAGGAGAGCACTTCCCCGTGATCGACGCGGTCGGTCACGATGCCGGGCGCGCGCCGATCCTGTTCACGGGCCTGCAGATCGATGCGCCCGCCCTGCCGGGCTTCACGGAGCTTGCACGCCATCACCGGATCATTCAGGTGGGCCTGCGGGATCACGTGTCCTTTGAGCTCGCCAAGGGGGCGCTCGACATGCCCGTCGAGTTCACCTTTGACGACCTCACCGAGATCTTCCAAGACTGGGCGAAAGCGACGGATGGCCACACCCGCTCCCCGGGACCGGCCCGGGTCGCGGTGCACATGAACACCTCGGACTACGCCGGCGGCGCGAGCGCGCTGGCGATGTGGAGGGGGGTGCTCGACGAGGTGGTCGGCGCGATGCCCGGCTGCGAACTCGTCCTGCTGCACGCGTACGACGACCCGCGCCCCGAGGTCCGCGACACGCTGGACACCGTCACTGCGCTTGCGGAGGATCTTCCCTTCGCGCGCTATCGCGTGATCGACATCGCCAAGGCGTCGCTCGAGTACCGGTTCGGCACGGGTCTGCCGGCCGAGCTCGAGGGCGTGCTGGACGTGGACGTGGTGCTGTCCTCGTCGTACCACACGGCCCTGTTCGGCGCCCTGATGGGCAAGCCCGCCTACCTGATGGGGGCCAGCGACTACTTCCGTCAGAAGGCGCAACTGTTCCGCCTTCCGGCGCTGGCGGACTTCCTCGCGGACCCGCAGGCGCATCGGCTGGACATCCCCGCCGAGCTCGAGGCGCGGCGGGCGTGGCTGCGGGAGCTCGACGAGCTCGCTGGCCGGCTCGGGGGCCGCTGACCTCAGCCCGTGTACTCGAAGTGCCAGGGTTCGGGCTTGCTGCCCGACGGCCGTGCCCAGGTGGGCAGCACCCAGTTGTAGCCGGCGAGCTGCTGACGCAGCCACAGGTACGCGGAGCCCTGGTAGCCGCCGGGCAGTCGCGATCCGCCGATGTCGACGGCGGCCGCCCACCCGTGGTTCGAGGTGCCCGGCGTCGCGGCGAGGTAGCCGTAGAGCTCCTTCGCCCGCACCTGGGCGTCGTAGTCCCGGTACGTGTCGTTGACGGGGATGTTGATGCCGTAGCGGTTGCGGAAGGCGAGGTTGAGCCGCTCGAGGTCTTCCGCGGCCTGGCACAGGAGGATCTCGGAGCTGTCCCACGACAGCGCACACAGGTGCGACTCCGGGATGCGGCCGTTGGAATACGTCGAGCGAGCCTGTGTGATCGCCGCTCCGCCGGTGCCGATCAGGTAGTAGCCGGAGGCCCACGCCCGGTCGCCGCCGATGAGGACCTCGATCCAACCGTCGGCGGACACCGCTCCTGTGGTGTTCAGCGCGGAGTCTCTCGTGCGCCTGGTGACGACCGGGTGCGAGGTCGACGGGCCCGATCGGATGTTGAGCGTGTCCGCACCGTAGACGTACATCACCGAGTGCCGCAGCAGCGGTGTGGACTTGTCCGTCGGCGTGAACGCCACGCCCATGCTGTCGAGCCGCTGGACGAAGGCTGCCATCGCGTCGCGGGTGATCGTCGCGCGGGGGCGGAACTCCGGGCCGTTCGCGGTCTGCCACCCGTTGGCGGCGCCGGTGGCCTCGAGCCACACCATGGCCTCGTAGAACGGGGAGGTGGGGGAGACGTCGATGAACGGAGAGCTGCCCGGCAGGCTCACCCTCGGGGAGCCGGCGTATCGGTACAGGAAGGCCGCCATCGCCTCGCGGGTGATGGGGGTGAAGGGACGGTATGCGCTGCCGCCCGAGACCTTCCAACCCGTCGAGATGCCCGCATCCGCGGCCCACGTGATCTCGGAGTAGAACTCGGTCGAGGTGGGGAGGATGTCCACGAAGGGTGACCGCGCCGGCGGGACGTGGGCGGGGGAGGCCGCGAATCGGTAGAGGAACGCCGCCATCGCGTCCCGCGACACGTTCGAATAGGGGCGGAACTCGCGCAAACCGTCGGAGCGCAGCCAGCCCTCGCTGAGGCCGGACTCGGCCAGCCACGCGATCTCGGCCGCGAACTCGGAGTACTTGGCGTCGCCGACACGGCTCGAGACGTCGACGAACTGAATTCGGGGTCCCGCTGAGGCCGTGATGCCGAAGTCGGTGGACGGTGCGTCAGTGGCGGCGTCGGGATCGTCAGCGGGCGGGGCCTCGCCGGACGGCAGCTCCTGGGGGAGCGGGGAAGGTGAGCTCGGAGCCGGCGACGGCGCGGGGCTGGTCGCCGGAGTCGGGCTGGTCGTGGGCGACGGAGACGCGGTGGTGGTGGTAGCGGGAGCCGCCGCCGGCTCATCCGTCGCGGACAGCGTGGAAGTGGGCGTGCTGGAGGGCGCGGGCGACGTGGTCGAACCCGGCGACTCGACCTGTGCCTGAGCGGGCGTGACGAGGAGGGCGAGGGCTGCGCCCAGCGCTACCACCGTCGCGGTGCGCGTCGCGACGATTCGCGTGCCATGGCTGCGTGTGTGAATGCGCGGGCCTCCCTTTGAGTTGCACGTGCCGCGCGCGAGCTGCGCACGGTGTCCCTCCGGGATGATCGGCAAACGCGGGAGCTGAGTAAACAGTCGTGTGGGGTATGCCACTCACGACGTCTCGCTGCGTGCACATGGGTGAGGCCCCGGGAGAGCGAATGCTCCCGGGGCCCCACCTGGCGCTGCGCTGTGGTGTCAGTCCTCGAGAGGCCCGTACAGCGTCGGCGTGGTGCGCACCGCGGTCGACTGCTCGAACGCGTATGCGAGGCCCAGGATCGTTCCCTCGGCGAAGTCGCGGCCCAGGAACTCAAGTCCTGCGCCGCCGCCGGCGCGATCGCCCTCGGCCTCGACGGTCATCGGCACGGTGACCGACGGCATGCCCGTGTTGGGGCTCAGCCGCATGTTGCGGCTGTAGGTCCCGTAGACCACCGTCGACGGGTACACGAGCGAGTCGAGGTCATGCTCGTCGAACATGTCGTGGAGCAGTTCCTTGCCCGCCGCCAACTGGAGCGTGTGTGAACCCTCCGGTCCGGCCCACTCCTGGTATGTCTCGTCGGTCACGTTGTTGCGGCCCTCGTAGACGCGCTCGCGGAACGTCACGTAGTTGTCCGTCGCCAGCATGTCGGTCAGCGAGCGGATCTCGACCTCGGGTGCCAGGTAGGCCTCGATGTACTCGTTCAGATCGTGCTTGAACTCGTTGGTGCTGCCGCTGCCCTCTTCCAGCACTGCGGTGAAGGCCTCTGGTGGGGTGATCTCGATCACCGTGGCGCCCTCGGCCTCCATGGCCGCGACTGCCGAGTCCCACCCGGCCATCACGGTCGTGTTGGACGACGGGAGCATCGACGGAACATAGCCGATGCGGGCGCCGTCCAGTGCGCCCTCGTCGAGGTACGCGGTGTAGGACTCGGGAACGAGCCCCTCCTGGTTCGCGGTGACCGGGTCGTTCTCGTCGATCCCGGTCAGGGCGTCCATCGACACCGCCGCGTCGACCACGCTGCGAGTCAGCGGACCACCCGTGTCCTGTGTGAGGGCGAGCGGGATGATGCCGTCCCGGCTGGACAGTCCCACTGTGGGCCGCACGCCCACCAGCTGGTTGTACGACGCGGGCACGCGGATCGATCCGCCGGTGTCGGTGCCGAGGGCGATGCCCACGAGGTTCGCCGCGACGGACGCCGCGCTTCCACCCGACGACCCTCCCGCCGTGAACGAGGTGTTGTATGGGCTCGCGATCGGAGTGAACTCTCCGGGCTCCTGGTAGGCGCTGAACACCGAGCTGAACCCGTAGGCGAACTCGTCGAGGCTCGCCTTGGCGAGGATCACGGCGCCGGCGTCGCGAAGGCCCTCGACCATGAAGGCGTCGTCCTCGGTCCAGTTGTCGTCCCAGCACGAGCAGCCGCCCGTGGTGGGCATGTCGGACGTGTTGTAGTTGTCCTTGAGCGCGATGGGCACGCCGAGCAGCATGCTCGTCATTCCGTCGGACTCGCGGGTGGCGTCAGCCTGGGCCGCGGCGTCGAGCGCGACCGAGCTGGTCGAGATGATCGAGTGGAGCGGGCGCCCGCCGTCAGCCGTGTCGATGGTGACGGTGTCGTAGGCAGAGATGCGGTCCAGGTACTCCTGGGTGATCTCCACCGACGAGGTCACCCCGGCGTTCATCGCGGCCTGCATGTCGAGCACGCTGGCTTCGACGATCTCGAACTCGCCGTCGTCGTAGATCATGCGCTGCGAAACGGCCGCGAGGTCCGTGACCGTGAGGACTCCGTCGCCGTCCACGTTAGCGACCGAGACCGAATCCCACGATGGGGAGTCGCTCGTGGCTCCGAGGTTGGCGGCCACGATCTCGAGGTCCGCGGTCGAGACCTGACGATCTCCAGTCACGTCGAGCTCGGTGTAGTACGGGGAGAGGAAGGCTGCGGGGGCCTCGCCGGGTGCGGCCGATGCGACGGCCGGCATGGCCAGCGTGGCGGCGAGCGCTCCGGCACCCACGGCCGTGAGGGTACGACGGGACTTCATAGACGTTCTCCTGCTGAATGAGTGGTCGAGGGGCGCTGTGGCGGTCATCGGGTCATCACCGACTTGCGCACGACGAGCGTGATGCCGAGTGCGAGGGCGATCGCGGCAGCGATGATCAGGCCCGCGGGCGAGGCTCCGGTGTCGGACAGGCTGTCGGCTCCCGGTCCGTCGACCGTCACGGCCTCGTCGTCGCCGGTGCTTGGCCCGCTGTCGGAGACGGGATCCGCATCGGTCCCGCCATCGGTGCCGCCGTCGGTCCCGCCATCGGTGCCGCCGTCGGTCCCGCCATCGGTGCCGCCGTCGGTGCCGCCGTCAGGTCCCGACCCGTCGTCTTCGGGGGTGATCTCGGTGTCGACTACGACATCGGCATCCACCGTCAGTTCCTCGGTGTCGGCTCCCACGAGGGTGAGTGAGTCGATCGAGAACTCCGCGGATCCGCCGTCGAGCGCCACGAAGTCGGCCGTGAACAGCACGAGGTCGCCCTCGAGCGACGGGGAGCTGCCAAGCCGGGTGTGGGTGAACGTGACCGCATCGGCCGTGGTGGAGGACGAGGAGAACCCGCCCTCCGGCCCGGCGGCGCTGTCATCGACGTAGTCGACGACAGCGGGGTCGAAGGTCAGCGCGGCCGAGTAGGCGAACACGTCCTCCGCCGCGGGCAGAGCGAGGGTCACGGAGAAGGTGTCCCCTTCGTCGACGGAGGCGGGCGCCCCGAGGGTCGGCGTGCTCGCGGCGGGCGCGGCGTGTGCAGCGCCTCCCGCGGCGATCATGCTGACGGCGATGAGGCCGCTCAGTACTGACATCCGTCGCGTGCGCGACGACATGGATGGTGAATGCATCGAGGTCATGCTCCTTGTTGAGTGGTGAGCTCCCGACGCGGAGTGCCACCGGCGCGTCTGAAGCGTGGACGCCGGCGTCGTGAGCACGTTAAGCAATCTC
This sequence comes from Demequina pilifera, assembly GCF_048814985.1. Classification (NCBI taxonomy): domain Bacteria; kingdom Bacillati; phylum Actinomycetota; class Actinomycetes; order Micrococcales; family Demequinaceae; genus Demequina; species Demequina pilifera. Next base: position 91,595 of record NZ_JBMDTW010000006.1, read on the forward strand.
TGTTTCGAGAATGATGCGGTGCGTTTCCACTGTGTGTCGGGCTGACTCCGTGCCGGATCGGTCGCCTCGTTCACGCCGATAGAATCGCCGGGTGACTTCCGCGAGCCCCGAGACCGACGAACACCGCTACGACTTCCGCGCGATCGAGGAGCGGTGGCTGCCCGAGTGGCGCCGCACCCAGCCGTTCCGCGCGCCGGGCGCCGAGGATGACCGCCCCACCAAGTACGTGCTCGACATGTTCCCGTACCCGTCCGGCGACCTTCACATGGGGCATGCCGAGGCGTATGCGCTGGGCGACGTCATCGCGCGGTACTGGTTCCAGCGAGGGTTCAACGTGATGCATCCCATCGGGTGGGACTCGTTCGGCCTGCCCGCCGAGAACGCCGCCATCACCCGCGGTCTCGACCCGCGGGGCTGGACCGAGGACAACATCGCCCAGCAGCGCACCTCGATGGAGCGCTATGCGTGCTCGTTCGACTGGGACCGGGTGCTCGCGACTCACCGCCCTGACTACTACCAGTGGAACCAGTGGATCTTCACGCGCATGTACGAGCGCGGGCTGGCCTACCGCAAGCCGAGCCTCGTGAACTGGTGCCCCAAGGACCAGACGGTGCTGGCCAACGAGCAGGTGGTCCAGGGCCTGTGCGAGCGCTGCGACACCCCCGTGACCAAGAAGAAGCTCACGCAGTGGTACTTCAAGATCACCGACTATGCGGACCGCCTGCTGGACGACCTCGACACCCTGCAGGACACGTGGCCGTCCAAGGTGATCGCGATGCAGCGCAACTGGATCGGCCGGTCTGCCGGTGCGGATGTGTCCTTCCGGATCGAGGGGCGCGACGAGCCCGTCGACATCTACACCACCCGTCCCGACACTCTCCACGGCGCGACCTTCATGGTCGTGGCCGCAGACTCCGATCTTGCCGCCGAGCTCGCCGAGGGCGCCAATGCGGGGGTCAGGCAGGAATTCGAGGCGTACGTCGAGGGCGTGCGCGGCTCGAGCGATATCGACCGGCTCAGCACCGAACGGCCCAAGTCCGGCGTGTTCCTTGAGCGCTATGCGATCAATCCCGTCAACGGCGAGCGGCTGCCCATCTGGGCATCGGACTACGTGCTGGCCGACTACGGTCACGGCGCGATCATGGCGGTGCCCGCACACGACCAGCGCGACCTCGACTTCGCTCGCGCCTTCTCCCTGCCGGTCCGCGCCGTCCTCGACTGCCGTGACGACAGCGGCGAGTCTCTGCCCGATCCGGCAGAATCCGGCCTCGCGACCACCGGTAACGGAACGCTGATCAATTCCGGCGACCTGGATGGGCTGGCGAAGGAAGACGCCATATCCGCGATCACGGAGCGACTGGAGGCCGAGGGCCTGGGTCACGCGTCCAAGAACTATCGACTGCGCGACTGGCTCATCTCGCGCCAGCGCTACTGGGGCACCCCCATTCCGATCGTCCACTGCGACGCGTGCGGCGAGGTCCCGGTGCCCGATGACCAGCTGCCCGTCGAGCTGCCGCCCACCGAGGGGCTGGACCTCAAGCCCAAGGGCACGTCGCCCCTGGGCGCCGCCACCGACTGGGTCACGACGACGTGCCCGCGCTGTGACGGGCCCGCCATGCGCGACACGGACACCATGGATACGTTCGTCGACTCCTCCTGGTACTTTCTGCGGTTCCTGTCGCCTGGCAAGACTGACGGCCCGTTCGACCCCGCCGACGCCTCGCGCTGGGCGCCCGTCGACCAGTACGTGGGCGGCGTCACCCACGCGATCCTCCATCTGCTCTACGCCCGCTTCTTCACCAAGGCCCTGCACGACATGGGTCTCGTCGACTTCGAGGAGCCCTTCAGTGCACTGCTGAATCAAGGCATGGTGCAGATGGACGGTTCTGCCATGTCGAAGAGCCGAGGCAACCTGGTGCGCCTGAGCGAGCAGCTGGACGAGTTCGGGGTCGACGCCATCCGCCTCACGATGTCGTTCGCGGGGCCGCCCGAGGACGACATCGACTGGGCCGACGTCTCGCCCGCCGGCAGCGCGAAGTTCCTCGCGCGAGCGTGGCGACTGGCGCGCGACGTGCAGTCCGAGCCCGGCGCCGATCCGGCCTCCGGCGATGCGGCGCTGCGTGCCATCACGCATCGCACCCTCCACGACTGCGCGACGCTCGTCGAGGGGTTCCGCTTCAACGTGGTCGTCGCGCGCGTGATGGAACTCGTGAACGCGACCCGCAAGGCCATCGACTCGGGACCCGGAGCCGCAGACCCCGCGGTGCGTGAGGCGGCCGAGTCGGTCGCGATCCTTCTGAGCCTGTTCTCCCCGTACTGTGCGGAGGACATGTGGTCGATGCTCGGTCACGACAACGTCGCCCACGCCGGATGGCCGGCGGTGGACGAGTCGCTGCTGGTCGAGGAGACTGTGACGGCCGTCGTCCAGGTCAAGGGCAAGGTGCGTGATCGACTCGAGGTCGCGCCTGACGTCACCGAGGACGACCTCAGGGCCGCCGCGCTCGCGTCCCCGGCCGTCCAGCGTGCGCTCGACGGCGCCGAGATCCGCACCGTGATCGTGCGCGCGCCCAAGCTCGTCAACATCGTTCCGATGTGATCCGCGCCGGCGGACCGGCGCGGGCGACGTGCCGTGTCCGCGCGACAGTGGGTGCCCATCGCTACGCTGGCTCTCATGCCTGAAACTGTCGCCGTCGTCACGGACTCCGCGTCGACCCTGCCGCCGGAGCTGGCCAAAAAATGGGGGATCGGCGTGGTGCCGCTCCAGGTGATCGTCGACGGGCGCCCGCAGAACGAGGGCGAACAGATCGGCCCCGACGACGTCCTCGAGGCGCTGACCGCCGGCCGCGAGACCAGCACGTCTCAGCCCTCGGTGGCGGCATTCGTGAGCGCCTTCGCTCAGGCGGCGGCCGGTGGCGCGACCCATGTGGTCGCCGTGCTGATCTCGTCCAAGATGTCCGGCACCGTCAACGGCGCGCGCGCAGCTGCGGCCGCCTCCGCAGTGCCGGTGACAGTGGTGGACTCGCGCACCCTCGCGATGGCGACGGGCTTCGCCGCGGTGGCGGCGGCGGCACTGGCCCGCGACGGTGCGGGCCCGGAGGAGGTGGCCGAGGAGGCTGAGCGCGTCGCGCGCGGCTCCACATGCGTCTTCACCGTCGACACCCTCGACTTTCTGCGCCGCGGGGGACGCGTATCGCCGGCTGTCGCGGCCGTGGGTCGCGTCTTGAGCGTGCGACCGGTGCTCGCCGTCGTGGACGGCGAGGTCGAGGTGGTCGAGCGCGTACGGAGCACACACCGGGCCCGTGCCGCCGTGCTGGCGCGCGCCGAGGCCGCGATCGCGAACATGGAACGCCCCGCATCGGCGGTCATGTCGTTAGGTGCCGGGGACTATGGCAGCCAGGCGGCAGCTGAGCTCGAGGAGCGTCACCCCGAGCTCGCCATGGTGGTGCGCACCTCCGTGAGCGCCGTGCTCGCCGTGCACACGGGACCAGGAACGCTGGCGGCCGTGGTCGCGGATCTGCCCGCTCGAGTGCGCTGACCTGCGTCCCCATCCCGCCGCTGACGTGAGCCTTCCACGGCTCGCACCGCGCTCGCGTTCGCCGGCAGTGGCGCCGACCTAGCGTGATCGCGTGCCCACGTATCCTCCCGACTCGGACGACGACCGCGACGCGCTGGCGCGCCCGCCAGGCAGTGACGTGACCGCACGGTGGGTGGACAGCGCCTCCCGCGTGGCGTCGCGCGCGTATGCCGCCGCATACGGGAGGGAGATCGCCGACGATGCGACCCGGGTGCGATGGCGCTTGGAGCCGCGGGTCGCAGTCACTGCGGCCGTGGCCCTGACGCTGTTGGGGCTCGGGGCGTGGTGGGCGGCCCGCGCCGAGCCTGCCCTGCCGGCCCACGTGCAGACGTCGTCGACCGCGTTGCCGTCGACGCCGGCGGTGTCGTCGGGCGCAGGGGCGACGGTCGAGCCTGACGAACCCGACGTGATCGTGCACGTGAGCGGCGCGGTCGAGGAGCCGGGACTGGTGACCCTCAGCGCCGGCTCGCGCATTGCAGATGCGATCGACCGCGCGGGCGGTGCCGAGCCCGACGCGGACCTGTCGGCAGTGAACCTTGCGCGTCGGCCTCACGATGGTGAGCAGGTCCACGTGCCGGTCGCGGGGGAGGCCCCGGTGGCGGGTGCGCCCGCCGGCCCCGTCGACGTGAACTCCGCGACAGCCGCGCAGCTCGAGGAGCTGCCAGGCATCGGGCCGGTGCTGGCCGAGCGGATCGTCGCCGACCGAGACGAGAACGGGCAGTTCTCGTCGCTCGAGGACCTGGCGCGCGTGAGTGGGGTCGGGGATGCCCTCGTCGCCGGTCTGGCAGACGCCGCCGTCGCGTGAGCACGGTCCATGATGCGCGCCTGGTTCCCGCGGCGGTCCTAGCGTGGGCAGCCGCGCTGGTGTTCACCTCGGGATCGGCGCCGCCGGCCTGGGCCGCGGGCGTGCTGGTCGTCGGGGGCGCGGTCCTGGCGGTGGTGGCCGTGACCTCCGGGTCGCGTGCGGCCGCGTTGCTCGCACTGTTCTGCGCGGTCGTCCTGGCGGTGGGCCTGGTGGCCGTTGCGCAGGGCCACCGGGGTGCGGCTGGCGCGGAGGCCCTCGTGGACGCCGGCGACACCGAGGCGTGGATAGAGGTGGATGGTCAGGCGGCTCCGATGCCGGGATGGGGTGATGAGCGGCGCCACCGCGTGACGGCGTCCGTCTCCGCGTGGCGGCCGCACTGTCGCGAGCCTCCCTCCTGTGCCGCGTGGAATGCTGCCGACGTTCCCGTCGTGGTCTCCGTGGCGGCTCATCCGAGCCGCGGCGAGCGACTGCTGGTGGAGGCGACGTGGGTCGCCTCCGCACGCGGGCCGGAGACGGCAGCGGCATGGGACGCGCGCGTCGTGGACACGGCGGCTCCCACCGCACTCGTCTCGTGGAGGGATCGGTTCGGGCGCGCGACGTCGCTGCTCCACGACGAGTCGCGCGGGCTCGTGCGCGGCATGGTGGTGGGGGACACGTCGAGCATGCCGCCGTCGCAGGTGCAGGACATGCGGGTGGCGGGACTGGCTCATCTGACCGCTGTGTCGGGAGCTCACTTCGCGATCCTGATCATGGCGTGGGGTGCCGTGCTTTCCGCAGTGCGTGCGCCGCGGGTGATGCGCGCTGCGGGAACCCTCGCGGTGGCGGCCACGTTCGCGGCGCTCGTGGGAGCCGAGTCCTCGGTCCTGCGAGCGCTGGGGATGGCCGTCGCCGTCGCGCTCGCGACGGGGTGGGGCCGGCCCGCGCGCGGACTCGCGGCCCTCGGGACGACGGTGATCGTGTTGTTGATCCTCGAGCCCGGGCTGTCGCGTTCGCTCGGCTTCGCGATGTCGGTCATCGCCGTCGCGGCGATCGTCCTGTGGTCGCCCAGAGTGGCGGTCGTACTGGCGCGCGTCGTGACGCCCACTCTCGCCAGGGTCGCGGCCATCCCCATCTCTGCTCAGGCGGCCGTGACGCCGCTGTTGATGGTGATCGAGCCGCGGCTCGGCCCGTACGCGGTCGTCGCGAACCTCGTGGCGGGACTCGCAGTCCTGCCCACCATGCTGGCCGGCGCCGCAACCCTCGTGCTGGCTGCCGTCAGCGTGGACGTCGCGGGAGTGATGGCGATGGCAGCGGGAGCATGCGCGCAGGTGATCGCAGCGGTGGCGCGCGCTGCCTCCACCGCTCCAGGTGCGTGGCTGCCATGGGCGCCAGGGGCCTTCGGAGTGACCTTGACGGTCGCCGTGGCGCTGCTGCTCATCGTCGCCACCACTGCTGCTCACACGGCCCGGCGGGCGGCCGCCGTGGTCGGCGCATGCGCGCTCCTGGGAGTGGGGCTCGGCATCGCCCGCGAGGCGGCGCCGCCCGTGATGGAGGGCTGGGAGATAGCGATGTGTGACGTCGGTCAAGGAGACATGATTCTGCTGCGCTCGGCGCCCGACGCGGCGGTGGTCATCGACACCGGCCCGCCCGGGGGTGGAGCGGCCGCGTGCCTCCGCCGCCACGGAGTGGTGCGTGTGCCGCTGCTGGTGCTCACCCACCCTCACCAGGATCACGACGGCGCCGTCGTGTCGGTGCTGAGCCAGGCGAGCGTCGAGGCCGCGTGGGTGGCCGCCGCCGGTGCGGACGGACCCGCAGCACGCGTGCTCGCGGGAGCCGGGGTGGCCGTCGAGGTGCCCGCGAGTGGCCGCCAGGACCAGGAGGGCGCGGTGCTCCTCACCGTGCTCTCGACCGACCATGAGCGCGAGCACGTCGACAGCAACGATTCGAGCGTGGTGGTGCACGCCTTGGTGGGGGAGACCACAGTGCTCTCTCTCGGCGACCTCGAGGGTCGGGGCCAGCGCGCGCTGACGCAGCGGCTCGGCGCCAGCCTCTCGGTGGACGTCGTGAAGGTGGCGCATCACGGCAGCGCAGATCAGATCCCTGAGCTCGCAGCCCTCATCGACGCGCCCGTCGCGCTCGTCTCGGCTGGCCGCGACAACCCTCATGGGCACCCGACGCCAGAGGCGCTGGCGCTCTACGGCGCCCACGCGCGGGCCGTGCTTCGCACCGATGTCTGCGGGGACATCCATGTCGCCACGGTGGACGGTGCGCTGATGTGGAGCCAGTGTCCGAGCGACGTGGCACGCTAGTGCCATGCCGCCCCGCACCCGCGCAGCAGAGCCGACGTGGCACCGCGCCAAACCCGCCCCGCTCGTACTGGTGAGCGGCCCGGAGTCCCTGCTCGCCGATCGCGCCGTCGAGCAGATCCATCACGCGATGGGGTCGGGCGTCGCGATCACCGCGCTGGATGCAGGGGCGTACTCGCGCGGCGCACTGATCGCTGCCGCCAGCCCGTCGCTCTTCGACGAACCCGGTCTCGTGGTGGTGCGCAATGCGGAGGCCATGAACGACGAGTTCCTTGCGGACTCGCTGGCGTACGTGCAGACTCCTGATCCCGACGTGGTGGTCGTGATCGTGCACGGCGGCGGCGTGCGGGGCAAGCGGCTGCTCGACACCTTGCGCAAGGCGAGCGTCCCGGAGTACACGTGCCCGGCTGTGAAGAAGGACGCCGAGCTCGTGGACTTCGTGCGCGCGGAGTTCGAGCGCGCGCGCCGACCTGTGCAGGCAGCGGTGGCACGGCGCCTGCTCGATGCGGTCGGGGGAGACATCGCCGAGCTCGCGGCCGCGTGCCAGCAGCTCATGAACGATGTCGAGGGCACCGTCGACGAAGAGGCTGTCGGCCGCTACTACGGGACCCGGGTCAACGCGACCGCCTTCGCGGTGGCCGACGCCGCGATCGTGGGGGACGTGCGCCAGGCCATCGCGCTCACGCGCCACGCGCTGTCGTCGGGAGTCGACCCGGTCCCCCTCACCGCCGCGCTTGCTGCCAAGTTGCGCACCCTTGCGAAGGTGGGTGCGGCGCGGGGGAGGAGACTCGACCCCACCAAGGACCTCGGGATCCCTCCGTGGCAGGTCGACCGCGCCCGGCGGGACCTGAGGCACTGGACAGCGGAGACCCTCGGCGAGGCGATCGAGTTGGTCGCCGAGGCTGATGCCGACATCAAGGGCGGCGGGCGCGCACCGCACTTCGCCATGGAACGCGCCGTCCGGCGCGTCGCTCAGCTGGCTGCTGGCTGAGGCTCGACGAGGTGATCTTGACCGCGATCCATGATGATCGCAGGCTCGAAGCCGTGTCCCTGGAAGAACTCGAAGCCCAGTTCGAGGCACCACGCCATGGTGCTCGCGTCCTCGACGCGTTCCGCGATCATCGTGCACCCGTGGCCCCGGCCGGCCGCTGCCAGTTCGGGTCCGCGGGCGGCGAGGTCTCGGACATCGATCTTGACGAAGTCGGCGTGCTCGAGCAGCGCCAACTGCGAAGTGGTGGCCACGAAGTCGTCGATCGCGATCCGGTATCCCTCCTCGCGCAGCGAGCGCAAGCGGCGGCGCAGGGCGTCGTCCGCGAAGGCGGACTCCACGACCTCGATCACTGCCTGGTCCGGTGCGAAGCCGATCCACTCCCGCTCAATGAGGTAGCTGCGAGTGAAGTTGACGAATGCCAACCGGTCGAGGGGCTCCTGGCCGGCCGTGTGGAACGCCGCGGCGACCACATGCTCGGTGGCGCGATCCTGTTGGCGCGCATTCCACAGGTCGACTCGCAGGCCCACGCGACCCGGCGCGCGGAACAGGAGCTCGTACGCGAACAGCTCGCGGTCCGGGGTGAAGATGCCCTGGCGGCCCAGCAGCACGCGGCGGGATGCGCTCGTATGGCGGCCCGATGCGGGCAGGTGCCAGGGTCGCGGCGCGGCCGGGGGGCGTGTCACGTGCTGGACGATATCGACAGGCATGGCAAAAGCCCCGCACGCCGCTACGGCGCGTCGGGGCTCTTGACGCAGATCGTCGCTAGAGAGCGGCGATCTTCTTGGCCAGGGACGACTTGCGGTTCGCCGCCTGGTTCTGGTGGATCACGCCCTTCGACGCGGCCTTGTCGAGCTTGACCGAGGCGCTCTTCAGCGCGGTCTCGGCGGCGGTCTTATCGCCTGCGGCGACGGCCTCGCGCACGCGACGCACGTGGGTCTTGAGCTCCGACTTCACGGCGACGTTGCGCTGGCGCGACTTCTCGTTCGTGCCGATCCGCTTGATCTTCGACTTGATATTTGCCACGACGGTCCTTTAACGATGAGGGTGGAAAAAGTGGAATGGAGCACGAGACGCGCTCACACACGGCTTCCTATGCTACCAGTGATGCAGCGCTGAAAGCGAACGGGCGACGTCGTCGAATGTCCGGCGAGCCAGCATCGCGCCTTCGCGCCGCACGTCCCCGGGGTCGACACGAACGATCCTATCGAGTCGCACGGAGGACGGTCGCCGTTGAGCATCCCACGCCCCCGCACCGATCCTGAGCCAGTGACGCCCGCGGGCGGCTTCCTGCGCGGAGTCGGCGGAGTGCTCGTTGCTCGACAGCTGGAGGCCCAGCAGCCACGGGTCGTCGCGCCCGATCAGCAGCACGGGTCGGTCCTTGCCGCGCGCGTGGTCCTCTTCGAACGGGACCCACGTCCATACGACCTCACCAGGGTCGGGCCGGCCGTCGTGAGCGGGGGCGTATCGCACGTCCACACGTCCGGTGAAATCGCCGGGGTACGGGGAGCGGGTGTCGCGCTTGGTGCGCGTGCGCGTGCTCGTGCTGCGGCGCGCCGCGGAGTCGTCGCTCCGCTGGTGGCGCTGCACCAGCCACAGCGCGGCGATGATCGCCAGCGTGGCGAGGATGATGATGGGCTGCACGGTCGCGTCTCAGCCAACGGGGGCGGGCAGCGGCGCGGCTGCGCACACCTCCCGCGCAACCTCTCCCGCAGGCGCGGGGTACCCGAACAGGAACCCCTGTCCAAGCTTCCAACCGTGAGCGAGTGCCTGGCGGTACTGCGCCTCGGTCTCGATGCCCTCGATCACGCCGTACATATGAAGACTGTCGACCAGCGTCGCGACCGCCGTCGAGATGCGATCGCCCGTGGATCGGTCCCCCAGGCGCAGCGTGAACTCCCGCGCGAGCTTGAGCCCGGCGACGGGGTTCTGGAGCACGGAGGACAGCGCGGAGTAGCCCGTGCCGAAGTCATCGATGATGAGGTCGATGCCCATCTCGGTCAACGCCGACATGTCCGCGTGCGCATCCTGTGTCGCGAGCAGCATCCCGGACTCGGTGATCTCGAGCGCCAGCCGCGACGGATCCACGCCCGTGGCGTCGAGCGCCGATCGCACCACGCGGGTGAGGTCTGCGCCGCCGATCTGCCGAGTCGACACGTTCACGAGCACCCGACCGCGGTACTCCGGCGTCGCCGCGATGAAGCGGCACGCCTCATGGATCACATACGCTCCGAGCGGCACCACGAGGTTCGTGTCTTCGCTGATCTCGATGAAGTACTGGGGCAGCAGCAGTCCTCGAGTGGGGTGGTCCCACCGCACCAGGGCCTCGAGCGCCACGGTCTCGCGGGTCTCGAGATCCACGATCGGCTGATAGTGCACGACCAGCTCTTCCTTGCGGATCGCCGTCCTCAGCTCGGCCTCGATCGACAGTCGCACCAGTGCGTTCTCCCGCAGGTTCGCGCTGAACACCTCGATCCGGTTGCGACCGCTCAGCTTCGCGTGAGACATGGCGGTGTCCGCGTTGCGCAGCAGCGAGTCGGCGGTGACGCGAGGCTCGGCGAGCGCAAGCCCGGCGCTCATGGTCGGCACCACCTCGTGGCCCTCCACGACGAACGGCGCCTGCACGGCCGCAGAGACGGCAGCGAGCACGATCTCCGCCGATTCCTGGGTCGGGACGTCCTCGAGGAGCACCACGAACTCGTCTCCTCCCAGGCGGGCCACGGTGTCTCCCGGTCGCACGGCGCGCTGGATGCGGCGCGCGATCTCCACGAGCAGGGTGTCGCCGGCCTCGTGCCCCAACGAGTCGTTGATGAGCTTGAAGTGGTCGACGTCGAGGAACAGGCAGGCCACCGTGGTGTCGCGCTCGCGGTGAGCGTCCAGAGAGCTCGCGAGACGATCGAGCACCAGCGCGCGGTTGGGCAGCCCGGTCAGCGAATCGTGGAGTGTGCGCCTGGACAGGAGCTCCTTGGCTCGACGCGCCTCGGTGACATCCTCGACCTGTGCGATGTATCGCGCGGTCCCGTGCGTGTCCACGACCCGCGACACTGTTGAACGCGTCCAGATCACGTCGCCCGAGCGATGCAGAATCCGCTTGCTCAGCTGGTATGACGGATTGACCCCCGCGACGAGCTGAGCGGAGAGCTCGCGCTCCCGCGCCTGGTCCTCGGGGTGGGTGAGCATCTCGGCGCGCTTGCCGAGCAGCGCGGAGTCTGCGTGGCCAAAGAGACGGGTGAACGCGCGATTGACCGACACCACCTTGCCCTCGGCATCGGCGACGAGCATGCCGATCGGTGAGTGGTCGAACGTGTGGTCGAACATCGCTTCGTGGTGCGCCATCCCGTGCCCCCTTGTGTCACGGTCATGACGGCGGACAACTCCCGCCGTCATCAGGCTTTATCGGCACGAACGCGGAACGCATGAGTCCGCGCCCGGGCATGGGAGGATGGGGGCTCCGCATCAGTCGACCTGAGGAACTGCCACCACCGTGACCACCGACGATTCCCGCATCGTGCCTGCAGCGACCGCGCCGGAGCTTCTTCGGAACTTCTGCATCATCGCGCACATCGACCACGGCAAGTCGACTCTCGCCGACCGCATGCTCGGCATCACGGGCGTGCTCGAGGAGCGTCTGCAGAAGGCGCAGTACCTCGATCGCATGGACATCGAGCGCGAGCGCGGCATCACCATCAAGTCGCAGGCCGTGCGGATGCCGTGGCACGTGGAGGGCGAGCCGTTCGCGCTCAACATGATCGACACCCCCGGTCACGTGGACTTCACGTACGAGGTGTCGCGGTCACTCGCCGCGTGCGAGGGCGCGGTGCTGCTGGTCGACGCCGCCCAGGGCATCGAGGCACAGACTCTCGCGAACCTGTATCTCGCGATGGAGAACGATCTCACCATCATCCCGGTGCTCAACAAGATCGACCTGCCTTCTGCGGACCCGGACCGCTATGCGGCCGAGCTCGCTCAGCTCATCGGCTGCGAGGTCGATGACGTGCTGCGTGTCAGCGGCAAGACGGGCGAGGGCGTCTCCGAACTGCTCGACCGCGTGGTGCGGGACATCCCGCCGCCCGTGGGCGACCCGGACGCCCCCACCCGCGCGATGATCTTCGACTCGGTCTACGACTCGTATCGCGGCGTCGTCACCTACGTGCGCGTGGTCGACGGGGACCTCAAGCCGCGCGAGAAGATCGCGATGATGTCCACGCTCGCCACGCACGACCTGCTGGAGATCGGGGTGATCTCTCCGGAGCCCACTGCCACGCAGGGACTCGGCGTCGGCGAGGTGGGGTACCTCATCACCGGGGTGAAGGACGTGCGCCTGTCCAAGGTGGGAGACACCGTGACGCGCGCGAAGGGCCGTGCCGAGCAGTCGCTGGGCGGCTACCGCGACCCCAGGCCGATGGTGTACTCGGGCCTGTTCCCGCTCGACGGCTCCGACTTCCCGGTGCTGCGCGACGCTCTGGACAAGCTCCAGCTCAATGACGCGTCGCTCGTCTACGAACCAGAGAGCTCCGTGGCGCTGGGATTCGGCTTCCGCTGTGGCTACCTGGGGCTGCTCCACCTCGAGATCGTGCGCGACCGCCTGGAGCGCGAGTTCGGCATCGACCTCATCTCCACCGCGCCCAACGTGGTCTACACCGTGAAGATGGAGGATGGCTCGGAGGTGACGGTGACCAACCCGTCCGAGTTCCCCGGCGGCAAGATCGCCGAGGTCCGCGAGCCCATCGTGAAGGCCACCATCCTCGTCCCGAGCGAGTTCATCGGCTCGGTCATGGAGCTGTGCCAGGAGCGCCGCGGTCAGATCGGCACCATGAACTACATCAGCGAGACCCGCGTCGAGATGCACTACACGCTGCCGCTCGCGGAGATCGTGTTCGACTTCTTCGACCAGTTGAAGTCCCGCACCAAGGGCTACGCGAGCCTCGACTACGAGCCCGCCGGTGACGAGGCCTCCGACCTGGTCAAGGTCGACATCCTGCTTCAGGGCGAGCAGGTGGACGCGTTCAGCGCGATTGTGCACAAGGACGCGGCGTACGCGTACGGCGTGTCCATGGTGGGCAAACTCAGGAACCTCATCGATCGCCAGCAGTTCGAGATCCCCATTCAGGCCGCCGTCGGCGCGCGGATCATCGCGCGCGAGACCATTCGCGCCATCCGCAAGGACGTGCTGGCCAAGTGCTACGGCGGCGACATCTCCCGCAAGCGCAAGCTGCTCGAGAAGCAGAAGGCGGGCAAGAAGCGCATGAAGAACATCGGATCCGTCGAGGTCCCGCCCGAGGCCTTCATCGCGGCGCTGTCCACGTCCGACGACGGCTCCTCCAAGGGGAAGAAAAAGTAGGCGTGACCCGCGGCTGTGCGGTGCTCGACAGGCCGATGCGCGACTTCGGCGTCTACATCCATGTGCCGTTCTGCGCGGTCAGGTGCGGGTACTGCGACTTCAACACCTACGCTCCCGGCGAGAGCGAGTTCTCCTCGCGCGCCGATTACGTGGGCGCGGCCCTGGCTGAGATGGCCGTGGCGCGCCGAGCGATGGAGGGTGACGACCGCCCAGCCCGCACGGTGTTCGTCGGCGGTGGCACCCCGACCATGCTCGATCCGGGGGCGCTGTCCGCCCTGCTCGACGGGGTTCGTGACGCGTGGGGCCTGGCCGCTGATGCCGAAGTGACCACGGAGGCCAACCCGGACTCGGTGACGCGCGAGTCCTTGTCAGCCCTCGCATCGGCCGGCTTCACGCGCGTGTCGTTCGGAATGCAGTCCGCCGTGCCGCACGTGCTCGCGACGCTCGATCGCACCCATCGGCCCGAGAACGTGGAGCGCGCCGTGACCTGGGCGAAGGAGGCCGGGCTCGCGACCAGCCTCGACCTCATCTACGGCACCCCGGGAGAGTCGCTCGCGGATTGGGAGGCGAGCCTCGACGCCGCGATCGCGCTCGAACCCGACCACGTCAGCGCCTACGCACTGGTGATCGAGCCCGGCACGCGCATGGGCCTGCAGCTGCGCCGGGGCGAGATCGAGGCGGTCGACCTGGACACGCAGGCGGACATGTACGAGACGGCCGATGCGCGTCTCGCCCAGGCGGGCTACGCCTGGTACGAGGTCTCCAACTGGGCGCGCACCCCGGGCGACGCGTGCCGGCACAACATCGCGTACTGGACGAGCCAGGACTGGTGGGGGATCGGCCCGGGCGCGCACAGCTACCTCGGCCCGCGCATCGGCCCGGACGGCGCGGCGGTGGACGCCGAGCGCTGGTGGAACGTCAAGCTCCCCCGCGTCTACGCGCAGCGCCTCGATGCAGGGGAGAGCCCCGAGGCGGAGCGTGAGCCGCTCACCCCTGCTGACCTCTCTCTCGAGGCCGTGATGCTGAGGCTGCGATTGGCGCAGGGGATGCCCATCGAGGATCTCCCAGACCCCCGCCCTCAGGCGGTCGCTGCGCTCGTCGCCGACGGGGTCCTCGACGGCCGGGCGGCCATCGGGGGAGCGCTGCGTCTCACGCTGCGGGGACGGTTGCTGGCGGACGCCGCGGTGCGCGCGCTCACCTGAGCGCGCGCACCAGGACGTCGAGCGCTAGCGGATGAACCGGATGGTCAGGCCGATCCGGTAGTACTCGCCGTTGTTGGCCTTGACTCCCGCGATGATCGAGATCACGAACGCGTACAGGCCGTACGCGAGCCACGCCGGAAGGGTGAGCAGGAAGCCGAAGCCCAGCGTCACGAGCCCGAGCACGAAGGCGGCGATCCCCGTCACCAGCAGGGTGAGCTGCAGGTTGAGGTTCTGCTTCCCGTGGAAGTCGACCAGGGCGCTGCGCTCGCGGTACAGCAGCCACACGATCAACGGGGCGATGAAGCTCAGGAAGCCGGCGCTCAACAGCGCGGCCACTGCGGCGATGATGTGGACCAGCATGGCCCACGTGCGCGCCTCCGACTCGAGCATGGGCGGCGCAGGGGAGGGCGTGTGTGGGGCCTGCGGTGGGTCGTTGGGGTAGGTGTTCTCGCTCATGACCCCAGGGTCCCAGAGACGGCAAGGGCCCGTCATCGGCCTCGTGACCGATGACGGGCCCTGAACATCCTCGGGGTAAGACCCTGAGGGCTGCTCCGTGGTGCCTCTACCCGTGTGCTGCTAGTTCACAGCCCTTACTTCACCAAGCGAATGGCGAACGGGTAGCGGTAGTTCTCGAGCTTGTTCGCGGCGACGCCGCCGAGGATCTGGAAGATCAGCGCGCCGATCCACACGAGGAACGGCAGGAAGAACAGGATGCCGAACGTCACGGCCATCAGGATGTACGAGACCACGTACGCGATCGCGACGGTGATGTTGAAGTTCAGCGCCTCCTTGCCCTGGTCGTTCAGAAACGCGCTGCGCTCGCGGTAGATCAGCCAGAAGATCAGGGGGCCGATGAAGCCCAGGACGATCGCCGACAGGTGCGTCAGCAGGCCCATCGTCTTCTCGTCCGACTGTGACACCGGCTGACCGCCGGTGGGCTGACCGCCCTGCGGCTGTCCGCTGTTGTGGGGCTGCTCGGGGGGTGGGGGAGTCGTGCTGTCAGTCATGCTTGTCTCACCACTTTAATCTCGTAGGGGTACGTCGCTGGCAGTCCTCGTCGCACGGAGCGGAAGGCCTGAAAGCTGAGCGCGACCGCGACGATGAGGACCACCAACTGAGACAATGTACCGAGAAACGCCAGTAAAGGCACGAGTTCTCGTACGAGCGTCGCGACCAAGAACCCTGCCAGTACCAGGAATCCGAAGTTTGTCGCGGTTGCGGCCTCGCGCGCCGCCCAGGGCTCGCGCCTGCGCCGCATCAGATAGACGATGCCTGGGACCAGTGGCCCCGCCATCGCTCCCAGGTGCGCCACGCTCGCCAGTGCCGCGTCGCGGCCCGGCGGGGCGTCGCTGTCAGGTCCCCGGTTCATGGGGGCCACGCTACCGCTCGGCGGTCCGCGTTAGAATTAGCACTCGTCCGGGTCGAGTGCCAGTACGTCGAGTCCACACGGGAGGTGTCGCGTGAGCGAGGAACGCAGGCGAGCGATCCTTCACGCCATCGTGGAGGACTATGTCTCGACCTCGGTGCCCGTGGGGTCGAAGGCGCTGGCAGAGTCGCATGTGCTGGGCGTGTCGCCCGCGACGATCCGCAACGACATGGCGGCCCTCGAGGAGGAGGGGCTCATCGCGCAGCCCCACACGAGCGCAGGGCGCATCCCCACCGATGCCGGCTACCGCTCGTTCGTCGACCACCTCGCCGCATCGGCGCTGCAGGATCCCCACAAGCGCGCGATCCAGACCTTTCTTTCCGATGCCGTCGACCTCAACGACGTGGTCGAGCGTTCGGTTCGGCTGCTCAGCCAGCTCACACGCCAGGTCGCCGTGGTGCAGTACCCGAGCCTGCGCGAATCCGCGGTCCGTCGGGTGGAGCTCGTGCGGATCGGCACCGAGCGCGCCCTCGTCGTCGTGGTGTCGGCCGATGCGCGGGTCGAGCAGTCCGCAGTGTCGCTGGGAGGCGAGAGATCCGACGAGGAGTTCGAGCGCGTCGCGCGCGAGCTCAACGAGGCGTCCGTGGGGCACACCCCGGCGGCGCTGCAGCGCTCGCTCGACGCCTGGGTCGACCGGCCTGATCAGGTCGGATGGGCGCGCGACGTGGCCGATGCGGTGGTGACGGCGGCGCGCGGCGGCACCGTCGAGCGAGTGGTCTTCGCGGGCGCGGCGAACCTGGCCCGCGCGGGCGCCGACTTCGAATCCGACGCCATCGGCTCGGTTCTCGATGCCCTTGAGGAACAAGTAGTGCTGCTCCGGCTGTTGCACGAGATGGCTGCAGACGGTCGGGACATCGCCGTGCGCATCGGCGCCGAGACCAAGAACGAGGCGCTGGCGCGGACGTCGATCGTCGCGGCGGGGTACGGACCGGGCGGGGACGCGACGTCCCTGCTGGGCGCGCTGGGCCCCACCCGCATGGATTATCCGGGGACGATGGTCGCTGTTCGCGCCGTCGCCCGCTACCTATCGAGAGTCGTGGAGAACGAGTGAAGGACTACTACGCCACCCTGGGCGTCTCACGAGACGCCTCCGAGGCAGACATCAAGAAGGCTTACCGCAAGCTCGCGCGCGAGCATCACCCGGACGTCGCGGGACCCGACGGGGGCGACCACTTCAAGAACGTGGCCGCGGCGTACGAGGTGCTCGGCAACGCCGACAAGCGCGCCCAGTACGACCGCGGCGTCGACCCACGCGCAGCCTCTGGCGGCCAGGGGGGTGCCCAGGGCTACGGCTTCGAGGACATCTTCGAGCAGTTCTTCGGCGGCTCCGGCAGCCCGTTCGGCGGCGCGCAGCAGCGCGGGCCCGCGTCGCGGACCCAGCGCGGCGGCGACACCCTGGTGCAGACGTCCATATCGCTCGAGGAGGCGGTGTTCGGCGCGAAGCGCGAGATCCAGGTGGATCTCGCGGACACCTGCGAGACGTGCCGAGGCACCTGCTGCGCACCGGGGACGTCGCCCGAGACCTGCCGGCAGTGCAACGGCGCGGGCATGATCCAGCGCACCGCGCGGTCCCTGCTGGGGCCCGTGATGACCACCTCGCCGTGCCCCGGCTGCGGTGGCTACGGCACGATCATCCGCCAGCCGTGCGCCGACTGCTCGGGCCAGGGCCGCACCCACTCGCGCCACACGATCTCTGTCGACATCCCTGCCGGCGTGGAGACGGGCACTCGCATCCGCCTGCCCAACCGCGGAGACGCGGGCGTGGGCGGCGGCAGCAAGGGCGATCTGTACATCGAGATCCGTGAGCAGCAGCACCCAACGTTCGAGCGGCGCGGCGACGACCTGCACTGCACGGTCGAGGTGCCGATGACCGCGGCCGCCCTGGGCGCGACCATGGGTGTGGACACCTTCGACGGGGAGCAGCAGATCGACGTGCGCCCCGGCACCCATGCGGGCTCCACGGTGCGGTTGCGGGGACTCGGCGTGGGACGCCTCCAGCGTGGCAGCAGGGGAGACCTGTTCGTTCACCTCGACATCCAGACTCCGTCCGAACTGGACGACGAGCAGCGCGAACTGATGCGCCAACTCGCCGTGATGCGCGGCGAGGAGCTGCCGGAGGCGACGCTCGCGCCCATCGGCGGCGGGGTGTTCTCGAGGCTGCGTGACGCGTTCAAGGTGCGCTGACGCGCCCGTGAGCGCACCGGTCTTCCTGAGCGACGGTGCGGCCGATGCGCGCCCGGGCGGCGTCATCGCCGTCACCGGCGACGAGGCTCGGCATGCGGTGACGGTGCAGCGCCGTGCGGTCGGCGAGGCCATCGAGGTGGTCGACGGCGCCGGCCAGCGCGCGACCGGTGAGATCGTGGAGGCCGGCCCCGACAGGATGCTGGTGCGGGTGGAGCGGGTGTCGCGCGACGACGATCCCGCCGTGGTGCTGGTCCAGGCGCTCGCCAAGGGCGGCCGGGACGAGCAGGCCGTCGAATCCTCGGTCGAGCTGGGCGCGACCCGGATCGTGCCGTGGGCGGCCTCCCGCAGCATCGTCCAGTGGCGAGGGCCGAAGGCGGACAAGGCGCGCGCCAAGTGGCAGTCTCTCGCAGCCGCTGCGACCAAGCAGTCCCGCCGCGCCCTGCTCCCCGCCGTCGATCCCTTGGTGACGACGGCGGAGCTCGTGCGCCGCGTGCGAGAGGCGGTGGCGGACGGGGACCGGGTGCTGGTGCTGCACGAGTCCGCGACCAGGGGCCTTGCGACGCTGACGTGGGACGAGTCGCCGGGTGCGGTGTGGCTCGTCGTGGGCCCCGAGGGCGGCATCTCGGACGACGAGCTCGCGGCGCTCGCCGACTCGGGCGCCGAAGTGGTGGTGCTCGGACCGCACGTGCTGCGCGCATCCACCGCCGGTCCGGCGGCGATGGCGGCGCTCGCGGTGGCGCGCGGGCACTGGTCCACCACCGGCGCGGCTGACGACCCTGCCGACGGGGGCATACGCTAGCCATATGAGTGACGACTGCCTGTTCTGCAAGATCATCGTCGGTGACATCCCCGGCGACATGGTGCTGGAGACCGAGCGCGTGGTGGCCTTCCGCGATATCGCTCCCAAGGCCCCGGTGCACGTGCTCGTGGTGCCACGCGCCCATGTCAAGGATGTCGCCGCAGCGGCGCGCGAGATACCCGAGGACCTCGCGGAGATGGCGCAGGTCGCGCAGCAGGTCGCGGACGCGGAGTGCGGCGGCCAGTACCGATGGATCTTCAACACGGGCTCGCGGGCAGGTCAGAGCGTGTTCCACGTGCACGGCCACGTCATCGGCGGCGGCGAGCTCGAGTGGAATCCCGCGTGAGCCCGAGTCGCGTGATGATCATTGACGACTCCGCTGAGATGACCGCGCTCATGGGCAGCGGCGACGCAGTGATGAAGGAGATCGAGCGCGGATTCGACACCGTTGATGTTCACGTGCGAGGCAATGAGATCACCCTCACGGGAGACGACGCTCAGATCGCTGCGGCCGCCACGGCCATCGAGGAGCTGCGCTCCGTGAGGGCCGCTGGGGTGCCGCTGACGCCCGAGGTCGCCCGCGAATCCGTGCGCATGCTGAGCGCGGCCCGCGGAGTGGCTGCCGCCGCGGCCGGGGCCGGCGACGCCGGCGCGGCCGTCGTGAGCCGTCCCGTCGAGGTGCTGTCGCGGTCGATCCTGTCGAGCAGGGGCCGCACCATCCGGCCCAAGACCCACGGTCAGGCCGAGTACGTGCGCGCGATCGAGACCCACACCGTGACGTTCGGGATCGGCCCCGCTGGCACCGGCAAGACGTACCTCGCGATGGCGCAGGCGGTCGCGGCGCTGCAGTCGAAGAAGGTCAACCGGATCGTCCTCACCCGCCCCGCCGTCGAGGCAGGGGAGCGGCTGGGCTTCCTGCCGGGCGGTCTCAACGAGAAGATCGACCCCTACCTGCGTCCGTTGTACGACGCACTGCACGACATGGTGGACCCCGAGTCGATCCCGCGTCTCATGGAGGCGGGGTCGATCGAGGTGGCCCCGCTGGCGTACATGCGCGGGCGCACGCTCAACGACGCGTTCGTGATCCTCGACGAGGCGCAGAACACCACCCGCGAGCAGATGAAGATGTTCCTCACGCGGCTCGGTTTCGGCTCGACCATGGTGGTGACGGGAGACGTCACGCAGGTGGACCTGCCGGGCGGCACCCAGTCGGGCCTGCGCGCGTCGCGGGAGATCCTCGCGGGGATCGACGACATCGCGTTCTGCGAGCTCGACGCCGACGACGTGGTGCGCCACCGCCTGGTGAGCGACATCATCACGGCCTACGCCAAGCTGGACGAGCGCACCGCCCCGCGTGGCGGCGGCCAGCATCGCCGCTTCGGCCACCAGGGAGACTCCGCGTGATCGAGGTCAACAACGAGACCGACGTGAACGTCGATGAGGTCGAGTTCGCGGAGCTCGCCGGGTACGTGCTGGCCGAGATGCACGTCGCTGACGGCGCGGAGCTCGCGATCCTGTTCGTCGACGAGCCGGCGATGGAACAGCTTCACGTGCAGTGGATGGACGAGCCTGGCCCCACGGACGTGCTCAGCTTCCCCATGGACGAGTTGCGTCCAGGCACGGCCGACGCCCCTACGCCCCCGGGACTGCTCGGCGACATCGTCGTGTGCCCCGCAGTGGCCGCGCGCCAGGCCGCCACGGCCGGCCACACCCCCGAAGAGGAGATGCTCCTGTTGACCACCCACGGCATTCTGCACCTGCTGGGCTACGACCATGCCGAACCCGACGAGGAGAAGGAGATGTTCGCCCTTCAGCGTCGCCTCCTGCTGACGTTCCTGGCCGCCCGTGGCTGACGCGGCCGGCGGCGGCGCCGTCCCTCCCGAGCATCGCAGCGGCTTCGCCTGCTTCGTGGGGCGACCGAACGTGGGCAAGTCGACCCTCACGAACGCCCTCGTGGGGGAGAAGGTCGCGATCATGTCCTCGCGCCCGCAGACCACCCGGCGTGCGATCCGCGGGGTGCTGACGCGCGAGGATGCTCAACTGATCCTGGTGGACACTCCCGGGCTGCACCGCCCCCGCACGCTGCTGGGCGAGCGACTCAACGACGTGGTCCGTGAGACCTTCAACGAGGTCGACGTGATCGGATTCTGCCTTCCGGCCGACGAGAAGATCGGCCCCGGCGACAAGTGGATCGCTCGCGAGCTGGGCGAGGCCCGCGCTCCCGTGATCGCGATCGTCACCAAGGTCGACGCCGTGCCCAAGCACCGGGTGGCCGAGCACCTCATGGCGGTGTCCGAACTCGCCGACTGGGCCGAGGTGATCCCGGTGAGCTCGGTCGAGGACATCCAGGTGGACGTGCTCGCGAACCTGCTCATCAAGTACCTGCCCAAGGGCCCTCCGCTCTATATCGACGGTGAGATCACCGACGAGCCCGAGGACGTGCGTGTCGCGGAGCTGATCCGCGAGGCCGCCCTCGAGGGCGTCCATGACGAGCTGCCGCACTCGATCGCCGTGATGATCGAGGAGATGCTCGAGCCCGATTCTCCGGAGGCCTCGCGAGACGTGCTCGAGATCCGCGCCCAGCTGTTCGTGGAGCGCGACTCCCAGAAGGGCATCATCATCGGCCACCGCGGCGAACGCCTGCGCGACGTGGGGGCGACGGCCCGCGCGGGCATCGAGCGACTCCTCGGCCGGCGCGTGTACCTCGACCTGCACGTGAAGGTCGCGAAGGAATGGCAGCGCGACCCCAAGCAGCTGGGCCGCATGGGATTCTGACGCGCGGTCGCTTCTACGGCTCCCGGCGATGATCCGGGCGGCGGGGGCGAGAGCGGGGCTGGCGCGTCGCTATCGACGAGTCGGTTCCGGTGACACCTGGATGACGGGCACCGGGAACCTCGACGCCCGGAGGGGATCGAGCAGGCTGTCCGTGATCCCCGCTGTGAACTCCTCGAACCCGAACACCTTGAACAGGGCCTCCCTGCCGAACTTGCTGCTGTCCGCCACGAAGAATGCCTCGCGCGCAATCGACATCATGACGCGGTTGAGTTCGATGCCGTAGCTGGAGACGCTGAAGATGCCCTCCTCCGAAACGGTGTCGGCCCCGAAGATCGCGACATCGACCCTCAGGTTGGACAGTTGCTGAACTGCCGTCGGGCCCCACATTCGGTAGTCATTGGGCAGGAGATCCCCGCCAATGAAGACGAGGTGCATCTTCTGGCGGTCGGCCACTTCCATGCCAATTCGCAGGTCATTGGTGACGACGGTCACGCCCTCCTGGTTGAGGTGCCTGGCCACCTCAAGGGTGGTGGTTCCCGCAGCCAGAATGATGGTCTGGCCGTCTAGAACCCGCTCAGCCATCGCCTTGCCAATGGCGATCTTCTCCTCGCGATGGAGCGATGCGCGCACTTGAGTGGGGGTTTCCGGGTGAGTGACGGGAATGGCACCGCCATGGGTTCGCTCGATCAGCCCCATGGTCTCCAGGCGCTCCAAATCGCGCCTAATCGTGGATATGTCCACGCCAAACATGGCGGCGAGAGTGTTCACCGACTGGAATCCGTGGGTCCGGACAGATTCAGCGACGTCCAAATGACGTGTCACGGGCCCTCCTTGGTCGGTTTCCGAAACGAAGATTAGCATGCACGATTCCGCGCACTCAGTACCTCCAGATCATAGCCGAGTGCGCGATATCGCGCAGACTGTGCGCGATAGCGCTTGACATGGTCGCGTAAGCGTGCGTAGGGTCGGCCGTGCTCGAGACGAAGAACGTCCAGGGCGAGACCCTCTCAGGGTGATGGTCGGCAAACTACGAAGGAGTAGAACCCATGAATCGCAAGGTACAAGCCGCGTTTGCGGCAGCGGGGCTCTCGCTGGTGCTCGCCGGTTGCAGCACGGTCGGAGACTCAGAGGACGGCGCGGCCGAGGCTTCGGAGCCGACCACGAGCGGCGCTGCGGGCGGACTCGCTGCTGAGGACATGACCATGGTGACCGTCGTGAAGGTGCAGGGCATCGGGTGGTTCGACCGGATGTCGCAGGGTGTCGACAGCTTTGCGGAGCGCACGGGCGTGGACGCCCGCCAGGAAGGTGGAGACGACAACAGCGCTGAGAAGCAGATCGCCATCGTCCAGGACCTGATCGCACAGCAGCCCACCGCCATCACGGTGGTTCCCAATGACCCGGCATCGCTGTCGTCCGTCCTCAAGCAGGCTCAGGACCAGGGCATCATCGTCGTCTCCCACGAGGCCAGCGGCATCGAGAACGTCGACATCAACATCGAAGCCTTCGACAATGCGTCGTATGGCGAGGACATCATGACCAACCTCGCTCAGTGCATGGCTGAGGAAGGCGAGTACGTCCAGTTCGTCGGTGGGCTCACTGCCAAGACCCACATGGAGTGGGTGGGCGCCGCTCACGACCTCCAGACGGAGTCCTTCGCGGGCATGACTCGCGTTGAGGAGCCGATCGAGAGCACGGACAACGAGGCGGTTGCCTACGACCGAGCACGCGAGATCCTTGCCAAGTACCCGAACATCAAGGGCTTCCAGGGCTCAGCCGGAAACGACGTTCCCGGAATCGCGCGGGCCATCGAAGAGGCAGGACTCGAGGACGAGGTGTGCGTCATGGGGACGTCGATTCCCTCGCAGTCGCAGAAGTACCTCGAGACCGGCTCGATTGACAAGATCTTCTTCTGGGACCCCGCTCTCGCAGGCGAGGCCCAGCTCGAGATTGCGATGACCCTTGCTCAGGGCGGAACCATCGAGGAGGGCACCGACCTCGGCATCGAGGGCTACGAGTCGCTGCGCCTGCTCGAGGGCACCGAGAACGTGTATGTGGGCGATGCAGCCGTCGCCGCGGACGCGGCCAAGGCCTCCGAGTACGACTTCTAAGTCGTCACCCACGTTCCACACTTCTTTCCGGGCCCCGACTGGGGCCCGGAAAGAAGTCTCACCCAAGAATGGTTCTCGACATGAACAACGAAGTTGGTCGCGACGCTGACGACGGCACTGTGCTGAGCGTCGCGGGGGTCGCCAAGACGTTCGGCGGCGTGAAGGCGCTCATCGATGTCTCGCTCGAGCTGAGGTCCGGAGAGGTGCATTGCCTCGCAGGGGAGAACGGCAGCGGAAAGTCCACGCTGATCAAGGTGATCTCCGGTGCAGAGCGTCCCGACGCGGGCACCATCGCGATCGGCGGCACGTCGTACAGCGGTGTACGGCCGGACGTGGCGATCAAGGCCGGCGTGCAGGTGATCTACCAGGACTTCTCGCTGTTTCCCAACCTCACGGTGGGTGAGAACATCCTCTTCACCTCCGCGGTCGCGGACGGACGGCGACGCTTCTCGCTTCGCAAGGAGCTGCCCCAGGCGCGTGCAGTCATCGAGGAGCTGGGGTTGGACCTGGACCTGAATGACGAGGTCGAGGCGCTCTCGGTTGCGGACAAGCAGCTGACGGCCATCTGTCGTGCGCTCGTGCATGACGCCAAGGTGATCGTCATGGACGAGCCGACCACCGCGCTCACTCACACCGAGGTGACGCGGCTCTTCGCGATCGTCGACCGGCTCAAGGCGCAGGGCGTGGCCCTGATGTTCGTCTCGCACAAGGTCGAGGAGATGCTCAAGGTGTCCGACCGGGTGACGATCATGCGCTCCGGCAGCGTCGTCTCGAGCGGACCCGCCTCGGAATACGACGGCAGACGTATCGCCCGCGACATGACGGGCCACGAGGTGCTCAGCGAGCGCGAGATCTCGGCATTCGACGGTGGGGCAGGAGACCGGCTCGCAGTCGAGGGCCTGTCCAGGCGCGGCTACTTCAAAGACATCTCCTTCACGGTGGGACATGGGGAGATCCTTGGGATCACCGGTCTGCTCGGGTCGGGTCGTACGGAGATCGCGGAAGCGCTGTTCGGAGTGATGCCCCACGACTCGGGCACCATCGCGGTCGACGGGTCCGAGGTGTCGATCAACTCCGTTCAAGACGCCATCGCGGCGGGAGTCGCCTACGTGCCCGAGGACCGCCTGACCCAGGGCCTGTTCCTCGAGAAGTCGATCGCCGACAACATGATCGCGGCATCCGTCGACAAGTACCGGACGCGCGGCGGGACCATCGGCTCCTCGGCGGCCAAGAAGGCCATCGACGCCCTCTTCGCTCGCCTCAGGATCAAGGCGCCCACGTCTGCGGCTCCCGTCAGGTCACTGTCGGGCGGCAACGCCCAGCGTGTGGTGCTGGCCAAGTGGGTCGCGAACGAGCCGAAGATCCTCATCCTCAATGGCCCCACGGTGGGCGTCGACATCGGATCCAAGGCCGAGATCCTGACGCTCCTGCGTGAGCAGGCGGCAGCCGGCATGGGGGTCATCGTGATCTCGGACGACGCACCCGAACTGGTGTCCAGCTGTCACCGCGTCCTGGTCGTGCACCGCGGGCGGATCGCCCACGAGCTCACCGGAGACGACGTCAACGATCTCAACATTCGAGAGAAGGTCTCGGCATGAGCCAGCTACTGACGGCGCAGAGTCTCTCCCGGCTTCGCGGGGCGAACAACGAAGGGGTCCTCGCGCTGGTCCTGGTCGCGCTCGTGATCGCCATGTCCGCGATCAACCCCGACTTCTTCTCTCTTCCAATTCTGTTCGCCATCCTCCGCAGCGCGATCGTGCCACTGGTGCTCGCGCTGGGGGTGCTGATCGTCATCATCTCTGGCGGAATCGACGTCTCCTTTCCTGCGATCGCGACGTTCGCGGCCTACGGCGTCGTGCATCTGTCCCTGACGAGCGGGATGGATCCCGGACTCGCCGTGATGCTCGTGGGGGCGCTGGTGATCGGCGCCGGGCTCGGGGCGATCAATGGGTTCCTGATCGCCACCTTCCGATTGCCCACGCTCATCGTGACTCTGGGCACGCAGGGAATCTTCAGAGGAGCACTGCTGACGTTCGTCGGGACCCGCTTCATCGCGGACCTCCCCGAGTCGTTCGCCTCGTTGTCCACGGCCAACATCATCGACACCGAGACGGCGTCGGGTCAGGCCTACCTTCACGTGCTGGTGGTGCCGGCCCTGGCGCTGTGCGTCGCCGTGGCATGGATGCTTCGGTCGACGATGTTCGGCCGCAGCATCTACGCGATCGGAGGCGACTCCGAGGCGGCCCGCCGCGCCGGAGTCAAGGTGGTTCGCACGCAGGTGTGGATGTACACCCTGGTCGGAATGCTGGCGGCCATCGGAGGGCTGATGTACGTCGCCATGGGACGTTCCGCGAGTCCGCAGGACCTCGTGGGCACCGAGCTCGACATCATCGCGGCCGTCGTCTTGGGCGGCGCCTCGATCTTTGGCGGTCGGGGCTCGGTGCTGGGGACATTCCTCGGCGTCCTGCTCATTCAAGTCATCAACAACTCGCTGATCCTGGTGGGCGTCCCGAGTGCATGGCAGCGCGCGGTCGTCGGAGTGCTGCTCGTGATCGGCGTGGCGATCCAGGTCTCGTCCGCGCGCAGCAGGAAGCGCAAGCCTGCCGCAATCGTCCAGGAGGAAGAGGTGACACACGCATGAGTGCTGTGAAGCTCAAGCCAGAGAGCGCCTTGGGGCGCGTGAACGCCGGCGTGCATGCTCATGCCACCGACATGGTGGGCCGCATCCAGAGGTCGCGCGGATCCGGACGCATGCTGGTCCTGGTGCTCGTCTTCTTCACGTTCTTCGCGGTGCTCGAGCCCCAGGTGTTCCTGAACCCGATCAACCTGCAGAACATCATGATGACGGCGCCGGAGATCGGCTTGCTCAGTCTCGCGATCATGCTTGCCATGCTGACCGGAGGCATCGACCTGTCGGTCGTCTCGATCGCGAACCTGTCGGCGATCACGATCGCGACGCTGTACATCAACGTGGGCGAGCAGAACCCAGAGCTGGCGGCGTCGCTGACTCCGCTCTTCGTGCTGGCCGGAGTCGCGGTGGGCATGCTCGGGGGATTGTTCAACGGCTTCCTGGTGGCGAAGATCGGCATCACGCCCATCCTCGCCACGCTCGCCACGATGCAGATCTACAACGGCCTCGCCATCGTGTGGACCGGGGGGACGACCCTCGCGGGACAGCCCGCCGGACTCGGGGAGTTCGGCCGGTCCGCGATCGCAGGGGTGCCGATGCTCTTCGTGGTGTTCATTGTGATCGCCGTGGTCATCGGCCTGATCATCAATCGCACTCCCATCGGGTTGAAGGTCCAGCTGCAGGGGGCCAATCCCGTGGCCGCCCGATACACCGGCATCAGGAGTGGGCAGGTGCTCGGCTCGACATATCTCCTCACTGGATTGCTCGGTGGCCTGGCCGGCGTTTTCATTCTTGCCCGCAACCCCACGGCATCGGCTGACTTCGGGTCGTCGTACGTGCTGCTCGTGATCGTGATTGCCGTTCTGGGAGGCACCAACCCCATGGGCGGTTTCGCCTCGGTGCTCGGCGTCGTGCTTGCGACGCTCACGTTGCAGATCGTATCCAGCGGCTTCACCGCGCTGCGAATGTCCCCGTATGCGTACGCCATTGCCCAAGGTGTGATTCTCATTGCGGTCATGATCGTCGATTCGGACAAATGGCGTGATTATCGAAGTCGTTGGAAGAAGAGCCGTTCAACTCAGCGTTCTCAACTCAGTGTGAAAGGAAAGGCATCATGAAGAAGATCATCAATTCGCCGACGGCTTTTGTGGACGAGATGGTCGAGGGGATCGTCCTCGCTCATCCGGACCTCGTGAAGAACCCCGGCGAGGACCCTCGCGTCCTCGTGCGTGCCGATGCACCGGTGCAGGGAAAGGTGGGCATCATCACGGGCGGTGGCAGCGGACACCTTCCGCTCTTCAAGGGCTATGTCGGTCGCGGCCTCTGCGACGGCGTGGCCATCGGCAACGTGTTCTCGTCGCCGTCATCCGCGCAGTGCCTCGAGGCGGCCAAGGCCGTCGACGGTGGCAGGGGGGTGCTCCTGCTCTACGGCAACTACGGGGGAGACGTCTTCAACTTCGACCTCGCAGTCGACCTCGCCGAGCTCGAGGACATCGAGACCAAGACCGTGCTGGGCCGCGACGATGTGGCGAGCCAGCCCCGCGAGAACGCCGAGGGCCGTCGCGGAGTCGCGGGGATCTTCTTCGCCTACAAGGCCGCAGGTGCAGTCGCCGAGGCCGGGGGGAGCCTGGACGAGGTCGCCGCTGCCGCCCAGGACGTGGTGGAGAACACCGCGACCATGGGCATCGGCCTGTCTCCGACGATTCTTCCGACCACGGGCAAGCCGAGCTTCGAGCTCGAGGACGGAGAGATGGAGGTCGGGATCGGCATCCACGGAGAGCCGGGGTTCGCTCGCGGGCCTCTCGCTTCCGCAGATGACATCGTCGACGACATCCTGCCCCGTCTGATCGCGGACCTCGACCTCGAGTCGGGCAGCCGAGTCGCCGTGCTCGTCAACGGCATGGGCGCGACCCCTCTCGAAGAGCTGTACGTCATGTATCGCCGAGTCCACACTCACCTGAACGAGGTCGGCATCACGATCGACAAGAACTATGTAGGCGAGTACGCCACCAGCCTGGAGATGGCCGGGGCGTCGATCTCGCTGCTCAAGCTCAACGACGATCGGCTGGGGCTCCTCAACGCCCCCGCCGAGTCGCCATTCTTCAAGGAGGCGTAGCAATGGTCAGCAACCAGGAACTCCGGCAGTCCATCCAGAACTGCGTCCGAGTCTTCTCGCAGAGCGCGGATGAGCTGACCGATCTCGATCAGGCCCTCGGTGATGGCGATCTTGGCATCACGGTGTCACTCGGCGCGCAGGCCGTGGATGACGCGGTCGAGGCGTTGCCCGACGATGCAGATGCCGTGACGATCGTGCGCGCCTGCGCGAAGGCGTTCGCCAACGCGAATCCCTCGACGATGGCCGCGCTCGTGGCCGGTGCGCTGCTCGCTGGTTCGCGGGTGCTGCCCAAGGAGGGAGAGATCGAGCACGAGCAGGTCGGCGAGTTCATGCGGGCTGCCGCAGAGAGCATCGGCCAGCGCGGCAAGTCCCAGGTGGGGGACAAGACGATTCTCGATGCGATGGTGCCGGCGGCAGAGGCCTTCATCGCAGAGCCGGACCACGCCGAAGCCCTTCACTCGGCGATCGGTGCGGCAACGGAGGGCGTGCAGAGCTCGAAGGCGCTGCAGTCGCGCAAGGGCCGCGCATCGTGGCTCCAGGAGCGCAGCATCGGCTTGCTGGACCCCGGGGCCGTGGGCTACCAGCGGTTCCTCGAAGCTTGGCGCGACGGAAACAAGGGCGACTCCTGATGGCCGCATCGAAGCCGCAGATCGCCTACTTGGGACTGGGCACGATGGGGCGCGGCATGGTCGCCAACCTCGTCGCAGCTGGTTACTCCGTGACCGTGTGGAACCGGACGCCCGTGGACTCCAAGGATCTGGGGGTGGACGTGTCGGTGGCGTCCACCATCGCCGAGGCGGTGTCCGGAGCGGACCTGGTGATGTACTGCCTGGCGGACGACCCTGCCGTGCGCGACGTGGTGCAGGGGGCACAAGGAGTGGCTGCCCACGTCAGCGACGACGCCATCGTGGTCGACCTGTCGACCATCAGCTTCTCGGCGCACGTGGAGGAGCGGGAAGCCTACGAAGCCCGTGGAGTGCGCCTGGTCGATGCCCCGGTGTTCGGGTCGCGCGGCGAGGCGAATGCCGGTGGGCTGTGGGTCGTCGCAGGAGGGGATGAGGCGGACTTCGCCCGTGTGCGCGAGCCGCTCAGCGTCGTGGCGGAGAGCGTGCACTACATGGGCCCCTCGGGATCCGGGGTGCGCATGAAGCTCGTCGGCAACTACCTTGTCCTCGCGCAGCTCACGGCCCTCGGCACCGCCCTGTCGATGGCCAACAAGGCTGGCCTGCCCGTGGACGCAGTGCTCGGCGTCCTCAAGGTGACGGACTTCCGATCGCCCATCTTCGACGGAGTGGGCGACGCGGTGGCGAAGGACGACTACGCGCCGGACTTCGCCGCCAAGCTGGCGCTCAAGGACGCGAAGCTGCTCCAGGAGGTCGGGGCCGAACTGGGGCTGGCGGTCCCGGTCGCGGACACCGCGCAGGACCTGCTGGAGCGCGCTGTCGGTGAGGGCTGGGGCGACCTCAACGCATCGGCACTCATCAAGGTGATCGCAGCCGATGCAGGGGTGAACCTCGCACGGTGATCCGGGTGGGCCGTGTGCGGCGTGGGCTGGGCGCCCACGCCGCACATGCCCGTCTCGACCCATGTTGGCGAGGACACGCGCACAGCCGCTATGGTGAACGCATGCGTGCACGCTCGCTTCTTCTTCGTCGCCGCGACGAGGCCTGACACCAGGCCGGCTCCTCGTCGCGGAGGCTGTCGCGCCGGCTGACACTTAAGCCACAGATCCCGACGAAGGACACCCCTCATGAGCGACCACTACACCGGCGGAGCCCAGCGCCCGTCAGCGATGCCCATTCAGAAGTACCGCCCGTTCCACGAGCAGATCACCGTCGACCTGCCCGACCGCACGTGGCCCGACCGCCGTATCGAGAAGGCGCCCCGGTGGTGCGCCGTGGATCTGCGCGACGGCAACCAAGCGCTCATCGAGCCCATGAACATCGAGCGCAAGATGCGCATGTTCGATCTGCTGGTGCGCATGGGATACAAGGAGATCGAGGTCGGCTTCCCGTCGGCGAGCCAGACCGACTTCGACTTCGTGCGCGCGCTGATCGAGGGCGAGAAGATCCCGGACGACGTCACCATCCAGGTGCTGACGCAGGCGCGCGAGCACCTCATCGAGCGGACCTATCAGTCGCTCGAGGGCGCGCGCAGCGCCATCGTCCACCTGTACAACTCGACGTCGATCGTGCAGCGCGAGGTCGTGTTCCGTGCCGACGAGGACCAGATCCTCGACATCGCGACCCACGGCGCGATGCTGTGCCAGAAGTTCGAGGAGACCATCCCGGACACCCAGGTCTTCTACGAGTACAGCCCCGAGTCCTACACGGGCACCGAACTCGAGTACGCGGTCAAGGTGTGCAACGCCGTCCTGGATGTGTGGAAGCCCACCCCCGAGCGCCAGGTCATCATCAACCTGCCCGCGACCGTCGAGATGGCCACTCCCAACGTCTACGCGGACTCGATCGAGTGGATGAACCGCCACCTCGACTACCGCGACTCCGTGGTGCTGAGCCTGCACCCGCACAACGACCGCGGCACCGCGATCGCCGCGGCCGAGCTGGGCTACATGGCCGGCGCGGACCGCATCGAGGGCTGCCTGTTCGGCAACGGCGAGCGCACCGGCAACGTCGACCTCGTCACGCTGGGCATGAACCTGTTCAGCCAGGGAATCGACCCCCAGATCGACTTCTCGGACATCGACGCGGTGCGACGGACCGTCGAGTACTGCAACCAGATCGACGTGCACCCGCGTCACCCGTGGGGCGGCGACCTGGTGTTCACCGCCTTCTCCGGCTCGCACCAGGACGCGATCAAGAAGGGCCTCGAGGCGATGGACGTGAAGGCCGCGGCCCAGGGCGTGGGGGTCGACGACATCCCGTGGGCCGTGCCGTACCTGCCGATCGACCCGCGCGACGTGGGCCAGTCCTACGAGGCTGTCATCCGCGTCAACTCCCAGTCCGGCAAGGGAGGCGTCGCGTACCTGCTGAAGACGGAGCGCAACCTCGACCTCCCGCGCCGGCTGCAGATCGACTTCTCGCGCGTAGTGCAGGTGGCGGCCGACTCTACCGGCGCCGAGCAGACCGCCGACGACATCTGGCGCATCTTCCAGGACGAGTACCTGCCCGTCGACGAGGAGGGCCGTCGCTGGGGTCGGTTCGTGCTGCACGGCACCCGTACCACCTCGTCGGACGAGGGCGCGGACACGATCTCGGCGGACATCCGGGACGCAGACGAGGCCGTGACCATCGAGGGCTCCGGCAACGGTCCCGTCGACGCCTTCGTCGCGGCACTCGGCACCCGGGGCGTCAAGGTGGAGGTGCTCGATTATCACGAGCACGCCATGACCGGCGGCGGAGACGCCCAGGCCGCCGCTTATGTCGAGTGCCAGATCGGCGACGACATCCTGTGGGGAGTGGGCGTGGATCCGTCCATCACGACCGCGACTCTCGAGGCGATCATCTCGGCGGTCAACCGCGCGCAGCGGTAGCACTCCGGTGTCCTTCTCTGTCCGGCGCTTCGACGTGGCCGACGCCGATGCCGTCGCCGCGCTGTGGGCGCACGCGTTCCCGGACGACCCTGCGCGCAACGAGCCTCACGGCATGATCGCGCGCAAGGTCGCACGCGATCCCGATCTGTTCTGGGTCGCGTGCGCTCCTGGGCCCGATGCAGGGGCGGGGTCGGCGTCCGACCCACCAGGCAGCGGGGTTGGGGGCAGCGACGTGATCGGCGCGCTGATGGCCGGCTACGACGGTGTGCGCGGATGGCTGTACCACCTCGCGGTGTCTGACCAGCATCGGCGCCGCGGCGTGGCAAGCGCGCTCGTCGAGCGCGCGCTGGCCGAACTGCGCGAGCTGGGCTGCGTCAAGGTCAACCTGCAGGTGCGCGAGACCAACGGTCAGGTGCGCGCGTTCTACGAGTCCCTGGGGTGGAGCGAGGACCGCTCGACGTCGCTGGGCCGCGTGATTGGCGACGCGCCCTGACGAGCGCTCACGTCGGCACGACCGCGCGCGAGGGACAATGGGGGAGTGCCCCTCTACCGTGACGACGCCATCGTGCTCCGCACCCACAAGCTGGGCGAGGCCGACCGCATCATCACGCTGCTGACCAAACGCCACGGCAAGGTGCGCGCGGTCGCGAAGGGAGTGCGCCGCACGTCCTCGCGGCTCGGCTCCAGGGTCGAGCCGTTCATGCTCGTGGACGTGCAGCTCTACGAGGGGCGCAACCTCGACATCGTCAGCCAGGTGGAGACCAAGGAGCCGTACGCGCGCCGCATCGCGGAGGACTACGGGATGTACACCGCCGCGACCGCGATGGTCGAGACGACGGACAAGCTGGTGGACCTCGAGAAGGAGCCCGCCTGGGACCAGTACCGGCTGCTCCACGGGGCGCTCGGCGCGCTCAGTCGGCGCGAGCACGATCCGGGCATGGTGCTCGACAGCTTTCTGCTGCGCTCCCTCGCGCTCGCGGGATACGAGCCCAGCTTCGACCTGTGCGCGAGCTGCGGCCGCGAGGGACCGCACCGGGCGTTCGTGGTGGCGGGCGGAGGAGCGGTGTGCGAGGCATGCCGACCGCCGGGCGCGGCCGCCCCCGCACCCGAGACGTTCTCGCTGCTCGAGGCGCTGCTGAGCGGTGACTGGCGTTCCGCGGATGCCTCTGATGACCGGCCGCGACGCGACGCCGCCGGGCTGATCGCGGCCTACACCCAGTTCCATCTCGAGCGAAAGGTGCGCTCGCTCGGGCACGTGGACCGCTCCGAGGCGGGCGCAGGGTGACGTCGCGCGGAGCTCTGTCAAGTTTTCACCGGACGTTCACCCTTTCGTGAACTTTTCGTCCATAAGCGGTCCATAGTCTGGACGCACCGTCCACCGATACCCGGTGAACCACGACGGTGCGACCGGAAGGACCTGCGTGCCCCGCACTGTGATCTTCGATTTCGACGGGACCATCGCGCTCGGCGACGGGCCGGTCGACGCCTATGCGCGCGGCGTGATCGCGCTCGCCGATGCCCCTGGTCTGGACGCCGCGATCTCCCGCAGCCGCGAGAGACTGGCCGCGGATCCACGGTCCTTCCGCGACGGCTACGACGCCGTCGCATCCGCGGCACGCGACGCGGGGGTCGACGAGCCCACGCTGTCCGCCGCCTACCGTCGCAGCCGCGATCTGCTCGCCACGGCCGATGCGCCAGTGAACGGGGCGCCCGGCCTTGCGGAGTTCTTGGGCCGGCTGGGCGCCCGCGCGGCGCTGGTGCTCGTGACCAATGCACCCCCAACCCAGGTGCCCGAGGCGTTGTCGCAGCTGGGCGTGGCCAACGCGTTCACGCGGCGCGTGTGCTCCGCAGGCAAGCCCGAGGGGCTCGCCGCGCAGGTCGCGGCCGCACTCGAGCGCGGACCCGTGCTGTCCGTTGGCGACATCGACGAGTTCGATCTAGCGCCGGCACGAGCGCTCGGCGCCGACACGGCGCTCGTCGGCGCGACGGCGGCCCACGAGGGTCACCGCGCGACCTTCGCGGCCTCACGGCTGGAGGACCTGTACGCCGACATCGAGATGTGGGTGTCCGCCCCGGCACCCATCCCACACGCGCCCGCGGGCACGTGACCACACCCACGAAAGGTATCCACATGCGCAACAGCCATTTCGCGTCCGCACTCGCGGTCGCCGCGCTCGCCACCTTGGCGGGCTGCTCGTCCGACGCCGACCCCATCGAGGAGACCACGGCCGGCACGACGTCCGACGCCGCCGTCTCGGAGGACGTCGAGTGGCCCTCGGAGATCACCCTCGCGCTGATCCCCAACGAGAACGTCACCGACCTCGTCACCTCGGTCGCTCCGCTCACCGACTACCTGTCCGAGGAGCTGGGGCTGACGGTCGAGGGCGTGGTCACCAAGGACTACCAGGCCGCGGTCGAGGCGATCGGCTCGGGCCAGGCTCACATCGCGATCGCGGATGCGGGCTCGCTGGCCGCCGCCGAGGACCTCTACGGCGCGCACGCGGTACTGCAGGACGTGCGGTTCGGTGCCTCGCAGTACGCGGCCCAGGCCTTCACGAACAACCCCGACAAGTACTGCGACGACGAGCCGGTGGAGGCAACCTACCCCGCGACTGGGCAGACCTTCCTGTACTGCAACGGCGTCGCGAGCGGCGACGACAACTCCGGGGTGGGGCCGGTCGGCTTCGACGCGCTGAGCAAGATCGAGCCCGGCACGACGGTCGCGTTCGGCAACACCACCTCGCCCGCCGGCTATCAGCTGCCGGTGCTCGCACTCGAGGAGCTCGGACTGAGCATCGATGACGTCGAGCAGGTGCCCGTCACGGGCAACGACACGCTGATCATGGCCGTCTACAACGGCGACGCCGAGGTGGGCTTCGCGTACTGGGACGCCCGCAGCGCCATCGACGAGTCCGAGGTGCCGGACCTCGGCGAGAAGGTCGTCGTGTTCGGTCTGTCCGAGATGTACCCCAACGGCGGCGTGGTGCTGTCCGACGAGCTGCCGGAGGACCTGCGCACCGAGATCACGAACCTCATGGACGACTACTCGGAGGTCGACCCCGAGACCCTCGAGGCGCTGTTCAGCCAGACGGACTGGGTGCCCGCGGACCCCGCGGCCATCGACCTCGCGCGTGAGGTCAACGCCCGGTTCAGCGGCGAGTAGCAGCCGGTCACATGAGCGACGTCATCGCTCGTCCCGAGGCCGAGGGCACCCCGCCCTCGGCCTCCGGGGCGTGGCCCATCGAACTCGAGCGCGTCACCGTCCGCTACCCCAACGGCGTCGTGGCACTGAGGGACGTGAGCCTGTCGATCAAGGCGGGCGAGATGGTCTCGGTGGTGGGGCTGTCGGGTTCGGGCAAGTCCACGCTGATCCGGACGCTCAACGCGCTCGTGCCGCCTACGTCCGGCATCGTCCGGGTGGGCCCCCACACGATGTCCTCCCTGCGCGGCCGCAGTCTCAGGCACGCCCGCGGCGACATCGGGATGATCTTCCAGGGGTTCAACCTCGCGGAGCGCACCACGGTGTTCCACAACGTCATGGTCGGCCGGCTGTCCCACAACCCGGCGTGGCGCACCCTCGTCGGGCACGCGAGCACCCGCGACCGCGAGGTGATCGCCGCGTCGCTCGACTCGGTGGGCATGCTCGAACGGGCGTGGCACCGCGCGGGCATGCTGTCCGGCGGTCAGAAGCAGCGCGTCGCCATCGCCAGAGCGCTCAGCCAGGAGCCCTCCGTGATGCTCGCCGACGAGCCCGTGGCGAGCCTCGACCCGCCCACCGCGCATGCGGTGATGGGAGACCTGGCCCGGATCAACGACGAGCGCGGACTCACGGTGCTGGTGAACCTCCACCTGATGGACCTGGCGCGCCAGTACACGACGCGGATAATCGGCCTGCGTGCCGGGGAAGTGGTCTACGACGGCTCGGCGGCCACGGCCACCGACCAGGACTTCGAGGCCATCTACGGCCGCCCGGTGCAGCCGCGGGACCGACTCGGCGGAGCGCGAACGTGAGCGTGGACACCGCCGCCGCGACCGCATCGGCCGCCCCCACCGTTCCGGAGCGGCCGCGCAGCTGGCCGCGCACCCTTGGCGTGGTCGCGGCCCTCGGGGCCGTGACCATCGCCGCGACCACCCCCGCCGTCGGCGGGATCGAGGTGGACCTGGGCGCGATCGCCAGCAACTGGACCAACGGGGCGGACCGGATCGGCCAGATGCTCACCCCGGACTGGTCCATCCGGCCGCGCACCTGGCAGCCGCTGCTCGAGACCCTGCAGATGGCCGTCGTCGGCGCGGCCATCGCGGCCGGTTTCGCGGTCCCACTGTCGATGTGGGCGGCACGCCCCACCAACCCGAACGCGCCACTCAGGCGCGCGGTGCGGCTCGTGCTCAACACGGTGCGTGCGGTGCCCGACCTCGTGTACGCCACGGTGCTCGTGGCGATGGTCGGCGTCGGCACCCTGCCGGGGATCATCACGCTTGTGCTCTTCGACATCGGCGTGGTCGTCAAGCTGGTGTCGGAGGCGATCGACTCGTCGGACGCCGCCTACATGGAGGCCGGGCGAGCCGCCGGGGGCAGCCAGACCCAGATCAATCGTCTGACGGCGCTGGCGCAGTCCTGGCCGGCGATCGTCTCCCAGGTCCTGTACTCGCTCGAGCTGAACGTGCGCATCTCCGCGATCTTGGGCATCGTCGGCGCGGGAGGAATCGGGCGCCTGATCGACGAGATGCGCGGCTTCTACCGATACGACGCCCTGGCCACCATCATCCTCGAGATCCTCGTGGTGGTGCTCGTCATCGAGGTGGTCTCGAACGTGCTGCGAAAGAGGCTGCGGTGACCGCGCTCGCTGCGAAGGCCCCGCCCCGCGCGGCGCTGCCACGACGTTCGTCGCGGATCGCTCTGCGCCTCCTCGGCTGGGCCGTGACGGCGGTCGTGATCGTGTCCTTCTGGGGCCTGGGACTCGAGTGGGACAAGGTCGCCCAGCTGCCCGGCGATCTTGCGCACTACGGCGCGCTGATGTTCTCCGACCCGAACTGGGCGATGATCCCCGAGGCGCTGTTCCAGACGTGGCGCTCGGTGTCCATGGCATGGGTCGGCGCGCTGCTGGGCGTCGTGCTGTCCACGGTGCTGGGGATCCCCGCCGCTCAAGGGGTGGGGCCGATCTGGCTGCGCCTGCCGCTGCGATGGCTGTTCGCCCTGATCCGCGCGGTGCCTGAGGTGATCATCGCGATCGTCATCCTCACCGTGACAGGGCTCACCCCGTTCACCGGCGCTCTCGCGCTGGCGATCGGCGGGATCGGCACTCACGCCAAGTGGACCTACGAGACGATCGAGGCGGTTCCCGCGGGCACCGCCGAGGCTGTGCGCGCCGCAGGAGGATCGATGGTCGAGGTGATCCGGTGGGGGCTGTGGACCGTCGCGCGGCCGGAGCTGACGTCGCTGGCGCTGTATCGGTTCGAGATCAACGTGCGCACCTCTGCCATCCTCGGTCTCATCGGCGTGGGTGGAATCGGCGACATGCTGACCACCTACACCCAGCATCGCGAGTGGGATACCGTGGGCGTCCTCATCATCGTCGTGATCGCCGTGACAATGGCGATCGACGCGGTCTCGGGGGCTGTCCGCCGCAGGATCATGGAAGGGGCGAGGGCTCGTGGCCTGGAACGGATCTCCTGATGCGCCCCCGTCGGCACGCATCGCGGCACTCCTGCCGGCGCTCCAGCCGAGCGAACGGCGTGTGGCCGAGGCGATCGTCGGAGACGTCGCGCGCGCGGTGGATGTGACTGCTCAGGAGCTCGCCGACGTGGTCGGTGTGGGGCGGGCCTCCGTGGTGCGCACCGCGCAGTCCCTCGGCTACGAGGGCTACCCGCAGCTGCGGGTCGCGCTCGCGCGGGAACGGGTGTTCGACGGCCCGGCTGCAGCGGACGAAGCGGGCGCGCTCGGAATCGTTTCGGCGGCGATCGAGCGGTTCGTGCGTGCGATCCCACACACCGCGGCAGCCTTGACCGAAGACGGGGTGGACGCGTTCGTGGCGGCGCTCGACGAGGCCGGCCGCGTGGTGATCTCGGCGAACGGACTGTCGGCACCGCTCGGCTACGACGCCGCTCTGCGCCTGACGACAGCCGGCCGTCCCGCGGAGTATCTTCCCGATGCGCTTGCTCAGTCGATCGCGGCGCGCCAGCTTCGCAGCGGCGAGGTGCTCCTCGCGATCTCCGGATCCGGGGTGAACCGCGCGACGCTCGACGTCGCCGATGCCGCGCGCACCGGGGGAGCGGACGTGCTCGCTATCACCGGTTTCGCGCGATCCGCGCTCGTGGAGCGGGCGACGGTCTCCCTCGCAGTGCCGCCGCCGGCCGAGTCGTTCCAGGAGGAGCTCGTCCAGACGTCGCGAGCCGCGATGGCGCTTGTGATCGAGGCGCTCGTGGAGGCGCTCGAGGCGCGACGCGGGCCGCGCTCGCGAGCGGCGCGGGCGTCCGCGCTGTCCGAGGTGTCCAAGCGGCTCGGCGACTGACGCGCCTCGTGTCCGCCCCAAGCGACCAGCCTCGTGCTCACCCGTCGCCGACGGTCACGCAGGTGACCCGCTGTGGGGTGGGAGCGCGGCTAGGCTGGCCACCGTGACTCACTCCCGGCCGTACCCGCACCCGGGAGGCGCGACGCCGCCCGACCTCCCCGCCGCTGCCGTGCCCGGACACGTCGCCGTTGTGATGGATGGCAACGGACGTTGGGCCAAGCAGCGCGGACTTCCGAGGACGGAGGGGCATGCGCGCGGCGAGGCAGCGCTGCTCGACGTGGTCGCCGGGGCCATCGAGATCGGTGTCACCCACGTCAGTGCGTACGCATTCAGCACCGAGAACTGGAAGCGCAGTCCCGACGAGGTGAAGTTCCTCATGGGGTTCAACCGCGACGTGATCCGCCGCCGCCGCGACCAGATGGCGGAATGGGGAGTGCGCGTGCGGTGGGCCGGTCGTCGGCCGCGGCTATGGAAGTCCGTGATCGACGAACTCGAGAAGGCCGAGGACATGACCGCGGGCAACGAGGTCCTGACCCTCACGATGTGCGTCAACTACGGCGGCAGGGCGGAGATCGCCGATGCGGCCCGGGCCATCGCGGTCAAGGCGGCGGCGGGACAGATCGATCCGTCCAAGGTGACGGAGAAGACTCTCGCCGCGCACCTCGACGAACCCGACATGCCCGATGTCGACCTGTTCTGGCGCTCCAGTGGTGAGCAGCGCTCGAGCAACTTCCTGCCGTGGCAGGCCGCCTACGCGGAGTACGTGTTCTCCGATGTGCTGTGGCCGGACGTGGACCGCACCCACCTCTGGGCCGCCATCGACGAGTACGCGCAGCGCAACAGGCGGTTCGGCGCGGCCTAGTGGGGGGCTAGTGCGGCGAGCTCCCGCTCCTTGCGGGCGGTCGACCGACGGCGCCACCGGTTCAGCGCGAACACCGACACGATGATCACGACGACCGCCGCCGCCAGCAGCGCTGGGGAGCGCAGCCACACCTCCCACAGCGACAGCGCGATCGCGGTGTAGACCGTCGCCCATGCGAGGCAGCCGGGGATCATGGCGAGCGTGTACAGGTCGAAGCGCATGCGGGTGTAGCCCGCAGTGGCATTCACCAAAGACTGAAAGCCGACCGTCAGGAACGACAGCGAGATGCCCAGGTAGCCCCTGCGCTCCAGGAAGACTCGGGCGCGATCCGTGCCGGGGCCGGAGAGCTTGCGCGCCAACCGCGCCCGGCGGCTGTCGCTTGTCTCCATCCGCTCGGCGAGGGCGTCTGCGCCGCCGCGTGCCCAGCGCGCGAGCCAGTACGTCCCTTGAGTGCGAAGGAAGACGACGGCCGTGAGGAACAGGAACAGCCCCCACCAGGGCCCCGCAAGGATGAACGACGGCACCCCTGGCATCAGTGTGAGTCCGCGCCCCGGGCGGCGCACTCCCCGCACACACCGGTGAGCTCGACGGTGTGGTCGATTCGCGAGTAGCCGTGCGACTGGGCGATGCGATCCGCCCAGGTCTCGAACTCGGGCATGTCGATGTCCTCGGCCCGCCCGCAGATGCGGCAGCGCAGGTGATGGTGGTGCTCGTCGCCGGCCTCGCACCGGCGGTACAGCGTCTCGCCCGAGTCCGTGACGACGGCGTCCACGTCACCGCCCTCGGCGAGCGACTGAAGCGTGCGGTAGACCGTGGCGAGGCCCACGCTCGAGCCGTCGTGGCGCAGGGTGTCGTGCCAGGCCTGCGCCGACCGGAACTCGGAGTGCTTGTCGAGCAGCTCGAGCACCGCCGTGCGCTGCTTGGTCTTGCGCTGTGCTGTCATCTGGGGGTCTCCGCGATCGGGCGTGTGCGTCGGCGACGGCGCGCAAAGGTCGCGCCGACCGCCACCACGATATAGGCCCCGACGCCGAGCACCACGATCAGCGCGCCTGGCTGGAGGTCGTGCTCGAGCGTGATGCCCACTCCCGTGAGGCAGAGCACGGTGCCGATCGCCATGGCGACCGTCATCGTGCGAGAGAAGGAGCCGGTGAGCAGCTGCGCGATCGCGACGGGCACGATCATGAGCGCCGACACCAGCAGCACGCCGACCACCCGCATCGACACCGTGATGGTGACTGCGGCGAGCACTGCGACCACCATGTTGAGCACCTGCACCGGCAGGCCCATCGAGTACGCGAACTCCTGGTCGTGGGTGACCGCGAACAGCGCACTCCGCAGCGCGATCCCGAGCACCAGGACGATCGTCGCCATCGCGAGAGTGACCCACACGTCGGTCCAGGTCACGGTCGATATCGATCCGAACAGGTACCCCAGCAGGTTCGCATTCGAGCCGCCGGCAAGGCTGATCAGCAGCACGCCCAGCGCGATTCCGCCGTAGAACAGGATCGCCATGACCACGTCTGCCGCGGCCGTACCGCTGGCGCGCATGCGCTCGATGACGACCGCGCCAATGATCGCGAAGACGACGGCGCCGGGCACGGCGAGCGCATCCTGCTCGGCGAGGCCGGCGGCGGAACCTGCGAGCCAGCCCGCGGCGACGCCCGCGAGGGCGACGTGGCCGATGCCGTCGCCCAGCAGCGCCATGCGTCGCTGCACCAGGTAGGTGCCGACCACGGGCGCACTTGCTCCCACGAGCAGGGCGACGATGAGCATGCGCTGGACGAGCGGCTCGCCAAGAATGGAGATCATGGTCCGTCCCACCCGAGTGGGGGACGGCCGAGGGACTGCTCGTCTGCGTGAGCGTGCTCGTGATCGTGGCCGGGAAGTGCGTGCACGCCCATGTCCGCCGGCGGGGTGCCGGCGTAGGTGACGCATCCGTGCTCGAGCACCACGGCGCGATCGATGTGACGGGCGACCGCGCCGAGCTCGTGAAGCACGATCACGATGGCGGCGCCCTCGTCCTTGAGGTGCCCGAGCGCATGGGAGAACGCGACCTGCGACTCGAGGTCGACACCTGCCATGGGCTCATCAAGGATCAGCACCGCCGGACGCCTGACCAAGGCCCGTGCGATGAGCGTGCGCTGCTGCTGTCCGCCGGAGAGTCTCGTGACGTCACGCTTGGCGAGATCGCCGATGCCCATCGTGTCGAGCGCATCGCTGATGCGCGCACGGGAGCGCCGGGGTGTGCGCAGGGTCCGACTTCCCAACAGGCCGGACGCGACCACCTCACCGACCGTCGCCGATACACCTCCGGCGGCCGACAGCCGTTGCGGGACGTACCCGAGCGAGCGGCGTGAGTGAGGAGTGAGTGGACGTCCGGAGAGACGGATCTCCCCATGCGTCGGCACGACGGCGCCGACGAGGGTGCGGACGAACGTCGACTTTCCTGAACCATTCCCGCCCATCAGCGCCACCACTTCGCCACGGTGCGCGTCGAGCGAGACGCTGTGAAGGATCGGGGTGCCGCCCAGAGACGCGCGCACGTCCCTCGCGCTGATCACGAGGGACGTGGCGGTCTGATCGTCGTCAGGCGCAGTCAAGCCCTGCTCGCAGCGCCTCGAGATTGCGGGTCATGACTTCAATGTAGTCGTCGTCACCCGTCACCCCCTCGATCGGGTCGAGCACTGCGGTCTCGACTCCGGCGTCCCCGGCGAGGGCCTCGATGGCCGCTGCGTCGACGTCGGACTCCGAGTAGACGGTGGTGGCGCCGCTGGCGAGGACTTCGTCGCGCACCTCGCGCACGCGTGCCGGCGACGGCTCTGCCTCCGGATCAAGCCCCGAGAGTCCGTGCTGCTCGAGACCGAATCGCTCGGTCAGGTATCCGAAGGCCTCGTGGCTGACGAAGATGTCGCTGCGCTCGCACTGGGCAAGGGTGTCCGTGTACGACTGGTCGAGCTCGAGCAGCTCGGCCGCGAGCGACTCGGCGTTCGAGGCGTACGTGTCCGCGTTGTCGGGATCGATGTCCGACAGCTCGGCCGCCACGTCACCGGCGTACTCGGCGAGCAACGTGGGGTCGAGCCAGAAGTGAGGGTCGCCGCTCGAGTGATCGTGTCCGGCGTGAGCCTCGTCTTCGTGGGGCTCGTCTTCGTGGGCCTCGACCTCGTCCTCGTGTCCGTGGTCGTCGTCTTCGTGAGCCTCGTCTTCGTGAGCCTCGTCCTCGTGTCCGTGGTCGTCCTCGTCGGAGTGCGCCTCTTCTTCATGGCCGTGGTCGTCGTCCTCGTGCGACTCCTCATCGCCATGGTCGTCTTCGGCGTGCGAGGCCTCGTGCGCCTCGACGATGTGATGCGCGTCGAACGAGCGCACACCCGTCGTCTCGACAGCATCGTCAACGGCAGGCTGAAAGTCGCTGAGGAACAGGATCAGGTCGACGCCCTGCACCTCACGCACCGCGGCGGGGGACAGCTCGAGGTCGTGCGCCTCGACGCCGGGAGCGGTGAGGGGGACCACGGTGGCAAGGTCGCCTCCCACGTGCTCGGCGACGAACTCCAGGGGATAGAAGGCGGCGGCCACCGAGATCGCGGAGGCCGCTGGGGACTCCACGCCGGCCGCGGATGAGTCCGGGGCGGTCTCGCTGGTGGAGCAGCCGGCCAGTACGAGTGAGGCGGTGGCGGCCGAAGCCGCGACAAGGGAGGTGCGAGTAGGCATGTCAGGAATCCTATTGCTAATGAGAATCGAAGTCAAAACGGGTCCGGGGCGCCGAGCCAGTCGTCGAGGGCGTCGCCGTGTGCGTGCCAGTCAGTGCCGCGCTCGTCGTCCCGCACCAGGCAGTCGTGGAACGCTGCGGCGATGGTGTCCCGCTCGGGCCCGCGCCCTGTGACGACCAGTCGCGTCCCGCGCTCGTGGCGTCCCCAGCGCCCAAGCGAGCCCACGCTCACCTGACGGCCCGCACCATCCCAGACACACGCATCGGCCGGGCGGGTAGGAAGCCAGAAGTGGCCGCGTGTGCGGGCCTCGTGGCCGCCGAGCTCGGGCAGTCGGGCACGCAGTCGATCGGGGTGGAAGGGGCGGTCGCTCGAAAGGTCGATCGACCACACTCCCGCGCAGTCGGGCTCGACGTGGCGATCGATCCGCAGGGGGTCCACGCGCCCGAGTGCGTCGTCGCAGCGATGTTCGGTGGACATGATGCGCGCGGCGTCGATGTCCTCCATGGCGGACGTCAGCACCGTCGACCCCTGTCCCCTCAGGTGGTCGACCGTGGCGCGGGCGTGCGCGCTGGCCGGATCGTCCCCCACGAGCGCCACGATGTCCGCATGGGCGAGCATCGGGGCCACGGCCTCGGCGAGCACCCGCTCGTCGTCGCCGAGCAGCGGGCGCCCCAGGTCGGCGAGGTACTCGTCGGAGAACGCGTCGTCGGCGATGGTCGCTGCATCGACCGCGCACACGACTGCCCCCAGCCGTGCGCCCTCGAGCAGACCGGAGCGCCGCGTCTCAGTGTGGAGGGCACGCATCACGGGCGCCGACTCCGCAGTCACGGGCAGCGCCACGAGCACCTGGCTCCACAGGTCGCGTTCCTTCAGCCTCGCGAGCGTGGGCACCAGGTCCTCGCGGACCGCGCAGCCCAGGCATGCGTGGTCGAGCTCCGTGGCGTCGGACTCGATCACGCCGCTGGCGTCCGCGACCGTGCGGCGGATCTGGTCCCCGATGAAGTCGTGATGGATCACCGCCACGTCGGAGCGTTCGAGAGCGAGGCCGAAGGAGATGGAAGAGCGCACCACGGGATCGATGGTGCTGAGGGTCGAGATCGTGAATCGCTGTGTCATGGTCGGCACTGTAGCACTTGACGGGAATGAGAATCATTACTAACTTGTTCGGCATGTCACGACAGCGATGCCAGGTCACGGGTGCCGTCCCGAGCTTTGGTCACACCATTTCCCACTCCCATAGGCGAACCAAGCGGCGTTGGGACGTCAACATCCAGAAGAAGAGGTTCTTCGTGCCCTCACTCGGTCGCAACGTCACGCTCAC
Source organism: Demequina pilifera (assembly GCF_048814985.1). Classification (NCBI taxonomy): domain Bacteria; kingdom Bacillati; phylum Actinomycetota; class Actinomycetes; order Micrococcales; family Demequinaceae; genus Demequina; species Demequina pilifera. The sequence goes on from NZ_JBMDTW010000006.1 coordinate 135,716, forward strand.
CGTCAGTACGAAGGGGCTCAAGGTCATCGACCGCGACGGGATCGACGCGGTCGTGGGCCGCATCCTCGCGAGAGGGGAGAAGATCTGATGGCCAAGAAGAGCCAAGTCGCGCGGCAACGTCAGCGCGAGGCCGTGGTCGCTCGCTTTGCCGAGCGCCGCGCGGAACTCAAGACCGCATCGGTCAACCCCCACCTGACAAGCGAGGAGCGCAGCGCCGCGATGGCGGCGTTGCACTCCCTCCCGCGCGACGCATCGCCCGTGCGGCTGCGCAATCGGGATCAGGCGGATGGCAGGCCCCGGGGTCATCTCCGGCGATTCGGCCTGTCCCGCGTCTCATTCAGGCAGGCGGCTCTCCGCGGAGAGCTGCCTGGCGTCACGAAATCGAGTTGGTGAAAGACATGAAGCAAGGCATCCACCCCCGCTACGAGTCGGTCGTGTTCCGCGACCGTTCCTCCGACTTCTCCATCCTCACGCGCTCCACTGCGACGTCGGAACAGACGGTGAAGTGGACCGACGGCGAGACCTACCCCGTGATCGACGTCGAGATCTCGTCGGCGAGCCACCCGTTCTACACGGGCCAGTCCCGCGTGGTCGACACTGCGGGCCGCGTCGAGAGGTTCCGCCGCCGCTACGAGGCGGGCCAGAAGTGAAGGTCCGCGCGAGCCTCAGATCGCTGGCGAAGAAGGACGGCGCGATCGTGGTCCGTCGTCGCGGCAAGACCTTCGTGATCAACAAGGCCAACCCGCGCTTCAAGGCTAGGCAGGGGTAGCGCCATGGCAGTTCCCAAGCGCAAGAAGTCGCGGTCGCGCACTCGATCCCGGCGCTCCCAGTGGAAGGCGACGTCGGCCGACCTCGTGCCAGTCACCGTCGACGGCGTCACCCACCGCGTGCCCCATCCTCTCGTCCGCGCAGTCCAGCGCGGTCTCATCCAGCCCGACGACAACCGTCTGGCGTGAAAGGAAACCCATGACCCTCACCCGCACCGACCTCGTCGCCCGCATCTCCGAGGCCTCGGGGATCACCCAGGGCCAGGCGGCCGATGCGCTCCGCGCCTTCGAGCAGACGGTCACCCAGTCGCTCGCGGCAGGGGAGACCGTGAAGCTCCCGGGCTTCGCACAGTTCGATACCGCAGAGCGGTCGGCGCGCACCGGACGCAACCCCCGCACGGGCGAGCCGCTGGAGATCCCGGCCGGACGCATCGTCCGCATCTCCGCTGGCGGGTCGCTGAAGTCGGCGGTCAAGACCGGCGGCTGACCTCGCGGCACCCTGCGCGGCCCCGGAGATCCCCTGTGGTCTCCGGGGCCGCGTCGCGCGGGGGGACAGGGCCGGGTCCGGACGGTGTCACGCGCCGATAGACTGTCGACGCACTTCCGTCCGACCCCTCAAGGAGCACTCAGTGGCACAGCCGTCCCGCCTCGACAACGTGATCTCGCTCGCGAAGCGCCGCGGCTTCGTGTTCCCGTGCGGTGAGATCTACGGCGGCACCCGCTCCGCGTGGGACTACGGGCCGCTCGGCGTGGAGCTCAAGGAGAACATCAAGCGTCAGTGGTGGCGCAACGTGGTCGCGAGCCGCGACGACATCGTGGGCCTCGACTCCTCGGTGATCCTGCCGCCCAAGGTGTGGGAGGCGTCGGGCCACATCGGCGCGTTCGTCGACCCGCTGGTCGAGTGCCTGAGCTGCCACAAGCGCTACCGCGAGGATCACCTGCTCGAGGAGTTCGAGGAGAAGAAGGGCCGCGCTCCCGAGGGAGGGCTCGCGGAGATCGCGTGCGCGAACTGCGGCAACCGCGGCCAGTGGACCGAGCCCAAGATGTTCAACGGGCTGCTCAAGACCCACCTGGGGGTCACCGAGGACGAGTCCGGGCTGCACTATCTGCGCCCCGAGACGGCTCAGGGAATCTTCGTGAACTTCGAGAACGTGCAGCGCACCTCGCGCATGAAGGTCCCGTTCGGCATCGGCCAGATCGGCAAGTCCTTCCGCAACGAGATCACTCCCGGGAACTTCATCTTCCGCACGCGCGAGTTCGAGCAGATGGAGATGGAGTTCTTCGTCAAGCCCGGCTCGGACGAGGAATGGCACCAGTACTGGATCGACGCTCGCACCGACTGGTACACGGGACTCGGCATCGACCGCGACAACCTGCGCCACTACGAGCACCCGGCGGAGAAGCTGTCGCACTACTCCAAGCGCACGGTGGACATCGAGTACCGGTTCGGATTCACCGGCTCGGAGTGGGGCGAGCTCGAGGGCGTCGCCAACCGCACCGACTTCGACCTCTCCACGCACTCGCAGCACTCGGGCAAGGACCTCAGCTACCTCGACCCGACCACGAACGAGCGCTACACGCCGTACGTGATCGAGCCCGCGGCCGGCCTCACCCGGTCGCTCATGGCCTTCCTGGTCGAGGCCTACGACGAGGATGAGGCTCCCAACACCAAGGGCGGCGTCGACAAGCGCACCGTGCTGCACCTCGACCCGCGCCTGGCGCCGGTCAAGGCCGCGGTCCTGCCGTTGTCAAAGTCCGAGGAGCTGCTGCCGACCGCATCGGCGCTCGCGCAGGAGCTGCGGGGCTCGTGGAACGTCGACCTCGACGTGACGCAGGCCATCGGCAAGCGCTACCGCCGACAGGACGAGATCGGCACCCCGTACTGCATCACCGTCGACTTCGACACGAAGGACGACCAGGCCGTCACCATCCGCGACCGCGACACGATGCAGCAGGAGCGCGTCGCGCTTGGCCAGGTGCAGTCCTACCTCGCCACCCGCCTCGTCGGCGCCTAGGTCCGCCGATGGGCGCGGGGCACTCGCACTCGCTCGAACGGCCTCCGCGGGCGTCCGAGCGCACCACGCTGATCCTGTCGGCCATCGTGGCCGTGGTGCTGTTCCTGACCACCGCCGGCGCCATGGCCGTGTGGCCCTCCGACTGGTCCATGCTGCGCTCCGTCCCCACCACCTATGAGGGCGCGGAGTGGGTGTCCGCCACGGTCGACTCGGTGGACGCCCAGACCGGTGTCGCCACGGTCACCATCTCCGGCGACGAGGAGTCCGGCGGGCAGGAGCTGCCGCCGGCCGATCTGGGGACGTTCGACTACGAGGAAGGCGACCACGTTCGGGCGCTCCAGCTCGAGACCGGGGAGCTGATCTTCGGTGACTTCGAGCGCGCGAGCCCCATGCTCGTGCTGCTCATCGCGTATGTGCTGCTCGTGGTGGGGATCGCATGGTGGCGAGGCATCGGAGCGCTGCTGGGCCTGGCGGCGGCATTCGGCATCATCATCTTCTTCACCGTGCCTGCGCTGTTCGACGGCGCGAATCCCCTGGTGACGGGCCTGGTGACCGGCTCCGGTGCCCTGGCGATGCTGTTGTACCTCGCCCACGGGTTCAACTCCCGGACCACGACCGCGTATTTGGGCACGCTCGCGGGGCTCACCATCACGGCGGTGCTCGCCTGGTGGGCCGTCGGTGCCTCGAACCTGACCGGGATCTGGTCCGAGGAGGGCGCGCACCTCGAACTGTCCGGGCGGTCCGTGGACCTCCAGGGACTCGTCCTGTGCGGCATCGTGATCGCTGGACTGGGCGTGCTGAACGACGTCACCGTCACGCAGTCCTCCGCCGTATGGGAGCTGCGCGCGGCCCGGCCCGACATCTCACGCTGGAACCTGTTCCGTCGCGGCATGCGGATCGGCCGCGACCACATCGCCTCGACGGTGTACACGATCGCCTTCGCGTATGTCGGAGCGGCCCTGCCTGCGATCATGCTGATCAGCCTCTATGACACGTCCGTCGGGTCGACGCTCACCACGGCGGAGATCGCCGAGGAGGCCGTGCGCACCCTCGTGAGCTCGATCGGGCTGGTGCTCGCCGTTCCGCTCACGACCGGGATCGCGGCCCTGGTGGTCGGCACCGACGCCATCGCTCGCGACGCGTCGCCTTCCGACGGCAGCGCGGGCCCGCAGGTGGCGAGGACGGCTGCGCCGACTGCAGGTGCGGCGGCTCTTGCCGACGCGCCGCCACCCGTACTCGAACCCGAGACACGCGACCGGCCGGACGAGTGAGCGCCGGGATCGGCGACAATGGAGGGATGAGCTCCACCGCCCCCGCTGCCACGCGCGTGCTGCCGCCGCTGCGCATCGGCCCCATCGAGGTCGACACGCCGGTCGTGCTCGCTCCCATGGCGGGCATCACCAACGCGGCGTTCCGCAGGCTGTGCCGAGAGCACGGCGGCGGCCTCTACGTGGCGGAGATGGTGACCTCGCGCGCGCTCGTCGAGCGCACGCGCGAGAGCATGCGCATCATCCACCACGACCCGGACGAGAAGCCGCGGTCCGTCCAGGTGTACGGCGTGGATCCCGCGACCATCGGTGCGGCGGTGCGCATGCTGGCTGAAGAGGACCGCGCGGACCACATCGACATGAACTTCGGCTGCCCCGTGCCCAAGGTCACGCGCAAGGGTGGGGGAGCGGTCCTGCCGTGGAAGAGGGATCTGTTCCGCGACATCGTGCGTGCCGCGGTTCGCGAGGCTGCCCCCCACGGGATCCCCGTGACCGTCAAGATGCGCAAGGGTATCGACGACGAGCACCTGACGTACCTCGAGGCTGGCGTGATGGCGGAGCAGGAGGGTGCGGCGGCCGTCGCCCTCCATGCGCGCACCGCCGCCGACTTCTACTCGGGCACCGCCGACTGGACCGCAATCGCGCGCCTCAAGGACGCCGTCACGTCCATTCCGGTGCTCGGCAACGGCGACATCTGGTCCGCCGAGGACGCTCTTCGGATGGTCGATCAGACCGGATGCGACGGAGTGGTCGTGGGGCGCGGGTGCCAGGGGCGGCCGTGGCTCTTCGGCGACCTGCAGGCCGCGTTCGAGGGGCGACCGGAGCGCGCGCAGCCGAGCCTGCGCGACGTGGCCGACACGATCTACCGCCACAGCGAGCTGATGGTGGCCTTCTACGACGGCGACGAGAACAAGGCCGTGCGCGAAATGCGCAAGCACATGGCCTGGTATCTCAAGGGCTACCCGGTGGGAGGTGAGCTGCGTCGGTCACTGGGACTGGTCGCCACTCTCGACGGCCTGCGCTCGCTTCTGGACTCGCTGCCTCTCGACACCCCGTACCCCGGCGAGGCCGCAGAGGGCGCTCGCGGCCGGCAGGGCACTCCCAAGCGGCCGGCGTGCCCCGAGGGCTGGCTCGATACCCAGGACATCACGCCCGATCTCGAGGCCCGCCTGCGTGAGGCGGAGCTCAGCGTCTCAGGCGGCTAGGGCATCGGCCCCGTCGCACGTCTCGTGCCCCGGGCCCCACGCCTCTCCCGCCCCTCGCCCTCGTCTTCCGCTCGCCCTGGTCTCCCGCCTCCCCGCTCGCCCTGGTCTCCCGCTTCCCCCCCCGCTGTCTCCCCGCAAATGTCGAAAAATGTGCAGATGCGGGGGCCGAAGTGCACGGTTTCTGACACTCGCGCCGGGAGGTGGGGGCCGTGGCGGGTGCCGCGCCGGGAGGTGGGGGCCGTGGCGGGTGCCGCGCCGGGAGGTGGGGGCCGTGGCGGGTGCCGCGCCGGGAGGCGGGGGCCGTGGCGGGTGCCGCGCCGGGAGGTGGGGGCCGTGGCGGGTGCCGCGCCGGGAGGTGGAGGTCGCCGCGGATGTCGCCCGGCGAGGTAGGGCTCGTGGCGCAGTCGCTAGCAAGCCCGGCCGATGCGGGCGCTCGCCGTGCGCGTAGGTGCGCGGCGAGCGCCGGTCGGAGGCCCGGCCGTATTAGGCGAGCCCGAGTGGAGGCTCGGCCCCCGCATCGGCCGCCGGACCGCCGCCGTCGGGCACCGGCGACTCATCGCGCGGCTCACGCGCGGGCACCAGCGTGAGCTGCACCATCCCGTCCCCGTAGCGGCGCACGTCCGCGACGGTGATGTGGTGGCGGTGCTCGGCGCCGGCGAACAGGGAGCGCCCCGACCCGATGACCGTGGGATGGATCGTCACGATCATCTCGTCGATGAGGCCCTCGTCGAGTCCCTGGCGGATGATGCTGCCGCCGTCAACGTACACGTCCTTGTCCCCGGCGGCGTCGCGAGCCTCCGCGATCAGGTTCGCAATCGGCGCCGAGGCCGGCCTCACGGTGGGCGGCGCGATGTCCAGCGGCCGCCCCGTCGCGACGATGATCGGCAGATCGCCGTATGGCCAGTCGATGTCGAAGTGTGACACCACGTCAAAGGTGCGGCGGCCCATGAGCATCGCGCCCACATCGGTCATGAAGGCTTCGTAACTCACAGCGTCGTCCGCGTGGTCGGCCCACGAGCCGCTTGCCATCGGGGCCCACTCCGGCCTGGCCGCCTCGAGCCAGCCGATGTCATCGTGAGGTCCAGCGATGAAGCCGTCGAGCGAACTGGCGATGTATGCGCGGACTCGTCCCATGTCCTTACGCTACGTCCAGCGCCGCCGACCCGCTCGGCAGCGAGCCGGATTGCTGCCTGCGTTCGAGGCGGAGCTTGATCGCGTCGCCGACCGTCGCGCGACACCAGTGCGGCCTGGTGGTGATGTTCTCGAAGGTGAGCCTGATCACTGTGTAGCCAGCGGCCGCGAGAAGGGCATCGCGCTCGAGGTCCCGCCGGCGGGCATGGTCGTCGGAGTGGTAGCGGCGACCGTCGAGTTCAACCGCGACGCCGGACTCCCGGTGGAGCATGTCGACCGTCAACGTCCGCTTCGCGACTCGTACCCGCGCCTGCCACTCGAAGCCTTCCCAGCGCGCACCGTTGAACACCTCGGTATGCGCCACGAACTCGAGATAGCTGGTCACCCCGCGCTCGTGTGCCGCCAGCACACGAAGCAGGTCTCCGCGGGCCCGCAGCCGTGGCTGCTTCGCGAGCGCGCGAGTGATGCTGGGGGAGTCCAAACGCGAGGTCCGGAGCAGGTCCAGCAGCAGCCCCGTTCTCGCGTGGCGCGGTGCGGCTGCCCACGCGTGCAGCGCGGCGAACTCCGGCACGACGGTGGTGATGGCGTCCAGGCGAACCGTCGGGACGTGCAGGTCGGTGCGTCGCACACGGACATGGGCCGGGGGCGGGCGCGTGATCGCTCGCGGCAGCAGGACGTCCACGGTGCCGTCCCATGGAATGTCGTACTGCCATCGGCGCAGCGCGGCGATGCCCGTGACGGCGCCCTGGGCCCCGGCCCACATCAGCGCGCTGGTGAGAAGGATGTGTGGGTCGCGGCATCGAGACGAGGCGGTGTAGATCCCGGGTGCCATGCGCGTCAGCAGCCCCAGTTCGAGAGCGCGGTGAAGGGTATGGGACGACCAGCGGGCGGTCAGCTCGGCACGCGAGCAGGCCCGCGGCGCCGACGCGGCATGCGCGATGAGCGACGTCATGCCGGCGTGCATGCGTGGGGAGGTCATGGGGCGGACTTTAGGTCCGCTGCGTCGCTGAGCACAGGCGAGATCACCGAACCTGTGGATATCCGGCGGGCATGCCGTCGCGATCCCCGCCCTCGCCGCCTTACACGCGCGCTTTCCGCTGCAAATGTCGATTCGCGTGCAGTAAGCGCGCCAAAGGTGCACGGATCTCGACACTTGCCGTGGGGGCGCGCTGACCACGCCAGGTGAACAGCTCGTAACGGCCGATGCGGGGGTGACGTGGGCTTTTAGGCTCCCGATAGCATCGAACGGTGAGCGACCTACCCGACGGCTACGAGCCGGCAGACGCCGAGCGCTGGATCACCGAGCCTCCCAAGGCCGCCCAGCGCACCCCATTCGAGCGCGACCGCGCGCGGATCGTGCACTCGAGCGCGCTGCGAAGGCTCGGCGCGAAGACGCAGCTGCTGGGGCTGGGCTCGGGGGACTTCGTGCGCACGCGTCTGACCCATTCGCTGGAGGTGGCGCAGGTGGGGCGTGAACTGGGCAAGGCGCTCGGGTGCTCGCCCGACATCGTCGACGCCGCGTGCCTCGCTCACGATCTGGGACACCCGCCGTTCGGTCACAACGGCGAGCGCGCGCTGGACGACATCAGCCGCGACATCGGAGGCTTCGAGGGCAACGCGCAGACGCTGCGCCTGCTCACGCGCCTGGAGCCCAAGTCGATCGACCCGGCGACGGGACGGTGCGTGGGCCTGAACCTCACTCGCGCGGGACTCGACGCGGTCGTGAAGTACCCGTGGCGAGAGCCCTCGGCCCCCCTTCGCGCCGACGGCGTGCCCTCCCGCAAGTTCGGCGTCTACGACCAGGACTTGGCCGTCTTCGAGTGGCTTCGCGACGGTTCGGTCGGCACGCAGCAGAGCTTCGAGGCGCAGGTGATGGACCTCGCTGATGACATCTCCTATTCGGTCCACGACGTCGAGGACGCCATCGTCTACCGTGCCGTCAAGCTGTCGACGCTGCGCGATCCGGGGCAGGCCCGTGCGGTGATGGCGCACGTGCGCGAGTGGTACGGATCGGGCGAGGACGAGCCGCTCGTCGCTGCGCTGGGGCGCCTGCAGGCCTTCCAGTGGTGGGCCGAGGACTACGACGGCTCGCGCCGGTCGCTGGCGGCGCTCAAGGACATGACGAGCCAGATCATCGGCCGGTTCGCCCACTCGATCATCCAGGCCACGCGCGAGCGGTACGGACCCGGAGCGCTCACGCGCCATCGGGCGTCGCTCGTGGTGCCCCAGGACACTCTCGACGAGATTCTGGTGCTCAAGGGCATCGCCGTGCACTTCCTCATGGCACCGCGCGAGATGAGCCCCATGTACGCCAAGCAGCGCCGTGTGCTCAAGGAACTCGTGGGGGCCGTCGCGGACCGCGGCGAGAACGCGATGGAGCCGCAGTTCGCGGCGGACTATCGCGAGGCATCAGGTGACGGCGAGCGGCTGCGGGTGGCTCTTGACCAGGTGGCGTCTCTCACCGACACCTCGGCATACAACTGGCACCACAAGTACTGCGAAAGCCAGAGAAGCGCGTCCTAGCGCGTCACTCGGGGACGGCCTCCGTGCGCCGTCGTGCCCGCAACAGCACCACCAGCGCCACGATCGGCAGCGCCAGCGGGACCCAGCCGTAAGCGGACCCATAGCCGGTCCACACCGTCTCGTCCGGCCACCATTGCGGCACCAGGTACCCGAGCGTCCCCACCGCCAGCACGCCCACCAGCTCAACGCCGGTTCCCCAGAGGGCGGCGGTGCGCCAGCCGCGCCACAGCGCGGCGGCGATGACCACATACAGCACGGCCGATGCGCCCGAGACGAGGTACGGCACCGGCGCCTCGGCCAGTTTCGTGGAGATCTGCACCACCGATCGCCCGGCCGCGGACAGGCCGAGCACGGCGTAGGCGACGATGAGCAGCAGGCGCCCGATGGGTGACATCAGGTCGCCAGGATGATGATCACGCGCCACGCCAGCACTGCCACCGCGACCGCGACGATCACGGCCGCGCCGCCGTCCACGCGCGCGATCTGGTCGGGCTGCAGCACCGGTCGGTTCGGGTCGGGGTCGAGCGCGGCGGCATCGGGAGCCCCCAGGCGGCCGATGCCGAGCAACGGCAGCAGCACGAGCGCAGCGATCAGGTACCCGATGGTCAGCACGAGTCCCGCGTCATTGCCGCTGAACAGCACCACCAGCACCGAGATGACCTGCACGGCCGTGACGATCCAGAACCCTGTCACGACCCACTCGAGAACGCGATGGAGGCGGACCTGGACGATGGTGGCGAGGCCGGCAAGGGCGAGAATCGCGCACGCTACAAGAACCGCGGGGTAGATCACCCCGCCGTAGAGCTCCATCTACTTCTGCTGGGACTGCTGCACGCGCATGGGCAGGCGCGACACCTCTTCACCGTCGATCGAGATGGCCCAAGCGAACATTCCGGCCTCGGCGAAGCGCAGGCCGTCGATGGTGAACGCGAAGCACGCCACCTGCTCGTCGCCGTCGACGAGGTGCGGGGGGCGTCCCAGGGTGAAGTCGCCGCCCATGGCGCGCACCGGCTGTGCCTTGCCGTCGGCGTCGGCGCGCAGGCCGATGGGGTACTCCTTGCCGTCCTCGGTCACGAGCTTGAGCTCGAACTTGTGGGAGGAGTTGGTCGCGGTGAACGGCACGTGGACCGTGGCGGCGACGGCCAGGCGACGATGCGCGGCCGGGAACTGTCGGACGTAGATGGTGTTCCATCCGGCGCCGAGGGCGTAGATCTTGCCCTGGACGACCTCGGCCGAGTCAGCCAGGAAAGCGTCGACTCTCACAGGTATTCCTTTCGTGGATGGTCTTCGCACTCAGCCTACCGACCCGATGCCGGTCTCGGGTTCGGGCGGCTCGACACGGGGCGGGGGCACGCGCGTGCGCGAGTAGGGTGATGCCGTGGCAGGCACCATCAATCGGGACGACATCGCGGCGGTCCGCGAGCGCGCGCCGATCGAGGACATCGTCGGGCAGCACGTGGCGCTGAAGAGCGCGGGCGTGGGCTCGCTGAAGGGGCTGTGCCCGTTCCACGACGAGCGTTCGCCGTCCTTCCATGTGCGCCCCGGAGTGGGCCGGTGGCATTGCTTCGGCTGCGGCGAGGGTGGCGACGTCATCGAGTTCGTGATGCGCATGGACGGCCTTCCCTTCGCCGAGGCCGTGGAGTATCTCGCCGACCGTGCCGGAGTGCAGCTGCGCTACGAGGCCGGCGGATCGTCGCGGCGCGAGGGCACGACCGGCCTGCGCAAGCGACTGCTCGAGGCCCACCGCATCGCCGCCGCCTACTTCGCCGAGCAGCTCGCCTCACCCGAGGCCCGCATCGGCCGAGACTTCCTCCGTGAACGGGGATTCGACCGCGAGGCTGCGGAGATGTTCGGGGTCGGGTACGCCCCGCAGGGCTGGTCGCACCTGGGCGAGCACCTGCGCGGCAAGGGCTTCACCGAGGAGGAGCTGCGCGCGACCGGCATGATGTCCGAGGGCGCGCGCGGTCTGTACGACCGCTTCCGTGGGCGCCTCGTGTGGCCCATCCGCGACGTCACGGGCGAGGTGATCGGCTTCGGAGCCCGCCGCCTGTACGAGGACGACCAGGGGCCCAAGTACCTCAATACACCTGAGACGGCGCTGTACAAGAAGGCGCAGGTGCTCTACGGACTGGACCTCGCGAAGTCCACCGTGCGGTCCGAACGCACCGCCGTGGTGGTCGAGGGCTACACCGACGTGATGGCGTGCCATCTGGCGGGGGTGACCAACGCGGTCGCGACGTGCGGCACTGCCTTCGGCTCGGAGCACGTCAAGGTGGTGAGGCGTCTCATGGGCGACACCGGTGGGCCGCAGACGAAGGTGGGGGAGTCGGGCGCCAAGGTGGTGTTCACGTTCGACGGCGACGAGGCCGGGCAGAACGCGGCGCTCAAGTCCTTCCAGCTCGACCACCAGTTCCTCGCGCAGACCTTCGTGGCCGTCGATCCCGAGGGGCTCGACCCGTGCGACCTGCGTCAGCAGCGGGGTGACCGCGGTGTCACGGAGCTGTTGGCGCGCCGCGTGCCACTGTTCGAGTTCGTGATCCGCACCGCGCTGCGCTCTCACGATCTCGACACCGCCGAGGGCCGAGTGGCCGCGCTGCGCGCGGCGGCCCCCGTGGTCGCTGGCATCAAGGACCGCGCGCTGCAGCCCGAGTACAGCCGCCGCCTCGCGGGCTGGCTGGGCATGGACACGGAGACGATCTCGCGCGCGGTCTCCGAGGCGGGGCGGTCGCGGCAGCCCGGCCCGGGAGAGCCGCCCCCGTCCACGGGCGCGATCCCCGCCCAGGACCGGGAGGGGCCGGCACGGCCGAATCCGCGCGACCCAGTGGTGCGTGCGGAGGCGATGTCGTTGGGCGTGCTGCTCCAGGCGCCCCGCGAGGCGGCATCCGACCCCCTCGGCGGCCTGGTGTTGAACGACCTCGACTCGACGGCGTTCACCGTTCCGCAGTACCGCGCGGTGTACGACGCGATCGTCGCTGCGGGCGGGCCGGGGAACGCTGGCGGAGACTGGGCCAACGCCGTGGCGGAGCAGGCGGGGTCGACCCTGGCCGGAGTCGTCTCGGAGCTCGCGGTGACGCCGCTTCCTCATGACAGGCCAGAGGCGCTCGGACACTGGGCGGGGACGGTGCTCGCTCGCGTCATGGACCTCAGTCTGACGCGCCAGATCGCGGAGGTCCGCGGTCGCATGCAGCGCGCGGGCGAGGGCACCGAGGGTCACCAGTCAGGCTTCGCGGACCTCATCGCGCTCGAGACCCGTAGGCGCTCTCTTCGCGAGCCCTGAGCGCCCTTGATCACGGTTTGATCGCGCTAGGGCAAAGACCGTGTGAACGCCGTGTGACGAGCGTGAAAAATCTTCGAGTCTCGGCAAGTCGGGCCCAATCGGGGCAGGTAGGTTCCGAGGAAGGCCGCGACGCCACCCGGCGCCGGCGCCTCGAAGAACCGAAAGGTGCGACTGTGAGAATCAAGTTCAACCCCATGGCTACGACCGCCCTGATGGGCGCGTTCGCCCTGACGCTCGCGGGCTGCGCAAGCGGCAGCGACGACGACGCAAGCGCGGAGCCCAGCGACGAGATGTCGCCTACTGCGGAGGCCACCGCCGACGCGATGGAGGGCGAGGGCCTTCCCGACTCGCTCACGCTCGCCCTGGTCCCGTCAGACGAGGTCGACCAGATCACGACCGACGGCGAGGCGCTCGCGTCATCGCTGTCCGACGAGCTCGGCATCCCCGTCGAGGTCTTCGTCCCCGACTCCTACTCGGCCGTGGTCGTCGCATTGCAGACCGGTCAGGCCGACATCGGCTTCCTCGGCCCCATCGCGATGGTGCAGGCCGAGAACGAGGCCGGCGCGGAGATCGTCCTGCAGGCCGTGCGCTACGGCTCGTCGGAGTACGTGGGCCAGTGGCTCACCAATGACCCCGACACCTACTGCATGGATGACGTGACGACCGAGGCGGACGAGGACGGCGTCAACTACTCGTACTGCAACGGTGCCACCGGTGGCTCTGGCCCGGCCGGCGCTGACGCGCTCGCCGAGATCGACCCGTCGACCGACATCGCGTTCGTGGACGAGAGCTCCGCGTCGGGCTACTACTTCCCGGCCACGCAGCTCGCCGACATTCTGGGCATCGACCCGCTGGTCGACCTGACGAACACCCAGTTCGCAGGCGGCCACCCGCAGGCCGTCCAGGCCGTCTACGACGGCGACGCCACGATCGGCATCTCCTTCAACGACGCCCGCACCGCCCTCGCGGAGGAGTTCCCGGACGTCGGTGAGCAGGTGGTGGTATTCGCGTACACCTCGAACATCCCGAACGACGGCGTGGTGGTCTCCGGTGACCTGAGCGACGAGGCACAGCAGATGATCACGGATGGCCTCATGGCGATCGCCGAGACCGAGGACGGTGCCGCGGCGCTCGCCGCGGTCTACGAGATCGACGGTCTCGACCCGGCGAACCAGGATGCCTTCGACAACACGGTGCGTCCGGTCGAAGAGACCTTCGGCGAGTAAACCGGACCTGCACTCTCCGCGGTGGTCGCCCCGTCTGGGGCGGCCACCGCGGACCGTTCTATGGAACAGTGAAAAAATGATCAGACTCAGCAATGTGACGGTGCGCTACCCGAACGGCGTGGTGGGCCTCGACGGTGTGGATCTCGAGATCCCGGACGGCCAGTTCGTCGTGGTGGTCGGCCTGTCGGGCGCCGGCAAGTCGACCCTCATTCGCGCCATCAACGGCCTCGTGCCGGTGACGTCGGGCTCGCTGACGATCGACGACATGGAGGTCTCCGGCGCCTCGAAGCGTGAGCTGCGTGCGATCCGCTCCCGCATCGGCATGATCTTCCAGTCCTTCAACCTCGTGAAGCGCACCACCGTCATGAACAACGTGATGATGGGCCAGCTCCACTCGATCCCCGCCTACCGGTCGATGTTCGGCGCATGGACCAAGGAGGAGAAGGAGCTCGCGTTCCAGGCGCTCGAGCGTGTAGGAATTGTGGAGAAGGCATGGACCCGTGCCTCGCAGCTCTCCGGCGGGCAGCAGCAGCGAGTCGCCATCGCGCGCGCCCTTGCCCAGGACCCCACGGTGATGCTGGCGGACGAGCCCATCGCCTCACTCGACCCGCCGACTGCCCAGCGGGTCATGAAGGACCTGCAGCGCATCAACCGCGACCTCGGCATCACCACCTTGGTCAACCTGCACTTCCTCGACATGGCGCGCCAGTTCGGTGAACGCGTGATCGGCATGCGGGACGGCAAGGTCGTGTTCGACGGCTCCGGCAAGGACGCGGACGACTCCGTGTTCGAGGACATCTACGGCCGCTCGCTGACCGCCGACGACGCACTCTCCGGGCAGGCATGAGCGTCGCATCGGCCGAAACCACCCGACCGCGCAAGCCGCCGCCGTCTCCTGGCGTCATCGCGGGGCTGATCCTCGCGGCCGCCTTCACGGTCTGGGCGGCGCTGGAGATCGACTTCACACTCGCGCCGCTGTGGCGGAACTTCGCGAACGGCTGGGAGATCATCAGCCAGTTCCTCAACCCCAACTGGCCCTTCGTGTGGCGCGTGTGGGACGCCTGGGTCGAGACCATCGCGATCGCGGTCGTGGCGACCGCCGTCGGCGTGCTCGCGGGGCTGATCTTCGCCTTCGGCGCGTCCCGCCTCACCAACCGCAGCGGCGCCATGTACCGAGTGGTGAAGACCGCGACGGCCGTGATCCGGTCGCTGCCGGACGTCGCCTATGTGCTGATCTTCGTGGCGCTGGTCGGGACCGGCTCTCTGGCGGGGATCCTCGCGCTCATCATGTTCAACATCGGCATCGCCGCCAAGCTCACCGCAGAGACGATCGATGCGGTCGACAGCGGGCCCCTCGAGGCGGCCGATGCCGGCGGATCGGGCACGTTCTCCCGCGCGCGCTGGGCGGTGCTGCCGCAGATCATGCCCAACTATCTCTCGTACTGCCTCTACATCTTCGAGCTGAACATCCGCGCGTCTGTGGTCATCGGCATCGCGGGCGGTGGCGGCATCGGATCGGTGATCAACGTGCAGTTCTCGCGCTTCAACTACGAGAACGTGTCCGCGGTGATGGTCGCGATCTTCGTGATCGTGCTGTTGATCGACCAGCTGTCTCAGTACCTGCGACGGAGGTTCGTGTGAGCGCCGAGCACGGGCAGGCGCCCGGGAACGCCTCGCGCGGCCCGCTCGCGCGCACGCCACGCCCCAAGCAGCCGTCCAAGACCCGCTCCACCGTGGCCTGGATCGCGCTCGCCGTGATCTTCGCGGGCGGCGCGTTCCTGTCGAACGCGCGCTGGAGTCACATCACCGGCATCTTCACTGACGGTGCGCGCTACTTCAGGCTCATGGGCGAGGGGCTGCTGCAGAACCCGTTGTCCGAGCCCTACAACGAGTACTGGGTGCTCGCCTTCGAGAAGATGATGGAGTCGGTCTACATGGCGTGGGTCGGCACCATGCTCGGCGCCGTCATCTCGATCCCGTTCGGGTTCCTCGCCGCCCGCAACGTCGCCGGGCCCATCACGGTTCAGATCACGCGAGTGATCCTCAATGCGATCCGTGCCGTGCCCGAGCTGGTGTTCGTCATCGTCATCATGCTGCCGATCTTCGGGTTCGGGCCCGTGGCGGGCGCGATCGCCCTGGGCGTGGGTGCGGTAGGCACGCTGGGCAAGCTCACAGCGGAAGCACTCGAGGGCATCGACCCCGGTCCCGTCGAGGCGGGGCAGGCGTCCGGTGCGTCCCGGTGGGCGATCCTGCGATGGGGTTACTGGACGCAGGTGCTGCCCGAAGTGCTCGCGTTCTGGCTCTACCGGTTCGAGGTCAACATTCGCGCCTCGGCGGTGCTCGGCATCATCGGCGCCGGAGGAATCGGTCAGCTGCTGAGCCAGCTGTTCAGCAAGCGGGACTGGGACCAGATCGGCATCACGCTCGTGGTCATCATTCTGGTGACCATCGCCGTGGACTCGATCTCGGGCGCCATCCGCCACCGCATCATCGCCGGATCCGCGGGCTCGACCACGTCCAAGGAGAAGGCCGAGGCCTCGTTGTAATCTGCCTCTCAGAGATCTCGAGGGGGAGACATGGCCCGTCAACGGGTGTCGGTGGTCACGCTCGGCGTCGGCGAGCTCGAGCGGGCGCGCCGGTTCTATGGCGCGTGGGGCTGGGTCGAGCGCGAGGGCTCCGACGAGGTGGTGTTCTTTCAGCTGAACGGTCTGGTGCTCGCACTGTTCCCGACGGCGGCCCTCGCCGACGACCAGGGGCGACCGGTGTCGGAGCTCGGCACCGGAGCGGTCGCGCTGGCCCAGAACTTTCACACCGACGCGGAGGTCGACGAGCGGTTCCACGCCGCGCTGAGCGCCGGCGCCCGCATGCTCAAGCGCCCGGCGAAGGCGCTCTGGGGCGGCTACAGCGGCTACGTCGCAGATCCCGATGGACACGTGTGGGAGCTCGCGGTCAACCCGTTCTGGGACCTGGAGGACGACGGGTCGGTGACGATCCCGGACGATTCCCCGGCGGCCTGATCCGGACATGCGAAAGGCCGGCCCGCGCTTGCGGACCGGCCTCGAGGTGGCTCCTCCAGTTGGACTCGAACCAACAACCTGCCGATTAACAGTCGGCTGCTCTGCCAATTGAGCTATGGAGGATCGCAGTCAGCGAGTTTACATGATCCCGTCACCCCGTCACGCCACCCGGAGGGCCGATGCGCGGGTCACGGATAGACTGGCGCGCGGCCGCCCTCGGGGCGGCTCAGGGCCAGTAGCTCAGCCGGTTAGAGCAGCGGACTCATAATCCGTCGGTCGCGGGTTCGAGCCCCGCCTGGCCCACGTCGCACCCCGGCAATACTGTGTCGCCATGAGCGCTTACGACTTCGACGCAGAGCCGTGGCGGTGGACCGGCAACGGCGCGCAATGGGTGTTCGTCACCGTTCCGGAGGGCATCGCGGACGAGGTCGAGTCGCTCCAGTCCGGTCGGGGCCGAGGTTTCGGCGCCGTGCGGGTGCGGGTCACGATCGGCGCCACTACGTGGGAGACCTCGATGTTCCCCTCGACCGAGCATGGCTCGTACATCCTGCCGCTGAAGGCCCCTGTTCGGACTGCCGAGCGCATCGTGGTCGGCAGCGCAGTGAATGTGCACATCGCACTTGTGCAGACGTGATCGACGCCCGGGCGATGGGCCAGCGGTTGTGGTGGCACGGACGGAACCGACCTAGGGTGGACAGATGAGCGACGACACGACTGAGACCAGGCCCTACGGCGGCAGCACCCGCGCCGCGTGGCTCGCCACGGCCGCCGGGATCCCCATCCACGTCCTGGTGTGGGCGATCATGTGGGGCCCCGGCGTCCAGCTGTTCGGCTCGCTCACCGACGCCCAGAGCACGCCGACGGTGGAGGACCCGACGCTGGGTTCGATCGCGACGGTCAACATCCTCGTGGTGCTGGTGGGCATAGCCGCCATCACCCACACCATCGGCCGGATCGTCTTCGCGCGCACCCGCGACATGCCGATCGGCAAGGCCGCCGTGGTGTTCGCGGTGATGGGCGCCGTGCTCGCCGTGGCGCCGGTGGTGTTCATCGCCGTGGGGCAGGAGGACGCGTGGGCCGCCACCGTGGCAGCCCTGGTGCTGGTGCTGGTGCCGGCCGTGGTGTCCGCCGGAGCGACGAGGGCGCTGCTGCCCGCTCTCGATCGCTACGCCGCGCTGAGGTCGGCGGTGATCGTGCTGATGGTCATCGCGGTCATCGCGGTGGTGGTCTTCACCTTCTACGTCTTCCTCGGTTAGCAGGGCGGACGCGCCGTTGAGGGGAGTGGACACGCCGTCCCGCGCGGGCCGACGGGCCGTGCGATAGCCTGGTCCCGCCACACAGCGAGGAGGGGCACGCATGGGCTTCATTCAGGCCGCCGCAGGAGCGATCTCAGGGACGCTCGCCGACCAGTGGATCGACTTCCTTATACCGCCGGACAACGTTCCGGCGACGGCGGTGGTGTTTCCCGCCGTCCTGAAGGGTCAGAACGCGGGGCGCGGCTCCAACGTCCGCCACTCCGAGAACATCATCACCAACGGCTCGAAGATCGTCGTCCCCGAGGGCTATGGCCTGCTGACGTTCCATGACGGACGCATCACGACGTTCGTCGCTGAGGCCGGCGCCTACATCTTCTCCGACGATGACCAGCAGGCGAAGTCGGTGTTCACCGGGGGAAGCTTCCTGTCCTCCACGGTGGAGAGCTCGTGGGAGCGCTTCAAGTACGGTGGCCAGCCAGGGGTCCAGCACCTGGCGTTCTACGTGAACCTCAAGGAGATTCCGAACAACCGGTTCGGCACTCAGGGGCCCATCTACTGGGACGATCACTACCTCAACACGCAGGCCGGCGCCGTGACCCGCGGCTCGTACACCTTGAAGGTCGTGGACCCGATCCTGTTCGTGAAGAGCATCGTTCCCGCGTCGTACATCACGGCCAATGCCGGCATCTTCGACCTCACGGAGGTCAACAACCCGGTGTCCGAGCAGCTGTTCAACGAGGTGGTGGGGTCGCTGTCCGCGGCCTTCTCGCGCTACACGAACGACGGCGAGCGCGGCAACCGCATCTCGCAGATCCAGGGTGACGCTCTCGGGTTCGCCAAGACGCTCTCGAGCGTGGTCGAGGAGCACTACCACTGGACCGAGCAGCGCGGCATCACGATTCATGCGGCCGTCCTGCTCGCCATCGAGTACGACACGCCCACCGCGACTCTGCTCGAGGACGTCCAGAAGGCCGATGCTCTCTCGGGAGGTCGCGGCGACTCGTTCCTGCGTCAGTCGGCCGCGCGCGGCATCCAGTCCGCGGGCGAGAACGGCGGCGGCGAGGGCCTGGCCTTCATGGGCATGGGCATGAACGCCGCGGGAGGGTCCGTCGGGGGCCTGATGCAGAACCAGCCGGGCCAGCAGCAGGCGCCACAGCAGGGGGTGGCGCAGCAGGCTCAGGCCGCAGAGCCGGCCGAGCCGAGCCCGGCGGACAAGATCCGTGAGGCCAAGGCGATGCTCGACGAGGGCCTCATCAACCAGGAGGACTTCGACGCTCTCAAGCGCAAGGCGCTGGGGCTGTAGCGGGCCGCGGGGGAGCGACCAGTGACACAGAGCAACGATGCCAATGGCGTGCCCGCGGAGCAGGTGCCCGATGCGACAATCATCGACACGACGACGGGCAAGGCGCATGGGCATGACGACTGCCCGCAGTGCGGATCAACGGAGATCACCCGCAAGGGAAACACGCTCAGCCTGATCTGCCAGTTCTGCCGCTACGAGTGGGTGGGCAGCCGGCTCGAGGACACTCACGGCCTCGGCGAGGGCATCGATGAGCTGTCAGGCCGCGTCTACACCTCCGGCGCCGCCGACATCACCAGCGACGACACCCTGGTCACGATCAAGTGCACGGGATGCGGCTCAGAGGTGGTGGTGGACACCGCACACTCTCTCGAGTCCCGCTGCCACTGGTGCCGGTCGATCCTGTCGATCAACGACAAGATCCCGAACGGCGCAGTGCCCGATGGCGTGCTGCCGTTCAGCATCTCCAAGGACGAGGCCGTCAGGCGCATCGCGGCGTTCGTGGACAAGCGCCAGTTCTTTGCGCTCAAGAAGTTCAAGGAAGAGTTCACCCCCGAGAACGTGATGGGCGTGTACATGCCGTACATGACCGTCGACGGCAACGTCGGGGCGCGGTTCCACGGCCAGGGCGAGGTGCTCACGCGCCGCTACAGCGTCAAGACCGGCAAGAACAGCTCGACGACGTACTACGACGCGAACGTGTTCGACGTGGTGCGCGATTTCGACCTTCACATCGACGATCTCATCGTCGAGTCCTCGGCCTCCCGCTCGAACATCGACAACCGGGCCAACACGAACAACATCATCAACTCGCTGCTGCCATACGACGTCAAGGAGATGGTGGCCTTCGACAGCAACTACCTGGGCGAGTTCTCGGCCGAGAAGCGTGACCTCAACATCGACGACGTGGCATCGCGCGCGCACACCCAGTTCCTCACCATGGCCCGCGAGTCGATCCGCGACGACATCACCGGCTACGACCGCGGCGTGCGGTGGACCCACGAGCAGCTGACCGTCCACGGCAGCCGGTGGGCCTCAGTGTTCCTGCCCGTCTGGCTATACAGCTACGCCCAGAAGATGGACGACGGCCAGGTGATGGTGCACTACATCGCCGTCAATGGCCGCAGCGGAGCCTGCATGGGCAGCGTGCCTGTCAACAAGCGGCGGCTATGGGGCGTGACCCTCGCCGTGTCAGGCGTCACCGCCGCGATCTCGTGGCCGCTCGCGATCATCGCGATGGCATCGGGGGCATGATGATGGACCTCTTCCTGACAGCGTCCGGGCTCACTCTGGCGAGTTCGAGCGACGGCGATGGCGCCGGCTGGATCGGAATCGCGCTGCTGATCCTGCCGTTCGTCGTCGGCTGGTTCCTGTACCGCACGATGTACAAGCGCTACCGCAATCAGGACAAGCGCTACGAGTTCGAGACCACCACGTCTGCGGTCCGCAGCAACCTCCGGCGCTGGGACACCTTCGTGCGCGAGCACAAGCGACAGCGCAACCGAGAGATCACGGGCCGCAACGACGACGATCCCCTGCAGCGAGCCGGGCACGTCGCCGTCGAGGAGGTGGAGACGGCGCGTCAGGCTCAAGAGGCGCGCGAGGCGCAGGAGCCGCGCCTCGCCCAGGAGCCGCGCACTGCCCAAGGGGAACGTGCCGAGCAGACGCCCCGCGTGGCGGAAGGGCCGCGAGAGACCCAGCTGCCCGTGCGAGAGGACCCCGGTCGCACAGACCAGTGACGCGCGGGCACCCGTGCTATCCCAGCCCCCGGTGCTTGAGCGCCGGCGACATCCCGCGGTCTGCCTGACGCAGCAGTGACTGAGCGGTGCCGGAATCGAGAATGAGCTCGGTGATGGTCTTCGCGCGAAGCGCCGCCAGCAGCGCGGTCGCCTTGGCCGGTGCCGCGACCACCGCGATGCGGCACGGAATCCTGCGCAGCTCGAGCGGCGTGGGCCCGCTGGCGCGCATGTTGATGGCGATATCGCGCCATGAGCCGTCGGCGCGCATGAACACGGTGCACACGTCGCCGACGACCGCATGGGTCGCGAGTGCCCGCCGATCGGCCTCGTCGAGATAGCCCGACGCGTAGACGTGCGACGGCATGGGGGAGTGGATCGACCCCACGCCGAACAGCGCGACGTCGGCGCGCGCCTGTGAATCGAGCACCTGGCGCACGGAGCGTTCCTGCCACATCATCTCGCGCGTGCGCGGGAAGTCGAAGAACGCCGGCACGGGAAACGGCATCAGCTTGGCGTTGAAGGACCGTGCGATCGCGCTCATCTGCTCGGCTCCGAAGGCGAGCCCGGTGGTGCTGGGCGACACCGATCCATTGAGCTGCACCACCGTGGCGCTCTCCAGAGGGTGGTTGGCCAGGTGCGCGATGATCCCTGACACCGTGGTTCCCCAGGCGACGCCGAGCGTCATCCCGTCGTGGAACCAGTCGGGCAGCGTCATCGCCGCGAACCGGGCCACTCGGTCAAGGCGCTCCGCGTCGCCGAGCGGCTCCTGCACACGCACCACATGGGCGCGGATCGCGAAGCGCTCCATGATGTCCTGCGCGATGCCGCTCGTGGTGTCGGCGTCCCGCACCTGGATTCGCACGATTCCCGTGTCACGCGCGGCCTTCAGCATGCGCGACACCGTCGATCGAGATTGGCCCATGCGCCGCGCCACGGCCTCCATCGTCTCGTCCTCGAGGTAGTACAGCCGGGCGGCCTCTCTCATCAGATCGTCCCGCGTGCCTATTCCGGCGCTGCCCGACTTGTCACGAGTTCCCATAGCCGCCTCCCGTGGCTGCACGTATGTGCACACCGGTTGCTCATTCGTTCACCCTAGGTTCTCATGAAGGTGACGAATGGAGACGAATCGCACATGAGAAGCACCCTCACCCCGGAGAGCAGAATCGCCGACCTCGAGTCGATGAGCGACGAGAACGGGCTCGACGTGCTCGTGATCGGCGGCGGCGTCACCGGCGCCGGCGTCGCGCTGGATGCCGCGACACGCGGCCTCCGCACCGGCATCGTCGAGGCGCAGGATTGGGCCTCCGGCACATCCTCGCGGTCCTCGAAGCTGGTGCATGGCGGGCTGCGCTACCTGCAGATGCTCGACTTCCACCTGGTGCGCGAGGCGCTGACCGAGCGGGACCTGCTCATCACCGAGCTGGCGCCCCACCTGGTCGAGCCCGTGTCCTTCCTGTATCCGCTCGAGAACCGGGTGTGGGAACGCGCGTACGTGGGTGCGGGCGTCGCCCTCTACGACACCCTCGCCTCGGTGAACGGCCGCAGGCGTCGTGCCCTTCCGGTCCATCGCCACCTCAGCCGCACCGGCATGAGCGAGCAGTTCCCTGACCTGCGCCATGACGCGGCGATCGGCGGGATCCGCTACTGGGACGCATCCGTCGATGACGCGAGGCTCGTGCTCACACTCGTCCGCACCGCGGCCTCATACGGCGCTCTCGCGGCCAACCGCACGCAGGTCGTCTCCCTCACGCACTCGTCGGTGGGAGCCGTCACGGGCGCCGTCGTCGAGGATCTCGAGACGGGAACGCGCCACACGATCAAGGCTCGCCATGTCATCAACGCCACGGGAGTGTGGACCGAGGAGACTGAGTCGCTCGCGCAGTCCGAGGGCGGACTCAAGGTGCTCGCCTCGAAGGGCGTGCACATCGTCGTTCCGCGCGAAGCCATCCGGGGCGACGTGGGGCTCATCCTCCAGACGGAGAAGTCGGTGCTGTTCGTCATTCCGTGGTCGCGGTATTGGATCATTGGCACCACGGACACTCCGTACGACTTCGACCCCACCCACCCTGTGGCGACCCGTACCGACATCGACTATGTGCTCGAGCACGCCAACGCTGTGTTGGCCCGTCCGCTCACGCACGATGACGTGATCGGCACGTGGGCGGGCCTGCGGCCGCTGCTGCAGCCTGGAACCAAGGATGGGACGTCGTCGGCAAAGGTCTCGCGCGAGCACACGGTCGCGTCGCCGGCACCCGGGATGACGGTGATAGCGGGCGGCAAGCTCACGACGTACCGGGTGATGGCGAAGGATGCCGTGGACTTCGCGTTGGGTTCGCGAGCCAAGGCCCTCCCGTCGATCACCGACCGGATCCCACTGTGGGGCGCCGAGGGACTCAAGGCCGTGAAGCGTCAGGGACCCGCGCTCAGCGCGCGGTACGGATGGACACGTGCGACGTTCGACCACCTCACGCACCGGTACGGCTCGGGCATTTCCCAGCTTCTCGACGCGGTGAGCGCGCAGGAGGACCTGGCGCTGCCGCTCGAGCACGCGCCCGCGTACCTGCGCGCCGAGATCCACTTCGCGGCCACGCACGAGCAGGTGATTCACCTCGAGGACGTGATGATGCACCGCACGCGCTTGGTGTACGAGGTCGAGGACGGGGGCCTGGCGGCAGTGCCGGAGATCGCCGCGATCATCGCCGCCGTTCACGGGTGGGACGAGGAGCGAGTCGAACGTGAGATCGCGTCGTATCGGGCTCGTGTGGAAGCCGATGCGGCCGCCGCCCGCGAGCCGAGCGACAGCGAGGCGATCGCCGCGCGGTCCATCGCATCGGACATCGCGCCGATGCTCGCGCTGGCCGGATCGGAGGCAGACGACAGCTCCCATTAGCCGCGATGCCCGTGCAGGCATCACTCGGCGACGTTGGTCGCCCCCCCCTTCTCACAATGACGTGAACGAAAGGAAGTCCCCGTGTCTGAAATCTTCCTCTCCGAGATGCTCGGTACAGGCATGCTCATCCTCCTCGGAGGCGGCGTGGTGGCGAACGTCCTCCTCGCCAAGTCCAAGGGCATCGACGGTGGCTGGCTGCTCATCAACTTCGGATGGGGCCTCGCGGTGTTCTCGGGCGTCTTCGTGGCCTTCTCCTCGGGAGGCCACATCAACCCCGCCGTGACGGCCGGCATCTGGGCCTCCGGGGCCGAGGAGTTCGGTCCCGGCATCGAGGTCAGCGCCGGCAACTTCGTCGCCTACGTCGGCGCCCAGCTCGTCGGTGCCTTCCTCGGCGCCGTGGTGGTCTACCTGGCCTACAAGAAGCACTTCGACGAGACCCCCGACTCAGGGGCGAAGCTCGCCATCTTCTCGACGGGTCCGGCGATTCGCTCGTACGGGTGGAACACCGTCACCGAGGTGATCGGCACCTTCGTGCTGGTGTTCGTGGTGCTGAGCTTCGGCAACTGGCCGGGTGACCTGGGCCCGCTCGCCGCCGCCCTGCTGGTGACCGGCATCGGCGCGAGTCTTGGCGGACCCACCGGCTATGCCATCAACCCGGCCCGCGACCTCGGGCCACGCATCGCACACGCACTGCTGCCCATCAAGGGCAAGGGCGGTTCCGATTGGAGCTACTCCTGGGTTCCCATCGTGGGACCGCTCATCGGCGGCGTGGCCGGCGGTCTGCTCGCCGGCGCGATCTACTAGCGGGCCTGCGGCGACGCCGCGACCGCGCACCATACCTCTAGAGATAAGGACAGCACCATGAGCGACTACATTCTGGCGATCGACCAGGGCACCACGAGTTCGCGCGCGATCGTCTTCGACCACTCGGGCTCGATCGTCTCGAGCGGTCAGAAGGAGCACGAGCAGATCTTCCCCCAAGCGGGATGGGTCGAGCACGACCCTCACGAGATCTGGACCAACGTGCGGGAGGTGGTGGGTCTCGCGCTCACCAAGGCCGACCTCACGCACGACAACATCAAGGCGGTGGGCATCACCAACCAGCGCGAGACCGCTGTGGTGTGGGACAAGACCACCGGGAAGGCCGTGTACAACGCCATCGTGTGGCAGGACACGCGCACTCAGAAGATCATCGACAAGCTCGGCGGCGACGAGGGCGCCGACAAGTACAAGGAGCGCGTGGGCCTGCCCCTCGCGACCTACTTCGCGGGCCCCAAGGTCATGTGGATCCTCGAGAACGTCGACGGCGCGCGGGAGAAGGCGGAAGCCGGCGACCTGCTCATGGGGACCATCGACACGTGGGTGCTCTGGAACATGACCGGCGGCAAGAAGGGCGGGGTCCATGTCACCGACGTGACGAACGCCTCCCGCACCATGCTGATGGATCTCACGACCCTGTCCTGGGACGAGTCCATCGCGGCCGACATGGGCATCCCACTCTCGATGCTGCCGGAGATCCGGTCCTCAGCCGAGGTCTACGGGGAGGGCAGGCGGGGAGGCCTGCTGCCCGAGGTGCCGATCGCGGGCATCCTGGGGGACCAGCAGGCGGCGACCTTCGGTCAGGCGTGCTTCGAGATCGGGATGGCGAAGAACACGTACGGCACCGGCAACTTCATGCTGATGAACACCGGTGAGGAGCTGGTGCCATCCAAGAACGGGCTGCTGACCACGGTCTGCTACAAGATCGGCGACAAGCCCGCGATCTACGCTCTCGAAGGTTCCATCGCCGTGACCGGTTCGCTGGTGCAGTGGTTGCGCGACAACGTGGGTCTCATCAAGTCCGCCGCGGAGATCGAGAAGCTCGCGGCCGAGGTCGACGACAACGGTGGAGCGTACTTCGTACCGGCGTTCTCGGGGCTGTTCGCTCCGTACTGGCGGTCGGACGCCAGGGGAGCCCTGGTCGGCCTCACCCGCTACGTCACAGCCGGGCACATCGCGCGAGCGGCTCTTGAGGCGACGGCGTACCAGACTGCGGAGGTGCTCGACGCGATGCGCGCGGACTCCGGCGTGGAGCTCACCGAGCTCAAGGTCGACGGCGGCATGGTGGTGAACGAGGTACTCATGCAGTTCCAGGCGGACATCCTCGACGTCGAGGTGGTGCGCCCCAAGGTCGCCGAGACGACGGCGCTCGGCGCGGCCTACGCGGCGGGCATCGCCGTGGGGTATTGGGACGGTGAGCAGGACGTCATCGACAACTGGGACGAGGACAAGCGGTGGCGTCCGGACCTCGACGATGACGAGCGTTCGCGCCTGATGCGCAATTGGAAGAAGGCGGTCACCAAGACCATGGACTGGGTCGACGACGACGTCAGCTGAGCGAGCCCCGAGGGCGTCGCAGCGCCGCCGCCGGGCGCGTGTCGGTGCGGGGATCTAGCCTGGCGACATGAGCACACCTCGATGCGGCGTCTGCGGGGCGGACGTGACTGAGGCCGGCGCGCTGGTGGACTTCCTCCCGCGCGAGTCTGACCTCTCGTGGCATGAGCAGTGGAGCGACGGCTACGAGGTCACGCCCTCGGGGGAGGCGCCGGAGGCAGCGTGGCTGTGCCGCCGTCACGTCGACTGCGGCCGCCTGCTGGCGACGCGGCTGGACATCGTTCGAGGGCTGGTCCTGTTGCGTGAGGCCGATGCCGGGGTCGAGGTCCGCGGCCAACTCGCCACGACCATCGGCATCAGCGAGTGGGAACGCGTGCTCCGTCGCGCGCTGCCGGACTTCGCGATCGAGATCGGCAGCGAGAACGTCGAGATCGACGAGGACTGGCAGACGAGCTACTGGGAGGACTCGGAGATCCCGGCCGGCGCGAGCAACAGCGTCGAGTGCACGAGCTGGGGCGTGAAGGGCGACCGGTCGATGGTCAACATCGACCGCACCACGATCTACTGGCGCGGTGGGGGCGTGGCGCGCACCGACATCCATATCGGATCGATCACGCCCCATGCGCCGGGGTGGTCGGTGTGGGCCACGCCCGATGCCGGGGCGGATCGTTTCGGCTCCGAGCACCTGAGCGTGAGTGGGGAGCCGTCGCCCCTGATGGAGGAGCTGTTGCACCGGTACGGGCTCAAGGCGACGCGCGTGCGCCCCTGAGGGAGTTCCTCACGGCTCATGCACACACGGCTCATGCACACATGGCTCATACACACCGAAGCGGCGGGGGGCAAAGGCCCCCGCCGCTTCGGCCGTCAGTCGGCTCGGTGAGTATCAGTCCTGGTTGCGGTCGGTCGCGTCGTTGTACTTCTCCGCGACAGCGTCCTTGCCGTCCTCCACCTTGTCCTTGGCGGCAGCCTTGCCCTGGTCCGTCTTGCCCTCGGCCTCGAGCTGCTCGTTGTCCGTCGCCTTGCCGGTGCCTTCCTTGACCTTGCCCTTGGCGTCCTCGGCTGCGTTGCTCAATCGGTCGGTTCCACTCATGTCGGTTCTCCTTGCCCGTCGTAGGGGTCCCTCTCAAGCGTCAACAGCCGTTGACGTTCCGGCTATTCCGCCTCAGCGAGAGCCGGACAGCAGCGCCGCGACCGCGGCTGGAAGCGCGGCCGCCACGTCGAGAGCCGTGACCGGGCCACCGGGAGTCGCTGTCTCCGCCGCCCGCGCGTGCACCCACGCGGAGCTCGCCCCCGCATCGGCCGCCGACAGCCCTGAGGCGAGGAGCGTTCCGGCGATCCCGGCCAGCACGTCGCCGCTGCCCGCGGTCGCCAGCCACGGGGGCGCGCTCGGAAGCTCCACCACCGCGCCTCCGGGCGAGGCGACGATGGTTCGCGCCCCCTTGAGCAGCACGGTCGCGCGCGCAGTCTCCGCCAGCAGGCGCGCGTGGCCGGCACGGTCGGCGGCGATGTCCATGACCGTCGCATCGTGGCGCAGCGCACCGAGCGTGCGCATCAGTTCCTCCGCGTGAGGGGTGAGCAGCACGCGGTCCGCTGGGGCCTCCCGCGAGCCCGATGCGCGTGACCGTGCGACGGCCTCCAGGGCCCCCGCATCCACGACCATCGGCAGCCCCGAGGCCATCACGGCGCCGATCGCCGCATCCTGCTCCGGGTGGTCGGCGACGCCAGGCCCCACCACCCAGGCCTGCGCACGCGGAAGGGATTCGGCAGCGTCGCCGGGATCGTGGACCACGCATTCGGGGCGGTGCGCGAGCACCAGGTCCTGCGCGCGTCGGGGGCCGACGTAGCGAATCATGCCGGCTCCAGCCCGTGCCGCGCCCGAGGCGACCAGCACGGCCGCCCCTGGATACGCATCCGACCCGGCTACCAGGCCCACGACGCCGCGAGAGTACTTGTCCGCATCGGCGCCGGGCACAGGCCAGCATTCGCGGACCTGGTACGCGCCCCATTCACGAGGAGTGCTCACCCATCCAGACTGGCACATGGTGCGCCGCGCGCGCGTCGCATGCCCGGCGCGACTCCCGGCGCGCGCCGCGCGCGTGAGAGAATGCGCGGCATGGCTATGCGTGACATCCGGGTGACCGGAGACCCCGTCCTGCGCACCGTGTGCGATCCCATCACCGAGATCGACGACCGCGTCCGCACACTGGTCGAGGGCCTCCTCGAGACCGTCGACCACGAGGGCCGTGCAGGCCTGGCGGCGAACCAGATCGGCGTCGGCCTGCGGGCGTTCTCGTGGAACATCGACGGCGAGGTGGGGTACATCCTCAACCCGGAGATCGTGGAGCGCAGCAGCGACCTGCAGGAGCTCGGCGACGAGGGCTGCCTGTCAGTGCCTGGCCTCTGGTACCCGTGCGAGCGTCCGTCCTACTCCAAGGCCGTGGGCACGGACCTGGACGGCGCGGAGGTCGTGATCGAGGGCGAGGAGATCTGGGCCCGCCTCATCAACCACGAGGTGGACCACCTCGACGGCAAGCTCTACCTCGATCGGCTGGCGCGGGACGTCCGCAAGCGCGCCATGCGCGAACTCCGCGAGTCCCTCGAGGGCTAGCGGGGAGTCAGCGGCGGGGCACGCCCACCTGGGCCACGACCACGCGCCCGGCCGATGCGGCCGCTGGCTGCTCGACCAGGCACGGCTTGGGCGCGGTGAAGGTGACGGTCACATCGGCTCGCACGTGCGGCGCGTCCGCGGCACCCGAGTCGACGTCGAGCCCGCTGGGCAGGTCCACCGCGACCACCACCGCGCTCGCGGGGATCGAGGCGACCAGCGCATCGGCGGGGGGCCGCAGTCCAGGGTTCGCTCCCACGCCCACGATGCCGTCGATCACCAGGTCCGCCTCCTCGATGGCGCGCAGCGCGGCCGCGTCATCGCTCGCGCTCACCTCGAGCACACGTGCTCCCGCCGCCTCGCATTCGCCGCGCCCCATGTCGTGCGCCTGCGATGCCACGAGGATGGCGGTGGTGTCCGCGCCCCGATAGTGCAGTCGGGCGCCCGCGAGCAGCGCGTCGCCGCCGTTGTTGCCACTGCCTGCGAGCACGACCACCCGGGATCCGTGCGTGCGTCCGAACCGCTGCGCCAGGAGGGACTCGCACTCAGCCGCGACCGCATCGGCCGCCCGGGCCATGAGCACTGGCTCGGTGACGGTGCGCATTGCCTCGCGCTCCGCGTCGCGGACCTGCTGCGCCGTCATCACGTGGGAAGAGGTCGTGGGGCCGGGCATGAGTCCAGGGTTCCACATGCCGTGCGCGGCCGCTGGAGTTATCGGCGCACATGAGGCACCATAGGAGCACACACCTGGTGCAGCCGGGTTGTCCTTCGAGGTCGTAGGGGAAGACGTACCTCACTAGGAAGGATGGGTCATGGCTGCGATCACCCGAGGTGTCCTTTTCGTGCATTCGGCGACACGCGCGATGTGCCCGCACATCGAGTGGGCCGCCCAGTCTGTGCTGGGCGCGCGCGCCTCGTTCGAATGGACGGATCAACCTGCCGGCTCCTCTCTGTACCGGGCCGAGGTCGCCTGGCAGGGCACCCCCGGCACAGGAGCGCGCCTGGCATCGGCTCTGCGCGGTTGGGAGCACGTGCGCTACGAGGTGACCGAGGACCCGTCCTTCGGCTCGGACGGCGGTCGCTGGTCGCACACCCCATCGCTTGGCATCTTCCACGCCGTCACCGACGTGCACGGCAACATCGTGGTGCCCGAGGACCGCATTCGCGCGGTGCTCGAGGCCGGTGCGTCCGTCGCGGAGTTCAAGCGCGCGATGGACCTGGCGCTCGGCGCTGCGTGGGACGAGGAGCTCGAGCCCTTCCGCTACGCCGGTTCGGGCGCGCCCGTGCGTTGGCTGCACCGCGTTGGCTGACCACGCGATGCAGGAACTCGCTCACGAAGAAGTCCTCACTCTCCAGGCGATGGAAGAGGCCATGTGGCGGGCCGAGACGCGATTCGACCCGCGCTTCATGGACGCGGTGCTCGCTGCGGAGTTCACTGAGGTGGGCCGCTCGGGCCGCACCTACTCACGAGACGAGATTCTGGCGCTGAAGGAGACGGAGATCGACGTCGATCTGCCGCTGACCGGCTTCTCCGCGGTGGCGATCTGCGAAGACGTGGCGCTCGTGCGCTATACGTCGGTGCCGACCAGGGCCTCTCGTGGCGAGGCGCACCGCACGTCGGTGTGGGTCAACGACGGCCGCTGGCGGCTGCGGTTTCACCAGGCGACGCCCACACACATCTAGCGCCGCCGGTCCGTCCCGAACATCGATGGCCTCGACACTCCGCCCGCTGGCCCCGATTGGAGCCACTCAACGGCGCCCCTGACGCCAGAATGTTCGAGACGGTTCGCGCGATCGAGTTAGGCGGAGCCGAACACCAGCGCCACGTTGTGGCCACCGAACCCGAACGAGTTGTTGATCGCGGCGAGCTGGCCCTCGGGGAGCTCGCGCGGCGTGTCCCGCACCAGGTCG
The DNA here is from genome assembly GCF_048814985.1 of Demequina pilifera. Lineage (NCBI taxonomy): Bacteria > Bacillati > Actinomycetota > Actinomycetes > Micrococcales > Demequinaceae > Demequina > Demequina pilifera. The sequence goes on from NZ_JBMDTW010000006.1 coordinate 166,219, forward strand.
AGTTCGAGCTCCGGGTCGGGAGACGTCACGTTGATGGTGGGGGGAGCGGTGCGCGTCTCGAGGGCCTTGATGGTGAACACCGACTCGAGTGCGCCGGCGCCGCCGAGCAGGTGGCCCGTCATCGACTTGGTCGCGCTGAGCGCCACCTGGTCCGCGTGCGAACCGAGCAGGGCGCGAATGCCACGTGCCTCGATCATGTCCCCGACGGGGGTCGAGGTGGCGTGAGCGTTGACGTGCGCCACGTCGGTGGTGGACAAGCCGGCTCGCTGGAGGCTGAGCTCCATGGCGCGCGTCTGCCCCGTGCCGTCCGGCTCGGGGGCGGCGATGTGGTGGCCGTCGGACGTCATGCCCACACCCAGTACCCGCGCGTAGATGTGCGCTCCACGGGCCTTGGCGTGCGCCTCGGACTCGAGCACCACGACGCCTGATCCCTCGCCGAGCACGAACCCGTCTCGGGAGGTGTCGTAGGGCCTGGAAGCGCCCGCGGGATCGTCGTTGCGCTTGGACAGCGCGGCCATCGCGGCGAAGGCGCTGATGGGCAGCGGGTGGATCGCGGCCTCGGTGCCGCCGGCGACCACGATGTCCGCGCGACCGGACTCGATCATCTCGAACCCCATGCCGATCGCCTCGGCGCCGGAGGCGCACGCCGACACCGGCGAGTGCGAGCCTGCGCGCGCCTTGAGCTCGAGCGACACGTACGCGGTGGGGGAGTTCGGCATGAGCATGGGCACGGTGAGGGGGAGCACACGCGCGGCGCCCTTCTCCTTCATCGTGTCCCAGGCGCTCAGCAGCGTCCACACGCCGCCGATGCCCGAGGAGACCACGGCGCCCAGGCGCTCGGGGTCAACCTCGGGCGATCCGGCGTGGGCCCACGCCTCGCGCGTCGCCACGATCGCCATCTGGGCGCTCGGGTCCATGCGCTTGGCTTCGGGCCGCGACAGCACCTCGAGGGGCGACACCGCCAGCTGACCGGCGAAGTTGACGGCCATGCCGTACGTCTCCGCCCAGTCGTTGTCGAGGGTGCGCACGCCGGACCTGCCGGCGAGAGCGCCCTCCCAGGTCGTGGCGACGTCCCCGCCGAGAGGCGAGGTCGCTCCGAGTCCAGTGACGACGACAGTCATGGTGTTGCTCCAGAGGGGATCGGGGATGTGGGGGTGTGTCAGCCCTGCGCGGCGGCGATGAAGTCGACGGCGTCGCCGACGGTGGTGAGGTCCTTGACCTTCTCGTCCGGGATGCGCACGTCGAACTTCTCCTCAGCGAGGGTGACGATCGTCATCATCGACAGCGAGTCGATGTCGAGGTCATCCGTGAAGGACTTGTCGAGCTGGACCTCGGCCGTGTCGAGGCCGGTCTCCTCGGCGACGATCTCAGCGAGTCCTTCGAGAATCTCATTCTTGTCTGCCATGTGTCTCTCCTTGTGGTGGTGATGCGTTCGCATCGGGTTCGTATGGAACGGTGAGAAGCCTAGTTCGGTGTCCGCCGCTAGGGCAGGACCACCACCTGCGCGGCGTAGACCAGGCCCGCGCCGAAGCCGATCTGGAGCGCGAGGTCGCCCGAGTGGGCGTCCCCGTCGCGCAGCAGCCGCTCGGTCGCCAGCGGGATGGAGGCGGCGGAGGTATTGCCGCTGTCGACGATGTCCTTGCCGACCGCGACGTGTGCAGGCAGGCCGATCTGCTTGACCAGCTGGTCGATGATGCGCACGTTGGCCTGGTGCGGGATGAAGGCCTTGATGTCCTCGGGCGTCACTCCAGCGGCGGCGATCGCCTCGAGGGCCACCGGCGCCATCTTGAACGACGCCCACTTGAAGACGCTCGGTCCCTCCTGGTACAGCGTGGGGAACGCGGTGTCGGGGTCGTCGCGGACGTCGAGCCACGAGGACGTCTGACCGATGAGGGGTGCTCCGGAGCCGTCGGAGCCCCACACGGTGGGGCCGATGCCGGGACTGTCGGAGGGGCCGATGACGACCGCACCCGCGGCATCGCCCAGCAGGTAGGAGATCGAACGGTCCGCGGGGTCCACGTAGTCGCTCATCTTCTCGGCGCCCACCACCAGCACGTGGCGCGCATTGCCCGCCCGCACCAGCGCATCGGCCTGGCCGATGCCATAGCAATAGCCGGCGCACGCGGCGGAGATGTCGAAGGCCGCGCCCGTCGAGCCCAGCCGGTCGGCCAGCACGGGCGCCCCGCCTGGGGTCATGTACGGGTGCGTGATCGTCGACAGGATCACCGTGTCGACGTCGGCGGCGTCGATCCCCGCCTGGGCGATCGCGTCTCGCGCGGCAGCCTCGGAGAGGTCGATGACCGAGGTCTCGCGGTTCGCGCGTACACGGGTGACGATCCCGGTCATCTTGCGGATCCACTCGTCGGACGAGTTGATCGGCGCGATGATGTCCTCGTTGGGCACCGCGGTCTCGCCGCGGGCGACGCCGAGCCCCATGATGCGCGTGAACTCGGGTCCACGTCGAATGTTCAGTGTTGTCACGCGTGCTGCTCCAGAAGCTCTCGGGCGGCGGGGAGGTCGTCGGGCGTCTTCAGCGCGACCGCGGGCATTCCCTTGAGGGAGCGCTTGGCCAGGCCGGTGAGGACGCCGCCGGGCGCGACCTCGAGGATCGCGGTCACACCGAGTTCGAGCATACGCGCCTGGCAGAGATCCCAGCGGACCGGGTTCGCGACCTGGGCGACGATGCGCTCGAGAGCGCCAGTGCCGCTCGTCACCTGGGTGCCGTCCGCGTTGGTGAGCAGCGCGGACTCCGGGTCGCGCGGCGAGGCCGATGCGGCGGCGTCGGCGAGTGCGGACACAGCGGGCTGCATGTAGGAGGTGTGGAACGCGCCGGCGACCTGGAGGGGGATCACCCGGGCGCGGGCCGGGGGGTCCGCGACGAGGGCCTCGATGCCGGCGCTCGCGCCTGCCGCCACGATCTGGCCTCCGCCGTTCATGTTGGCGGGGGTGAGCCCCAGTTGGTCGAGCCTGTCCAGCACGTCCTCTTCGACCCCGCCGAGGATCGCAGCCATCGAGGTGGGCTCGGCGGCGGCAGCCGCCGCGGCCATGGCGCGGCCGCGCACGGAGACGAGTCGCATGGCCTCGGAGTCGTCGATCACGCCGGCTAGCGCGGCGGCGCCGAGTTCCCCCACGGAGTGGCCGGCCACGAGCCCGGCTGCGGCGTCGCCCAACGCCTCACGCGCGGTCGCCAGGCCGGCGGCGACCAGCAGCGGCTGCGCGATCGAGGTGTCGCGGATGGTCTCCGCGTCCGACGTGGTGCCGTGGGCGACGAGGTCGACATCTGTGGCATCCGACAACTCGCGTATGCGCGCGGCGACGTCGGGGAGGGCGAGCCAAGGCTCGAGCATTCCCGGTGTCTGGGCGCCTTGTCCGGGGAAGAGAACGGCGATCATGTGTCTAGCATCTCCTATCCAGCGGGTGACGACGGGGGTGTGGCCCACCGTATCGCCAGCCGCAGTTTGTAGGTTCGCTACAAAGGTGTGTGTGTCGAGTCACGGAGGCGACCCAGTGCGAAGGCCGTCTCGAGGACGTGTGCGTCGCGCGTGGAGAGCACATCCCAGCCGGTGAGCTGGGCGACCTTCTTGAGACGGTAGCGGACGGTGTTGGGGTGGACGAACATGGTGCGCGCCGCGAGTTCGAGCGAGCGCCCGCAGTCCAGATAGGTGGCGATCGTGTCGGCGAGCGCACCGCCCGCGCGCACGATCGGGTCGTACGCGATCGCGACGAGCCGCTCGCGGGCCATGGTGTCTCCCACCAGCACGCGTTCGGGCAGGAGGTCGTCCGCGCTGACCGGGCGGGGAGCGATGGACCACGCGGGGGCGGCCACGACGCCGGCGAGGGCGGCGCGAGTCGCGCGCGCCACCTCGACCAACGTGATGGCGGCGGGCCCGATCACGACGGGGCCGGGACCGAAGCTGCTGAGCAGGTGGCTGGTGAGAGTGCCGTGGTCGTCGTCCGAGCGCGCGATCACCACCAGGTCGTCGCCATGGATGCCCACGAGCGCGCCCGGTGCCGCCCGACGGATCGTCCGCCGCAGCTCGGCGGACTGGACCTCGCCCAGCGTGCCGTCGGTCAGCCCCACCATGACGAGCGTGGGGCCGGGCTTCCATCCGAGCGCGGCGGCGCGTGAGGGCAGCCCCTCGTCCACCTCGCCGCGCACCAAGGCATCCACGACGAGCGCCTCCAGCCGAGCGTCCCATGCACCCCGGGTCTCCGCCGCGCGGGCGTACACCTCCGCCGCGCTGAACGCGATCTCCCTCGAGTAGATCAGGATCGCCTCGCGGACGTCGCGCTCGGCGCCGGGAGAGGCGAACTCGTCGGAGTGGCTCTCGACCACGCGCACGACGGTGCGGATCACGCTCAGGGTGTGCTGCAGGGACACGGACCTCGTGAGCTCGGTCGGCGCCGCAGCGAAGACCTCGGTCGCGCTGCGCTGGCTGTGCTGCGGGTCCGCGTACCAGGACACGAACGAGTCGATGCCGGCCTGAGCCACCGTGCCCACCCACGAGCGCTCCTGCGCGGGCAGCGACCGGAACCACGAGTAGTCGGAGTCCAGGGTGGTGAGCGCCGCGGTCGCGAGCCGTCCCGTGGCGGCGCGGAGCCTGCGCAGGGTCTCGGCGCGCGCCTGGGTCGTGGACATGGCGCCAGCATAGGACCGCTTTGTGTGCGAGGCACAAGGGCGGCGCGCTGATACACCCCAATCTGCCCGTGAAGGAGCCGAGGATCCCTCCGGAGATTGTGGATCCCTACCAATGCCGACTGCGGCGCGCTCACATCCCGGCCGGAAACGCTGGCCCGTCGACAGCGATGGGGTTAGCGTGAGACCAGACTCGTAAAGGAGCGATGACATGACCGAAGCACGACCGAAGCCCCTGGTGGGCGCGTTTCTGGGGCTGCTGCTCGGCCTCGTGGTGATGGCACTGCTGACGGTGCTGGGGGTGCTGCCCCCCGACCGGCTGCCGCTGTTCGGCATCGTGGCCCTGTCGGTGATCCTCGTGGCGACGCTGCTGACGCAGCGCATGGCGCTGGCGAAGGCTCGCCTCGTCACCGTGATCGTCATCGGCGCCGTGCTGGGAGGCGTCGGGCTGGCCGGGATTCCCGAGATCATGCGCGGCGGGTCCGTGGCCTCGGGATGCCTCGCCACGGCGACGTCCTCTCTCGAGACCCAGGCCGTCGCGCCGGAGGACACCACCGCGATCGACCCGTTCCGGGTCACCACCACCGACACCGTCGCGTGGACGACAACCTCGGACAGCGCCGTCACCAACGCGGATGCGCAGACGTCCGTCCTGGTGGGCGGCTTCGCGATCCCGCTGCGCAACTCGACGTTCGCGGAGGCTCCCGAGCTCACCGAGTGGAGCGGCGAGACCTCGGTCCAGAGCCAGCTGGATCAGATCCAGGACGCCTCGGGGATGCTCCTGACCGGCACGTACCACCTTGCCGCCACCGTCGACACGGACGCGGAGGAGTGCTCGGGCGATGCCTACGTGCGCATCGAGCCCACCGGCACGTTCGACGGGCTGCTGCTCGTGCTGCTGTGGAGTCTGCTCGCGGTGGTGCTCATCACGATCATCGTGCTGGCGGTGGTGGTCCGGCGTTCGATCAGCGACTCGGATGCCACGCTGGCGATGGTGGGCACCTCGGCGATTCCCGGCGGCACCTCGACCTCGCCCCCGGCCCAGGATCGCCGGCCCGCCCCGGATGCAGCGGAGGCCCCCGCCCAGCCCACGGGCGCGGATGACTCCAGGTCGGGCGCAGGTAAGGACGGCGACCGGGGCCGCGCCTCGGGTGGCGATGGTCGTCCCGAGCGCAAGGATTCCGCCGACCGTGCGGGCAGCACCCGCGACTCATCAGCCGCCCAGGATCGTTCCTCAGCGCAGGCGGAGACGCCCGGCGACGAGGACGGTCTCGCGCGCTCCCCATATGCGGCCCCCGCAGATGCGGATGGCACACCTGAGGACGGCGAGGGCGATGAGCCCGTGTCCGACGACGCGACGGCGCAGGAGGGCCCGGCGGCGGAGGAGGCGGCGGACGAGGAGAGTGCTCAGGACGAGACGCCTCTCGAGGAACGCGAGGGCGTGGATCAGACGGCCGATCCAGCCGAGTCCGATGCGCCCCCGCTGGCGGACGAGGCCGCCGCTGCAGACGAGCCCACGCCGGCAGACGAGCCCACGCCGGCAGACGAGCCCACGCAGACCGAGGGCGACGAGGAGGGCGACGAGCCCGAGGGCCCGCGCACTACCTGACCCGAGGACAAAAGGCGACGGCCGATGCGCGGATCACCCGCGCATCGGCCGTCGCCTTGTCCGTTGAGGTGCCTGGCGGCTAGGCGTCGCCGCCCGCGTTGCCCGAGGTGCCCTTGGTGACGTCGTGGAGCTCGTAGCGGTCAATCGCGTCCTGCACCTTGCTGCGATCGATCTCGCCGCGCTTGGCGAGCTGCTGGAGCACGCGCACCGCCGTGGACGGGCCGTCGATCTTGAAGTAGCGACGGGCGGCGGCGCGAGTATCGGAGAAGCCGAAGCCGTCGGCGCCCAGCGTCGCGTAGTCGCCGGGGACCCAGGCGCGGATCTGATCCGGGATCAGGTGGTCGTAGTCCGATGTCGCCACGAACGGACCGTTGGAGTCCTGGAGCTTCTGCGTCAGGTACGGCACGCGGGGCTCCTCCTCGGGGTGCAGGAATTCGTGCTGGTCGGCGTCGAGGGCGTCGCGCCGCAGCTCGTTCCACGAGGTCACCGACCACACCGTGGCGCGCACGCCGTAGTGGGCCGCGAGCAGCTCCTGCGCCTCGAGCGCCCACGGCACCGCGACGCCAGAGGCGAGGATCTGCGCCTCGGGGCCGTCGCCCTCGGGCGCCTCCGCGAACTTGTAGATGCCCTTCAGCAGGCCCTCGACGTCGAGGTTCTCGGGCTCCTTGGGGTGCTGGATCGGCTCGTTGTACACCGTGAGGTAGTACATGACGTTGGGGTCGCGGCCGGTGTCTGGGCCGTACATGCGCTCGATGCCGTCCTTGACGATGTGCCGGATCTCGTAGCCGAAGGCCGGGTCGTACTGGACGACGGCGGTGTTGGTCGCCGCCAGGATGGGGGAGTGGCCGTCGCCGTGCTGCAGGCCCTCGCCGGCGAGCGTGGTCCGGCCGGCGGTGGCGCCGATGATGAACCCGCGGGTCATCTGGTCTCCGGCGGCCCAGAACTGGTCGCCCGTGCGCTGGAAGCCGAACATCGAGTAGAAGACGTAGAACGGGATCAGCGGCTCGCCGTGAGTCGCGTACGAGGTGCCGACGGCCTGGAACGCGGCGGCGGAACCAGCCTCGTTGATGCCGGTGTGCATGATCTGCCCGGACTCGGACTCCTTGTAGCTGAGCATGAGCTCGCGGTCCACGGGCAGGTAGTTCTGCCCCCGGGTGTTGAAGATCTTCGCGGACGGGAAGATCGAGTCGAGTCCGAACGTGCGTGCCTCGTCCGGGATGATCGGCACCAGGCGGTGGCCGAAGCCCTTGTCCTTCACGAGGTCCTTGAACAGGCGCACGAAGGCCATCGTGGTGGCGATCTGCTGCTTCCCCGATCCCTTGGCGAGCAGCTCGTACGCCTTGTCGTCGGGCATGTCGATCTGCTTCTTGCTGTCGCGGCGCTCGGGCACGAACCCGCCCAGCTCCTTACGACGTCCCAGCATGTACTTGATCGCCGGGTCGTCCATTCCCGGGTGGTAGTACGGCGGGTGGTAGGGGTCTTCCTCGAGCTGCTCGTCCGTGAACGGGATGTCGAACGTGTCGCGCAGCACCTTGAGGTCGGCGGCAGCGAGCTTCTTCATCTGGTGGGTCGAGTTGCGCGAGGCGAAGTTCGCTCCCAGGCCGTAGCCCTTGATGGTCTTCGCGAGGATGACGGTGGGCTTGCCGTTGGCGCCGGCAGTGGCCTTGAGGTAGGCGGCGTACAGCTTGCGGTAGTCGTGGCCGCCGCGCTTGAGCGCCCAGATCTCGTCGTCCGTCATGTCCTTGACGAGCTCCTTGGCGCGGGGGTCGCCGCCGAAGAACTGGTCCCGGATGAAGGCGCCGGACTCGGCACGGAACGTCTGGAAGTCGCCGTCAGGAACCGTGTTCATCAGGTTGACGAGCGCGCCGTCGTCGTCGCGCACCAGCAGCGGGTCCCAGTTGCGTCCCCACACCACCTTCAGGACGTTCCATCCGGCTCCGCGGAAGTACGCCTCGAGCTCCTGGATGATCTTGCCGTTGCCGCGCACCGGACCGTCGAGCCGCTGCAGGTTGCAGTTGACGACGAAGGTGAGGTTGTCGAGGCCCTGGTTGGCGGCGAGCTGGAGCATGCCGCGCGATTCGGGCTCGTCCATCTCGCCGTCGCCGAGATACGCCCACACATGCTGCTGCGATGTGTCCTTGATGCCACGCAGGTGCAGGTAGCGGTTGGTCCATGCCTGGTAGATGGCCGATGCCGGGCCTAGACCCATCGAGACCGTGGGGAACTCCCACAGCTTGGGCATGAGCCGGGGGTGCGGGTAGGACGGCAGGCCATAGCCCGACGCCGACTTCTCCTGGCGGAACGAGTCGAGGTCCTCCTCGGACAGTCGCCCCTCCATGTATCCGCGGGCATAGACGCCGGGAGCGGCGTGGCCCTGGAAGTAGACCTGGTCGCCACCGCCGGGGTGGTCCTTGCCGCGGAAGAAGTGATTGAGGCCAACCTCGTACAGCGTCGCGACGGACGCATACGACGAGATGTGGCCGCCCACACCCTTGTCGCCCGCCTGGGCGCGCGTCACCATGACGGCTGCGTTCCAGCGGATCCAGCCGCGGTAGCGGCGCTCGATCTCCTCGTCGCCGGGGAACTCGGGCTCGTTGGCGACGTGGATCGTGTTGACGTACGGGGTGTTGAGGCTCAGCGGCACCGACAACTGCTTGGCAGCAGCGTGTTCCACCATGCGGTCGAGCATGTACTCGGCGCGCGACTCACCCCCGGTCTCGATGAGTCCGTCCAGAGACTCGAGCCATTCGCCGGTCTCGCTGGGGTCCTTGTCAAGCTCGCCGTGTGATGCCACCGGTGACCTTTCTGTTGGGCGCGGGGTAGTGCGCCGGTGCTGCGTGGGTTGGGGGCGGGTGTGCCGCCGCTCCCGCCATTCTGGCCATTTCTTGACCGAATGTCACGCTGGCCCCCACCGCCAGCAGCGGTGCTGCGGCTACCAGGCGTTGCCACCATCTGTCACCGGGCCGTACTGTGAGCCGTGAGCGTGCGACTGCACGCAGCAACGACGAAGGGAGCAGCGCCGCCGTGGCGACAGAAGACGGTGCACGCACCGTGGACACTGGGATCATTGACCGATTCGGACTCGAGCGGGGCACGGTCCTACAGGAGTTCGGCTACGACGACGATGCCGACGACGCCTTGCGCGCCGCCATCTCGGATGCGACGGGTGAGGAACTCGTCGACGAGGACTTCGGCGACGTGACCGATGGCGTTCTCCTGTGGTTCCGCGATGGGGACGACGACCTCGCCGACCTGCTGATGGACGTCCAGGCTCTCCTGGACGACGGTGGGAACGTGTGGCTGCTGACCCCCAAGGCCGGAACGACGGGACACGTGCTGCCAGGGGACATTCAGGAATCGTCCTCACTGGCAGGGCTGCATGCGACCTCGACCTTCATGGCCGGGGAAGGGTGGTCGTGCACGCAATTGGTGGAGAAGGGCCGTTCCAAGTGACGAGTCCCCTCGTCGGCACCGAGGCACCCGATTTCACTCTCACCGACCAGCATGGCCGCCGCGTCTCGCTGAGTGACCACCGCGGCAACGCGGTGCTGCTGGTGTTCGTGCCGTTCGCGTTCTCTGACGTGTGCACGAACGAGCTCGTCGACCTGCGGGACGCGCCGGATCTGGCCGAGGGCCGCGACCTGGAGGTCGTGGTCGTCTCGTGCGACTCGATCTACACCCTCAAGGCGTGGGCGGACGCGCACCACTACACGCCACCCCTGTTGAGCGACTTCTGGCCGCACGGTGAGGCGTCGAGGGCGTATGGAGTGTTCAACGACACGAAGGGCCTGGCGACGCGAGGCACGTTCCTCATCGATGCGTCGGGCACCGTGGCCTGGTCCGTCGTGAACTCGACGGGGGAGGCGCGCGACGTGGACGACTATCGCGTCGCGATCGCGGACCTGAAGTAGCAGCGCGCGCGGGCGGGGCTGACCCCCACCGCGCGCCGATGCGCCACAATGGGGCGCGGGCCCTTAGCTCAGTTGGTTAGAGCACTGCGTTTACACCGCAGGTGTCGTCGGTTCGAGTCCGGCAGGGCCCACGGAGAGATCTGACGGAGGGACCCCAGCCGTGGCAGAGCCGATGGGCGAGAGGTACGACTCCTACGCAAGGCGCGTGGATACCTGGATGGCCGTCCTCGCGATGGTGTTCCTGCTCGTGTGGTCCGCACGCATCATCTTCTACGACTCGCTGCCCTCGGGCGTGCGGGCGTCGACGCTGGTGGTGCAGGGCTGGATCTGGCTGGTGTTCATCGTCGACATCGTCATCCGCACTCTCATCTCGCAGCGCTCATGGCGATACCTGTGGACCCACCCGCTGGATGTCATCGCGGTGCTGGTGCCGGCCGCGCGCCCGCTCAAGGTGCTCACCGCCTTCACGCAGGGGGCCGCGTTCTCCAGCGCGCGTGGGCGGGTCAAGACCATGCAGGCCGTCGTGGTGTCGGTCGTGCTCCTGCTGTGGATCGGGTCGGTGGCCGTGCTGTCCGCCGAACGCGAGGTCGCGGACTCAGCGATCAACAACTTCGGCGACGCACTGTGGTGGGCGATCGTGACGGTCACCACCGTGGGCTACGGGGACTTCTCGCCGGTGAGCGTCACCGGCCGAGTGGTCGCTGTGGTGATGATGCTCGTGGGGATCGCGCTGATCGGTGTGGTCACCGCGTCTGTCGCCGCGTGGTTCGTCTCCAAGACCACGGGCGAGGAGGAGCGCGAGCAGGAGCGGCAGGACGTCGGTCGCCACGATGAGCTCACCGAGCGGATCGCGCGCCTCGAGGCGAAGATCGACGCGCTCGCGGGCGCTGACTCTCCGGTGGCGGATAGCGAGCGTGGGCCCGGCGCCGGCTCCTAGCCGCGTGCGCCGCGCGATGCCCGTCCCACGTGTCCGCGGCCGCCTGTCTCCCGGTACCGTGTCTCCATGACCACAGTGGCCGAGATCGCCGAGATTCTGGAGCTCCGTTTCCCGCCTGCGCTCGCCGAGGACTGGGATGTCACCGGACTGTCCGTGGGCGACCCCGCAGCCGAGGTGACGCGCGTGCTGTTCGCCGTCGATCCCACCCTCGCGGTGGTCGACGAGGCGATCGAGGTGGGGGCGCAGCTGCTGGTCACTCACCACCCCCTGATGCTGCGGGCAGTCACCGGCGTTCCCACGACGAGCACCAAGGGCGCCGTGGTGCACCGCCTGATCAGCAACGGCATCGCGCTCTACAGCGCCCACACCAACGCCGATGCCGCAGCGGGGGGAGTGTGCGACGCACTCGCCGAGGCGCTGGGCGTCGGTTCGGCGGTGCCGCTGCTGCCCTCGTCGGACGATGGGTCTCAGGGCACGGGCCGCATCGGCATGCTTCCCGGCCCGACCACCCTGGCCGAGTTCGCTCAGCTCGTGGCCGAGACGCTGCCCGCCACCCATCACGGGGTGCGGGTCGCGGGCGACCCCGATGGCGTGGTGACCACCGTGGCCGTCGTCGGCGGTTCGGGGGACTCCTTCCTCGAGACGGTGCGTTCCTCTGGCGCCGACGCCTACGTCACGGCTGACCTGCGTCATCACCCCGCGTCCGATGCGCGCGAGCTCGCCGAGCTCGGCGACGGCCGTCCGTACCTCATCGACGTGTCGCACTACGCGTCGGAGTGGGCGTGGCTCAAGAGCGCGGCCGAGCACGTGGCCGACGCCGCCGCGGTCGACGCCGTCGTGAGCACCCTCAACACCGACCCCTGGACCGCGCGCTACGGCGCCTGACCTTTCACCGGAGGACCCTTCGTGCCCACCGCACCCCTCGCCGACCAGCTGCGGCTGCTCGACGTGCAGGACGCTGACCTGCGCATCCAGCAGGCGCGCCACAAGCGCGACCACCTGCCCGTCCACGCCCAGCTCGCCGAGCTGTCCGAGCGTGACACCGTCCTCGATGACGAGGCGATTGCACGCGGCGCCGAGGTCACCGACCTGCGCCGCGAGGTCACCAAGGCCGAGGACGACGTCCAGGCGGTCCGCGCCCGGGCCGATCGCGATCGCGCCCGGCTCGAGTCCGGCAGCTCCAATGCGAAGGACCTGCAGGCGCTCCAGGGCGAGCTCGAGCTGCTCGGGCGACGCCAGTCGGACCTCGAGGACGTCGAGCTCGAGGCCATGGAGCGTCTCGAGGTCGCCGAAGAGGCTCACACGCGGGTGAAGGCCGAGCGCGAGGACCTCGGCAAGCGGGTGCGTGAGCTCGAGCACGAGCGCAACGTGGCCGTGCGGTCCCTCGACGCCGAGATCGAGGAGGCGGAGGCCGAGCGGGCCGCCGCCGCCGAGGGGATCGACGAGGGCCTCATGGCGCTGTACGAGCGGGTGCGCGCGCACCACGGCGGCATCGGCGCCGCGGTCCTGACCGGATCGACGTGCGGCGGCTGCCACATGAGCCTCAACCCGAGCGACATCAAGGCCATCGAGGGCGCCGCGCCGGAGCAGGTGGTGCGGTGCGAGGAGTGCGGCACCATCCTGGTCCGCAAGGACTCGTAAGTGGCCGCCGGTCAGTCTCAGAGCCGCTCGCCTTTCGCCGCCGTCAACGGCGACCTGGTCAGCCCGCTCACCATGGTCCTGGTGCGGCATGGAGTGACGGACATGACGGAGACCCACGCGCTGTCGGGGTCCGGAGAGGTCGGACCGCCGCTCAACTCCAACGGCCGCATTCAGGCCGCGAAAGCGGCAGATGCCGTCTACCGCATCGGCCGTAGGACCTGGGAGCAGGTGCCGCACGTGTCCCGCGTGATCGCGTCTCCCATGGTCCGCACGCAGGAGACCGGCGCGGCGATCGGCCGCCGCATCGGCGCCCACGTCGAGACCGAGCCGCGCGTGCGCGAGATCCACTTTGGCGACTGGGAGGGCCTGACCGGGGCCGAGATCGCGGATCGCGACGGTGACGCGCTCCACCGCTGGCGCTTTGGCGAGATCTCCGCGCCTGCTGGCGAGTCGATCCCCGAGGTCGGCGCGCGGTTCGATGACTTCTTGATGGAGGCGGCGGCGGAGCACGCGCGCCGATGCGCGGAAGGCGACGATCAGGCGCGGGCGTGGGCAGTGGCCTCGCATGCGGTCGCGATCAAGTCCGCCGTCGGCGTCTCGCTCGCGATGCCGACCACGCACTGGGGCCAGATCTGGCCGTCGCCGGCGTCGCTCACGATGCTGCGGCTGCACGTCCATGCGGACGGCACGATCTCCGAGCGCCACGTGTTGTGCGTGGGATCGCCCACGGACTGACGTGCGCTAGGCGGTTTCGCCCCGGCTCCGTTTGCCGAGGAACTTGCGGTCGTCGTTCGCGTAGGCGTAGTACCAGCCGATGAGCACGCCGCCGCCCACGAAGTTGCCCAGCAGCACGATCCCGATGTTGCCGAGCGCGAGACCCACATCGATGCCGCCCTGGAGCGCCACGATCGAAAACAGCACCGTGTTCGCGACGGAGTGCTCGAAGCCCACGAATGCGAACACGAACACGCTCATGATCATGGCGAGGGACTGCGTGAGGTCGTCCTTGATGCGGCCGTTGTAGACCATCAGCATCGCCAGGTTGATCATGAAGTTGCACAGCACCGCGCGGAAGAACAGGTCTCCCCAGCCCGCGATGCCGCTCGCGACGAAGTCGAGTTTGTGGTCGACGGAGTCCGTCATCTGCGCGCCGATGGCGCCTTCGGTGAGCGTCGACCCCGCGACCATGAGCGCGACGACGAGCCCGCCCACGAGGTTTCCGGCGTAGCACAGCGCGAGCATGCGCAGGGATTTCAGCACGGTCGTGCGCCGGTAGTAGAGCCCGATCGACACGATCATCATGTTCGACGTGAGGAGTTCGGACTTGCTGTAGTAGATGAAGACCAACGCAAAGCCGAACACCAGCGCGCCGACCATGTGCCCCAGCGTCACGAGGTCGCCGCTGCCGATGCCGCTGAAAGCCGCGATCACCGCGTAGTACGCGAGGTACATGACGCCGACGAGCCCACCCGCCATGGCCGCGCGCATCATGTACACACGGGCGAGGCCACCGCTCATGGCGGTCTTGGTCTCCAGCGCGTGCAGAGTGGTCGAGATGAAGTGCTTGCCGGGGAAGAGCTCGTCCTGGTCGGTCATGAGGTCAAGAGTGGCACGCGGCGCCCTCAGCCGGCGACGACAAGCGTGATCTCCTGAGCCCCGAGCGTCACGTCGGTGACCCCCGAAATGCCGCGCGCCGCGTCGGCGAGGTCGGCCGCGGACTCAGGGACCGCATCGGCCGTCGCCAGGGCGCCCGTCAGGAGGCCGCGAGTGTGCTTGGCCATGTGGCTGACCACGGTGCGGCGTCCGTGCAGCTCCCGCTCGACCCGCACCGCCACGTGGTCCGCCCCAGTGGGGCGCCACGCCGCCACATACGACGAGCTACGACAGTCGACCACCAAGCGGCCATCTGCCAGGTGTGACAGCTCCTCCGCGAGGTGCTGACGCCAGTATGACGCGAGCGGGCCGATGCGCCCCAGGCTGGTCGACATCGACAGCCGGTAGGCGGGGATCCGGTCGGCGGGGGAGACCGCGCCCCACAGCGCGGATACGATCCGGACGCGCCCCGCGGCGCGGCTCAGCTCATCCTCGGTCCACCCGCCCATGCCGGCGGCGTCGTAGAGGACGCCCGAGTAGACGCGCGCCGCAGCATCGGCCGGGTTCTCCCACAGGGTGCGGTTGCGCTCGACGTCATCGGCGAGCGCGGGGCCCACCCCTAGCACGTCGAAGGCGTTGCGCTGCCCGCTCACCTTCGCGAGCGTGTCGCCCACGCGCCGCCGGGCCGATGCGAGGGCAGGGTGCGCGAGCGCCTCCAGATCCACGGGGGCGTCCTCGGCTGGGGCGGTCTTTCCTTCGGAGGGGGGAAGCAGGATCAGCACGGGCACCAGGGTACGGGCGTGCGGGCGCCGGTCGGTGCTCGCGGCCGACATGGACCCAACGGCCGGATCAACTCAGCGGGGCCTGGGTGAGTGAACGCGAGCCAGGGGCCGCGCACTCAGTTGGGACGGCTCGTCGGTCGCCCTGGCACCCGTGAGGGTAGTCTTGAGCCGCGGATGAGCTGGCCAGGCGGCCGCGTCGCCCCTCGGGGCGCCGAGGAACGTCCGGGCTCCGCAGGGCAGGGTGATGGCTAACGGCCACCCGGGGTGACCCGCGGGAAAGTGCCACAGAAAGCAAACCGCCTCCCGGTGCCGCAAGGCGCAGGGCGGTAAGGGTGAAAGGGTGAGGTAAGAGCTCACCGCGCGACTGGTGACAGGAGCGGCACGGTAAACCCCACCCGGAGCAAGGCCGAACAGGATGCGTTCGAGGGCGGCCCGCCCGAGCATCTGGGTAGGCTGCTGGAGCCCTGGAGCAATCCAGGGCCTAGATGGATGGCCGCACGGTGCGCAGCGGCAACGCGGCGCACATCAGACAGAACCCGGCGTATCGGCCAGCTCATCCGCACCGCATCGATTCGAGCGCGGCATCGCCGCGCCCTGAGCGCGCACGCGTTACCCTCTCCGAGTGAGACCCGAAGACGGCGCCGGCGAGCGCAACGGAGCATCTGGCCCGCGAGACAAGCGGCGCCCCATGCCGCCGTCCATCCAGCCCGGCGGTGCTCGGCCCCCGGCGGGGCAGCCTCGCCCCACGACCGGAAGCGTTCCCCAGCGACGCAGCACGCGCCCCGCGGGCGCACCTGAGCCGCAGTCGGGTCGGCAGCCGCAAACCGGCCGGCAGCCGCAGTCCGGGGCCGCGGCCACGCCGGCCTCCAACCGCCCGCCCCAGTCGCGCAGTGCGCCCCGCCCGGCGCAGACCCGCACCCCCGCATCGGCCCCAGTGGAGCAGCCGCGCCGCGCGCCGGTGCGTCGCAAGCGTCACCGCGGCCGCACCATCCTGGTCTCCCTGTTGGTGCTGCTGCTGGTCGCCGCGCTCGGGCTCTACTTCTGGGTCGATTCCCAGATTCAGAGCGTCGACGCACTCAGCGGCGCGGCCGACACTCCCGGCAGCACCTACCTGATCGTGGGCTCCGACTCTCGCGAGGGCTGGGACGGCGGCAATGACACCCCGGGCCAGCGCACGGACACCATCATGCTGCTGCACAAGCCCGAGAGCGGGCCGACCGCGCTCATCAGCATCCCCCGCGACTCGTACGTCGAGATCCCGGGCAACGGCAGCAACAAGATCAACGCGTCGTTCGCCTTCGGCGGGGCGCCGCTGCTGGTCGAGACAGTCGAAGGCCTGTCGGGACTGACGGTGGACCACTACCTCGAGGTGGGCTTCGGCGGAGTCGAGGGGATCGTCGACGCGGTGGGCGGCGTGGAGCTCTGCTACGACGAGGACGTCTCCGACCGCCGCAGCCGGCTGGAGTGGGAGGCCGGCTGCCACGTCGCGGACGGCCAGACCGCGCTGGCCTTCGCCCGCATGCGCTACAGCGACCCGCTCGGCGACATCGGCCGGGTCCAGCGCCAGCAGCAGGTGGTGGGCGCAGTGGCCGACAACGTCCTCAGCCCCGGCACCGTGCTGAACCCGTTCACCGGTCTGCCGGTGGTGAGCGCGGGGCTCGAGGCCTTCCGCGTCTCCGAGGAGACCAGCCCGATCGACCTCGCGGGCTTCGCCCTGACATTCAACTCTGCTCGCGGGGGAGAGGCCGTGACGGGCACGCCGCCCATCGCGAGCATGGGCCACAGCGTCGCCGGAGTGGGGTCGACGGTGCTGCTCGACCCGGAACGGATCGACCAGTTCTGGGCCGACATCGCCTCAGGCGCCTTCGAGCCCGGCACCGAGGTGGGCGGGGTCCAGTAGCGCGGTTCGCGTGCACGCGGCCGATGCACGGGTCGAGCAGGTGCGCTGGTTTCGTCGCGCGCGGCTCATCCGGTCAGCCGGTCCGCGAGGCGTCCCGCAGGTGACCGCGCGATTCGGCGGAGCCCAGCCCCCAGCGCACTGCGCGGGTCGCGAGGGCGCCGCCGGCTGGGCCGAAGGCGCGCGTGGACCAGCGCTCGAGGCCGAGCTCCTGACGGGCCCACGCGGGCAGCAGCGCGACCGCCCCGGCGGCGAGCGGCGCATAGCCGAGCCGTACTGGTCGCGGCAGCGGCGGCTCGCGCAGCAGGAACTGCGCGGTGTCGAGCGCCTCTGGTGATGCCTCGAGCTCGGGCATGTAGTCGTCGAAGGCCTGCTTCAGCTCCGCCGTGGTGACCGGCACGTCCTCCGCACCCAGAGCCAGCGCGACCCGCCCCGACTGCGCGAGGTACTCGTCCGCCTCGCCGGGGCCCAGCTCCCTCTCGCCGTAGCGCTGGTAGGCGCTGAGGAAGGAATCGGCCTCGGCGATGTGCACCCACGTGAGCAGCCGCGGATCGCTGGCGCGGTATGGGCGCCCGTCCGAGGTCTTGCCCTTGACGCGCTCGTGAACAGCGCGGATCCGGTCGATCATCGCTTGAGAGTCCTCGGCGGTCCCGAACGTCGTGAACGCGAGGAACGTGGACGTCCGTGCCAGGCGCCCCCACGGATCACCCCGGTAGCCCGAGTGCCCAGCGACGCCGGCCATCGCGAGGGGATGCAGCGACTGCAGCAGGAGCGCGCGCAGTCCTCCCACGAAGGTGGACGCATCGCCGTGGACGCGCCGAATCGCCGCATGAGGGCCGAACCAGCGCTCGCCAGGGGTGTCGTGGATGCGCGCACGCGCCTCGTATCCGTCGGGACCCGCAATGCGGGTGAACAGCGCGTGGCCCACGCGTGCCTGCACGCTGGCGATCGGTCCTGAGGCACTCATGTGAGAGTCAACGTTCGCGCGCGGCCGCGCGATTCCGCCCTCGACCTGACCGGCCGTTAGAATCAAATCCCACGCGCTCCGCGCGGCCCCTCCCGATGGCACGGGAGCCGCCACGGACCCGCGTCGCCCGCAGGAGGGCGTCACGGCGGCGCGGGGGTCCCCCCGAGAAGGAGAGTGCGCGGTCCCATGGTCACGTCCAGGCGCCTGACTGCCGCGTCGTCGCTGTCCCGCGCGCTCGACAGCGAGCGGGCGCGCGCGGTGGTCACCATCGGGGCGATCGTGCTGCTCGTCTCCGGGCAGGGCTTCCGATACCTGCTGGGCCTGCCTGCGTTCGCAGTGATGTCGGTGGTGACCATCGTCGCCGTCTTCGTGGTGTTCAAGCCCTCCTTGCGCTCCATGCGGCCACCGCTGCTGATCGGCGCCTTCGTCGGACTGGCCGCCCTGAGCGTCGTGTGGTCGGCCACGCGCGCCGTCACCACGCTGGCCGTCGTCGCGCTGGTGGCGACCACGGCCATCGCCATCATCACCGCGCGCGGCGCGAGCAACACGGAGTTCATGGTCCGCCTGTACCGGGGGCTCCAGGTGAGCCTGTTCCTCGGGATCGCCTTCGAGCTCGTCGTCGCGTTCGTGGTGCGCGCCGCTGTGCCGCCGCTGGCGGGCGACCTCGAGGCGCTGGCGGCCAACCGGGGCGCTGAAGCGATCCAATCGCCATGGTCCGCCAACTTGCTGCTCGAGGGTGGCCCCATCCAGGGCTTCGTGGGCAATCGCAATCCCTTCGGCGCCATCGCGCTGCTGGCGGGCATCGTCGCGTTCGTGCTGCTGCTCGACAGGCGCATTCGCAGGGTCGACGGATGGGTCACGCTCGGTGCTGCCGGTGCGGTCCACGTGCTGACGATGTCCGCCACCGTCACGGCCTCGATCGTCGCGCTCGCCGCCTTGACCGTCGGCGCGTACGTGCTCAGGCGGCTGCGGCCGCGCGGCAAACGGGTGCTGTCCTTCACGATCATCGCGTGCGCCGCGATCGGCTCCGTGCTCACGCTCAAGTACCGCGAGGAGCTCTTCGCGCTGCTCGAACGCGGCTCGGACTTCACCAACCGCACCCAGATCTGGTACGAGGTGATCGACTACGCCGTGCAGCGGCCAGACGGCTGGGGCTACGTGGGCTACTGGCCCATCTGGCAGTACCCGTACTCCGAGATCGGACTGGGTCTGGAATGGGTGCGCCCCACGCACGCGCACAACGCCTTCCTCGACGCGTGGCTGCAGCTGGGGCTGATCGGCGTGGTGCTGCTGTTCGGGATCGTGGTGCTGCTGTTCGGCAGCGCCTGGCGGCTCGTGGAGCGTGCCGACCGCGGCGACACCCACCTGCCCCTGGGGTGGGCGCTGCTGACGGTCGCGCTGCTCCTGCAGGCGCTGACCGAGTCCCGGCTGCTCGTCGAGGGTGGGTGGTTCCTGCTGGTGGCCCTGTTCTGCATGGGTCCGCCTGTGTTCACGCTGACCATCGTCGACCCGCAACTGGTCCACTTCGGCACACGCATGCGCGAAGCCGACGAGGCGCGCACGGCGAGCAGGATCGATGCGTCAGAGAAGAGACACCGGCGCGGCACACGCTCCTGACGACCACGTGAACGGCGCGGGAGTGCGTCCGGCGGAGTGGCGTCGCCATGGGGCAGGGCGCCGCGGCTAGGGTCGCGGGGTGCTGAGGACACTGCGAGAGGAACACGCGCTCGTCCGCGCCCGGATGGGCGTGGTGGCCGTCGCGGCCGCGCTGGCCATGGCCGCGTGTATGCCCGCGTCCACCGGCGATGGCGAACGGGTCGACGACAGGCCCTCTCCGACACCGACCTCGACGGCCACGCCCGCCCCCGCACCCGCTGTCGACACGACCGCCCCGGCGTCGGCCGAGGCCGTGGGGACCGCATCGGCCGCCGTGCGCGACCTCACCGTGAAGGGCCGCGCGCCCAAGACCGGCTACTCGCGCGAACAGTTCGGCGACGGCTGGGTGGACGTGGACCGCAATGGCTGCGACACCAGGAACGACATGCTGCGCCTGCGGCTCACCGACCGCGTCATGTCAGGGGAGTGCAAGGTGCTCGAGGGATCGCTCGCGGACCCCTTCACCGACTCCACCGTGCGGTTCGTGCGCGGCGGCGCGAGCGAAGTGGACGTCGACCACCTCGTCGCGCTCTCGGACGCGTGGCAGAAGGGCGCCGCCACCTGGGACTTCGCCAAGCGCGTGGCGTTCGCCAACGACCCCCTCAACCTGGAGCCGGTGGACGCGGGCGCGAACCGTGCCAAGGGCGACTCCGACGCGGCGACATGGCTGCCGCCCCATCAGGGGTATCGCTGCGAGTACGTGGCTCGCCAGGCGGCGGTGAAGGCGAAGTACGACGTGTGGATCACGGCGGCGGAGCTGGACGCGATGCTGCGCGTGCTCGACCAGTGCCCAGGACACGAGCTCCCCGGGCCAGGGGATCAGCCCGTGATCGCCGACAACGTGGGCCGGGCTCCCGATGCGGAGCCGACCCCGCGGGCGAGCCCCAGCCGCGCGACCACCGGTGAAGACGCGCTCGATCCGGACCTGGGCACGTGCAAGGCGGCGAAGGCCGAGGGATACGGGCCCTACGTGCGAGGGGTGGACCCGGAGTACGACTACTACCGCGACGGGGACGGTGACGGCGAGGTCTGCGAGTAGCGGACCGCGATCACTTCTTGTTCTTCTTGGACTCCGCCTTCTTGGCCTTCTTCTCGTCTTCTTTGCGGCGCTTGTCATCCCTCTTGTGGAGGTTGGCGGCCCAAGCGGCCGCGCCGACGATCCCCGCACCGTTGCGCAGCTCCGCCGGCACGATCGGAGCGCGCAGCGTGAGCTTGGGGAGGAACATGTGGTGCGACTTCGAGATGCCCCCGCCGACGATGATCAGGTCGGGCCAGACCAGCTTCTCCATCTCGGAGTAGAACCGCTGCAGGTTCTTGGTCCACGCGTCCCAGTCGAGGTCCAGGCGGTCACGGGCCGATTCTGCCGCGAAGTCCTCGGCCTCCTGGCCGCCGATCTCGACGTGGCCGAACTCTGTGTTGGGGACGAGCTGGCCGTCGACGATGAGCGCCGTGCCGATCCCCGTGCCCAGGGTGGTCATGAGAATGACGCCCTCGCGCCCGTGCGCGGCGCCGTGGATGTACTCGCCGTAGCCGGCCGCATCCGCATCGTTGATGACGAACACATCGTGGCCCGCGTAGTCGCGGATGACCGTGCGCATGTTGGTGCCGATCCACGCGTCGTCGACGTTCGCGGCGGTCTTGACGACGCCGTTCTGCACGACGCCGGGGAACGCGACGCCGATCGGCATCTTCTTGCCCGGCGAGAACTTGGAGATGCACTTCGCCACGGTGCGCGCGATGGCATCGGGAGTGGACGGGTCGGGGGTGGGGATGCGGTAGCGCTCTTCGGTGAACTCTCCGGTGCGGAGGTCGACGGGCGCGGCCTTGATGCCGGTGCCGCCGATGTCGACTCCGAGTGCGATGTGCTTGCTCATGGCAGTGTCAGGACCTCCGGGCCGTCTTCCGTGATGAGGATCGTGTGCTCGAACTGGGCGACCCACGAGCCGTCGTCGGTGACGACGGTCCAGCCGTCGTCCCACTCGTGGCTCACCTCCGAGCCCATGCACAGCATGGGCTCGACGGTGAAGACCATGCCGGTCTCGATGACGTCGGCGTGCATGGGTGCGGCGTCGTAGTGGGGGATCACCAGCCCGGTGTGGAACGCCGGCCCCACGCCATGGCCGGTGTAGTTGCGCACCGACTCGAAGCCGAACCGGGTGGCGTACTTCTCGATTACGCGGCCGATCACATTCACCTCGCGCCCCGGCCGGGCCGCCTTGATGCCGCGCATCATCGCCTCGTGAGTGAC
Organism: Demequina pilifera; assembly: GCF_048814985.1. Lineage (NCBI taxonomy): Bacteria > Bacillati > Actinomycetota > Actinomycetes > Micrococcales > Demequinaceae > Demequina > Demequina pilifera. Next base: position 188,096 of record NZ_JBMDTW010000006.1, read on the forward strand.
CTCGACGAGCTGACGAGCACGATCCGTGCCCTCGCCCGCGATGAAGGAGCCGCAGTTGTCGCCGTGCGCGCCGTCCTTGTATGCGGTGATGTCGATCTTCACGATGTCGCCCTCGCGCACCACGGTCGAGTCCGGGATGCCGTGGCAGATCACCTCGTTGACGGAGGTGCACAGCGCCTTGGGAAACGGCGGCCGTCCCGCGGCGCCCGGGTAGCCGAGGGTCGATGGGTAGGCGCCGTGGTCCAGCACGAACTCGTGGCCGATGCGGTCCAGCTCGTCCGTCGTGACTCCCGGCCGGATGTGCCGGCCCACCTCGGCAAGCGCCTGCGCCGCGATCCGTGCCGACACGCGGATGCGCTCGATCAGCTCCGGATCGTGGACGTCGCCCGACGTCCACTTGGTCGCGCGCGTACGCCCCACGTACTCGGGGCGAGAGATGGACTTGGGCACCGCGCGCAACGGCGACACGACACCCTTCGTGATGCTCTCGCGGACCGCACTCATACCTGGCAGTCTATTCACGGAGGCGATGCGCATGTCACCGGATGAGACCGGCGAGGTCGAGTACTTCTTCAACACCCGCACGAGGATGGTGGAGAAGGGCAGAGTCAGTTCGTGGGAGCACCTGATGGGGCCGTATGCGACCCGTGAGGAGGCCGAACGCGCGCTCGCGAAGGCTCAGAAGAGAGCCGAGGCCTGGGACGAGGCAGATGAGGAGTGGGAGGGGGACCGCTGAGCGACGCCCCACCCGCGCGCTACTCGTCGAACGTGTGATCGGATGACGGGAAGGCGCCGCCCTTGACGTCGCGGACGTAGGCTGCCGCGCCGTCGCTCATCGCGGTGCCGACCTGGGCGAACTGGCGCGAGAAAGACGGATGCCAGTCGCCCACCCCGAGCGCGTCGAGCCACACCAGCACCTGGCCGTCCGTGTCCGCACCGGCGCCGATGCCGATGGTCGGAATGTCGAGCGCCGCCGTCACCTTGGCGGCCACGGGTGCGATCACCATCTCGAGCACCACGGCGAAGGCTCCCGCCTCCTGCAGCGCGAGAGCATCGGCGAGCAGCTCGTCGTAGGCGCCGTCGCCGCGTCCCTGGATGCGGCGGCCGCCGAGCGCGTTCTCCGACTGGGGCGTGAAGCCCAGGTGGCCGCAGAAGGGAATGCCCGCATCGGTCACCGCCTTGACCTGGCGCGCGATCCGGCGCCCGCCCTCGAACTTGATCGCCTGAGCGCCGGACAGCTTCATCATCCGGATCGAGGACTCGACCGCCTGCTCGGGCGACACCTCGTAGGTGCCGAACGGCAGGTCCGCGACCACGAACGCGTTCTTGGTGGCCTTCGCCACGGCCCGAGCGAACGGGATCATCTCGTCGAGAGTGAGCGGAACCGTGGAGTCGTACCCCAGCATGTTGTCGCCGAGAGAGTCGCCGACGAGCAGCATGTCGACGCCGGCCTCGTCGAAGGCCCGGGCGGTGGGGAAGTCGTACGCGGTGAGCATGGTGATCTTCTCGCCGCGCGCCTTCATCTCCTTGAAGTGATGGATGCGCTTCATATGCCCACTCTAGGACGAGGGCCGGGATCGGTGGGCCGGGCTACTCGGCGTTCTCGCGCCAGCGGCTGGTGATGGGCAGGCGCCGGTCGCGGCCGAAGGCCAGCGCCGTGACCTTGGGACCCGGGGGGTACTGCCGGCGCTTCCACTCGGCGCGGTCGACGAGGGAGAGCACCGTGTCGACCACGGTCTCGTCGAACCCGCGGGCCAGCAGCTCCGCGCGACCCTCTGCGTGCTCGACGTACGCGTCGAGCACCTCGTCGAGCACGTCATAGGGGGGCAGCGAGTCCTGATCCGTCTGCCCGGGGCGCAGCTCGGCGCTGGGGGGCTTGTCGATCGAGTTCTCCGGGATGGGCGGCGTCTCCTGACGGGACTGCGCGTGGGCGTTGCGCCACCGGGCGAGCTCCCAGACGCGCGACTTGTCGACGTCCTTGAGCGGCGCGAAGCCGCCGATGCTGCCCGCGTCGTAGATGGTCGCGTAGCCGGTGGCGAGTTCCGACTTGTTGCCGGGCGCGATGACCAAGTGGTTCTCCCGATTGGAGATCGCCATCAGGATCACGCCCCGGACCCGAGCCTGCAGGTTCTCCTCGGCGACTCCCTCGAGCGCGAGCTCGTGCTGGAAGGCGTCGACCATGCGCTCGATGGGCTGCACGCGGTAGTCGGCGCCCAGGCGCTTGGCCAAGTCCGCCGCGTCGTCTCTGGAGTGCTCGGACGAGAACGAGGACGGCATCGAGACGCCGACCACGTGCTCCCCGCCGAGCGCGTCAGCGGCGATGGCGGCGGTGAGCGCGGAGTCGATCCCGCCCGACAGCCCGAGCACCACCGAGCTGAAGCCGTTCTTGACGACGTAGTCGCGCAGGCCCGTGACGCAGGCCCGGTAGACCTGCTCGTCGTCGCTGGTGGATTCGGCAAGCGCCGATGCGCGGGCGGGCTCGGTCTTCTCCGGCAGGTCCCAGATGACCAGGGCATCGGCGAAGCCGGGCGCGGACGCGACCGGGGCTCCGTCGGCGCCGACGACGAAGCTGTGGCCGTCGAAGACCAGGTCGTCCTGGCCGCCCCACAGGTTGACGTATGCCACCGGAGCACCGACGTCGCGCGCGCGCCGCTGCGCGAGCTCGGTGCGGATGTGACCCTTGCCCTCCTCGAACGGGGAGCCGTTGAGGACCGCCAGCAGGTCGATCCCAGCACCGTCCATCTGCGCCACGGGGCCACCGTCGGCCCAGATGTCCTCGCAGATGACGACCCCGATGCGACGGCCCTGCACCTCCACCACGCACCGGTCCTCGCCCGCGGCGAAGATGCGGCGTTCGTCGAACACTCCGTAGTTGGGCAGGTGGTGCTTGTTGTACCGGGCGGTGACCTCGCCGTGGCGGATCACCACGGCCTGATTGAAGGGCCGGCCCGAGCGCGCCACGCCCAGCGTGCCCAGCACCACGGTGAGCTCTCCCAAGCCCTGCTCGGCCAGGTCCGCCGCGATGCGCTGCACCGAGCGCTCGGCGGCGCGCTGAAAGCTCTCGCGCAGGGCCAGATCCTCGATCGGGTAGCCCGTGATGGTCATCTCGGGGAACAGCACGAGGTCCGCGCCGGCGTCTCGTGCCGCGTGACACGCCCGGCTCACAAGCGCCGCGTTACCAGGGATGTCTCCCACACAAGTGTTGATCTGAGCAAGGGCGATGCGGATCGACGGCATGCGGTCAGCGTAGTGCGCACCCACGCTGCGGGTCACGTGACACGAATGACACATAGTTGAGGCAGGATGGGCACATGGATAAGCAGCAGGAATACGTGCTCCGCAGTGTCGAGGAGCGGGACATCCGGTTCATCCGCCTGTGGTTCACCGACGTGCTCGGGATCCTCAAGTCGGTGGCCATCGCGCCCGCCGAGCTCGAGAACGCCTTCAGCGAGGGGATCGGTTTCGACGGATCCGCGATCGAGGGCCTGACTCGAGTGTCGGAATCGGACATGCTCGCCAAGCCCGACCCCTCGAGCTTCCAGATCCTGCCGTGGCGTGGCGCGAGCCACGGAGTCGCGCGCATGTTCTGCGACATCGCGACGCCGGACGGCGAGCCCGCGCTGTCGGATCCGCGCCAGGTGCTCAAGCGCAACCTCGACCGCGCGTCGGAGCTGGGCTTCACGTTCTACACGCACCCCGAGATCGAGTTCTACCTGCTCGAGAGGCCCGAGCCCGGTCAGCTGCCCAAGCCCGTGGACCAGGCCGGCTACTTCGACAACGTGCCGCGCGGCACGGCACACAACTTCCGCCGCGAGGCGATCACCATGCTCGAGTCCATGGGCATCTCCGTGGAGTTCTCGCACCACGAGGCCGGCCCGGGTCAGAACGAGATCGACCTGCGCTACGCGGACGCTCTCACCATGGCCGACAACATCATGACCTTCCGCACAGTCATCAAGGAGGTGGCGCTCGAGCAGGGCGTGTTCGCCTCCTTCATGCCCAAGCCGCTCGTGAACGGGCCCGGCTCCGGCATGCACACGCACATGAGCCTGTTCGAGGGCGACCGCAACGCGTTCTACGAGGCCGGAGCGGATCACCAGCTCTCCACGGTCGCGCGCCAGTTCATCGCGGGTCTGCTCAAGTACGCGCCCGAGATCAGCGCCATCACCAACCAGTACGTGAACTCGTACAAGCGCCTGTGGGGCGGAGCCGAGGCCCCGTCGTACGTGGCCTGGGGCTCGAACAACCGCTCGGCGCTGGTGCGCATCCCGACTCACAAGCCCGGCAAGGGGCAGTCCACGCGCGTCGAGTACCGCGCGCTCGACTCCGCCGCGAACCCGTACCTGGCGTTCTCCGTCCTGCTGTCCGCGGGCCTCAAGGGCATCGAGGAGGAGCTCGAGCTCCCCGAAGGCGCCGAGGACGACGTGTGGGAGCTGTCTCCCGCCGAGCGCAAGGCGATGGGATACCAGGCGCTGCCCACGTCCCTGTCCGAGGCCATCGAGGTGATGGAGAGATCGGAGCTCGTCGCCGACACTCTGGGCGAGAGGGTCTTCGACTTCGTGCTGCGCAACAAGCGTGCCGAGTGGGAGTCGTACCGCGCGCAAGTGACGCCGTACGAGCTCGAGCAGTACCTGCCCGTCCTGTAACGGGACTGCAGTGAGCACGCGGGAGATCTCGTTCGCCACCCGGCTGCGCAGGGCGGGCGTCGCCGACGCGACGCGCGCCGAGCAGATGATCGCCCAGATCGGCGAGATCACCGGGGTCGAGATCCCGGATCCCGCGGTCGCAGTCTCGTACCTCGCGGACCCGGACACGGGGCTGCTGCAGCTCCTCAGGCTCGCCGAATCCGCGCGCGACGCCGGGTGCGTCGACGATCTCGCCGCGTTGAAGGAGACCCACGCAGGTGGTCGCCTCGCAGTCCTGCTCGGTGGATCGGTGGCTCTCGGGGACTTCCTGGTGCGCCATCCCGAGTTCATTCACGATTTCTCGGACTGGCCCGAGGACGAGTCCTTCACCGAGGTCGACTCGCGGCGGGTGCTACTGGAGGCCGTGGGCGCGGACCCTGATGATGCCGTGCCGGTCGCGGCCATCGGCGGTGGCGACGCCGTGGAAGCGATGCGCATCGCCTACCGGCGCGTGCTCATGCGCATTGCGGCGGAGGACCTGTACGCGAAGTCTCCGCCGTCGCTGCTGCCGCGCGTGGGCGCGGCCCTCGCGGACCTCGCCGGCGCCGCGCTCGAAGCCGGCATCGCCATCGCGCGCGCGGACGAGCCGGACCATGCCGCCACCCGGCTCACGATCGTGGGCATGGGCAAGTGCGGCGGACGCGAGCTCAACTACATCTCTGACGTCGACGTCATCTTCGTGGCGGAGCCCGCCGAGGGAGCGGATGAGCAGCTGTCGCTGAAGGTCGCGACCCGGCTCGCGGCGGCGGCCTCGCGGGCGTGTGACCGCGCCGGCGCCGAGGCGGCGCTGTGGGAGGTGGACGCGAATCTGCGGCCCGAGGGCAAGGACGGCGCACTGGTGCGTGGGGTGGCCGGTCACCGCGCGTACTACGAGCGCTGGGCCAGCACGTGGGAGTTTCAGGCGCTGCTGAAGGCGAGGCCCATTGCCGGCGACCCCGAGGTGGGCCAGATGTACTTGGACGCTGTGACGCCGATGGTGTGGAAGGCGGTCGAGCGCGAAGGCTTCGTCCAGTCCGCTCAGGCGATGCGCCGCCGTGTCGAGGACCATGTGCCCCCGCAGGAGGCCGATCGCCAGCTCAAGCTCGGTCCCGGCGGCCTGCGCGACGTGGAGTTCACGATTCAGCTGCTGCAGCTGGTGCACGGACGCCACGACCCGACTCTGCGTTCGCGCACCACGCTCGAAGCCCTGGAGGCGCTGCGCAAGGGCGGGTATGTCGGAAGGCCCGATGCGGCCAAGATGGAGCGCTCGTACCGGCAGCTACGCGTCTGGGAGCACCGTATCCAGCTGAGGCGCATGCAGCGCACTCACCTCATGCCCGCCGACGAGGAGTCCCGCCGCATTCTCGCGCGAGCATCGGGCTACGCGACCGTCGAGTACATGGAGGAGGTCTGGCACGACATTCGCCGCGATGTGCGCGCCATGCACCTCGACATGTTCTACCGGCCCATCCTGCCGCTGGTGGCGAGCATGTCTGCGGACGAGGCCCGGCTGGACGAGGGCGCCGCACGCGATCGCCTGGCGGCCGTGGGGTTCGACGATCCGCAGGCGGCGCTGCGTCACATCGTCGCGCTCACCGACGGGGTGTCGCGCCGCGCCGCGATCCAGCGTCAGTTGATGCCCGCGATGATCGGTTGGTTCGCGCAGGGCAGCGATCCGGATGCGGGACTGCTGGCGTTCCGCAAGCTCTCCGAGCAGCTCACGGACGCGCAGTGGTACCTCAAGCTGCTGCGAGACTCGGGCACTGCCGCCGAACGCCTCGCGCGGCTGCTGTCCACCTCGAGGTATGTCACCGAAGCGCTGCTCGCATCGGCTGAGTCAGTCACCTGGCTAGGTGACGATGCCGAGCTCCGGCCCCGTGACCGGGACCGTATGTGGCGAGAGGCAGATGCCATCCTCAAGCGGTCCGACGACCCGGAGCAGTCGTTGACGGCCATGCGCGGACTGCGGCGCCGTGAGCTCGCCCGCACCGCGGCGGCCGACGTCCTCGGCCTGGTCGGCTCCGCCCAGGCCGCACGGTCCGTGACGGCCGCGGCGGACGTGCTCATCAGCGGGGCGATGCGCATCGCCCGGACCATGGTGGCGCGCGAGGACGGCGAGCTGGCGCTCAGCCTGCCCATGATCGTGGTGGCGATGGGCCGCTACGGCGGGAACGAGATGGGTTACAAGTCGGACGCCGACGTGCAGTTCGTCTTCGACTCCTCCGAGCCCGGCGCGCAGGACATGGCGGTCAAGATCGCGCGCACGATCCAGCGCGTGCTCAAGCAGGTGGGCCCCCAGCCGCCGCTCGAGATCGATGCGGCGCTGCGACCCGAGGGCCGCAATGGTCCGCTCGCGCGGTCGCTGGCCTCGACGGCCGAGTACTACGGACGCTGGTCCGACCCGTGGGAGGCGCAGGCGCTGCTGCGGGCGCGTCCGTGCGCGGGAGACGGGGAGCTGACCGAGGCGTTCGTCGAGATGATCGACAAGGTGCGGTACCCGGCGGAGCTGTCCGCATCGGCGCTCAAGCAGATGCGGACCCTCAAGGCGCGCATGGAGGCCGAGAGGCTTCCGCGGGGAGTCGACCCGCGCCGGCACCTCAAGATGGGGCCGGGCGGACTGGCGGACGTCGAATGGACGGTGCAGCTCCTCCAGCTCCAGCACGCGCATGATCACCCCGCACTGCGCACCACCATGACCGTGGACGCGCTCCGCGCGGCAGCCGAGGCCGGATTCATCGACAGCGACGACGCGGATACGCTCGAGGAGGCATGGGTGCTCGCGACCGACCTGCGAGGCGCCCTCGCGCTGCGCGGCAGGGACCGCAGCGCCGATGTGCTCCCGGGCGACGCCCGGGACCTGAAGGAGCTCGCGGAGATCATGAACGTCGACGACACCGGTGCCGAGCTTCAAGATCGCTACGGACGAGCCGCCAGGCACGCCCGCGCCGTCACCGAAAGAGTCTTCTTCGGATGGGAGAGTGGGGCATGACCGCAATGCGCACGCTGGTGTCGGCCATCTGCATCCTCGTGGGCTCGTTCATGATCGCGTGGTGGGCCATCGCGTCAGTCATCATGGGGCAGATCGACGACGGCACGGCTGTGCGCGGCATGACGGAGCGCGCTTTGGAGTCGCCGGACGTGATGGCGTCGCTGTCCTCCGACCTGTCGGGCAGGGCGCAGACGCAGCTGGCCGAGCAGGGACTGAACCTGTCCGCCCTGGGTCTGGATGACGAACTGGAGGAGGCGATCTCGCGAGCGGTCGAGACCGAGGCCTTCCGGGCGATGGTGCTCGACCAGGTCGACGACGCTCATGCTCAGGTGACCGAGCAGCTCACGGACTCCTTGCGCCAGCCCGCACCGCTGGTGATCACAGTCAACGCCAGCGACTCCTTGAACGCGCGCATCGATGAGCTCGGGGGGCTCGGCGGGGCGGTGCCGGACATCGCCGTGCCGCCCGTCGACATCGAGGTCCTCGACACCGCGCAGTTCGAGCAGGCGCGCACCGCCTACGAACGAACGGTGTGGGCCCAGCAGTGGGGGCTGTGGGTGGGAGTCGGGCTGTTGGCGCTGGGGATCCTGGTGTCGCAGCGTCGCCGCTGGTTCATCGCCAAGGCGCTCACGGTCCTGGGCCTGCTGTGCGTGGCCTTCGGTGGCGCCATCGCGCTGATCGGTCCAGAGACCATCACGACCTTCATGCCTGGTGGCACGGACGGTTCCCTCTCGACGATGTGGCGTGAGGTGCTGACGGTCGATGCCGCCACGATCGTCATGGAGCGGTCGCTGTGGATCGGCGGCCTCTCCTTGGTCGCCGCGCTCGTGGCGACCGCGCTCGGCTCGGTGCTCGGCGGGCGCAGGCGACGGCGATAGCCTGATCCCACCAACGTTGCGGGAGGCCCCAGCATGAACGCACGAGCGGTGGGAGCAGTCGCGCTGGTGGCGATCGGCGCGACATTCATCGTCGCGTGGGCCGTCAGTGTCAACGCGGTGCGCAGCATCGAGGACGGCACTGCTGGCGACCAGCTGGCCGAGAACGCCTTCGCCTCGCCCCAGGTATCCGAGCTGATCGCCGACGAGGTGGTGGCGTCACTGCGCGACGAGGTGTCGGATCCTCGGGCCCAGGCCGCCCTCATCGTTCTGGACCGGCAGATCCGGGACGCGGTGCAGGCCATCGCATCGTCCGACGTGGTCGCGGGCCTCATGAGCCAGGGCGGTGAGCGCATCCGAGACCGGTTCGTGGCGGAGGTCGCGGATCCGGCACGCGAACCTGGCCCGTTCGTGCTCAGCATCGACGTCGCGCAGGGCGTGAACTCGCGGCTCGCCGACGTGCCCGTCGTCGGCGGTGCGCTCCCCACGGTGTCGCTTCCGGTGCTGACGGTGGAGGCGATCTCCGAGCAGGCCTTCGAGGACGTGCGCTCCGTCTACGCCACGATGCAGTTCCTCGCTGCGTGGGGCGTGTGGATCGGCATCACCGCCCTCGCTGCCGGGATCGGACTCGCGCCACGCAGACGGACCTTCGGGCCGTGGGCGTTGGCGGCGGTGGGAAGCTCCCTGGTGGCGCTGGCGCTCATCGCGGGCGCCGCGGGGCCTGCGGCCCTCGCGTCGCTGCTTCCCGGCGGCCGGGACGGAGGTACGGGCATCCTCGTCGAGCAGGTGCTCGGCGGCGACACCCTCGCGCCGATCGCGGAGCTGCTCATGGTCGTCGGTGTGGTCGGCGTCGCGATCGCAGCGCTGTGGAAGGGTGTGGTGCGGGCTGCCGGCGCCAGGGACACGGAAGCGGTCGAAGGGGGCGGGCCCGGGCCAGCGTCTGCTCAGGTGAGCGCCGCGGGCGGAGGCGGCGCCGTCGACTTCCGCACCACGAGCTCGTAGGGAAGGTCCTCGTTGCCGGGCTCCGGTCGGTCGCCGTCAAGCTGGTGAAGAAGGATCTCCACCGCGTGGCGCCCCTGGACCTCCGGGAACTGATCCACGGTGGTGAGACCGAAGAATCCGGAGAGCTCGTGCCCGTCGATTCCGATGATCGACAGATCCTCCGGCACCGACCGTCCGAGGTCGCGCGCCGCGAGCATCGCCCCGATCGCCATCTCGTCGGACGCGGAGAAGATCGCCGTCGGGCGGACCCTGGGGTCGCCCAGCAGCTGCAGGGTGGTGTCGTAGCCGCCGGCGATGGTGAAGTCGGCAGTGCGCAGCAGCAGCGGGTGGGCGGCGAGGCCCGCGCCCGCCAACGCGCTCTCCCACCCTTGGCGCCGGTGTGCGGGCAGGTGGAAGTCGATCTCGAAGTCCTGGTCGCCGGCGATGTGCGCTATGTCGCGGTGCCCGAGCGCGAGCAGGTGCTCCACCGCGAGCTTCGCCACCTGGTGGTCGTCCAGGCTCAGGGTCTGAATGCCGGGCAGCGGGCCGCCGATGCCGACGACGGGCTTGTCGATGTCCGTGAGGCTGTCCAGTTCCGCCTGGTCGAGCTCGAGGCTCACAGCGATGAGCGCGTCGACGCGGCCCCGGCGCAGGAACTCGTCGAAGAGCCGCCGCCGGCGCGGGTTGTCCTGAGTGAGCCCGCCTTCGCCCACGTGAGGGTCGAGGTGGTAGAGCGTGAGGTCGTAGCCGGCGTCCGCGAGGGCGCGCTGGATCCCCTTGAGCACCGACACGTAGAACCAGCTGTCGAAGAAGGGCACCACGACGCCCACGTTGCGGGTCTTGCCCGACGCGAGGCTCGAGGCGCTGGCGGAGACCACGTATCCGAGCTCGCGCGCGGCGGTCTCGACGCGCGCACGAGTCGTCGGTGACACGGAGGGCTTCCCCGCGAGGGCACGCGAGACTGTGGCGGTCGAGACGCCCGCGAGGTCAGCGACCTTCTGGATCTTCGTCATCGGCCCTCCTCGGCCCTTCGGCGCTGCGTCAGCGCAGCATCCACACCGTTGTGTCCGGTGGCAGAGTACCCTCTGCGGGCCCAGAGGTGAGAATGCTCTCGCCCTCTGGCAGGTCGAGCGGGTCCCCGGAGACGTTTGCGATCACCGTCACAGCGCCCACAGTGAATCCCAGCACGCCGGTGGGAAGGTCTTCGATCCACGTGAGGGTGCCCGTCGCGAGCCCGTGCTCGCGCCGCAGCCGCAGCGCCACCCGGTAGAAGGTGAGGGTGGATTCTGCGTCGCCCTCCTGCTCGGAACGGGCCAGCCCGGCCCACTCGGCCGGCTGGGGCAGCCACGTCTCGCCGGTCGGCGAGAAGCCGTAGGCAGGGGAGGCCGCGGACCACGGGATGGGCACGCGGCAGCCGTCGCGCCCATAGCGCTCCCCGCCGGTGCGATGCCACGTCGGGTCCTGGCGGGCGTCGCCCGGGATGTCGGTGACCTCGGGCAGGCCGAGCTCCTCGCCCTGGTAGAGGTAAGCGGAGCCCGGCAGCGCCAGCATCAGCTGCGTTGCGGCACGTCCACGCCACAGCGCGGTGTCGGCGTCGGGAAGCCCCGGGGTGTCGGGGCCGATGCCGTGGCCTTGCGGGTTGGGTACCGTGAGCGACAGCCGCGACGGATGACGCACGACGTCGTGGTTGGAGAGCACCCATGTGCTGGGGGCTCCTACCGCCGCGAAGGCCTCGAGCGAGTCGTCGATGACAGTGCGCAGCGCCGCGGAGTCCCACTGCGACATGAGGTAGGGGAAGTTGAAAGCCTGGTGCATCTCGTCGGGCCGCACCCACTCGGCCATCCGCGACAGCGGAGAGACCCATGCCTCGGCCGTCAGGATGCGGTCGCCACCGTACTCGTCGACCACTGAGCGCCAGCGGCGCCAGATCTCGTGGACTCCGTCCTGCGCCCATGCGGGGTGACCGGTCTGCGCGCCGGCCATCGAATCGATGTCGTCGTCGATCTCGAAGTCGGGCAGGTTCGCCTCCTTCGCGAGTCCGTGAGCGACGTCCACGCGGAAGCCGTCGACCCCGCGGTCGAGCCAGAACCGCAGGATGCGATCGAACTCGGCCCGGACCTCCTCGTTGGTCCAGTCCAGATCCGGCTGCGATGAATCGAACAGGTGCAGATACCACTGGTCGGGCTCGCCGTCCTCGCGGTGCACTCGGCTCCATGCGGACCCGCCGAACACCGACTGCCAGTTGTTGGGCGGCTCCGACCCATCGCTGCCGCGGCCGTCGCGGAAGAGGTATCGCGCGCGCTCGGGGCTGCCGGGCGCCGATGCGAGCGCCTGCTGGAACCAGGCGTGCTCGCTCGACGTGTGGTTGGGCACGATGTCGACGATCACGCGCAGTCCGAGCTCATGCGCTCGCTCGCGCATCGCGTCAAAGTCCTCGAGCGTGCCGAAGACGGGGTCGACGTCGGTGAAGTCGGCGACGTCGTAGCCCGCGTCATGCTGAGGGGAGACGTAGAACGGGGACAGCCAGATCGCGTCGACGCCGAGCGTCGCCAGCGCCTCCAGCCGCGATGTGACACCTGCCAGGTCACCGATCCCGTCGCCCGAGGCGTCGGCGAAGGAGCGGGGATAGATCTGATAGATCACCGCAGTTCGCCACCACTCGGGGGCGCTGCTGGGCTGGTCGGTCATGGCCTCGTTGCTCATCGGGTCTCCTCGTCGGTGGGGTCCTATCTCCAACGATACGGCGAATGCAAGCGTTTCCGGTGCGCGGCCGTCCCGGGGACGTACGTCCCGCATGCGAGCGGCTTTGGATTTCTACGCTGGTTCCGTGGAAAAGAACTCGGCGACAGCATCGATATGAGGGCGCGCTGGCACCTGCGCGTCCATGCGATCGTGTTCGCGTGGCTGGTCGCGGCGGCAGTCGCCGCAGCCGCACACCGGGCGATCCCGTCCAGCGAGTGGCTGATGGTGCATCTGTTGATGCTCGGCGGGGTCACCGCCGCGATGCTCATCTGGAGCGCGCATTTCACACAGGCTCTGCGCCGGCGCCCGTTGCCCACGGGGCGACGTGGTGAGGCGGCCCGGCTGACCGGCCACACCGTGGGAGCGATCGCAGTCATCGTGGGTATCGCGCGGGCGGAGCAGACGGTCGTCGTCGTCGGGGCCGCGGTCCTCGGCGCGGTGGTCGCGTGGCACGCCGTCGAGATCGTCGTCGCTGGCCGTGGTGCGCTGTCGAACCGCCTGGGTTGGACCACGTGGGCCTATGTGGGGGCCGCTGGCAGCCTCGTCGTCGGGGTGGTGTTCGGCGTGCTGCTGTCGCGGGGCACCGTCGCAGTCGAGGCATCCGCGCGGCTCTACCTGGCCCACGTCTCGCTGATGATTCTCGGATGGGTCGCCCTCACGGTCGTGGCCACCCTCGTCACGCTGTGGCCCACCGTGCTCGCTGTGCGCATGCCCGAGACCGGCGTGCGCGACGGCCGCGCGGGGCTGATCGTCATGGCGGCGGGGCTCGTGGTGTCCGTCGCCATGGTGGGCGCGGGTGCTCGCCCCGCGGCGGCGGCCGGCATCGCAGTCGTCGCCGCCGGCATCGCGATCGCAGCGCGCGCCATGGTTCATGCGGCCAAGGCGCGCCGACCGGGCAGCGTGGCGGCGTGGCAGCTGGCGGCTGCGGTGACCTGGATGTTCGGCGCCACCGTGACGTGGGCCGTCGTCGTGGCGATCGCGCCCAGCTGGGACGACGCGCGGGTGCGTCTCGGCGGGGTGATCGCCGCGTTCGTGGTGGGCGGGGCGGCGCAGGTGCTGCTCGGCGCGCTGTCGCACCTGATCCCGATGGTGCTCGGCGGCGGTCCGCACGCGGTGCGCCGGTCCAGGGCCACGGTGGAGCGACACGCGCTCGCACGGCTCGTGCTCGTCAACGGGGGCGTCGCGCTGTGGATTCTTCCCACGCCCAGCCTCGTCAGGGTCGGAGGCTCCGTGCTGGCGCTCGTCGCGGCCGTGTGGACCCTTGCCGCGATCGCGAGCGCGGCGCGCACGTCCTACAAGGCCAGAAGAGAGCCGGAGGCTCAGCACGCCGGGGTGGTGCCCGCGCAGGCGCTGACGGATCGGCCACGGCTGCCCGGCCGGGGCGCCGCCGTCGGGGCGGCGCTCGCGCTGGTGATGACCAGTGCCGCCGCGGTGGCGGCGGACCCTGGGTCCACGGGGCTCGGAGCGTCGGCGACGGCCGATGCCACGCCGACGGGCCGCACTGTCGAGGTCCAGGTCGAGGCGACGCAGATGAGGTTCACGCCCGGCGACGTCACCGTGGAGGCGGGAGACCGGCTGGTGCTGCTGGTCGTGAACAGCGACGACACGGCGCACGACCTGGTGCTCGACAGCGGCGACCGCACTGCGATGATCCCGCCTGGCGACTCGGAGCGCCTTGACGTGGGAGTGGTGGGCCGTGACCTGAGCGGATGGTGCTCGGTCGCGGGGCACCGCCAGATGGGGATGGTCTTCGAAATCGACGTCGAGGGGGAGGGGCCCCTCCGCGGCCCCGTCGCTGACGTGGGCGCTGATGCCGGCGGCGCGAGCGGCGCGGCCGATCGCGTCGATCTGCAGGCCACGTCGAGCGCGCCACCACACCCCGCCGCGATCGAGCCTGCGCCATCCGGAACCGTCCACCGGGTCACGCTCGAGGTCGAGGACGTCGTCGCCGAGGTGGCCCCCGGTGTCGAGCAGCGGCTGTGGACGTTCGGAGGAGCGGCTCCCGCGCCGGTGCTGCGCGGCAAGGTGGGCGACACCTTCGAAATCACCCTGATCAACAAGGGCGACATCGCCCACTCGATCGACTTCCACGCGAGCGCGATCGCCCCCGACGAGGTCATGCGCACCATCGAGCCAGGGGAGTCGCTCACCTACGCCTTCGTGGCCGAGCGCGCGGGCGCGTGGATGTATCACTGCTCGACGGCGCCCATGTCGCTCCACATCGCGAATGGCATGGCAGGGGCCGTGATCATCGACCCGCCCGACCTCGCTCCTGTCGACCGGGAGTACGTCATGGTCCAGTCCGAGCTGTACCTCGGAAAGCAGGGCGGCACCGCGGATCCGGACAAGATCGCGGGTGAGGATCCGGACCTGGTCGTGTTCAACGGCCACGCCACGCAGTACCGCGACCACCCGCTGCCTGCGGCGCCGGGGGAGCGGGTGCGGGTGTGGGTGGTGGACGTGGGTCCGTCGCGTGCGAGCTCCTTCCACGTCGTGGGCGCCCAGTTCGACACCGTCTACAGCGAGGGCGCCTACCTGCTGGGCGGCCCTGGGCAACCCGAGGGTCCGGGCGGAGCCCAGTCGCTCGCGCTGCAGCCGGGCCAGGGCGGCTTCGTGGAGCTCGAGTTCCCCGAGCCCGGCCACTACCCGTTCGTCTCTCACATCATGGTCGACGCCGAACGTGGCGCGGTCGGTGTGTTCGACGTCCGCACCAACCACCCATGAACAGGAGAGATGACATGACCCAAGACACGGCAGAGACCACCGGGGGATGCGCGTGCGGAGGCGGCGGGTGCGGATCGGAGCAGCCCGAGCCGGCCGTTGACAGGGGCGAGCGCACGGAACTGACCGGGGCCGCGGGCCCCGCGACCGCATCGGCCGCCTCCCCGGGCGACATCGACGTGCGCGCGATTCCGCACGAGCACCGGCACGCACGTGTCATCGGCCAGGTGACGTCGCTCGTCCCTGGTGAGGGAGTGGTCATCGCCGCACCCCACGCCCCGGAGCGGCTGCTTGCGGAGATCGACGCCGACGTGACGGGGGAGTTCACGTTCGAGTACCTCCAGCGCGGCCCCGAGCTGTGGCGCGTGGCGATCTCGCGCCTCACCTGCTGCTGATGCCCACCGTGGGCGACGCCGAGCACGCCGATTCGCGTCGGCGCGTGCTGAACGTGCTCCGCGAGCGGCTCAGGCCGGTGCCGCTCGCGGAGATCGCGGCGGCGGTCGACCTGCACCCCAACACCGTGCGCGAACACCTCGAGGGTCTCGTGGCCGAGGGCAGCGTCGACACGTGGCACGAGCGATCGGGCGCGCGAGGTCGTCCGCGCTCGCTGTATCGGGTCACTGCCGCCGGCGCGCTGGCGAACGACCCGGGCGAGGACGTGTCGCGACTCGCGGGGATCGTGCTGGAGGCGTTCGGTCAGGATGAGTCGCGGGCCCGTGCCGCGACCATCGCCGCCGGGGCTCGCTGGGGAGAGGAGTTCGCTGCGACGTTGGCAGGCATCGATGCTCCGATTGATCGGCTCGTCACGGCGCTCGGAGCGGCGGGTGCCGAGCCGTCAATCCGGACGCAAGGCGCGGACGGGCTCGGGTGCGTCCACGTGGCCCGATGCCCGTTCCGCGCCTTGGCGGCGGTGCGTCCCGATGTCGTGTGCGGCATCCATGCGGCGGCCATCGAACGCATCGCGAACGGCCCCGGCCGGGAGGACGTGATCGCGTCGGTGCGCCGTGCCACCGGCCGCGAGGGCGGAGCGTGCATGGTCGACCTCGAGCGAGCGGGCGCACGCGCCCCGGCCCCCGCATCGGACGTCGTCACGCCCGCCCGGACACGCGAAAGCGGGGCCGGCCCCGAAGGGCCGACCCCGCTCCCGGAGAGCAGCTAGCGACTAGCAGTCGTAGTAGAGCTCGAACTCTCCCCGCCTTAATGGTCCTTGGTGGGTATTGGTGGCAAATGAGGACCTACCAGCGGGAACGCGCCCCTCCGTTGGTGGCGGCTTGTGCCCATTGCTGGATGTTTTGCGGACTGGCTGCGGACTCGCCGCGGACAGCGCCACCCTCAACCCCGTCCAAACTCACTTTCAGGAGAATCGATCATCATGACCAACAGCGACACTCAGACCACCCTCCCTCCCGAGACGCAGGACCGCGTCCGCGAGATCCTCCACGCGGGCCTGCGCCTGCAGCTCACCCGCGACCCGATTGAAGCGGCGCGCGCAGCGCTCGAGCCCGGCGGCTCGCTTTCCTTCTACGTGCTCGCGCAGTGCAAGTGGCGCGGCCTCGACCCCGCCCCGTACCTCGAGGAGATCGGTGTCGAGACGATCGGCACGGAGCCGGTCACCTGCACCGCGCACCGAGCAAAGTCGGGCGGCGAGGCGATCACGCACCTCGAGCTCACCGATTGCGTGGAGACTGTGCCGGCGGGCGACGGCTTGCGACCCCCGTTCAGCGACGGCTCGGTGTGATGTCCTCGATGTAGTCGGGGCAGTTGGCGTCCTTCTCGAGATGGGTGACCGCGAGGTCTGCCTTGTCTGCGGGATCGGCGAGTGAAGGCTCGCGGATCTCGCGGACGCTAGCGGTCGACCCGCATCGGGGGCACCGGCTGGGACGCTTGATGACAGTCATGTCTTTCTCCTTGTCGCGCCACCCTGGCGCCACTATCGACGCTAGCGCGCCGTGCAAGACCCCTCCCGGGCGTTGATTCTGCGGCCGGCATGGCGGCGCTTGTCGGGCATGATCACTACGGTGAACGCATGGAAGTCGTTGCTCTCGTCATCGCCGCCTTGTCCGCCGCGTTCGCCGGGCTTGCGTGGTGGAGCAGCCGAGGATCGGGGCAGGCGGCGAGCAGGTCTGCTGTTGCTGCGGAGTCGTCAGCCGATGCGTCGAGCCGTAGCGCTCGTGTGACTGAACTCGCGTTGGCACGCGATGCGGAGGTCTCCGATGTCGACTGGGAGATCGACACGGTCGACAGTTCGCCGGCTGTGCTCTCGGTCCGCAACATCGGAACCACGGAGGCGCGCGAGGTGGCGCTCACCGTGGAGCTCGAGGGCGAGCGCGTGCGGCTTAACTTCGATGCGGTGGCAGGAGGTGAGTTGGTCACGCTCGACGCGTGGGAGGTCTACCAGCCGGCGTACGAGGCGCGGCGGCGGGCCATCGAAGAGACGCCGGGTTTCATCTCGATCGCTGCCATTGAGTGGGAAGTGCGAGTGACGTGGGCGACGCCGCTAGGCACTCCCGGCAGGCAGGTCGCGTCGCTGGTTTCCTGATCGCTCAGGCCCTCCGCCGGCGCTCGTAGAGGACGATCGCGTGTCGGTTGGTGAGCATCGCGAGCTCGACGAGCATGAGCAGGTCCTGCTCGCTCTGCGTGTCGCGAAAATGGATGGTGCCGTCCGGGCCGCGGGGAGCAGACGCGAGGGCACCAGACGAGCCGCCGCGCATGATGCGTTGCCAGGTCAGCGCGTGAGCGTCGCCGCTCGTGAATCGCCAGACGAGCGCGTACTGACCGCCTCCTGACGGGTCCTCGGTGAGTAACTGACCACCAGCCCACTTGACGACGCGAGTCGCGGCGTAGCGATCCTGGACCCCGCGCGCCATGCGCTGATCACGCGCGTGCACGCGGCGTTCCTCCCACCTCGCCGCCTTCTCCCGCTCGCGCTCGAGGGTTGCGGAATCGGCGATCTCCATCGTGGCTGCGGTCTCGAGGGACTCACTCGCCATCTCGCCCGCGCGCCGGTAGTTCTCCTCGGCGAGCGCGAAAGCCCTGCCGACGCGCTCGTCACGCTTGGCGGGCGCGAGGATCCAGTACGCGTTCGCGGCGCCGATGGCTGCCGTGCGTAGGAGGGTGCCGTAAGCGGTGGGCATGGTGATGCCGTGCTCGTGCGAGTGCCAGATGCGGGCTGCGGCGTGGAGGTGTTCGCGTGCTGCGCTGATGCCGATCCACACGAGTTCGGATGCGGTGAGGTCTTTGGTGAGCGCGTCGTCGCGGGATAGTGAGGACCGGGGCTCGATGGTCGGGGGTCCTGCGCCGTCCGGGGTGTCGTCGAGGGCTTCCTGCATCCGCTGTGCGAGGCGTGCGCGGGCGCGTTCGGCGGTCATCGGTTCCATGTCTGCTCACGGTAGTGGTGGGAGCGGACACGCACACCCGCCACAGCGTGCCGCCTCGGCCCCATGGCTGACCGAGGCGGCACTGCGGGGCTCAGCCCATCCTTCCGGCGAGTTCGGTGTCACGGGCCTCAGCGGCGAAGGCGTGGGAGGTGCGGCGGTCAGCGTCATCCCGGAACGCTGCGACGATCTCGCGGGCGAAGGCCGCCAGGTCTGAGCGGCCGATGCCGCTGCCTGCAGGTCCGCCGTTGATGCCGCCTGCCGCCATGCCCTGCACACCCGGCATGCGACGCATCGCCTCAGTGAGGATGCACAGCGACCGCTGCGAACCATCCAAGGGGATGTACGCCTCATCGACGTCCATACGGTCGCCCACGACCCGCAACGTGCCCGGGGGAACCACCTGTGCGATGGGATCCATGGGGGTGCCCAGCACGCCACCGGCCGCCATGGGCTTCACGATGTGCCCGGTAGCGTTACCGAACACGTACCCGTCGGCATAGGGTCCGGGCTGCTGGACCTGCATGTACGCCTGGATCACGCGCCCCTGGTTCCTCGCAAAGAACCCGTTGACCTTCGCCTGCGCGTTGTCAGTGTTCGCGATGACGTCGGTGATGATCTCGTCCGGGACCAGCCCGTACTCGGCGATGAGGTCGTTGATCTGGTCCTCGGTCAGCCCAAGCGCCGCGAGCTGCTCGCGCAGCGCCGTCTCGGAGCGGTTCAGCGACGCCTTCATCTCATCGTTCGACGCACCCGCGACGAGAGCAGCCTCCGCCTCAGCCTCCAAAGACGACTTGACGTTCTTGAGCTGCTCGTCGAGTTCCTCACCGGACCCGTGGAGCGCGTCGATCTCGTTCGCGAGCTGCACCTGCGCGTCATGGACCTCGGCCTCCCACACGAGCTGGTTGCCGACTTCGTTGAGGCGCTCCTGCAACGGGTCGAGACCGTTCTCGATGAGGTTCTCCCGCATCCCGTCCGCGAGCCCCTCAGCGTCCTCGCCCGCGGTGGCCATGTTGGCTGAGAACCCCTCGAGCGATTCGATCTCGTCGTCGAGGTCGATGAACGGGGACTTGTTCAGGCCGTGCAGCATCTCGATGGTCGCGTCCAGCAGCGTCCGCATAGGCCCCGAGATGAAGTCGCCCACCGACTCGGTGGCGCCGGCGATGCCGTTCACGAAGCCGCGACCGATGTCGATGCCACCGTTCGCGACACCGAGGAGGAACTCCATGATCGGTGCCCGGTTCTCCGTCACGTACTGCGACCACTCCTCAAGCTGCGGCCCGAACGCCCCAGCGAGCGCACCCTTGATCCCGTCGGTCGCGACCTCGATGTTTCGCTTCGCCGTCTCGATGTCGTTCTGCGCGTTGTCCGTCAGCGCCGACATCGCGGACTCCGCTGCGCCCTCCACGGTGCCGAGGTCCGCGGCGACGGTCTTGAGGTCCAAGGCGTAGAGCGAATCACCGAGGTCTTCGGCCTTCGTGCCGAACAGCTCGACCGCAGCCTCGTTCCGCTTGACCGGGTCCTCGATGTCGCGCAGTCCGTCAAGGACTTCCTGCAGGCCCTCGCGTGCGCCCTCGCCGCCGGCAGCGATCTTGGCGGTCATGTCCTCCGCAGACAGCCCGATGCGCTCATACCCCGCGGCCGACGCATCGGATGCGTCGGTGGCCCGGATCTGGAACTCTTTCAGTGCGTCTGCGACGAAGTCCGCGTTACGGGCACCCGCTTCGAGGCCCTGGTTGATGAGCCCCGTCGCCTCAGCGCCGTCGATGCCAAGGCGGTCGAACAGGGCAGGGTATTCGGTGAGGGTGTCGAGCCAGTCGTCCCCGATGTCGTTGCCGGCCTGGAAGCCCTTGACGATGACGTCGAATGCACCGGCGGCGTCTTCCGCGAGGCCGGTGCGCAGCAGTGCGGCGGTGGCGCGTGCGACGCCGGCGACGTCCTGCCCGATGACGTCCGCGACACCGGCGAGCGACGAGATGATCTTCTGCGAGTCCCGCGCGGTCGCGTCGGGGTCGAGCAGGCCACCCTGGATCGCTTGCCGGGCGATGTCCATGTTCGATGCGATCGACTCGCCCCAGTTGTCCGCATACGCCTCACCCGATGCGCGGGCCAGCTTCCCCACGGTGACGGGGTCGAGACCGGTTTCGGCCATGAGGCGGTCGCCTCGCGCCTCGACCGCGAGGCCGTCCTCGAGGGCGTCGACGAAGCCCTTTGCGGCGGTGATGCCGAGGATGCCCACGGCGCCCGCGATGGGGATGGTCGCGAGAGCACCGACGATGCCGGCAGACATGCCGTCTCCGGCGTCGTCACCGGCCTTGCGTCCGCTCGCGCCGGCTTCGTCCTCGATGTCGTCGAGCGCGCGTGCTGCGCCGCCGGTGTCCGCGTCGACCTGGAACTCGCTGTCGGGCAGGGAGCGGGCCGATGCTTCGACACGGTCCATGCTGGCAAGTGCGGACGTGGCGTTGGCGTCGACGTGCAGTTCCGTGCGGGTGCCGTCGAGGGCTCGCTGGCGCTGCTCGACACGGTTCGCGCCCTGCTCGAAGGGCTGGAGGTTGGCGGTGAACAAGCTTTCGAGTTCGGCGACTCTGAGGCTCATGGCGGTGCCTTTCGGTTGAGGTGGTGGCGCCCGGCCCGAAGGGGGCTCAGGCCGGGCGCCACGCGCGTTACGTGGTGGGCTCGGGGTCCGAGGTCTCCGCGGGCGCCTCGGTGGGCTTCTCGGTGGGGTTCGCAGTGGTGCGTCCGTGGCGGCGGTCATCGAGCTCGTCACGCAAACGTCGGTACAGGTCGACGTCGGCGGTGTGGACCTTGTTGCGGTCCTGGACGGACATCACCGCGAANCGGTCATCGAGCTCGTCACGCAAACGTCGGTACAGGTCGACGTCGGCGGTGTGGACCTTGTTGCGGTCCTGGACGGACATCACCGCGAACTGCTCGACGGTGACCTTGGTCCAGTCGGGTTCGTCGGGCTGTCGTGCGGCGCGTGCGCGGGCTTCGGCGTGCCGTTCGCTGGCGGGGCTGATGTAGCTCATCGGGTACCCCCGCGGCGGGTGGCGACGCGGATCGCTTCGGCTGCGGACTTCTCGAGCAGGTGGCGGGTGTTGGTGTGGTCGACGGGGTAGGGGACGGTCACGTACCTGGACCCGCCGTCCTGCGGGTAGTGGAGCTGGTCGCCGAAGATGAAGAAGCCGTTCTCGGCCTCGTCGCGGGTGTTGGGGAGCCCGAGGTGGTGAGCCTGGCTCATTACGTCGTTGACGCTCTCGCGGGCCGTGGTCGCCTTGGTGGCGAACTTCTCGACGGCCTTGGCGACCTCTGCTTCGAACTCGGCGTATGCGGTGTTGATGGCAGGCGTCGGTGCCACCTTCGCCGCTTGGGTCGCGAGCGCCGCGAGAGCGTCGCGCCGGGCGTCCTGTGCGGCCTTCTCCGCTCGTTCTGTGGCGCCCTTGCGGCGCATGAATGCGAACTTGCGTCGGGACTCTGCTGCTTCGAGCTCGGCGGGGTCGTCGATGGTGCCGTCGGCGATGCCGTCGCGCACGGTGGTGAGCGTCTGGTCGGCGTTGGCAAGGTCGCGCTCTGCGGCCTCGACGTCGGGGGTGTTGGTGGTGGTGTTCACGAGTTCCTCCATGGGGTCTCGGTGTTGGTGGTGCCGCGTCGGCGGGGTGCCGGCGCGGACGTCTTGGGGATGCCGAGTTCCTGCGCGAGGCTCTCGGCGTGGGTGGCGAGCCGGTCGGCGTCGTCGACCTTGCGCGCACGCTCCGTGCGTTGGGGGCGCAGCTTGCGCACCCGCTCGAGCTTCTGCCGGCCGATATCGTGACGCTGCCCGCGGCGTCCCTTGCGACTCATCGGGCACCTCCGCTCGTGTTGAGCCGGTCACCAGTGGCGATGAGGTTGGTGGCGATGTCGTGGAGCTTGGCAAGCGTCTCGTAGTCGCCGGCGTCGATGAGGTGGCGCACCAGCGGCCGGAACGCGGTCGGAGCGGTGAGGTTCGGGGGTTGGGGTACGCCCGTGCGTTCGAAAATGTCGTCGAGCTCGAGCATGAGCCCGCGCATCTGGTCCTCGGCGTGAATGAGCCGCGGATCCGCGAGGGGCGACTCGAGGCGGTGAGTGAGCATGAGGAGCCGTTCGGCGGTCGAGTCGTCGCCGGCCGCGTGGAGCTTCACGACGGTGGTGCTGACCGTCGCGGGGTCGATGCCCGTCGGTGGGCAGGTGACGCCGGCGGCCGTAAGGATCGTGCGGACTTCGGTGAGTGCGTCGTCAGGTGTCATCGGGCTCTCCGAGCTCGCTGGTGGGTGGGCGTTGGGATGTGGCGAGGCGCTGCAGGAGGTCGTGGCGCTTGTTGCCTTTGAGGCGGGCCATGAGGGTAGTGAACATCTCCGCGGTGGTGGCGCTGTCGGGAGGCTGCTCGAGTCCTGCTTCGTCGAACGCTTCGACAAGCAGGTCGAGGTAGCCGCGCCGGGTGCGCGGGTGCGGTTCGCTGATCGTGATGGTGGGGTCGTCGACGTAGAGCACGATGTCGAAGCCGCGGGCGCTGAGGCGTCGTGCGCGGGCATGGATGACGCGCGGGTCCAGTGACGTGCGACCGCGGGCGGGGTCGGCGGGCACTTCGATCATGTAGACCGCGGTGTGCCCGCGGCGCATGCGCTTGGAGCGCAGCTCGTCGAGGGTGAGTGCGATGCGTGCCACAGTCACCACCTGCCCCTACGCGCGCGTGCGTGACGCGAGGGACCGGGGTGGAACGTTCCCGTTCCATGCTCCGCCGCTGCGGCTCCCGCGCGCGTGCGTGACGCATGAGGGGTGCTGGGATGTCCCGTCCCGCTGCTGGCACGTGTGTCGGTCTCGCGCGCGTGCGTGACGCGTAGGAGAGCGGCTTGACTGGTCACGGTCAGCGTCGGACGCCCCATCGCCTCGCGCGCGTGCGTGACGCGCATACGGGGGGCGTGAATGGCCACGGTCATGCTGCGGCCTCCCGGAGTGTGTGGCGTTGGCGGTGGGTGAGGGCGCCGTAGACGCCGGCCTCGCTGGGATAGGTGTGGGCGTAGTCGGCGCAGGGGGTGAGGACTGGGCAGAAGGTGCAGGCTGCTGCGGCTTCGTGTTGGTCGTCGGGGTCGTCGGAGGTCCATGTGGGGATGGGTGCGATGTCTCCGGTGAGGCAGGGGACGGACGTGATGGGGTGTGCGTCTTGGATGGCGGTGATGAGCTGGTGCCAGTCGCGTTCGAGGTTGGTGGGGATCGTAATCATCGGTCACCGCCTCCCTGGCTGCGCTTGAGCGGGCGCCGAGCGGTCGAGTTCGTTGAGTGCGGGGATCTCGGCTTGCGCGTGCTCGTAGCAGAGGCCGACGACTAGGACGACTCGGATGCCCTTGCTGAAGATGGTGAATCGTCCGACGGCGTAGAGCTCACCTGGGGGGACGACGGTGCGGCAACGGTCGCACGTGCGGTCGGCTGCGCTACCGGTAGAGACGGGGCCGGGGGTGAGTGGTTCGAGGATGGTGGACAGCGCGAGCGGCGTGCCGTTGGGGTGCTTTCGGGGCTTGCGAAGCGCGGTCGTGGCGAGGGTCCGGGCCCGTTGGCGGCTTGCGCCGCGTAGCCATGCTGAGGGTTCGTCGATCGTGTATGTGGGCTTCATCGCGTCGCCTCCGGTTGGCAATTGTGGGTTTTACCAGGGGGAGTTAACGAAGTTGATGATCTTCTGGTTAGTTCCCTATCTGCGTGCGCGTAGGACGAACACGGAAATGAGTAACGTGAGTAACTCGTCATGACTCGTCACCGCCTTGGAGCGCGATTCCGCGCCGAATCGCTGCGTTCCCACTGCCCCGATCAGCAGTCAGACCGCGAGCGTCGAGCGCGGCACCGAAGTGCTTCTTCGTGTCCGTGAAGGTGCCGTTCGCGGTGGACCACTGAGCCCACTCGTAATAGAGATCCGAGAACTTCACGTACATGTGCTCGTTGAGCAGGCACCGTTCGGTGATGAACTGACCGACGGCGTCCATATCGGACTGGTACTCGTCGGTGGCTTTGCTGACAGCGGCCGGCTCTGAGAGGCCACGAGCGGAGTAGTCCTGCCACCCTTCGAGTGCCCACGTGAGGATCGCGTCCGCCTCGAGCTGCAGCTGCTCGGGGAGGTGTACGTCCTGCTCGGCCTTGGGGATGACGACTTCGAAGGGGATGACGCGGAGGCGTGCCCAGATCGCGGGGTCGTCGCCGCGCACCTGGGGCAGGTGGTTGGTGACGAGTGCGGCGGTGTGGGATGGGTCGAACTCGACGAAGTCCTGGCGCATGCGGCGGGCCTTGATGCGGTCGCCACCGGTGAGGCGCTTGACTGTGGCCTCAGCGAGTTTGCGGCCGGTGTCGGATTCGGACACCACGGCCCAGCGGACGCCGCGCAGGTCCATCTCACCGGTGGGGTGTGCCCCGTCGCGATGCATGAAAAGGTCGGGCTCGGCGGTCGTGGCGTAGTCGCCGAGCGCGTGGCCCAGGGCGCCGTAGAACACGCCCTTGCCGTTGCGTCCGGTGCCGGTGAGGATCGCGAGGACGTGCTCGAGGACACGACCGCACAGACCGACGCCTGCGTAGCGCTGCAGGAACGCTCGCACCTCGGTGTCGGGCAGGACGCGGTCGAGGAACTTCTCGAAGCGTTCGCCCTTGACGCCTGGCCGGTATGCGGCGCGGGTGACCTTGGTGATGCGATCGGCCGGCCGGTGCGGCGCGAGGTTCATGGTGCGCAAGTCGAGGGTGCCGTTGGCGACGTTGAGCAGGTAGGGGTCTGCGTCGAGGTCGGCGACGGTGGTGGCGAATGGTTCGAGCGCGGATGCGATGCGCAGGATCCCGTCGACGCCGTTGGCGGACTCGCAGCGGCGTACGTCCGTGCCGAGGTCGCGGTCGGACTTGTCGAACGACTCGAGGAGGGCTGCTCGCAGCGTCTCGAGTACGGCCCGTTTCGCGGCGCCGCTGTCGTCCTCGACCCAGCACATGCCGTCCCACCGGTGCCAGCCGATGCCATTCACGTGCAACAGCTGGTCGGCGTGCGTCGCGGCGAGGCGGTAGGCGAACTGAACCTGCCCGCGGTGCACCTTCGTGGCGCTTTTGCCTGCAGGCGTCGAGGGGGTGGCCTTCTGTCCCGGCTCGGTCGACCCTGGGGCTGCGGTCAGCGGGTCGCGGGCTCTGAGGGGGCTGCCGATGTTCTCTGCCTCGCAACGCTCGTCGGTCCACGTCTCGACACGAGCGACGGCCCAGTCCCACACGCCGCGGTGGTCCGGGCCATGGGCGGTGCCGTGGTGTCCGAGGATCTCGTGGGGGCGGGCGTGGTCGTCGTTGGCGCGTGCCTGCGTGAGCCGCTGTTGCATGATGTCGAGGGCGTGGCCACAGTCTGCGGCGCTCACGCGGCCCATGCGGAGGCCCGCTGCCAGCCTGACGGCACGCACCATGGCCCACTGGTGGCGCCCACCGTCGATCGGGTCGCTCGCCCATGCTTCGATGACTGCACGCATGTAGGGCGTGGTCTCGTCACTGGGGGACCATGCGCTCGCGGGCGTGGGGGCGTCGGCGAGTGCGCCGTCGAGCTCGGTGACAGCGTCAGGGATCCCCCACGCGTCGAGCGCCTCGAGGAGCTGTGTCACGGTGATGGGGTGTCCGCTATCGGATTCGACTACGACTGGGACGGGTTCAGCCTTGTAGTTCGTCGTGCCGGGGTGGCGTGTGATGCGTGCTAGCTCGTGCACGTTGTCGGTCGCTCCGCCGTGCATCCGTGCCGCGGTCTGTGCGGCGATGCCCCAGCGAGCGAGGAGGGACTTCGCGAGCGCCCGGTCCTCGTTCTCGGTGAGTGTGAGGAGGTCGTCGTCGTCGGGGTCGAAGGGCCAGAATGCCTGGATGCCGTGGCCGGTGTGGATCAAGGTCATCGGTCGGGTGCCGACGATTTCGGACAGGGTCGCGATCGCGTTGTCTACGGCGTCGCGGTCGGGCATGACGCGTCCGCTGCCACCGGGCCATGGGCCGGCGTAGTCGAAGTCGACGTGAACGCTGGTGAGGCGGGCGACGTCGTCGGTTTGCCCACGGCCACGTGTGCCGGGCTTGAGGGGGTTGACGCCGATCCACACGTTCGCGTCGAGATGCAGTGCCGCTGTTTCGGGCGCCTTGTCCACCGGGACGATCTGCGATGCGAAGGCTCCGCCCGGTGGCAGGTAGTTGATCGAGACGAGGTCCCCCGGCCGATAGAGGGTGTCGTAGAAGTCTCGAACCGCGTTGGGTGCGCGCGGCGGCGAGAGAAGGTCGCTCATGCGGTGGCGAGTTCCTTGCTACGCGCGGCTTCGATCCACGCCTCGACGTCCGAGACGGCGTAGACGACGCGGCGTCCGAGGCGGAAGCTCTGCGGGCCCTGGCCGAGGTGGCGCCAGTAGCGGAGCGTGTTGATCGGGACACCGGTGCGCTCGCTCACCCACGTCATATCGCGGACCTCTCCGATCGACTGTGCAGCCATGGTTCTCTCCTTTGCTCGGTTGTTGACCTGATATGAGCATCGCCTGTTGTGGTTTGCCAAGCAAACGAGTAGTGTTCGAAAAACAGACAACGAGGGAGACGGCATGCCACTCGACGCAGCGGGCGCGGAACGGCGCATCGCACGACACATCGCATACGAGCTCGAAGCGCGGGGATGGTCGTACGGCGACCTTGCTCGCGAGATGAAGGACACCGCTCACGTAGAAGTGCGACGCCAGGCGATCGAAGAAATGCTGCGTCCGCACAGGCCGCGCCGGATCCGAGTGGACGAGTACCTCGCGATCGCACAGGCGCTCGGCGTTGACGCGCGACGACTACTGCGCCCCATCGAGGAGGTAGCCGACGAGGAAGTTGGGCGTGCGGCGGACTCCCTCGCCGCGGCCACCGAACGCCTCGACGACGTCTTCAACGAATACGTGACCGCAGCGCTGGACTACCACGACCGCGTCAGGCAGACCGCCGACGGGTCGAACGCATCACTGCGCATGCGAGTTCGGGAGATATCGGCGCAACTGTCGAGAGGCGAACCCGCCGGCGAGCAGCGCTTCACTCCCCGATTCACCATCCGCGACGGCCGCATCGACAGTCTCGAGGCAGCCGAGTGGGCTCATGGCGATGCGTCTGGCCCCTGGTCAGGGCTCCGCGGCATCTTCTCGGCCCGGTTGCCGCGGCTGGGAGTCGGCACCCGGGAGCGCGAGGACATCCCCGAGGTCCCCGAGCTGAATGCCTTGCGCCGCGCGCTGGCGCGCGAGGGGGACACCGGTGCGCGATTCCAGATCCTCCACGCCTGTGTTCGGTACATGCTGTGGGTCCAGGACGGCGACGGCGCTGCCGAAGCTGCAGCGGCCGCAGCGGCGCTGCTCGGCGCGATCGTGCGCGACGCAGGCATCCACGGTGACGAACGCCCCGAACTGGACGACCTGAGCGTTCGAGCGGTAGCGCTCGCCGATGCATGGATCGCGGAGGTCGGGCAGCGAGAAGTGGACGCGGCACAACGAGAGGTCGACGAGGCGTCGCAGCGCCAGCTTGACGGTGTAGACGCGGACGGCATGGCGGTGATCGACGATGAGTAGCATCACGAAGCGCGATAACGGCAAGTGGCGGGCCCGCTACCGGGACGCCGCAGGCAAAGAGCACGCGCGGCACTTCGCTCGCAAGGTCGACGCGCAGGCCTGGCTCGATGAGGTCACCACGGCAGTCGGCACGGGCACCTACGTCGACCCGAAGACGGCACGCATGACAGTGGGGGACTGGTGCGACACCTGGCTCGCGGGCTACCGGACGCGCCGCGCATCCACAGTGCGACAGGCAGAGGTCCACATCGCGAAGATCCGCGAGGCGTTCGACTCGGTGCGCATGGGCGACCTCAAGCCCTCACAGGTGCGATCGTGGTCCGCGACTCTCAAGGCCGATGGCTACGCCGACTCGACCGTGTACGCGCTCCACGCGCGGCTGTCGCAGATCATGTCTGACGCGGTCCATGACGGCGTAATCGCGCGGAACCCGTGCTCGAGGCGCACGTCGCCCCGCGCGGGCAAGCAGCGGCCCTACGTGGCGACCACAGAGCAGGTGTGGGCGCTCCACGACGCCATGCCGGCGCATCTGCGCCCTGCGGTGCTGCTCGGGGCGTTCGCTGGCCTTCGCATCGCTGAGGCGTGCGGACTGCGGCTCTCAGACGTGGACTTCATGCGCGGCATCGTCGCGCCCGAGGTGCAGTACCCGGCCGAACCGCTCAAGTCCGAGATGGCCCGCACCGCTATCCCGATCCCCAGCGAGCTATCGCTTGAGCTGTCGCGCTACGCGACGGGGGAGAGGTGGATGCTCGAGGACGTGCTCGGCGCCCAGGTGAAGCCGTTCCAGATCGAGCGTGCAGTGCGAGCGGCACGCGGCCCGGCGTCACTGCCGGACGGCTTCCGCTTCCACGATCTGCGGCACTACTTCGCCTCGCTGCTCATCGGCGCGGGCTGTGACGTGAAGGTCGTACAGACCCGCCTGCGCCACGCATCGGCCACGACGACGCTGAACACCTACGCGCACTTGTGGCCGGAAACAGAAGAGTCCACACGGGCCGCCGTCGCTGGTGTTCTGACGGCCCGTGCGGACTCTCTGCGGACTGGGGAGGCGTCGTAATGACGAAGCCCCAGGTAAATCAGGTACTAGCGACTAGCAGTCGTAGTAGAGCTCGAACTCGTGCGGGTGGGGACGGAAGCGCAGCGGGTCGATCTCGTTGGTGCGCTTGAAGTCGATCCACTCCTCGATGAGGTCGGGAGTGAAGACGCCGCCCTCGATCAGGTAGTCGTGGTCCGCCTCTAGCGTGTCGAGGACGCCGCCGAGCGAGTCCGGCACCTGAGGAATCTGTGCGTGCTCCTCGGGAGGCAGCTCGTACAGGTCCTTGTCGATGGGGGCCGGCGGCTCGATCTTGTTCTTGATGCCGTCCAGGCCCGCCATCAGCAGCGCGGCGAAGGCGAGGTACGGGTTGCCGGACGAGTCGGGGGCGCGGAACTCGATGCGCTTGGCCTTGGGGCTCGTGCCGGTGATCGGGATGCGGACCGCGGCGGAGCGGTTGCGAGCCGAGTACACCAGGTTCACGGGCGCCTCGTAGCCCGGCACCAGGCGGTGGTACGAGTTGACCGTCGGGTTGGTGAACGCGAGCAGCGAGGGTGCGTGCTTGAGGATGCCGCCGATGTACCAGCGCGCGATGTCCGACAGGCCGCCGTAGCCGGCCTCGTCGTAGAACAGCGGCTCGCCGCCCTTCCAGACGGACTGGTGCACGTGCATGCCGGAGCCGTTGTCGCCGAACAGCGGCTTGGGCATGAAGGTCGCGGTCTTGCCGTTGCGCCAGGCCACGTTCTTGACGACGTACTTGAACTTCATCAGGTCGTCCGCGGCGTGCAGCAGCGTGTTGAAGCGGTAGTTGATCTCCTGCTGGCCGGCGGTGCCCACCTCGTGGTGCGCGCGCTCGAGGTCGAGCCCGACCTCGCCGAGAACGGTGCAGATCTCGTCGCGGATGTCGGCCATCTGGTCACCGGGGGAGACGGGGAAGTACCCACCCTTGAAGCGGGTCTTGTAGCCGAGGTTCGGCGACCCGTCCAGCTCGGTCTCCTTGCCGGTGTTCCACCAGCCCTCGGAGGACTCGACGTGGTAGTAGCCCTCGTGCTGGTTCGTGTCGAAGCGCACGGAGTCGAAGATGAAGAACTCCGCCTCGGGGGCGAAGAAGGCCGTGTCGCCGATGCCGGTGGACTTCAGGTACTCCTGCGCCTTCATGGCCACGTTGCGCGGGTCACGGGAGTAGGGCTCGTCGGTGAAGGGGTCCACGACCGAGAAGTTGATGACGAGGGTCTTGGCCTTGCGGAATGGGTCCACGTACGCCGTCTGGAGGTCCGCGATCAGCTTCATGTCCGACTCGTTGATGGCCTGGAACCCGCGGATCGACGAGCCGTCGAAGGCGGCACCGTCCTCCAGCACCGTCTCGAACTGGGACGCGGGAACATTGACGTGCTGCATCGAGCCCGGGAGGTCGCAGAAGCGAATGTCGATGTACTCGACGGCCTCATCTTTCACGAACGCGATCGCCTCTTCGGCAGTCTTGAACATCAGTTTGCTCCTTGCAATGTCAGGTGTGCTAGGGCTAGCACGCCCTACCCTAGGGGCAGGCCGTTTCCCCCAGATTCATGCCGTGTTACGAGAGTGTTTCGCAACCCCTGGGAGGGCGCGTTGCAGCAACGGCGCTGCGACGCCTTTCGTCAATGACCCTAGTCCACACCCGGATACGATGGAAATGTGACTGACGCCAGCCCCCACGCCGCGACCTCACGCACCAATGTGGGCCGCCGGCTCGTCGGGATCGGCATCGACTGGGTGCTGTGTCTGCTGATCTCCTCGGCCTTCTTCCCTGCGGGGGACACCTCCATGCTGACTGCGGTGGAGCGGGTGCTGCTCGCGGGCGATCCCATGGCGACTCTCGTGATCTGGATGGTCCAGCACCTCGTGCTGGTGGCCACTCTCGGCACCACGGTGGGCCACCGCATCGTGGGCCTGCGGGTCGTGCGCGAGGACGGAGCGCTGTTCGTGGGCGTGCTGCGCTCCCTCGGGCGCACCGTGCTGCTCGCGCTGGTGATTCCCGCGGTGGTGTGGGACGAGGATGGTCGCGGTCTTCACGACCGAGCGGCCGGAACCCTGATCGTGCCGAGCAGGGGAGCGGCGCGTGCCTGAGATATCCGTCTCCGCGGTGCTGTGCGACATGGACGGCACGCTCGTGGACT
This sequence comes from Demequina pilifera, assembly GCF_048814985.1. NCBI lineage: Bacteria > Bacillati > Actinomycetota > Actinomycetes > Micrococcales > Demequinaceae > Demequina > Demequina pilifera. Next base: position 219,194 of record NZ_JBMDTW010000006.1, read on the forward strand.
CCAACGCCCTCGTGGACGTGATGTGGAACGAGTTCGCGGACGCGCATGGCCTCGACGGCGCCGAGGTCAGGGGCTTCGCTCACGGCCGGCCCAGCAGCGCGACGATCGCGCGCTATCTCGATGACGACGGCGAGATCCAGCAGTGGCGGGACCGCATCCACTCCATGGAGAACAGCCGGTTCGACGGCGTCAAGGAGATTCCCGGGGCGGCGGCGTTCATCCGTTCCCTTCCTCACGGCCGGTGGGCGCTGGTGACCTCGGCGCTGGCCGCGCCCGCGCGGGGTCGGCTCGCTGCCGTGGGCATCGCGGAGCCCGCGGTGCTCATCGGCGCCGACGACGTCGGCCGAGGCAAGCCGGACCCCGAGGGCTACGCCCGCGCCGCGGTCCTGCTCGGCTCGGATGCGGCCGACTGCGTGGTGTTCGAGGACACGGACGCCGGGGTGCAGGCGGGCCAGGCCGCAGGGTGCACGGTCGTGGTGGTGGGGGACAACCGGTCTGCGGCGACCACCGGTCTGCCGCGCGTGGGCGACATGACCGAGGTGACGGCGCGCGTGGAGGGCGAGCGGATCGTGCTGACCCTTCCCGAGCCGGACTGACCTGCCGTCGTTGCGCACGCGTGGCGGCCCTTGCGCGGGGAGCGCCGTACGCCGCCGTCGTCACGTATGGACGTGGGGTACGTGCGTCACCGCGGCCGATGCGCGGGCGGCGTGATCTCCACCCACCGGTCGATCGGGGGTTCGGGAGACGGGCGGGGTGGGGCCCGCGTCAGCGGCCGCGCATCGCCTTGCGATCGGGGCGGGCGCGCATGGGGTCGACTCCCTTGGGCACCGGCAGCTTCTGACCGCCGATGGCGCGCAGCCGGGCGGTGACCTGCTGACGCTGGTGCTTGTTGAGCACCTTCTTGTGCTTGCGGATCGTCTTGGTGAGGTGCTTGAGCGGCACCTGGCCCTCGCCGGTGCCGATGTACACCGTGTGCACCGGCACGCCGGGCACGAGCTTGTTGATGCGACGCTTCACGGAGGTCACCTGCTTGGTAGCGGCGTTGCCGCCCTCGGCGAGCAGGATCACGCCGCCCTTGCCGATGCCCTGGAACACCAGCGAGCGACCGCGTGGGTCGACTGACACGGGCTCGTCCTCGAAGGTCCAGCCGCGTCGGATGGACTGGGCGATCGAGACGGACGCGCCCATCTGGCCTTCCATGCGCCGGAAGGCGTTCTTCTCGAAGCGGCGCGTCAGCGTGTACATGGCGGCCAGCGCGGCCACGAGCACTCCGAAGATGATCGAGTACACGAGGACGACGGTCGAGCCGACGAGCAGGCCGATCACCACCGACAGCCCGATGATCCCCAGCGGGATCAGGATCAGCAGCGGCAGCAGCCACTTGTCGTCCGGCGCCGTCGACTTGTACGCCTGTGCGACGAGCTTGTACCAGCGGGGCTTCTTCTGAGGTTCCTTAGCCATGATGCGGCACAGTCTAGTCGCTCACGCGCGGACGGTTGGAGCGGTGTCTCAGCAGGCGGGCGCGGCGCTGCGGTTCAGCAGCGAGGACGCCTCCTGGCGCGCCTCCATCGGCTCGCCCAGGTGGGCGAGGGCCGGGGGAATCGGGCGGCCCTTGCTCTTCATCGCCTGGCCCCACAGGCGACCGGCCCGGTAGGACGAGCGCACCAGCGGTCCGGACATGACGCCGAGGAATCCCATCTCCTCTGCGGCGTCCGAGAGCTCCACGAACTCCTCGGGCTTCACCCAGCGCTCCACGGGGTGATGGCGGGGGCTCGGGCGCAGGTACTGGGTGATGGTGATGAGGTCGCAGCCCGCTTCGTGCAGGTCCTCGAGCGCCTGGACGGCCTCCTCGAAGGTCTCACCCATCCCGAGGATGAGGTTCGACTTGGTCACCAGACCGTCGCGCTGGGCCTCCGTGATGACTCGCAAGGATCGCTCGTACGTGAATGCCGGGCGGATCCGCTTGAAGATGCGGGGCACGGTCTCGACGTTGTGTGCGAGCACCTCGGGGCGCGAGGAGAAGACCTCGGCGAGCTGGTCGGGCTCCGCGTTGAAGTCCGGGATCAGGAGCTCGACGCCGGTGCCCAGGCCAAGCCCGTGGATCTGGCGCACGGTCTCGGCGTACAGCCACGCGCCGCCGTCGGCGAGGTCGTCGCGTGCGACGCCGGTGATGGTCGAGTACTTCAGCCCCATCTCCTTGACCGAGTTCGCCACCTTGGTGGGCTCCATGCGGTCGAGGGGGGAGGGCTTGCCCGTGTCGATCTGGCAAAAGTCGCACCGCCGAGTGCACTGCGCGCCGCCGATGAGGAACGTCGCCTCCCGGTCCTCCCAGCATTCGAAGATGTTGGGGCAGCCGGCCTCTTCGCACACCGTGTGCAGGCCGCCGGTGCGCACCAGGGATTTGAGCTCCGAGTACTCGGGTCCCATCGTGGCCTTGGTGCGGATCCATTCCGGCTTGCGCTCGATGGGGGTCTCGGCGTTGCGGGCCTCGACCCGCAGCATGCGGCGGCCCTCTGGTGCGATGGTCACACGGTCTCCTTGTGGTGCTCGGCGACGTCAGCGGCGGCGCCTGTAGGCGTCGCCGTCTCCCAGCGTACGTCTGCCAGTGCGGTTTCCAGGAATCCGAGGGCGGCGGGGAGCACGTCCTCGATGGTGACGGTGCGTCCGAGCTCGAGCGACAGGGACGTCACGTCGGCATCGTCGATGCCACAGGGCACGATCCGGTCGAACTCGCCGAGTGCGGGGTCGCAGTTCAGGGCGAAGCCGTGCATGGTGACGCCCTTCGCCACGCGCACGCCGATCGCGCAGACCTTCCGCTCCCGGCGCGTGTCCGTGGCGGGCAGCCACACTCCCGAACGATCGTCGACGCGGACGGCCTCGAGCCCGTACGCGCCGCACAGGTCGATGAAGGCCTGCTCGATCGCGCGCACGTACTTGACCACGTCGATGGGTTCGCGCAGCCTCACGATGGGGTAGCCGACGAGCTGCCCGGGTCCGTGCCACGTGATTCGGCCGCCGCGGTCGACGTCCACGACAGGGGTGCCGTCGGTGGGGCGATCCCAGCGCGCGGTGCGCTTGCCCGCCGTATAGACGTTCTCGTGCTCCACCAGGATCACGGCGTCGGGGCGTTCTCCCGCGACGCGTTCTGAGTGGAGTCGCCGTTGCACGTCCCATGCCTCCTGGTACGGCACCAGGCGCGCACCGACGTCGAGGTTGAGCGTTTCCATAGCCTCCAGGCTAAACCCGCGGGAATGCCCGGGTCGCCGCGGCGTTAGGAAACGATATGAGTACGTCCTCGCGCGCATGGTTGCGCCCCATCGTCATCGTCCTCGTGATCGCAGGCTGGCTCGCCGTCGGCGGGGCAGGCGGCCAGACCTTCGGCAAACTGTCGGACGTCCAGGAGAACGATGCGGGGGCGTTCCTGCCGTCCTCTGCCGAGTCGACGCGAGCGACGGATCTGCAGGCAGACTTTGCCCCGGCATCGGCCGTCCCCGGGCTGTTCGTCGTCGACGGGATCGCTTCGGAGGGCGACCTCGCCGTCGTCGAGACGTTCGTGCAAGCAGCAGTCGACACACCCATCGAGGGCGACGAGCAGGGCCGCACCGTCGGGGACGTGCTCGCCCCGCCCGCGTCTGAGCAGATGCCGCAGGTGGTGCCGTCCGAGGACGGCGAGGCCGCACTGGTGACGTTCTCGGTGGAGTCGGAGGCTGTCGAGGAGAGCGTGGGCGAGGGCGCGCTGGGCGAACTGGTCGCGGAGACCGTGCGTGGCGCCTGGGCGGACCAGGAATCGAGCCTGAACGGTCACCTGACCGGGCCTCTCGGCTTCCTGGCCGACCTGCTCGAGGCCTTTGCCGGCATCGACGGCATCCTGCTGGTCGTGGCGCTGTCCGTCGTGCTGGTGATCCTCGTCATCGTGTACCGCAGCCCCGTGCTGCCCTTGTTGGTGCTGTCCACCGCGTTGCTCGCGCTCACCGGAGCGATCCTGGGCGTCTACGCGCTGGCGGACGCGGGCACGATCACGCTCAACGGCCAGGCCCAGGGGATCATGTTCATCCTCGTGGTCGGCGCCACGACCGACTATGCGCTGCTGCTGGTGGCCCGATACCGCGAGGAGTTGGTGCGGGTCGAATCCCCGTATGCCGCCCTCGCTCGCGCGTGGCGGCGGTCCCTCGAGCCCATCGCGGCCTCTGCGGGGACGGTGATACTCGGCCTCCTCGTGCTGCTGCTGAGCGACCTCAAGTCGAACGCGGCGCTCGGACCCGCCGGCGCGCTCGGCATCAGCGCGGCGCTGATCGCCGCTCTCACCCTCCTCCCGGCGCTGCTGCTGATCGGTGGGCGTCGCGCCCGTGGCGTCTTCTGGCCGTCACTGCCCAGGTACCAGGCCGGTCAGGACAACGCCGATGCCGATCCCTCTCAAGGTTCAGGCTTCTGGCCCCGGGTCGCCCGCACGGTGGACGCGAGGCCACGGCGCACGTGGATCCTTGCCGCCGGCGGCCTCCTGCTGTTCGCGGCGTTCCTGCCCACCTTCAAGGCCTCCGGGCTCGGGGATCAGGATGTCTTCACCGTGCAGGTGGACTCCGTCCAGGGCACCGAGGTGCTCGAGGAGCACTTCGATGCCGGAGCCGCGTCGCCCATTCGCATCTTCGTGCCCGCCGAGCAGGCGGCGGCAGCCCTGGATGCGGCCTCTGCCGTCGAGGGAGTCGAGACCGCCTACGTGGTCACGCCATCCATCGCAGAGGGCGCGCCGCCAGGAGCAGTCCCCGGCGAGGAGCCGTTGGAGGTCGACGGGCGCGTCTCGGTGCTCGCCGTCACCCAGGTCGCATCGAGCTCGTCCGAGGCGGCCGATGTGGTGCAGGATCTGCGAGATGCAGTCCACCCATTGGGCGAGGACGTGCTCGTCGGCGGCGAGGCAGCAGAGCAGCTCGACACCCAGCTCACCACGCAGCGCGACACGCTGATCATCGTCCCCACCATTCTCGCGGTGATCTTCATCGTGTTGGTGATGCTGCTGCGCTCCGTGGTGGCGCCGTTGGTCATCGTGCTCGCGAACATCCTGTCCTATGGCGCGACGCTTGGATTGTCGGCGATCCTGTTCAACCACGTCTTCGGCTTCCCCGGTTCCGATCCCGCGGTGCCATTGCTCGCCTTCGTCTTCCTTGTGGCACTGGGCATCGACTACTCGATCTTCCTGATGTCGCGCGCCCGCGAGGAATCGCTCATCCACGGCACGCGCGAGGGCGTACGGCGATCGTTGGCGGTGACGGGCGGCGTCATCACCTCGGCCGGCATCGTGCTGGCCGCGACGTTCGCCGCGTTGGGTGTGATCCCGTTGATCTTCCTTGCGCAGATCGCCGTGATCGTGAGCCTGGGAGTGCTCATCGACACCTTCGTGGTGCGGTCGCTGCTGGTGCCTGGATTGATCATGGACATCGGCCGGGGATCCTGGTGGCCGTGGGTGAAGCGCATCCCGAACTGACCCTGTGGAAAACCTCGCGCGCGGCCCACGGCGCGCCACAGTGGGGGCATGTCCACTGACCACACGGCCGATGCCCGGGTCGTCACGCGCGCGGTCGGCACCGGGCCAGACGTGCTGGCACGGGTCACGGAGCGCGTGCGCGCGCTCCGAGAGGTGAAGCACGACGCCGTCCTGGTTCCTACCGCCGTCGGCGTGTCCGACGGCGATCAGGTCGTGGTGTCCGCGCCGTGGATCGACGGTGTCGACCTCGCGGAGCTGGAGAGCAGGCGTGGTCCGCTCAGCGCCGGGGAGTGCGTGTGGCTCGGCGTCCGGATTGCCGCGGCGCTGGAGGCGCTCCACGCCCGGGGGATCGCGCATGGAGACATCGCACCCGCCAACGTCGTGATTGCGAAGGGCAGGGTGGTGATCGTCGACACTGTCGCGGGCTGCCTCGACGACGAGCGTGGGACCGTCGGCTTTCGCGCACCCGAGCGCGCGTCGGGCGCGACGGCCGCCGCCGACGTCTACTCGCTCGGAGCGCTGCTGCGGTGGTGCGTGGCGCGCCAGGACAGTATCTCGATCCAAGCGTGGACCGCGCCGCTGGTGGTGTCAGATCCGCAGTCTCGGCCGCCCGTGGATATTGCCGCGCGCGCCTTGGCTTCGTGCGCCCCTGAGCGTCCGGTCGCCGTACCGCGAAGGTCCGAGGTGGTGAGCGCCGTGCGGGCACGCGCCACCGAACGCACTGAGCGGATCTCGTCCGGACGGGCATGGCGCGTGCGCCGCATCCTGATGCGGACGGTGGTCGCGGCGGGGGCCGCGGCGGCCGTCGCCGCCGGAGTGATCGTGGTGCCGGGGGTCGTGCAGAGCGTTGCTCCGGAGCCGTCGACGAGCGTGACGCAGCAGCAGCCGGAAGAGGCGGCAGCGGCGCTGACCACACAGCGCATTGAGGCACTGGCAGCAGGGGACGGCGCCACGCTGATGGCAACGGTGGGCGACGGGCCGCTAGCGGACGAGACGGCAGACCTGGCGCGCCGGCTCGACGACGGCCTTGCCCGGTACGAGGGCCTCGCCGTGGTCGTCCACGACGTGACCGTGACGGGGCATGGGTCCGACGCGTCGACGGCGACCGTTCGCTACGCGGTGACGGACCACAGGATCGTCACCCCCGAGGGAGCGGCTGCGGTGCCCGGTTACGAGCAGAGCGTCGAACTCGAGCTCAGGTGGGACGGTCGCTGGACTGTGGCGCGTGCCCGGCCTCTGTCATGACCCACTCAGCCGCGCCGGCGATCTCGGGGTGCCGCCAGGCGAAATCGAGCCGCTTGAGCACGCCTGGTGTCGCGAGCTGACTCGACAGCAGGTCCTCGATGGCGCGCCCGATGGCGATGCGCAACGCCCACGCGGGGACCGGCAGGCCAGGGGACTTCCCCGCGGCGTTCGACATGGCACGGATCAAGTCCCGGTCGCGCACCGCGATCGGGGCGATCACGTTGGCCGGACCCTCGTGGTCGGAGTCGATGAGAAAGCGCAGCGCGCGGATGTGGTCCTCGAGAGTGATCCACGAATGCCACGCAGTGCCCTTGCCGAGCGAACGCAGTAGGCCGCGCTTCACGAGGGGAATGAGCCGCTCCGCGAAACCGCCGTGCGGGGCGAGCACGAGTCCGGTTCGCACGACCACCGTTCGGATGCCGGCGTCGATTGCGGGTTGGGCGGCGGCCTCCCATTGAGTCACGATCGACGCAAGCAGAGTGTCGCCGGGCCCAGAGCGCTCGGTCAGGTGATCTTCGCCACGGTCTCCGTAGTAGCCCATCGCCGACCCCTGTAGGAGCATGCCCCCGTACGAGGCCGCGGAGAGGGCGCGCACCAGGGTGCCGGTCGAGTCGAGCCGCGACTGCAGCACCAGGTCGGCATGCGAGTCGGTGAGCCGTTTGGCGCCGATCGATGCACCTGCGAGGTTGATGACTACGTCAGACGAGGCGAGCACATCGCGGTCGACCTCGCCTGACGCCGGGTCCCACGACGACTCCTGCGGCCCGCGGGCCTCGCGGCGCACGAGCGCGACCACGTCGTGGCCGTCAGCGCGCAACGACTCCTTGAGAGCCGTGCCGATCAGGCCCGACGAACCCGCGATCACGACCCGCATGAGACCCCCTACAGGCCGAGGTCAGCCTCGAAGGCGCCGGCCTCGATGCGCTTCTTCACACTCTGGAGGAACCGGGCGGCGTCCGCGCCATCCACCAGTCGGTGGTCGTAGCTCAGCGGGAGATAGCACATGGGGCGGATCGAGATCACGTCTTCGCCATCCGGGCCCTTGACGACCGCTGCGCGCTTGACGATCGCGCAGGTCGCGAGGATGCCTGCCTGCGGTGAGGGCACCACAGGGGTGTCGAAGAGCGTTCCGACCGAACCGGTGTTGGTCACCGAGAACGTGCCGCCGGAGATCTCGTCGGCCTTGAGGCCGCCGGAGCGTGCGCGCTCCGCGAGGTCCGCGATCGCCTGGGCCTGCTCGGGGAGGGACTTCGCCTCCGCCTCCCGCATGGTGGGAAGCATCAGGCCCTTCTCGGTGTCGACCGCGATCGACAGGTTCACCGCCGGGTGGTAGACGATCGACTTGCCGTCCTCGCTGACCGATGCGTTCATGTTCGCGTGCTCGGCGAGCGCCTCCGACACCGCCTTGGTGAAGAACGGCAGGAACGACAGCTTGGTCCCGTGCTTGTCGAAGAACGCGTCCTTGGTCGAGGCGCGCAGCGCCCAGATCTTGGAGCAGTCGACCTCGATGACCGAGGTGAGCTGCGCCATGCCGTGCAGCGACTCCATCATCTTGTCGGCGGTGACCTTGCGGATGCGGGTCATCTTGATGGTCTGGCCGCGCAGTTCCGACTCGACGAGCTCGGGGGCCTGAGCGGGCGCCGAGGAGGCAGCCGGGGTGGCGGACTGCGTGGGAGTCGCTGCCTGAGCCGATTCGGCGGCGCTGATGACGTCCTCCTTGCGGATGCGCCCTCCGACGCCGGAGCCCGACACCTGTGACAGGTCGACCCCGCGCTCCTTGGCGAGCTTGCGGACGATCGGCGTGACGTATCCGGAGCCGCTGGACTCAGACGACGAGGCCGGCGCCGCCGCGGACTGCGGAGCCGGTGCTGCGGCCTTCGCCGGGGCCTCCTCCTGCTTGGCGGGAGCGGCGGCCTCCGCCGCGTGGCTGGAGGCGGGCTCAGCCTGCGCGGGCTCGGACGCCGTGGTCTGCTCGGCGGGGGCGGACTCGGCTGCGGGAGCAGATTCCTGTGCGGGGGCGGACTGCTCGGCGGGGGCCGACTCGGCCGCGGGAGCGGACTGCTCTGCCGGTGCGGACTGCTCGGCGGGGGCCGACTCGGCC
>NZ_JBMDTW010000007.1:0-64264 GCF_048814985.1 Demequina pilifera
AAGCAGCATTAGCGTGAGACACGAGAACCTCCGGGTTAAGAGCGAAGAACTAGACAGCTCCACTCTGCCCGGAGGTTCTCCTCATCGCCCGGAACTCAAACAACGTCCCTGGGCACTACAATTAGCGCACCCAGGACCCCGCCGAAGATTCCGAACAGACCACCGATCGTGGCAGTACGGAGATCATGACGGCGCTCCGCGAGGACATCGCGACTAGAGCGCTCGATGACGGACACCCGCGACCTTCGCGCCAGCCACTTCCATCTCGATCGAGAAGCCTTGCGTCTGATTCCAAGCGGGCGAGAATTGCTTTCGATCACCCCTACAAGACTTCGGAGCGGGCTCGCAAAGACGTCTCCTCCGGGCGCATCGACCCACGTTTGCCCACCAGCCCAGGACGTGAGTCTCACAACCATATGGGGGTCTTCATTGTGCTGAAGGTGAAAGACCGTCACTACCTTGGGAAGGAGATTGACCAACTCCTCCAGTGGCAACGTTGAGTCGAAGCGCTCTTCGTTTACTGAAAGCATGTACTGGTTTGTGCCCGCGAACCTCTCGAACATCCGCAAGACAGCCAAGAGTGCCTCGCGATCATTTAGCCGAACCGGCTTCCGGCGTACGTGCGAGTTTGAGAAGCCTTCGTGGTCCCATTCTTCCAGGAGTTCGTAGTCGACACCCGTCAACGCAGCACCGCCCCAAACCCCCGCTCCGCCTTCGCGATGATCGCCTCACGCACGCCCAGCACTTCATCAGCAGATAGCGTGTGGTCCGCGGCGCGCATCACGACGTTCACGGCCAGCGACTTCTTGCCCTCGCCCACCTGCTCGCCCGTGTAGACGTCGAACACGCGCGCGGACTCCACCAGGTCTCCCCCGGCGTCGCGCACCGCGCGCACCAGGTCGCCTGCGGCGACGCCGTCACCCACCACGAACGCGAAGTCCTCCTTCGCGAGCACCTGCTGCGACACGGCCTCGGCACCGAGGATCGCGCCAGAGGTCGACTCGATCAGCGGGTCCAGCACGACCTCGAACGCCACAGTCCGGGCCGGGAGGCCGAGCGTCTCGCAGACCTTCGGGTGCAGCTCGCCGGCGTGGCCCACGAACTCCCCCGTCGGCAGCCAGTACGTGGCGGCGCGGCCCGGGTGCCACGGCGTCACCGAGCCCTGCTCCAGCTTCACCTCAGCACCGGTCGCGGAGACCACTCGCTCGACGGCTGCGAGCGCATCGGTCCAGTCCCACGCCGTGGCGTGGCCGTTCCAGCCCGCACGGACGCGGTTGCCAGCCATGATGCCGGCCACCCGGCGCGGCTGCGCCGGCAGGGCCACATCGATCGCCTCGACGACATCGGGCGTCACGACGCCGTCCGACGGCTCGGACAGGGCCTCGCCGCCGTTCTTGGCCTGGTATGCACGTCCGAGCTCGTAGACGGCGACATCGTGCTCGCCGCGGCCCAGGTTCACGCGCACCGCATCGACGAGCGTCGCCAGCATGGTGGTGCGCATCAGCGGCTGCTCCGCGCTCAGCGGATTGGCCAGGCGCACCACGGCGCGGCGCGGGTCCTCGGCGGGCACACCCAACTCGTCCAGGCGTGACTCCGACATGAACGGGTACGTCAGCACCTCGGTCAGGCCCGACTCCGCGAGCGTCCGCGCCACTGAGCGACGCTTGCGCTGCGAGTGCGTGTAGCCACGTCCTGGGGGCGCGACCGGCAGCACCGACGGGAGGTCGTCGTAGCCCTGCAGGCGCGCGACCTCCTCGACCAGGTTGATCGGCGCCTCGAGGTCCGGGCGCCACGTGGGCGGCGTCACCGTCAACTGGTCGCCCGCGCGAGCCACCGCACAGCCCACCTTCGTGAGGGCTTCCACGACCGCATCGGCCGTGTACTCCACGCCGACGATCCGCGAGGGGAAGCCCGCGTCCATCGAGATGGGCTTGGGCGCGACGGTCAGATCGAGGTCGGTCCACACCTCGTCGAGCTGGCCGCCGCCGAACTCCTGCATGAGCCGCAGCGCGCGCTCCACCGCGATGGGCGCGAGCGTGGTGTCGACGCCGCGCTCGAACCGGCGCGACGCCTCCGAGCCCAGCTTGTGACGCCGTGCCGTGCGCGCGACCGTGATGGGGTCGAAGTGCGCGCCCTCGAGCAAGATGTCGACGGTCGCCGCCGACACCTCCGTCAGCGCGCCACCCATCACGCCCGCCATGCCGATGGGCCGGTAGCCCTCGCCGCCCGCCGAGTCAGTGATCAGCAGGTCCTCGGGGTGAAGCTGGCGCTCCACGTCGTCGAGCGTCTCGAGTTTCTCGCCCTTGACCGCGCGGCGCACCACGATGGGCTCGACCACCTGGTCCAGGTCGTAGGCGTGCAGCGGCTGGCCCAGTTCGAGCATCACGTAGTTGGTGACGTCCACCGCGAGCGAGATCGAGCGCAGGCCCGTCTGCTCCAGGCGGCGCTTCATCCAGGTGGGCGTGGGCGCGGCCGGGTTGAAGCCGCGCAGCACCCGGGCCGCGAACCGGTCGCAGCCGACCGTCCCACGCACCGGAGCCTCGTCCTCGATGCCGATCTCGAAGGCATCCGTACCGGCCGCATCGGCCACTCGCGATCCCGAGATCTCCAGCACCGCCGGGTCGCGGAACTGTTGACCGGTCGCGTGACCGTACTCGCGCGCGACTCCGCGCACCGAGAACGAGTACCCGCGGTCGGGGGTGACGTTGATCTCGAGCACCTGCTCGTCGAGGCCCAGCAGCGGGATCGCGTCCTTGCCGGGCACCAGGTCCCCGTCCGCGACCACGCCGGGCAGCGTGACCTCGGACGCACCGGACGGCGAGGCGAGCACCACAATGCCGCCCGTCTCCTCCCCCAGGCCCAGCTCCTTGGCCGAGCAGATCATGCCGTCGGACCAGTGACCGTACGTCTTGCGCCCCCCGATGGGGAACGGCCCCGGCAGCACGCCGCCGGGCAGGATGCACACCACGAAGTCGCCCTCGGCGAAGTTGTGCGCACCGCAGACGATGCCCTTGGACTCCGGGTACTCGTCCTTGTTGTCAGGCTTGTGGCCGGGGCCGGCGGGGTCGTTGTGCTCCCCCACGTCCACGCGGCAGTAGTTGATGGTCTTGCCGTTGGAGGCGACCTCGGGCACGACGGACAGCACGCGGCCGATCACGAGCGGACCGCTGACGCCACCGCCCTCGATGCCCTCCTCCTCGAGCCCCACCTTCGCGAGCGCGACGGCGACATCCTCGGCGGTGTGACCGGGCACCAGGTCCACGGACTCCGCGAGCCAATTGAGCGGAATCTTGGGCATTACAACTCCATCCCGAACTGCTGTGAGAAGCGCACATCGCCCTCGACCATGTCGCGCATGTCCTTCACCCCGTGGCGGAACATCAGCGTGCGCTCGATCCCCATGCCGAACGCGAACGCCGTGTACTCCTCCGGGTCGATCCCCGCGGCGATGAGCACGTTGGGGTGCGTCATGCCGCAGCCGCCCCACTCGATCCAGCCGGTGCCGGAGCACGTGCGGCACCCCGGGTCCGATCCCTCGCACACGAAGCAGCGCAGGTCCATCTCCGCGCTCGGCTCCGTGAAAGGGAAGAACGACGGGCGCAGGCGCGTGACCGCATCGGGCCCAAAGAGGCTGCGGGCGAACGCGTCGAGCGTGCCCTTGAGGTGCGCCATCGTCAGGCCCTTGTCGACCGCGAGGCCCTCGATCTGGTGGAACACGGGGGTGTGCGTGGCGTCCAGCTCGTCGGTGCGGAACGTCTTGCCCGGGCACACCACGTAGATGCCGCGGGCCTCGTCGACCAGGGCGTCGCGGCGCTCGACGGCGGCGCGGATCTGCACCGGGGACGTGTGCGTGCGCAGCAGCAGCCCCGACTCGGGCGGGTCCACGAAGAACGTGTCCTGCATCTCGCGCGCCGGGTGGTCCGGGTCGAAGTTGAGGGCGTCGAAGTTGAACCACTCCGCCTCGATCTCGGGCCCCTCGGCGACCTCCCAGCCCATCGCGACGAATGTGTCGCACATGCGCTCCTGCATGGTCTCCAGCGGGTGACGCGCGCCGGTGAGCGTACGGCTCACGGGCAGCGTGACGTCCACGGTCTCCTCGACCAGCACGCGCGCATCCCGCTCGGCCTCGAGCACGGCCTGGCGCTCCGCGATGGCGGCGTTCAGCCGACCGCGCGCCGCGCCCATGGTCTTGCCGGCCGTGGCCTTGTCCGCGGGCTCCACGTCCTTGATCGCGCGGTTGGCGAGGCTCAGCGGCGCCTTGTCGCCCGTGTGGGCCAGGCGCGCCTCCTTGAGCTCCTCGAGCGTGGTGGCGGCGGCGATCGCGCTCAGCGCGTCGGCAACGGCCGCATCGACGCCGGCGGCGTCGAGGGGAGACAGGTCAGTCATGAGTGCCATTCCAGGGGGTTCGGGTTTCCGTCGGGAAGTCTACCGGCGCAGGCCAGGCATCCGGCCGATGCGGTTGCGGGGCCCACGCGCCAAGGCCCAGGGGTTCTCCCTGGGCCTAGATAAACGGCGAAGGTGCCGGGCGGATTGCCGCCTCGGGCTCCCGGGGCAGGCGCGCGCGGGCCGTGCTGGCGGTGCGCTCGCTCGTGCTCATGCCCACCATTGTAACGCTGAGCGCAGGGATCGACCCAGCCCGTGCATCGGCCGTCTTGGGCCTTCCCCACCCCCGCAAGTGTCGAATTCTGCGCGTTTTCCCGCCCCAAAGCGCACGGATATCGACACTTGCGGAGGCGGGGGGCTGGGATAGCGTGGGGAGCATGATCGATGTCGGATACGTGATTGTCAGCTCCTCCGCACCGCCGGAGGCCTTCTTCGAGCGCTGGACCGCTCACGACACCCACCCGGAGTGGGCCTCCAACGTCGAGCGGTTCCACCTGGACGAGCCCATCGCCATCGGCGCGAGTGGCGAGGTGAAGTCCACGAATGGCGAGTCCCGCCCCGTGCGCGTCACCGCCCTCGAGGAGCCGTACGTCTACGCGCAGACCACGGAACTGGACGGCGCGGAACTCACGGTGCACCACGAGGCCCGCCCCACCGCCGACGGCTCCAGGGTCGAGCTGCGAGCGTGGCTCGAGGGCCCACGAGCGGCGGAACTGGAGCGCCAGTTCCGCGCCAACGTGCAGCGCGCGCTCGAATCCGACATCAAGGCGCTCGTCGAACTCGTGGAGGGCAGGCGGCCCGACCTGGCCGACGACAGCGCCACCACCGACGGCGCCCACCCGGAGCTGACCGAGGACTAAGCGGCGCCGCCGCCCACCAACGAGGGCAGCAGCAGCAGGACGAACGCTCCCGCCACGGTGTTCAGGATCGCGACGCCGATCCGCGCGGCCTTGGGCATCATCGGGTTCTTGACGGCCATCACGTTCATGAAGAACAGGATCAGACCCAGCACCAGGCCGGGGAACAGGAACACGATGAGCAGCACGGGTAGGAACATGGCCATGCGCTCCGAGAGGCCCACGTGGGCGCCCATGCGCAGCACGTCGCCGTCCTCGGTGTAGAGCGTCTGGAATCCCGGGATGAAGCCGCGCGCCCTGAGCTTGGTGGTCTCGCCGTTGCGCAGGGGGATGGTCCAGCCGCCGCCCTTGCGCGACACCGGCTTGCCGTCGATCAGCACCTTGTAGAAGATGCGCTCCGACCCGGACACCCGCACGTCTCCGCGCGCGCCGGGAATGTCCAGCTTCACCGTGTCGTCGAACTTGCGCGAATCGTTGGTGTCGCCCTTGCTGTGTGCCATGCGTGCCCCTTCGAGTTTCTGGCGTGAGGCTACCAGCGCGCGGTGCCCACACTCGCCGCTGGAGCGGCCGATGCGGTGGTTCAGCCGCGGTGCGCCATCCCCTTCTCGCTGCGCTTGCCATCGACCAGCGCCACATCCGCCGCCATCACCAGTCCCCTGAGGTCCATGCCGGGCTTGCTCAGGGCATAGCCCGCCGTGACGCCCACCGACGTGTCGCCCAACGGCAGCCAGCCGAGCCGGTTCTCGACGCGCTCGCGAATGCGCTCCACGATGACGTGCGCATCCTCGCGGGCCCCCAGCGGCTGCAGCACCACGAACTCGTCACCGCCCAGGCGCGCCGCAACGTCGTCGCCACGCACGCTCTCCCTGAGTGCCTCTCCCGTCGCCGCGAGCGCCGCATCTCCCACGTCGTGCCCCAGCTCGTCGTTGAGGGCCTTGAACCCGTCAAGATCCAGCACCACCGCGAGCACGCGTTCGCCGCGGACCGACGCCTGCAGCAGCATGTCCTTGCCCGCGCGCTCGTACTCGTGGCGGTTCGCGAGGCCGGTCAGCTGGTCCGTGCTGGCACGCACCCGCATGCGCCGCACCGAGTGGCTGACATTCCACACCACCACGGCGGCGATGCCGCTCGCCGCCAACGACAGCCCGGACACCCACCACAGCGCGGCCCCGATGTTTCCAAGGCCCGCGGAGAGCTGCGAGGCGTCCGCGGTCAGGTGCACCTGCCAGTCGACGGACTCCGACGCGGGCAGCGACCGGTCCACCACCATCCGGTTGTTCGCGGTGGACCAGGCCGACTCGCCGCGATCCAGCACCTCGGAGGCCACGGGCAGGCCGAGGTCCTCCGCCGTCGGCACGCCGCCCGCCTGCTCTGCCAGCGCTTCGAGCTGCGCGGTGTAGCGATCGGGCGCTCCGATCACCTGAGAGGATCCGGTGAGGACGAACGCCTCCGCCCCCTCGCCGTAGGGAAGGTCGTCGAGGATCGACCGCAGCGTCTGCAGGTCCAGGTCCGCCCCGACCACCGCGACCAACTCCCCGTCCTCGCGCACCGCGGCCGCAGGAGACACGAGCGTGGTGGGATTGCCATAATCCAGGTACGGCGCGGTCCACACGCCCTCCGCTGAGGCCGCCGCGGCGACGAACCACGGCCGCGCAGGCGCGTCATAGTCGCTGGGTTCCGTCGCCCCCGAGAGCAGCACTAGGTCCTCGTCGTAGAACCTGACGGTCTCCTCGCCGCTGCCCGCGGCGATCCACTGCGAGCGGAAACCGTCCTCGCTGCGGCTCAGCGCCAGGAACCGTCCATCGGGCCAGCCCACGTACAGGGTCCGCACATTGTCGGTGCGCGTCAGCCGCTCGGCCATCGCCTCCATCAGATCGGCGCGGTCGGGCTCATCCCCGAAGCGAAGGGACAGCGCCGTGTCGTCGACCATGTCGCGACCGGAGGCGGCGTAGCGCGCCACGCTCTCGACTGTCAGGTCTGCCACATACTCGTACGTGTCCGCCGCCGCCGCGTCCACCTGCTGGCTGGCGAACGTGGACGCCACGACGATGACCGCGAGCTGGACCAGCACCGCCAACGCGATGAGGCTCGACGCGATCGTGTAGCCGCGCGCACCGAGCTGGCGCGGGATGCGGGTGCGGGAAGACACGGATAAGACTCTAGAGAGTGGAGGCGCTCTCGCACGAGCCCAGACGTGATTTCTTTCACACGGCGAGCCGCATATGCCCTGGATTGGGACAACTCGCCCACGTCGGCGCGCTACCGGGACGGGTCTGCGGGCTCCCCGATGCCGCCGGACGCGCGGCGCCGCTCGAATGCTGACGCCGCCTCCTCCGACGAATAGACGCGCCCCTTCTCCACCTTCTTGCCCGCCACCAGCGCCTGGTCGGCGTGCGCGATCAAGAGATCGAGGTCGCCCACGCCGATGCCGGCAGTCGCGTACCCGGCGGTGACTCCCACCCCGTCCGCCTCGGGGATGCGGGTGTGGATCTCGTGTTCGACCGCGTCGCGCACGCGCTGAACGACGTGCAGAGCGTTGACGCCGGGCCGCAGCACGTGCAGCATCGCGAACTCGTCTCCGCCGGTGCGCGCGGCCAGGTCGCCCGCGCGCGCCGATCCGGTGAGCGCCGCCGCCACCGCCGCCAGGCACTGGTCCCCCACGCCGTGACCGAGCTCGTCGTTGAGCTGCTTGAAGCGATCCAAGTCCAGCACGGTGACCATCACGACGTCGCCCCGATCCACGGCCCGGCGGGCCACCAGGCGCCCGCGCCGATAGAACTCGTGGCGATTCAGCAGCTTCGTGAGCGGATCCGTCATGGCCCGTTCGCGCAGCCGGCCCAGCGGGTGGCGCATCCACCACAGGACGATGGCGGCGATCAGCACCATCACCAGGGAGCCCACGTTGAACCACAGCACCATCGAGCCCAGCGCACCGAGCCCCGCCGAGAGCTCCTCGTCGGAGGCGCGCACGTGAAGACGCCAGGGAATGGTCTGGGCGACGGGGAAGCCGCGATCGAGCACCACCCTGTCGTCCTCGCGGCTGAAGCGCTCGGTCATCGGCCCCACGGACTCGGGGTCGACGTAGAGCCCGATGTCCGAGGCTTGCGGAACCTCGCCCGAGGCCCCGCTCAGGGCCGCGACATCGTCTGCGTAGGAGGTGGGCGCCGCCACGATGTCCAGCTGCTGCGTCAGCACGAATGCCTCCGCGCCCTCGCCGTACGGGAGGCCATCGAGGACGCCCGCGAGTTCGTCCAGGTTGAGGTCTGCGCCGACCACGGCGGCCACCTCACCGTCCTCGCGCACGGCTCGTGTCGCCGAGACGAGTGCGGCACCGTCGAAGTAGTCCACGAACGGAGGGCTCCAGCGCTCCCTCGTCGTCGAACCGACGCCGGTGTGATACCAGGGCCTCGTGCGCGGGTCGTAATCGGAGTCGGACACCTCGCGCGACAGCAGCACGAACGACGAGTCGTACACCCGCGACGTGACCTCCGGCCCGAACTCGCCGCCGCCGCGCTGCGACAGGAACGTGTCGCCGTCCCTGCGCACCACCATGAACTCGCCATCCGACCAGCCCACGTAGACGGCGCGCACCGCGCCTGCCGACGCCAGGCGCTGGAACAGGGATCGCTCGAGGGCGTCGCGATCCACGTCGGTGCCCACCAGCTCCAGCTCGCTCGCGGTGGCCGTGGTGGCGTGCCGTGCGGCCTCGGTGAAGCGGGACACGCGCTCCACCGTGAGCTCGCCCACATACTCGAAGGTGTCGATCGACGCCCGCTCGAACTGCCTGCCCGCCACCACCATCCCCACGAAACTCGTGAGCATCTGCAGCACGATGATCGCCGCCACCGAGGCGACCGCGAACGTGTACGCGCGCGAACGAGTCAGCGACGCGCCCGTAGGCCGCCGCCGCAGGCGGTCAGCGAGGCGAGTCATGAGGCGCCTCGACGCTGTCCGCATGGCTCATCACGCGGCGCCGGTCGACGTCCGACCTCGCCTCCCCTGCGGCGTAGACGCGCCCCTTCGCCGTCCTCTTGCCCGCCACGAGGGCGCGATCCGCGTGCACCACCAGCACGTCGAGATCGTCCATGCCGATTCCCGACGTGGTGTAGCCGGCGGTGACGCCCACGCCCTCGGCGGACGCGACGCGGGTGTGGATCTCATGCTCGACCGCATCGCGCACACGCTGTGCCACATGGAGAGGACTGTCGTCGGGACGCAGCACGTGGAGCGCGACGAACTCGTCTCCCCCGATCCGTGCCGCCAGATCGCCTGCACGCGCCGCCCCGGTGAGCCCGGCCGCCACCGCATGAAGCGCCTGGTCACCGGCCGCGTGACCGAACCTGTCGTTCAGGTCCTTGAAATAGTCGAGGTCCAGCGCCGTGACCATCACGACGTCGCCGCGCTCGCCCGCACGCTGCGCGACCAGGCGGCCGCGCCGGTAGAACTCCGTGCGGTTGAGCAGCCCGGTGAGCTGATCGGTCATCGCACGTGCCCGCAGCCGGCCCAAGGGCCGCCTCACCCACCACAGCAGCGAGCCTGCGACCGCGATCATCACCAGCGAGAACACGGTGATCCACAGCACCACGCTGCCGAGCGTGCCCAGGCCCGACGAGAGCTCTTCGTCCGACGCCACGATGTGAAGGCGCCACGGCAGTCCGTCGTCGATGGGGAAGCCGCGATCCAGGACCACGACGTCGAGCTCTCGACTGAACTGCACCGTGCCCAGGCCGACCGATCTCGGGTCCACCTCGAGGCCGAGATCCCACGTCCGTGCCACCGCAGACCCGGACTCGGCGATCTCGTCTCGATACGTGGAGGGCGCGGCGATGACCTTGAGGTCCTGGGTGATGACGAAGGCCTCGGCGCCCTCGCCATACGGGAGGGAGTCGAGCACGTCCCCGAGCACCTCGAGGTTGAGGTCGGCGCCCACGACCGCGGTCACCTCGCCCGCCTCCCGGGCGGCGTGAGCCGCCGAGACCAGGGTGCTGCCCTCGAAGTAGTCCACGTATGGCTGCGTCCACCTGGTCATGGTCGTGGCGGTCCCCGTCACGAACCATGGCCGGGTGCGCGGGTCGTAGTCGGACGGCTCCACCTGACGCGACGTGAGCGTGAAGTCGGCGTCGAAGGTTCGCGTGGTGACCTGGGGCCCCGCATCCCCGCCGCCGCGCTGCGAGAGGAACCCTTCGCCGTGCCGACGCAGGACCAAGAACTCACCGTCGGACCAGCCCACGTAGATGGCGCGCACGCCCGGCTCGCGCGCGAGCCGACGGTGCACGGAGAGCTCGAGGGTGTCGCGATCCATCCCGGCGCCCAACAGCTCGATCTCGTCCGCCGTGCCCTCCGCCACATCGCGTCCCGCCTCCGCAAAGCGAGAGACGCGCTCGGCGGTCAGCTCCCCCACATACTCGAACGTGTCGATCGACACCTGCTCGTACTGTCGCCCGGCGACGAGCGCTCCGGTGACCGTGGTGAGCATCTGCAGGACCAGAATCGTGCCAACGGTGACAGCCGCGAGCGTGTACGCGCGCGAGCGCGTCAAGGACGCGTCAGGAAGCCATCGTGACATGCCTCAAGAGTACGGAAACGGCACTCTACCTCGCGTGTTTCGCGATGTGACCTTGCTCACTGCGGCGCGGTGGCGGCTGACTGCGCGGTGTCCACTGGGGACGCCGCCTTCACTGATGACGCTGCGCGCTCGCCGACGCGTACAGGCACACCGAGGCCGCGGTGGCGAGGTTCAGACTCTCGGCGCGGCCGTAGATGGGGATGCGCACCACCTCGTCCGCGAGGTCACGCTCCTCGGCCGTGAGGCCCCACGCCTCGTTTCCCAGCACCCAGGCGGTGGGCGCCGCGAGCGCCTCAGGGTCCGCCCCTGGCTCTCCCAGCGTCACCGTGCCTGCGCCGTCGGCGGCGAGCACGCGCAGGCCTGCGGACTGCAGCTCCACGACGGCGTCCACGAGGGGCAGCGCGCGCACGACTGGAAGATGAAACAGGCTCCCGGCGGCGCTGCGCACCACCTTGGGGTTCGACGGGTCCACGCACTCCCCCGCAAGAATCACCGCGTCGGCCCCCGCGGCGTCCGCGGCCCGGATCACCGTGCCCGCGTTGCCGGGGTCGCGCACATTGCTGAGGACCGCGATCAGCTGCGGCCGGGCCGCCAGGACCTCGTCCAGAGCGATGCCCGTCTCGTCGACCACGGCGACGATGCCCTGGGCATCCCGGCTCATGGCCTCGAGCACGGCGTCCGTGCCGAGGTGCACCCACCGGCCCGCGTCGAGAGCGGCCGCGGCGATGTCGCGGTGACGCTCGAGGGCATCGGTGCTGAGGTACAGGTCGCGCACGCGTTCGGGGGCGAAGCGCACTGCCTCGCGCACCGACTGGGGGCCCTCGACCAGCAGCGCACCGGCCCTGGAACGCGCAGAACGCCCCGTCAGCGCCGCGACCTTCTTGACCCGCTCGGCTCGAGGATTATCGAGCGTGAGGGTCAACTGGTCGGGGCTGGCGGGGCGTCCTGTCATGCGAAAGGCGCTTACGCGGCGGGCGCGTTCACGTCCTCGGGGAGCGCCTTCTTGGCGGTCTCCACGAGGGCAGCGAATGCGGCCGCGTCGTTCACCGCGAGCTCGGCGAGCATGCGGCGGTCGACCTCGATCTCAGCGGCCTTGAGGCCCTGGATGAGGCGGTTGTAGGTCATGCCGTTGGCGCGAGCCGCGGCATTGATGCGCTGGATCCACAGCTTGCGGAAGTCGCCCTTGCGCTTGCGACGGTCGTTGTAGCTGTAGACCATCGAGTGGGTGACCTGCTCCTTCGCCTTACGGTAAAGGCGCGAGCGCTGGCCCCGGTATCCCTGGGCCCTCTCGAGGGTACTGCGGCGCTTCTTCTGGGCGTTGACCGCCCGCTTGACGCGTGCCATGTGTTAACTCCTTGATTCTCGGGCGGTTACTTGCCCAGCAGCTTCTTGATCTTCTTCGAGTCCGCGTCCGACAGGATGGCGGGGACGGCGACGCGGCGCTTGCGCGACGACGTCTTCTCCTCGAACTTGTGGACGTTCATGGCGTGCGCGTGCTTCACCTTGCCAGTGCCGGTGAGCTTGAAGCGCTTCTTGGCGCCCGAGTGGGTCTTGTTCTTAGGGCTCATGATTGCTCTTCCTTGCGTGATGTCCGCCCCGCACGGGGCGAACGTATAGTTCCCGGGCTATGCGCCGGACGTCTTGTTGTCGGCCTGGTCTGCCGCGACAGCCGGATCGACCGTCTCGGAGTCCTCGACCTTGTCAGCCTTCTCCGCCTTGGCGGGCTTCGCGGCCGTCTCGGTCGTCTCCGTCTTGTCCTTGTCGGCCTTGGCGGCGGCACGCTCGGCGCGCTCCGCCTTGTCGGCAGCCTTGCGGTCCTCGCGGACCTTGCGCTGCTCCTCCATGGCCTCGGCCTTCTTCTTCAGAGGGCCGAGCACGAGCGACATGTTGCGCCCCTCCTGGGACGGCATGTTCTCGACCACGCTGAGGTCCTGCAGCTCGTCCGCCAGCTTCAACAGCAGGCGACGACCCATCTCGGGCCGAGACTGCTCGCGACCACGGAACATGATCGTGACCTTGACCTTGTCGCCGCCCTTGAGGAAGCGGATGACGTGGCCCTTCTTGGTCTCGTAGTCGTGCTCGTCGATCTTGAGACGGAACCGCATCTCCTTGACCTCGGTGTTCGCCTGGTTGCGCCGCGACTCGCGAGCCTTGACCGCCGCCTCATACTTGAACTTGCCGTAGTCCATGAGCTTGACGACGGGCGGGCGCGAGTTGGGCGCCACCTCGACGAGGTCGAGGTCCGACTCCTGCGCGAGGCGGGTCGCGTCCTCGATGCGGACGATTCCGACCTGCTCACCGTTCGGTCCGACCAGGCGGACCTCAGGAACGCGGATGCGCTCATTGATACGGGGCTCGTTGATGGGTGGCTCCTTCTGTCGAGTCTGCTGCCGCCGGGCAAAGAAAAAGGCCCCTGCTCGAACACGAGTAGAGGCCACCGAGTCGACGGTGGATCGTTGCGCGCGAGGCGCGGCGATCACCGCAACCGGACCCTGGCCCAATTCTTTGGCCCTAGGGTGGGAGGTGGACTCCACTTGTGCGCCAGGGAGCGATCCCCAGCCGGTCAGTAATCGAGGATACCACCATGAGCGAGAATTCTCCCCTGCCGGGCGCCGATGCGCTCGGCGCGTCATCATCAGCCGCCAGAGATCTGGGCGACGTGAGCGCCGTCGAGGTCATCACCACTGTAGGCGTTCACCTGATGAGCGCCGCGGCGCTCCGGTGCGGGCTGGCGGAGGATGGCGAAGAGCATCGCGACCTCGACGAGGCGCGCAAGCTGATCGAGGCCCTCGCCGGCCTCATCACCGCATCCGCCCCAGACCTGGGCAACACCCACGCGCGCGCCTTGAGGGACGGGCTGCGAAGCGTACAGTTGGCCTTCCGGGAGGCCTCGACCATCCCGGACGCACCCGGCGAGGGCCCGGGTGAGAAGTACACGGGGGCAGTCACCTGAATCATGAGCACGGATACCGCGGACTACAGTCACGCGCGGCGCAGGAGCGACCGCGCGGGCGAAGCGTCTGCGGCGAGTGACGACGTGACGACCGAGCCCGAGGCCCCGGCGAACCCGAGCGAGGCCCCAGCCCCCGCATCGGCCGCATCTCCCGAGCCCCACCAGGACAGCACCGAGCACTACCACGAGGCCGGCCGCGACGACCTCGCCGCCGACGAGAGTGCGATCGACGACAGCACCATCGACGACGATGGCAGCCCCGACGGCGACGACGAGTCCGACGCCTCCGAGGCCGACGAGATCGACGACCCGGCGACCACTCCCATTCCCGTGCCGCAGGCGCCGGAGGGCCGGGGGCGCAGGCGCTCGGACCGCATCGCCCGCCACGACGCCCGGGGTCACGTCCGGCGCCGCACCGACGAGCCGCGGGCGCGGGCGCCGTATGACTACGACCGAGACCGCGAGATCGTCGATCCCCCACGCACGCGCGGACGGGCCGGCTGGATCGCCGCGACCATCGTGTTCGTGATGCTGTTCGGCGGCGCGGCCGCTCTCGACTACTACCTGTGGAACACCGCAGAGGAGTGGGAGACGCGAGCCGAGATGCTGACGGAGGCGAACTACGACCTCGGCGCGCGCCTCTCCGGCGAGCAGCAGACCACGATGCAGCTCGCGTCCGAGATCGACCTGCTCACGCAGCAGCTCGCCACGTCGAACCAGAAGGTCACCGACCTCAGTTCGGAGAAGGCCAACGCGGTCGACGAATCCGCGTTCTACCTCCAGCAGATCGACGCCCTCGAGGGTGACGTGTCCAGCGCCTCGGGCGTGGCGAACGCCCTGCACCGCTGCGTGGACGGGCAGCAGGAGCTCGTGACCTACCTGCGCGACGCGGAGAACTACGAGCCCGAGGAGCTCGAGGACTTCTCCGAGAGCGTTCGAGAGCTGTGCGCCGAGGCCGAGGCGGCGAACGACCGACTGCAGAATGCGCTGAGCGAATGACCCCGCCCGCCCCGTCGGCTCGCCGATCCTTCGCCGCCGCCCGCCGCGGACTCGCCCTCGCGGCCGCATCGGCCCTCGCCCTGACGGGCTGCGCCGTGGTCCCCCACCCACCAGCACCGATGCCCTCCGACTGGGTGCCGTCGCCGAGCGCGACCCCCATGGCCTCCACTGTGGGGCTGTCCCCCGACGGCTTCTCCGCGGCTCAGCGCATGACCGTGCGCGTGCGCAACATCGGGTGCGGATTCGTCAACACCGGCACCGGTTTCGCGCTCGACGCATTCACCCTCGTGACCAACCGTCACGTCATCGATGACTCGCAGACCATCGAGGTGTCGACCCACGATGGGCGCATCATCGACGCCACCGCCGCGTCGAGCACCACCGTGGCCGACATCGCGATCATCACCACCACCGAGTCGCTCGGCGGCGCGTTCGCGGCTCGCGCCGAGGAGGATCCCGAGGAGGGCGACGTCATCACGGTGGTGGGCTATCCCAACGGCGGCAAGCTCACGACGGTCTCCGGCGTGGTGCTCGGCTCGGTGCAGGACCCCCTGGGCTCCGCCGTGGACACGGTGCTCGCGACGACGGCCGTGGTGCAGCCCGGATCGTCCGGATCGCCGGTGCTGAACGACGACGGCGACGTGGTGGGGGTCGTGTACGCCAAGAACCCCGACTCGAATCAGAGCTTCATCGTGCCCGTCTCGGTGCTGAACACCCTGCTCGCTCAGCCGGCCCTGCTGGTGCCGGAGCGGGTCGACTGCAGCTGACCGCACCCGCGCTAGTATCTCGGCCAGACGCAGGCCGCCAGCCGAGGAGGACGCACCGTGAGCGGAACCGACGGGTACGGACCCCTCGACGACGGGGCTGCCGAGCAACCATCGGCACCGGCCACGCCGCCCGCGCCGCCCGCACCGCCCGCGAGACCACGCCGCGGCCGCCGCATCGTCAGGGCGCTCGGCTGGACCCTCGCAGCGACCGGCGTCGCCGCCCTGGCGGGCCTCAGCGGCTACCTGTGGATCACCCATGATCAGTGGGTCGACCAGAACGAACAGCTCCGGGCCGAGGCGCTCACCCTGGGAGAGGAACTGGCGACGGCGCGAGCGGAGGCCGGAGCGAACGCATCGGCTCTCGCCGAGACGCAGGCGCAGCTGGCCGAGGCCACCGAGACGATCTCAACCCTCGCGGACGGCGACGCGAACGCGAGCGACGGGCTGCGGGTCGCTACCCGCATCATCGAGCAGACGCAGGCCTGCGCCGACGATCGCGACGAGCTGATCGGGTATCTCAAGAACGCGTCCCAGTACACCGCCTCGAGCCTGCGTCAGGCCGAGGACGACATCAACGAGTTCTGCGACAACGTGGAGCAGTCCTGGAACGACTACCTGGAAGACAACGCGTGACCGTCGCGGTCGGGGTCCGGACTGCCGCGGCGGGAGCGGTCGCGTGGGTGGCGCTGTCCGGCTGCGCGGCCCTGCCGACGGCTCCGCCGCCGCTGCCCTCGACGTTCGTGCCCGAGGTCGCGGCGCCCTCCCCCGAGCCGGGCATCCCGGTGGGCGACGACGGCTTCACGGTCGTGGAGCGGGTGGCGTTGAGGGTGACCGTCGAGACCTGCGACGAGTACCGCAACGGGTCCGCCTGGGTGCTGGACGAGAACACGGCGGTCACCAACCGGCACGTGATCGAGGGAGCGGTCGACATCGAACTCACCAGCTACGACGGCCAGCGCTACGAGGGCACCGCATCCGTGCTGTCCGACGACGTCGACCTCGCGCTGGTGGACATCGACGGGACCTTCCCCGAGGCGGCGCAGCTGGCGACCGCGGAGCCATCCACCGGCGATCCGGTGTTCGTCGTGGGCTACCCGGAGGCCGGCCGCCTGACCACCACGACGGGCATCTACGCGGGGACGGTGCCGGACAACAGCGGGGTCGACGGCGAGGGCGCGTTCGCGATCGCGGCGGATACCAAGCAGGGCAACTCGGGCTCCCCGACCGTGGACGAGAACGGCGACGTCATCGGCGTGGTGTTCGCCTCGGACGAGTCGACCACCACGATCGTGGTCTCCCTCGAGTCCCTGCAGACCTTCCTCGGCGACCCCTCGCTGCAGGTCCCGAACGAGGCCGACTGCGAGCGCTGAGTCCTACGAGGCGGCTGCGAGCCGCAGTTCGAGGCTGTCCACGCGCTGCGCGATCACGTCCGAGTGAGCGAGCTCGCGCTGCACCCTCGCCACCACGTCGTCGACCTCGGGCTGCGTGAGGCCGGGGGTGAGCCTCAGGACCACGGTGACCTCCGCTCCCCTGCCGGCGACCGCGTCGACCTCCACGAGCGCCGAATCCGTGCTCACCGCCGAGGTGACGGCGTCGCGCACGTCGGCGGCCAGCTCGCCGTCGACGACCGCGGGGCGCCAGTCCAGCCCCTGGCCGAGCGCCCACACCGCCGGGCGAGGGACCACCACGGTCTCCATGCCGGGGTTGATCACGAGGCTCGCCCAGCTCTCCGCGATTGCGGCCAGCGCCGCGCGCGGGCCCTCGGCCGGGATGGGACGCGCCTTGTCGTTCCAGGCCCGGACCGCATCGACGTCCGTGAAGACCGGCAGCGCGGCGCGGCCGTCAGGCATCTGCACCGCGACCACGCCGGTCGAGGCGACCTCGTCCTTCTCCACGCCGTGCTCCCCCATCACGCGCTTCTCGCCGCTGGACATCACCGGGATCAGCACGCGCGCGTAGGCAAGGGCGTCCACCACCTCGCCGAGGGAGGTCTTGCCGTGGGAGTAGCGGATGAGCGCCTGCGCCAGGCGGGCGTCGGCGCTGCCGTCGTCGTCCGCGAAGACGGACGCCGGGATCTCCTTGAAGGGTTCCGCGCCGCTGGTGCCACCGGTGTCGCTCATGGTCACGATGCTACGCGCCAGCCCTGACGCGCCGTTGGCGCTACGGCCGCCCGGCGACGTCGAGAGCCTGCGGCAGCGTGAAGTTGCCGTTGTACAGCGCCTTGCCGACGATCGCGCCCTCGACGCCGCGGTCCGCGATGGCTCGCAGCGCGGCGATGTCCTCGAGCGAGCTGATGCCGCCGGAGGCCA
Organism: Demequina pilifera; assembly: GCF_048814985.1. Taxonomy (NCBI): domain Bacteria; kingdom Bacillati; phylum Actinomycetota; class Actinomycetes; order Micrococcales; family Demequinaceae; genus Demequina; species Demequina pilifera. Next base: position 17,835 of record NZ_JBMDTW010000007.1, read on the forward strand.
CCACGGGCGCGTCCGTCGCCTCGCACACGTCCATGAGCAGCTGAGTGTTGGGGCCGGACAGCATGCCGTCCTTCTTGACGTCCGTCACCACGTAGCGGCTGCAGCCCTCGCGGTCCAGGCGCGCGAGCACGTCCCACAGGTCGCCGCCGTCACGAGTCCAGCCGCGGCCCGCCAAGGTCGTGCCGCGCACGTCGAGTCCCACGGCCACGCGGTCGCCGTGCTTGGCGATCGCGGCGGCGGTCCACTCGGGGTTCTCGAGCGCGGCGGTGCCGATGTTCACGCGCGCACACCCGGTCGCGAGCGCGCGCTCGAGCGACTCGTCGTCGCGGATGCCGCCGCTCATCTCCACCTTGATGTCCACCGACTTCACCACGCGCTCGAGCAGCTCGGCATTGGAGCCGCGCCCGAACGCCGCGTCCAGGTCCACGAGGTGGATCCACTCGGCGCCGCCGTCGACCCAGTCCTGCGCCGCGGACAGCGGGTCGCCGTATCCGGTCTCGGTGCCGGCCTCGCCCTGAGTGAGGCGGACGGCCTGGCCGTCCGCGACGTCGACGGCGGGGAGGAGCTCGAGGTGACGGGAGTGGGGCATGGTCTCGCTTTCTGGTCAGACGGCCGATGCGCGGGCCCGGTTGATCTTTCCGGGCACCTGCGTGCGGGACCCAGGCTACCGGCACGGTGAGGCGTGCGCGCCCTCGACAGTACATCTCGGACTGTACTAACGTGGCCGGCATGAGCACCGCTCCTGCGACCACCGTGCCGTCGATCACCGCCGTGCCGACCGCTCAGGCGGAGCCCCGCGACCACATCGCGTGCGCGGCTCCCGCCCACACCGCGGCCGTGGCCCACGTGGCCCACGCGCTGTCCGATCCGACCCGCGCGGCCATCGTCCTCGCGCTGCGGCACGGCAGCCACTGCCCCGCCGACCTCGCGGCCGAGCTGAACGTCAGCCGCCAGTCCATGTCGAACCACCTCGCCTGCCTGCGCGGCTGCGGGCTGGTGGTCGCCGAACGTCGCGGCCGCCACGCGCACTACTCGCTCGCTGACCCGACGCTCGCGACCGCCCTCGAGGCGATGCTCGCGATGACCGTGACGCTCGACCCCTCGTGCTGCGACTCCGACGGGTGCACCTGCTGATGACCGCCCCCGTCCTGACCGGCGCCCGCGCCGCGACGCTGCGCCGGCGCATCCGCATCATCGTCGCGCTGACCATCGCCTACAACGTGCTCGAGGCGACCGTCGCGCTCATCGCCGGCAGCGCCGCGTCCTCGAGCGCGCTGATCGGGTTCGGCCTCGATTCGGTGGTCGAGGTCGCCTCGGCGGCGTTCGTGGCCTGGCAGTTCTCCGCTCCCGACCCGCAGCGGCGCGAGCGGGTCACGCTGCGCCTCATCGCGGGCGCGTTCTTCGCGCTCGCGCTGGTGGTGACGGCCGATGCGGCTCGCGCGCTGATCTCCGGCGACGCCCCTGAGCACTCGCAGGTGGGAATCGTGCTCGCCGCCCTGTCGCTGGCGATCATGCCCACGGTCGCGTGGCTCGAGCGGCGCACGGGCCGCGAGCTCGGCTCCGCGACCGCAGTCGCCGACGCCCGCCAGCTCATCATCTGCTCGTACCTCTCGGCCGCGCTGCTGGTGGGGCTCACCCTCAACGCGCTGCTGGGCTGGTGGTGGGCGGATCCCCTCGCCGCGCTCTTCATCGCGGGATTCGCGGTGCGCGAGGGGCTCGAGGCCTGGAGGGGCGACGGCTGCGCCACGACGTCGGGCGCGCTGCTGCACGGCCAGGAGTCCTGCGACTGCGAGGACGGCTGCCAGCAGCCCTCCCGCTGAACTCAGGTCAGGTAAGCGACTTCACCCAGTTGCGCAGCAGCTGGAGGCCGGCCTCGCCGGACTTCTCGGGGTGGAACTGCGTAGCCGTCAAAGGACCGTTCTCGACTGCCGCGACGAACCTGTCCCCCGCATCGGCCGGACCCGCCTCCGCCCACGTGACCAACGGGGCCTGGAAGCGCCCGGTGTCCTCGGTGGTGCCCAGCGGGAACTCACGCGCTCCGTACGAGTGGACGAAGTAGAAACGCTCGTCGGCCACGCCTTCGAAGATCACGGAGCCCTCGGGAACCTCGACGGTCGACCAGCCCATGTTGGGCACCACGGGCGCCTGCAGCTTCTCGACGGTGCCGGGCCAGTGGTCCAGGCCCTCGGTCTCGACGCCGTGCTCGACGCCGCGCTCGAACATCACCTGAAGTCCCACGCAGATGCCCAGGACCGGGCGCCCGCCCGAGAGGCGGCGCCCGATGATCTGGTCGCCGCGCACCTCCTTGAGGCCCGCCATCACCGCCTCGAATGCGCCGACGCCGGGGACGATCAGGCCGTCAGAGTGCTCAGCGACCGTGCGGTCCGCGGTGAGCGTCACCCGCGCGCCCACGTGCTCGACGGCCCGCACCGCGGAGCGGACGTTGCCGAAGCCGTAGTCGAGGACGGTCACCAGGGGGGAGTTCACGCGCTCCAGTCTAAACGGGTCTCGATGCGGCCGCTCCGGCCCGCTCGCGCCGTCCCCCTCGCGCCGTCCCACCTCTCGCCTTCCCACCGCAAGTGTCGAATTGCGTGCAGTTCGGGACCCGGAAGTGCACAGATATCGACACTTGCGGGGGGGGACTGCGGGTGAGGGGGCGCGCGGCGACAGGGTTGAGGGGCGCGCGGGGACGGGGGTGAGGGGACGCGGGGACGGGGTTGAGGGGACGCGGAGATGGGTCGAGTGGTGAGCGCGGCCGATGCGGGGGTTCAGTCCGCGCCGGCCTCCACTACTCCGCGCTCGGGTCGGGGTTCGAGTCGCGCTCGTTGTTCTCGCGCGCCTTCAGCTGCTTCTTGGCGTCCTTGGCGGCGCGGCGCAGCTCGCGGAAGGCCTTCATGCGGGACATGCGCGCCTCGAAGACCTTGCCTGGGTGGGTCCTGGCGATCTCGTCGATGGTCTGGGTGCCCGCCATCAAGGTGGTGATGACTCCCGGCGCCTGGTCGAGGGCGAAGCCCGGGGGGACGGTGTCTCCCTTGACGCCCTCGAGCCACCGGCGCACCGTGATCTGGCCGGCGCGCCGCTCCATCGCCAGAATGGCCTGGGTCTTCACGAACGCGCTCACCACCTCGCCGGCGGTGTCCACGGCGCCGTGGCTGGTGTCGTCGAGCACCGCGAAGGCCCCGGCCGAGGTCTCGATGGTCTGCCCCCGCACTCCGTTCAGGGCGCACACGGCCGCGAGCACGCGGCCGTTCTGGATGGGAGTGAACAGCGCGACGGTGTCCTTCTCGACGTGCGGACCGCTCTCCCCCATCGGCTTGGCGTCCGCCAGGCCCGCGAGGTCGTCGGGAACGTTGACGTCGCCCTCGCCCCCCGCATCGGCCGGATTGTTCTGAGCCGTCACAGCGCACCCTTGGTGGATGGGATGCCCTTCACCCGGGCATCGGCCGTCACCGCGGAGCGCAGCGCACGCGCGAGCGCCTTGAACTGGGCCTCCACGATGTGGTGCGGGTCGCGGCCGGCGAGCACGCGCATGTGCACGCAGATGCCCGCGTGGTGCGCGATCGACTCGAGCACGTGGCCCGTGAGCGAACCCGCGAAGTTGCCGCCGATCAGGTGCGTCGCCTGCCCCACCGGCTCGCCGATGTGGACAAAGTAGGGGCGCCCGGAGACGTCGACCACGCACTGCGCGAGGGACTCGTCGAGCGGCACCATCGCGTCGCCGAACCGCGAGATCCCGGCCTTGTCGCCCAGCGCCTGCTTGAGGGCCTCGCCGATGCAGATCGCGACGTCCTCGACCGTGTGGTGGCTGTCGATGTGCACGTCGCCGGTCGCCTGCACGGTGAGGTCCATGAGCGAGTGCTTGCCCAGGGCCGTCAGCATGTGGTCGTAGAACGGCACGCCGGTGCTGATCTCGGTGGTGCCCGAGCCATCCAGGTCGAGCTCGACGAGCACCTGCGACTCACTCGTTGCGCGCTCGATGCGTCCGGTGCGGCTCATGCGGTGACCTCCAGTAGCGCGCTGCGGAACAGCGCCATCTCCTGCGGCGTGCCGATCGACACCCGCAGCCATCCCTCGGGCCCCGTCACGCGGATCAGCACGCCGCGATCCAGAAGCCCCTCGAACACTCTCTCACGGTCCTCGAACGGCCCGAAGAGAGCGAAGTTCGCGTCCGTCTCCGCGACCGTGTAGCCCTGATCCGTCAGCCACGCGACGGTGTCGTCGCGCTCGGCGCGGATCTCGTCGACCTGCGCCTGCAGCTCGCGGTGATGCGCGAGTGCGGCCCTCGCGACCGCCTGCGTCACGGCGCTCAGGTGATAGGGCAGGCGCACCACGCGCAGGGCGTCGATGACGGGCTCGTGCGCCACGAGGTAGCCGAGCCGGCCGCCCGCGAGAGCGAAGGCCTTGGACATGGTCCGGCTCACGGCCAGGTTCGGGTGCTCGGGGATGATGGTCGCGGCGCTCGGCACTCCGGAGCGGCGGAACTCGGCGTAGGCCTCGTCCACGACCACCACGCAGCCGCCCTCGACGTCGTCGGCCGCGGCCATCAGCCCGCGCACGTCATCGAGGCTCAGCGCCGTGCCCGTGGGGTTGTTGGGGCTCGCGACGAGCACCAGGCTGGGCTCCATCTCGCGGATCGCGGCCTGGGCGGCGTCGATGTCCAGCGTGAAGTCCTCGCGGCGCGGCAGTGTCACGTAGTCGGTCACCGTGTCGCGCGCGTACTCGGGGTACATCGAGTAGGTGGGCGCAAAGCTGAGGACGCGCCTTCCGGGGCCGCCGAAGGCCTGGTGCAGGTGCAGCATGACCTCGTTCGAGCCGTTGGCGGCCCAGACGTTGCGCACCTCGACGAAGTCCACGTAGCTCTCCGCCGCGAGGTAGCGCGCCAGGTCGGCGCGCAGCGAGGTGAAGTCACGGTCCGGGTAGCGGTTGAGGCCCTCGGCGGCCTTGCGCACGGCCTGAGCGATCGCGTCCACCACGCTCGGCGGCGGCGCGTACGGGTTCTCGTTGACGTTGAGGCGCGCGGCCACGTCCAGCTGAGGGGCGCCGTATGGCTCCAGCCCGATCAGTTCCGGGCGCAGGGGCAGAGTCATGGCAGGAAGTCTAGTGGCCACCCTCCCCTCCCCGGTCGATACCCAGCACGGCCGATCTGGGAGTCCCGAGACGTCCTGGATACCCAGTACGGCCGATGCTCGGGCTGGCGTTCGCGATGTCGGCGGCCGCGCCTACGGTGGGGGCATGGCATCCTCCCCCGCACCCGCCGACGTCTCTGAGACCGAGCCCACCCCCGCATCGGCCGCACTGCGCGCGGAAGGCGAGGCCGCGCTGCAGGCGCTGGTGGGCCGGGACGACGTCGCGCTGCGCGACGACCAGTGGCGCGCCATCGAGGCGCTCGTGGCCCGCCAGGCGCGAGCACTCGTGGTGCAGCGCACGGGCTGGGGCAAGTCCGCCGTCTACTTCGTGGCGACCATGCTGCTGCGCGCCCGAGGGGCGGGGCCGACCATCATCGTGTCGCCGCTGCTGGCGCTGATGCGCGACCAGATCTCGGCGGCGTCGCGCGCCGGGATCCGCGCCGCGACCGTGAACTCCGCGAACGTCACCGAATGGGACCAGGTGCACGCGTCGATCGCCGCCGGCGAGATCGACGTGCTGCTGTGCTCGCCCGAGCGGCTCAACAATCCGCAGTTCCGCGACGAGGTGTTGCCCAGGCTGGCGGCCGATGCGGGGCTCGTGGTGATCGACGAGGCTCACTGCATCTCCGACTGGGGTCACGACTTCCGGCCCGACTACCGGCGCATCCGCACGCTGCTCTCGGAGTTGCCGGACGGCATCCCGGTGCTCGCGACCACGGCGACCGCGAACTCGCGCGTGACCGCCGACGTCGCGGAGCAGCTGGGCGTGCGCCGGGCGGACGTCGAGGCGGGCGGCGGCCTGGATCGGCACGACGATGTGCTGGTGCTGCGCGGCGCGCTGGACCGCGAGTCGCTGCACCTGGGCGTGGTGCAGCTGCCGGATCCTGCCGCGCGGGTGGCGTGGCTGGCCCAGGCGCTGAGAGAGATCGACGGCTCGGGGATCATCTACTGCCTGACGGTCTCGGCAGCGGAGGAGGTCGCGTCGCAGCTGCGCGCCGCCGGCCACACGGTGGGCGCCTACACGGGCCGCACCGACACGGCCGAGCGCGAGCAACTCGAGGAGGACCTCAAGGCCAACCGGGTGAAGGCGCTGGTCGCGACGTCCGCGCTCGGGATGGGGTTCGACAAGCCCGACCTTGCATTCGTGATCCACCTGGGTGCTCCGTCGTCCCCGATCGCGTACTACCAGCAGGTGGGGCGCGCGGGCCGTGGGGTCGATCGTGCGCTCGTGGTGCTGCTGCCCGGGGCAGAGGACCGCGCCATCTGGGAGTGGTTCGGCTCGCAGGCCTTCCCGCCCGAGGACCAGGTGCGCGCGGCGCTGGGAGCACTGGGGACCGCGCAGCCCACGTCCGTGGCGGCGCTCGAGACGCAGGTGGACCTGCGGCGCGGCCGCCTGGAGTCGATGCTCAAGGTGCTCGACGTGGACGGCGCGGTGCGCCGCGTCAAGGGCGGCTGGATGGCGACCGGCGAGGACTGGGCCTACGACGCCGATCGCTACGCACGCGTCGCGGAGACCCGGGCCGCCGAGCAGGGCACGATGCTCGAGTACGAGCGCCTCGACACGTGCCGCATGGCGTTCCTCAGGCGCGTGCTCGACGATCCGGACCTGACCGACGGGTGGCGCTGCGGACGCTGCGACGTGTGCGGAGGCGTGGAGCTTCCTGCGGTGCCGGACGGCACGGCCGTCGAGGCGGCACGCGACGGCATGGACCGCGTGGGCGTGGAGATCGTGCCACGTCGGCAGTGGCCGAGCGGCATGGACGCGCTCGGAGTGGAGCTGCGCGGGCGCATTACCGCCGACGAGCAGGCCAAGGGCGGGCGTGCGATTGCGAGGCTCGACGGGCTGGGGTGGTCGGGGGCGCTGCGAGACCTGTTCGAGTCGCGGGACGAGTCGGGTGCTCCGGTCGATGGCGAGACGCCCCCGCCGCTGCGCGAGGCCGCCGTCCGCGCTCTCGAGGACTGGAGCGAGCTGTGGGGTGGGGTCACCGGCCCGTCATCGTCGCTCGCCGTGCACGGCGTGATGTCGGTGCGGTCGGCGACCCGGCCGCAGCTCATGGACCACCTGGGGCCGGGCCTCGCGCGGTTCTTGAAGGTGCCGTTCGTGGGGACGCTGGGGCCCGTGTCCTCGCGGCCCGAGCCGGACCGACACGACGTCAACTCCGCGCAGCGACTCGCGTCGGTGTCGAGGCGGATCGGTCTCGAGCTGGAGGGCGACGCGCTCGAAGGACTGCGAGGGAAGTCGGTGCTGCTCGTGGACGACTACACGGATTCCGGGTGGACCCTCACCGTGGCGTCACGACTGCTGCTGCGCGCGGGCGCCGGCGAGGTGTACCCGTTCGTGCTGGGTGTTCGATGATGCGGCGCGTGCGCTGATGCCGCGGGCGCGCTGACTCGAGGAGCTACCGCTCGAAACGCGCGCGGATCGCCTCGCCGTGAGCCGGGAGGTCCTCGGCCTCCGCGAGCGCGACCGCGCTGTCCCCCACTGCCGCAAGCGCATCGGCCGTGTAGTGGATGGTCGAGACGGCCTTGAGGAAGCTTGCCGTGTTGAGCCCGCTCGCGAAGCGAGCGGTGCCGCCGGTGGGCAGCACGTGGTTCGAGCCCGCGATGTAGTCGCCCAGCGAGACGGGGCTGTGGGGACCGACGAAGATCGCGCCGGCGTTGCGGATCCGGCCGGCCACCGCAGCGGCGTCCCGGGTGTGGATCTCCAGGTGCTCGGCGCCGTACGCGTCCGCGGCCTGGATCGACTGGTCGATGCCGCCGGTGAGGATGACCGCGCTCTGGCGACCCGTGAGGGCCTCCTTGGCGCGCGCGAGGTGCCGGGTCGCATCGGCCCGTCGCTGCAGGGCGATCTCGACGCGGTCGGCGAGGTCCTCGGAGTCGGTGATCAGCACGGAACCGGCCATCGGGTCATGCTCGGCCTGGCTGAGGAGGTCGGCGGCGACGAAGTCGGGGTCCGCGCTGTCGTCGGCGATGATCGCGATCTCGGTGGGACCCGCCTCGGAGTCGATGCCCACCAGGCCGTTGACCGCGCGCTTGGCGGCGGCGACATAGACGTTGCCGGGGCCCGTGATGATGTCGACCGGATCGCACAGGTCGTCGACGCCGTACGCCAGCAGACCGATCGCCTGCGCGCCGCCCACCGCGTAGACCTCGTCGACTCCCAGCAGCGCGCACGCCGCCAGGATCGTCGGGTGAGGCTCGCCGCCGAAGGCCTTCTGGGGCGGGGTCGCGACCGCGATGGACTCCACGCCGGCGGCCTGGGCCGCGACCACGTTCATCACCACGGAGCTGGGATAGACGGCGAGGCCGCCGGGAACGTAGAGGCCCACGCGGCCCACGGGGACCCATCGCTGCGACACGGTGGCGCCCTCTGCCACCTCGACTGACACTGGCGGCGGGACGGTGGCCTCGTGAAAGGTCCGGACTCGCGAGATGGCCTCGCGGAGGGCGTCCAACACCGCGTCGTCCTGGGTCGCGACGGCGGCCTCGATGCGGCCGGACGGGACCCGGATGTGCTCGGGCGTCACGCCGTCGAACCGCTCGCCGTACTCCCTGATCGCCTCGGCGCCGCGGGTGCGGACGGCTTCAAGGATGGGCTGCACGGTCGCGAGCGCCTCGGCGACGTCCACGTCCGCACGGGGGACGATCGCGAGCAGCTCGCGGGCGGTCAGGTCGCGGTCACGCAGGTCGATTCGGCTCAGCACGCGCACCAGCCTATCCCCGCCCACGGTGAGCACCGGGTCAGGACATCGCGAGAGGCAGGCCCGGCTCCAATGGGGTGGTGGGCCGTCCGGCGAGGCGCGCGAGGTCATCGCCTGCGACGTCGAGCTCACCCGCGCGCACCGACTGGTCGATCCGCACCACCATCTCCGCGAAGGGCTCCGGGACGCCCGCGCCCAGCAGCGCCTCGAGGTGCGCCGGCGCGTCGACCTGACGCACGTGCACTTGCCGGGCCCCGATCCTCCCGATCACCTCGGCGAGATCGTGCATGGTCCACCCCGAGTCGCCGGCGAGCTCGTAGCGCTTGCCCTCGTGACCCGGCGTGGTCAGCACCGCCGCGGCGGCGGCCGCGAAGTCCCTGCGCGTGGCCGAGGCGGTGCGCCCGTCGCCAGCGCTCGTGAGCAGCTCGCCCGAGGACAGCGCCCGACGCGCTTGCGGCACGTAGTTCTCCGTATAGAACCCGTTGCGCAGCATCACGAATGGGACGCCGCTGTCCTCCAGGTAACGCTCGGTGCCGACGTGCTCCTCGAGGAGAGGATTCACCGTCGCCTCGCCGGCACGCAGCACCGACGTGTAGGCGATGAGGCGCACGCCCGCGTCGCGCGCGGCGTCAATTGCGTTGGCGTGCTGCCTGACACGCCTGCCGACCTCGGATCCGGAGATGATGAGCACACGGTCCACCCCCTCGAGCGCCGCGATCATGCTGGGTGGGTTGTCGTAGTTGCCCTGACGCACGGTCACGCCCTGAGTGGCCATCTCATCCGCCTTGGCCAGGTCGCGCACCACCGCGACCAGCTGGCTGGGACGGACGCCGCGCTCAAGCAGCTCGTCGACGACGAGCGGCCCCAGGTTTCCCGATGCGGCGGTGACGGCGATGGTCATGATTTGTGCTCCTCGATTGCCCTGCCAGGGACAACTCGCAACCGCGGCGCGTCATTCCCCCGCGCGCGCCTTGCCGATCCACCCCAAGTGGGTGTGCTCGAAGGCGTCCGGGTGCTTGAGCCCATAGCCGAGCGCGCGGTCGGCGGCGACGTGGAACGCCCACGAGGCGGCGAGGATCATCAGCGCGTCCGCGCCGGTCAGCGCGAAGGCCGCCGCGCTCAGCACCGGGCCCACATACGAGTGCACCGCGTTGTAGAGGGCGGCGCCCACGCGCGGTCCCGACACGTACCCCAGTGCGCTGACGTCGAAGGCGAGAAACAGCGCCAACGGCCACCACCACGCGTACCCGAAGGCGATCGCGGGCAGCGCGAACACCGCGATGGCGATCACGGCCGACTCGAGGCGCTGGTACGCGACGGGGCTCATGCCCCCAGAGCCTAGGGCAGTCGCTGCTAGATTGGCCGGCATGAAGACCCTGTGATGCGGCACCACTCTCGCATCCCCGCGCCCGCCACGTCCGGCGGCGCCCTCCCGACCACCCACAGGACTTCACATGACTCACCCCCTCCCCCTCGCCGGCCAGACCGCTCTGGTGACCGGCGTCTCCCGCCGCAAGGGCATCGGCTTTGCGATCGCCACCCGGCTGCTCGAGCTCGGCGCCAGCGTCTTCGTCCAGCACTACCGGCCCAACGACGTCGCCCAGCCGTGGGGCGGCGACGACATCGACGCGCTGCTCGCGGCCCTCGACTCCGCGCGCTCCCACGACGCCCTGGTCGGTGACGCGCACTGCGACCTTCAAGCGGCCGATGCGCCCGCCCGCCTGGTGCGCGACGCCGCCTTGCTCACGGGTCGGCTCGACATCCTGGTGTGCAATCACGCGAAGAGCGGCGACGACGGCGCGATCCTCGACATGACCGCCGAGCGGCTCGACGCGATGTGGGCGACCAACACCCGCGCGACGATCCTGCTCACCCGCGAGTTCGCGGCTCTTCATGGCACCCCGGGAGCCGCCGCGGCGCGGCCGGGAGACCGCCCCGCGGACCGCGAGCCGTTGCCAGCGCCGGTGGGCCGGGTGTTCTGGATGACCTCCGGGCAAGGAGACGGGCCGATGCGCGGGGAGGTCGCGTACGCAGCCTCCAAGGCGGCGCTCGCCGGGCTCACCGCGACCGTCGCGGCGGAGCTGCTCGACCTCGGGATCATCCTCAACACCATCAACCCAGGGCCGGTCAATACCGGCTACCTGGATCCGGAGGGCACCGACCGGGACCTCACCGAGATCGAAGCGTGGCGTCGGCGCACGCCGTTCGGACGCTTCGGCGAGCCGGCGGACCCCGCCCGCCTGATCGGATGGCTCGCGACCGACGACGGAGCGTGGGTGGCGGGCCAGGTCATCACGTCAGACGGTGGGCTCAGCCTGTACTGACGGCGGCTACACGCAGCCGGTGGCGAGCGCGAATGCGTAGGGCACCAGAGTCGCGATGCCGAGCGTGGCGTACGCAAGGCTCACGCCCGCAACGGTCGACGCGGACACCTCGCCGCCGCGCGACGACGCACCCACCAGGCGGCCGATGCGGTGGGGACCCGCCACGTGCAGGACCGGCGCGTGGGCACGGTCGGCCGGCTCTCCCGCGATGGTGGCCGGCGCGCCCAACACGAGCAGGGCACTCGCGAGCGCGGGCGTGCCGGCGGCGCGCTGGGCGTGGGCATCGGCCGCGATCTCGAGGTAGTGCGGAAGCGCTTCAGTCGCGCTGCGCATATAGGGCACCCAGCCGAGCGAGCGGCGCAGCCCCGCGGCGAGCGCAGCGAGCGCATGGTGCCGCTGGCGCAGATGAGCGCGTTCGTGGGCGAGCACGGCGTCCAGCTCCCCATCGGTCAGCGCGGACAGCGCGCCGGAGGACACCACGATTCCCCCGTGGCGGCTCGGCATCGTCCATGCATACGCCACGTCGTCCGTCACGACGAGCACGCGCTGGCCCCTCACCGTGGCGGGAGTCGTGGCGGCGCGCAGCCATGCCGCGGTGGCGCGGCCATTCCGGCGACGATCACGCACCTCAACCGCCAGTCCGGCACCGATCCACACCGCCGTGGCCGCCGCGAGCGCGACCGGCACCGCCGCCGGGAGTGAGAAGGCGGTCGCGGTCGGGCCGAACGGGTTCGCCGAGGCGAGACAACGCTGGCACACCTCACCTGCGCTGCCGGAGAGCAGGGCGGGCCCCGCGGCGGACCACGCGACCACTGGGCCGAGTGACACCAGCGCCAGCGCCCATGCGACCATGCCGCCGCTGACGATCGCCACGGCGATTCGCGGCACGCGCATCAGCGCGGGTGCGGAGCGTCGCAACAGCAGCGGGCCCAGCACCGCGAACGACATCACACCGGTCGCGAGCGCCACGGACGCGACGAGGGCGCTCATCGCTCTGCGGGCTCCGCTCGCTGGACCAGGTAGCCGCGCAGCAGGGCCATGTCGCTCTCGTCCATCGACTCCACGAAGTGGAGCATCGACGCGGCCCTGTTCGGGCTCGACTCGAGGGCGTGGGCCATCACGGCGGCGGTGTGCTCCTCACGGGTCACTCGGGCTGCGAAGCTGACTGCGCGGCCTTCCCGCTCGGCGACCACCAGGCACTTGCGCTGCAGGTTGCCCACCACCGTGGCGATGGTCGTGTAGGCGAAGTCCAGCGGGAGTGCGTCGATGATGTCGCGGATCCGGCCCGGGCCACGCTCCCACAGCAGATCCATGACCTGCGCCTCGAGCGTCCCGAGCCGCGGCGGCTCGCAGGTGGGGTCGATGGTGGCGTCGCTCATGCGGCCACCTGCGTTCGCACGGCAGGGACGGTGCACGCGATCTCACCGCGCAGCCGCGCGATCAGCGCGACGCCCGTGAGCACGAGCGCGCCCACCGCGAGCACCGGCTGGAACGGCGCGAACCATGTCAGCGCCCCCGAGTACCCCAGGGCCACCAGCGCGATCTTGTTGCACACCGGGCAGCCCACCGCGAACCAGGCGATGACGGCCCCGGCGGTGCCGAGCCGCCCCGACCGCTCGGCCTGCGCATCGTCGACCTCGCTCATGCCAGGAGTGCCCCCGCGCATGTACGTGGCGATCAGCATGCCCGTGAGGCCCGAGGTGACGAGCCACACCGGGTAGTTCCACCACACCGGTGGGATCTCGCGGCCGAACACGGGATTGGGGATCAGCACGGTCGCCAGACCGACCACGAGCGCGACCGCCACAGCGGCGACGATCGCGATGGCCCAGGTGCGGGTGTCCCACAGCCTCAGGGCGCGAACTGCCAGGCGGGTCGACTCGAGTGGGGCGCGGAGCCCAGAGGCGGAAATCATCGCCCCATTATGCATGACGATTACTATGAGGCATAGTCGACTAAGACAGATAGTAATCCGCGAGCGGATCGCACCCCCAGAAGACATCGCCCGACCCCTCCAAGGAGCGCCATGACCGCACCCCCGTCCCCGCGCCGAACCACCCCCACCTGGCTCGTGCCCGCAAGCATCGTGGCCGCCGCAGCGCTAGTCATCGCGCTCATCGTGCTGGCGCAGAGCCCTGACAGCGGGTCCGCGGCGGAGCAGGCTCCGTCGCCGAGTACGAGCGCGACGGCCGAGACCCTGGAGGAGGCGACGGCCCCCACCGATCCCCCGACAGCGGTGGGCGGGGAGGAGACGCCCGATCTGTCAGCGGCCGAGCGGCGCGACCCGGACGACCCACTCGCCCACGGCGAGGTGGATGCGCCCGTGGTGCTGGTGGTCTTCTCCGACTACCAGTGCCCCTACTGCGCCAAGTGGAACGCCGAGACGCTGCCCGAGATGCAGACCTATGTCGACGCCGGCGACCTGCGCATCGAGCACCGCGATGTCAACGTGTTCGGCGAGGCATCGGTGCGCGGCGCCCGCGCGGCCTACGCGGCAGCCCTGCAGGGCGAGTTCGACGCGATGCACGGGGCGCTGTTCGCCGACGGCATGCACCGCGCCTCCACCCAGCTGTCCGACGAGGAGCTCCTCGCGCTCGCTCAACAGATCGGCCTCGACTTCGAGCGCTTCGAGAGCGACTACTTCTCCGATGCGACCGCGGAGGCGGTGACCCGCAACCAACAGCTCGGCCTCGACCTCGGGGCATTCTCGACGCCCAGCTTCGTGCTCGATGGGCAGCCGCTCGTGGGAGCCCAGCCCACCGACGTGTTCGTGAACCTCATGGACGCCGCTCTCGACCGCGCTCCGGGCGAGGACTGACCCGTGGAGATCGGCCTGCTTGCCGCCTTCCTGGGCGGAGCCCTGGCGCTGCTCAGCCCCTGCGGCGCCCTGCTGCTGCCCGCGTACTTCGCCTCGCAGGTGGGGAGCGGATCACGGCGGCTGGCCCATGGGCTGGTGTTCTATCTCGGGATCGCCACCGTGCTGGTGCCGCTGGGGGCCGGCGCCGGGGCGATCGGCCGCGTCTTCGCGACTCACCGAGACGAGATCGTCATCGGCGCGGCGGTCGTGCTCGTGGTCGCCGGCATCGCCCAGGCGATGGGCTGGGGCTTCGACATGTCGCGGCTCGTCCCTGGGTCCCGCACGGTACGTGACCGCGCCACTCGCAGCGTGGGGCCGGTGCGGACGTATCTCCTCGGGGCCGTGGGCGGAGTCGCCGGATTCTGCGCGGGCCCCATCCTGGGCGCCGTGCTCACTGTCGCGGCCGCACAGGACAGCATCGTGGCGTCGACGGGACTGCTCGCCGCGTACGGCGCCGGGATCGTGGCGCCGATGCTCGGGCTGGCGGCGGTCTGGGACCGCCTGGGCGCGACGGGGCGCAGGCGGCTGCGCGGCCGCACCTTCGAGGCGCTGGGCAGGACCTGGCACTCGGTGTCGCTGCTCACGGGCCTGCTGATGGTCGCCCTGGGAATCGCGTTCTGGGCGACCAACGGGTTGGTGTCCGCGCCGTCGCTCGTGCCGGCCGACGCGCAGGCGACGTTGCAGACCGTGGCGTCCTCGATCACCGGGATCGGCGCGGACATCGCGCTGGTCGTGATCGTCGCGGCCGCGGCGCTGTTCGCATGGCACCGGATCCAGAAGCGACGCAACGATCGAGAAGTTCACGGGCCGGACAGCACGGAGCCGGGAAGCACAGACGGGCATGCCGAGACGCCCGCAGCGGCCTCCGGGCCCTCCCAGCGAGACGGGCCGGCCGCCGGAGGCCACCCATGAGCCGGCGCCCCCTGCACCCGTACGTCGTCGGAGCGGCCGTGTCGCTTGCGAGCATCATCCTCGCCGCGTGCTCCCCCACCGACGCACCCGCCGTGCACGACTCGCCGCCGCCGCCGCCGTCGCCGTCGCTCGAGCGCGAGCCCGGCCCAGGGATTGACCCGGCCGAGTTCACCACCGACGGACTCCGCCTCCCTCTGCAGTGGGACGGAGCCGAGTTCGTCGACCCGGGATGGGAGGTGACGCCCCAGCACCTCGAGGGCGTCTTCCTCGTCCCCGTCGAGGCGGACGGCCGCCTGGTCTTCACCGCCATCGACTCCGAGGGCCAGGCGCTCTGGACCGCCGAGCGGCCGCTGGCATGCGCCGGTTTCACGCTCACTCTGGGCCGCGACGGCACGCCGTTGGCCGTGCTCAACGACTCGACCCCCACGGACGGGGCGATCGCCCAGACCACCGCCACCGCATACGACCTGCGCACGGGCGACACGGCCTGGGGACCCGTCGACGTGCCGGGGCCGCACCAGGGCCCGGGCCTCGTCTACGCCTCCCCACCAGCCGAGGCGATGGGAGGCACGGGGCCGCGCGTCGCGCTCGATTCCGCCACGGGCGACGTCGCCGCCGCTGAGACCGATGGCGGTCCGCGCGTAGTCGCCGAGCGCCACGGCACAGTAGTCACGCAGGAGGGCACTGTCCTGCGAGCGACGGACTCCGCGGGCGCCATGGTGTGGGAAGCCGAAGCGCCAGCGGGCGCCGGCGAGGCGCATGCCGTTCCCGGCATGGTTCTCGGCGGCCCGTTCCTTGCCCTCGATTCCGGCGACGACCGCGCAGCCGTGATCGACCTCGCGGACGGATCCACCGTCGCCCCTGATGTCACGAGCGCCGCCTACGACGGCGCGACCGCCACCCTGGTCGCCACCGACGGACGGCGCGCGTGGGCACTCGACACGTCGTCAGGCGAGACGTTGTGGGAGGTGAGCGCGTCCGCGGAGGCACGGGCGGTCGCGGCCGGCGGTGCTCAGGTGTACCTGCGGCAGGGGGAGACCATCCACGTGCACAACGCGCTCACCGGCGCCGCGAACCCCGGGTACGAGGCGTCGCAGGAAGGGACGATCATGGTGCCGCGCGTGATCGCCGGGACGGGCGCGGCAGCGTTCAGTCACGAGGGCCGCGTGTTTCTCGCGACCACCCCGACGGGGCGCTAGCGCGAGCGCCGTCCGTCGCGCAGCGGGCTCAACCGGCGGGGACGGTGGCGGGCGCGGGCGCGAGGCAACTGGGGCCGAAGGCCGCCTTCAGGTCGCCGAACAGCGCGCTCGACCGGTCCACCCGGAACTCGTCCCCCAGGCGCATCGTGATCGACTCGCCGGCGCCGGTGAGCACCATGCGGACCTCGACCGTGCCGGGGTGCGAGCGCAGAATCGCCTTGATCTCCTCGACCATGGCCGGGTTGACCCGCGTGGCAGGCAGCGTGATGGACACCGGAGAGGTGTCGACCACGGTGAGGTTGGGCACGCGCAGCTCGACCGCGCTGAACTGCAGGCCCCCGTCACCGCGCTCCCTGGCGCGCGCCTTGATGGTGAGCACCGCATCGTCCGCAAGGTCGCGGGCGTACGTCTCGTAGGTGCGGCCGAAGAAGGAGATCTCCGCCTCCCCGGTCAGGTCCTCGAGCGTGACGATCGCGTAGGCGTTGCCGGACTTCGCCACGCGCCGGTCCACGCGCGTCACCAGCCCCGCAAACACCACCTGCTGGCCGTCGCTCACGCCGTTCGCGGGCGTCGCAGCCAGGATCTGGTGCGAGGCCTCGGAGCGGATGATGTGGTCCAGGCCGGCCAGCGGGTGGTCCGAGACGTACAGGCCCAGCATGTCCCGCTCGAGGTTCAGCAGCGTCTTCTTGTCCCACTCCTCGAGCGTGGGCACGATCACGGTCACTCCCCCGCCCAGCTCGGCGTCGCCGCCGAACAGGTCGAACTGGCCGGTGGCCTCCTGGCGCTTGACCCCCACCACGGAGTCGATGGCCTGCTCGTGGACGGCGTTGAGCGACCGCCGGGTGTATCCGAGGGAGTCGAAGGCGCCGGCCTTGATGAGCGAGTCGATGGTGCGCTTGTTGCACACCGTCGCGGGGACCTTGTCGAGGAAGTCCTGGAACGACTCGAAGGCGCCCTTGGTCTCGCGCGCCTTGATGATCTCCGCGACCACGTTGGAGCCCACGTTCCGCACGGCGGTGAGCCCGAACCTCACGTCGGTGCCGACGGCGGAGAAGAACGCGATCGACTCGTTGACGTCCGGCGGCAGCACCGTGATGCCCATGCGCCGGCACTCGCCGAGGTACATCGCGGACTTGTCCTTGTCGGTGCCCACCGAGGTCAGCAGCGCCGCCATGAACTCGGTCGGGTAGTGCGCCTTGAGGTAGGCGGTCCAGAACGACAGCACTCCATACGCGGCGGTGTGCGCCTTGTTGAAGGCGTAGTCGGCGAACGGGACCATCGTGTCCCAGAGCTTCTTGATCGCCTCTTCGGAGTAGCCGTTCTTGCGCATGCCCGCGCTGAAGGGCTCGAACTCCTTGGCCAGCACCTCGGGCTTCTTCTTGCCCATCGCGCGGCGCAGCAGGTCGGCGGCGCCCAGCGTGTAGCCGGCGACGATCTGGGCGATCTTCTGGACCTGCTCCTGGTAGACGATCAGGCCGTGGGTGACCTCGAGCACCTCCTTAAGCGGTGCTTCGAGCTCCGGGTGGATGTAGTCCACGGCCTGACGGCCGTTCTTGCGCTCGGCGTAGGCGGTGTGCGAGTTCACGCCCATGGGTCCCGGCCGGTACAGCGCGAGCACGGCCGAGATGTCCTCGAACGAGTCGGGGCGCATCTGGCGCAGCAGCTGGCGCATGGCCACGCCGTCGAGCTGGAACACTCCCAGGGTGTCGCCGCGCCCCAGCAGCTTGAACGTCTCCTCGTCCGCGAGCTCGAGCTCCTCGAGCACGAGCGGCTCCTTGCCGTTGTGCTCGATGTTGTAGAGCGCATCGTCCAGGATCGTGAGGTTGCGCAGCCCCAGGAAGTCCATCTTGACCAGCCCCAGCTCTTCGCACGTGGGGTAGTCGAACTGGGTGATGACGGCGCCGTCCTGCTCGCGCCGCATGATGGGGATGATGTCGATGAGCGGGTCGCTCGACATGATCACGCCCGCCGCGTGCACGCCCCATTGCCGCTTGAGCCCCTCGAGGCCCTGCGCGAGGTCGAGCACCTGCTGGGCATCGGGATCCGCCTCCAGCAGCGCCCGGAAGTCGCCGCCCTCGTTGTAGCGGGGGTGCTTGGGGTCGAACAGGCCGGACAGCGGCATGTCGCGGCCCTGCTGCGGCTCGGGGTAGGCCTTGGTGAGCTGCTCGCCGAGGCTGAAGGGCTTGCCCAGCACCCGCGACGCGTCCTTGAGCGCCTGCTTGGCCTTGATGGTGCCGTAGGTCGCGATCATCGCGACCTTGTCCTCGCCGTACTTGTCGGAGACGTAGCGGATCACCTCGCCGCGCCTGCGCTCGTCGAAGTCGATGTCGAAGTCGGGCTTGGACTCACGCTCGGGGTTGAGGAACCGCTCGAAGTACAGCTGGTGGGTCAACGGGTCGATGTCCGTGATCCGCATCGCGTACGCCGCCATCGAGCCGGCGCCGGAGCCGCGCCCCGGGCCCACCCGAATGCCCTGCTCCTTGGCCCACTTGATGAAGTCCGCGACCACCAGGAAGTACCCGGGATAGCCCTTGTCGGTGATGACCTCGATCTCGGTGTTCGCGCGCTCCTGCACCTCGGTCGGGATCGCCTCGCCGAACCGCTCGGTCAGGCCTCGCTGGACCTCCTTGACGAACCACGAGTTCTCGTCCTCGCCCGCGGGCACGTCGTACACCGGCATGTAGTCGGCCTTGGTGTTGAACTCGACCTCGCACCGCTCGGCGATCTCGAGGGTCGAGTCGCACGCCTCGGGCAGCTCGCGCCACAGCTGCCGCATCTCCGCGGCGCTCTTGAGGTAGTAGCCGTCGCCGTTGAACGCGAACCGCTTGCCGCCCTGCTCGTACGTGGGCTCGTTGAGGTTGGACCCGGACTGGACGCACAGCAGCCCCTCGTGCGCCTTCGAGTCCTCCTTCTTCACGTAATGCGAGTCGTTGGTCGCCACGAGCGGGGCGCCGATCTGGTGGGCGAGCCGGAGCAGGTCCTCGCGCACGCGCTTCTCGAGGTCGAGACCGTGATCCATCAGCTCGACGTAGAAGTTCTCGGCGCCGAAGATGTCCTGGAACTCGCCCGCGGCGCGCAGCGCCTCGTCGTACTGGCCGAGCCGCAGCCTGGTCTGCACCTCTCCCGACGGGCAGCCCGTGGTGGCGATGATTCCCTTGCCGTAGCGCTGCAGCAGGTCCCGGTCCATGCGGGGCTTGTGGAACTGTCCCTCGAGCGACGCGTAGGACGACATCCGGAACAGGTTGTGCATGCCCTCGGTGTTCTGCGCCCACATGGTCATGTGGGTGTACGCGCCGCCCGCGGAGACGTCGTCCGACTCCTGGCCGCGCTCCCCCCACTTCACGCGCGAGCGGTCCTGACGTGCCGTGCCCGGGGTCAGGTACGCCTCGACCCCGATGATCGGCTTGACCCCGTGCGCCTGGCCCTTGGCCCAGAAGTCGTAGGCGCCGAAGATGAACCCGTGGTCCGTGGTCGCGATGGCCGTCTGACCCAGCTCCTTGGCGTGCGAGAACAGGTCGTCCAGCCTCGCCGCGCCGTCCAGCATCGAGTATTCGGTGTGCACGTGGAGGTGAACAAAATCGCTGCCGGACATGGCAACCGATTCTAGGCCTCCCGGCCGACATCACCCCCCCAACTCCGCGACAGATCGAACCAAGCAGCGGGCGACACGCGGCCTCACCTCGGTCGATGATCTGGAGCCCCAGCGTGTCGGCTCAGATTGTGGCTCTGGCTGTCGGGGACGGAGGGCCACGTGCCACTTCTGCACACGCGTGTGACGGCTGCGACGCGTGGGGCGCAAGGGCACCCACACGCGCCCCACCCGCCACTCGCATCACAGGTGTGTGCAGCATTGGCGGCGAGCGGCCCTTCACTACGCACCACTCTTTGATGCGCCACGGCCGATGCGCTGGCCGGCTCGGGGTGTCGCCCCGGATAGTGGTTCGCAGTGTTGGGGAGCGGGTGGCTGGTGGGAGGGCGCGGGCTTGCAACAATGGCCCTCGTGAGTGACGAGTCCCCCCGCAGCACGCCCGCAGGCCACACGGCCGATGCGGGCGCCGCCAGCGAGGTCCGTTCCGGTTCGGCACGCAGGCGGTCGGGCAGGCGCCGCGGTCGCGGTCGGGGCGCGGGCGCGCCGGCGACGGACTCCACGCCGCGCACGGGCGGGGCAGACAACACCACGGCTCAGGACAGCACGGCGAACACCGGCACCTCGGAGCGCGGCCGCCGCAGCCAGCAGAGCCAGGACACACGAGGCCGTACCCGTCAGGACCGCGACGGCAAGGACCGCGCACAGAACGGCCGGTCCGCCAAGAAGCAGGGCGGACGCTCCAAGGGCGGGGACCCGCACCGGCCCGTGAGCCGAGCCGCCCTCGAATCCGGGGCCCGCGCCCGCGAGGCCGTCGAGCTCGCCCCCATCGAGTACCCCGAGCAGCTGCCGGTCAGCGCGAGCCGCGAGGAGATCTCGAACGCGATCCGCGATCACCAAGTGGTGATCGTCGCGGGCGAGACCGGATCCGGCAAGACCACGCAGCTGCCCAAGATCGTGCTGGAGTTGGGACGCGGTCGGGCCGGGCAGATCGGGCACACCCAGCCGCGGCGGATCGCGGCCCGCACCGTCGCGGAGCGGATCGCCGAGGAACTCGGCACTCCCCTCGGCGAGATCGTCGGCTACCAGGTGCGATTCACCGACGAATCCTCCGAGCGCACCCTCGTCAAGGTCATGACCGACGGCATCCTGCTCGCGCAGATCCAGCGCGACCCGGAGCTGCTGGCGTACGACACCCTCATCATCGACGAGGCGCACGAGCGCAGCCTCAACATCGACTTCCTGCTGGGCTATCTCACCAACCTGCTGCCGCGCCGCCCGGACCTCAAGGTGATCATCACCTCAGCGACCATCGACTCCGACCGCTTCGCTCGCCACTTCGCGCCTGGCGGCCCGCTGCCCCCACCCACCCTGGACGAGGCCGCAGACCCAGCCCCCGCATCGTCCGCATCGCCCACCGCACCGGTGATCGAGGTGACGGGCCGCACCTACCCCGTCGAGATCCGCTACCGCCCGCTCGAGGGCGACACCCGCGGCGAGGAGCGCGACCTCGTCACCGGGATCATCGACGCGTGCGACGAGCTGATGAGCGAGGGGCCCGGCGACATCCTGGCCTTCCTCTCGGGCGAGCGCGAGATCCGTGATGCCGCCGATGCGCTCGCGGGCAGCCTCGGCCCCCGTGCGCGCGACCCGCGGCACCCGCAGGCGGTGGAGATCATCCCGCTGTACTCGCGGCTCAGCTCCGCCGAGCAGCACAAGGTGTTCGAGCGTCACTCGTCCCGCCGGATCGTGCTGGCGACCAACGTGGCCGAGACCTCCCTGACGGTGCCGGGCATCCACTACGTCGTGGACCCGGGCACCGCGCGCATCTCCCGCTACTCGAAGGCCACGAAGGTGCAGCGGCTCCCGATCGAGCCCATCAGCCAGGCCAGCGCCAACCAGCGCGCCGGCCGTGCGGGCCGGTTGGCGGACGGCATCGCGATCCGGCTCTACGCCGAGGACGACTTCGCGGGCCGGCCCGAGTTCACCGAGCCGGAGATCCTGCGCACGTCCTTGGCGTCGGTGCTGCTGCAGATGATCTCGGTGGGGGTCGTCAGCGGTCCCGAGGACATGGCGCGCTTCCCGTTCGTCGAGCCCCCGGACACGCGCGCAATTCGCGACGGCGTGCAGCTGCTGACGGAGCTGGGCGCGCTCGACACCGATGACGACGGGCGCACCCGGCTCACCCCGACGGGCCGCACTCTGTCCCGCCTGCCGATGGACCCGCGGCAGGCCCGGATGATCGTCGAGGCTCAGCGTCACGGCGTCGCTCGCGAGGTGGCGATCATCGCGGCGGGCCTGAGCATCCAGGACCCGCGCGAGCGCCCCTCGGAGGAGCGCGAGAAGGCGGACCAGCTGCACCGCAGGTTCGCGGAGCCCGCATCCGACCTGCTGTCCTACCTGAACCTGTGGGAGTACCTGCGCGAGCAGCGCCACGAGCTGTCCGGCAGCGCGTTCCGGCGCATGTGCCGCGCCGAGCACCTGAACTTCCTGCGCGTGCGCGAGTGGCAGGACGTGGTCGAGCAGATCCGGCAGACCGCGAAGCCGCTCGGCATCGACATGGCGCGCAAGGACGCGCGGCCGCTGACTCCCGCTGCGACGGGCGACGCCGAGGACGGCAAGCCCGCCCCCGATAGTCAGTCCCACCGCTATGTGTGGGACGCGGACGCGATCCACCGCTCGATCCTGGCGGGACTGCTGTCCCAGCTGGGCATGCAGGAGACCGGCGAGCCCAAGGCGTCGCAGTTCGCGCACCTGCGCGGCGGCGCGCGCGAGGCCGCGATCCGGCGGGCAAAGAAGCAGTCGCGCAACGACTACCTGGGCGCCCGTGGCGCGCGGTTCGCGATCTTCCCTGGCTCTCCCCTGTCCAAGAAGCCGCCGGCCTTCGTGATGGCCGCCGAGCTCGTCGAGACCAGCCGGCTGTGGGCGCGCGACGTCGCGGCCATCAAGCCCGAGTGGGCCGAGGAGCTCGCCGGAGACCTCGCCAAGCGCACGTATGCGGACCCGCACTGGTCGAAGAAGCGCGGCGCCGCCGTCGCCACCGAGAAGGTGCTGCTGTACGGCGTGCCCATCGTGGCCGACCGCGACGTGCTGTGGGGCCGCATCCGGCCCACCGAGGCGCGCGACCTGTTCATCCGCCACGCGCTGGTGCAGGGCGAGTGGGAGACGCACCACAGCTTCTGGAAGGACAATCAGCGGCTGCTCGCCGAGGCCGAGGAGCTCGAGGCCCGGTCCCGGACCCGCGGTCTGCTCGCGGACGACGACGCGCTGTTCGACTTCTACGACGAGCGCGTTCCCGATTCGGTGGTCTCCGCCCGGCACTTCGACCGCTGGTGGAAGGACGAGCGCAGGCGCAATCCGGAGCTGCTCACCCTCACGCTCGACACCGTGGCTCCCGAGCACGCCGACGTGGACACCGACGCATTCCCCACGGTGTGGCCACAGGGGGACCTCGAGCTGCCGCTCACCTACCAGTTCGAGCCGGGGACGGACGCGGACGGCGTGACGGCGCACATCCCCATCGCCGTGCTCGCGCGGGTCGCCCCGGAAGGATTCGACTGGATGGTCCCGGGCCTGGCCGACGAGCTCGCCACCGCGACCATCCGCGCGCTGCCCAAGACCGTCCGCCGGCTGCTGGTGCCCGCGCCCGACACCGCCCGCGACGTCGCGGCGTGGATGGAGCGTGAGACGCCCGCGTGGGAGGACATGGCGCGAGCGGGCGACATGGCCGAGGGCTACCGGGATGTCTTCACCCGCGCCGTCCGCGACACCCGCGGCGTGGACGTGCCCGCAGACGCGTGGGACGGCATCGAGGACCGGCTGCCGGCGCACCTGCGCATGACCTTCAGGGTCGAGGACGAGGACGGCTCCACGGTCGACGAGTCGACCGACCTCGTGCACCTGCAGCGGACGCTCGCGCCGCAGTCGCAGGCGGCGGTCAGCTCCGCGATGCAGCGCTCGGCCGCGCCGCGTTCGTCGGTGCAGCGAGCGGCCGATGCGGCCCGGGACCACCGCGACCGCCAGGCCCAGCGAGGGCGTGAACCCGGTGACGGTGCGCACCCGGGCGACGACCGCATCGGCGCGGGGACGCCCGCTCCCGGTGACGCGCGCCCGAGCGCTGCGGCCCTCCCCGAGCAGTCCGGGCTGACGACCTGGCCCGAGCTGCCCGGCGGCGCCCTTCCGGACGAGGTCTCCGGCGAGGTGGGCGGCGCGACGGTGCGCGGCTACCCCGCGATCGTCGACGAGGGCCAGGCCGCCCTGCGAGTGCTGGCGGACCAGGCGGCCCGGGGCGCGGCGCACGCGGCAGGCGTGCGACGGCTGCTGGCGACCGAGTGCGCCCTGCCGGTCAAGCGCATCACCACGCGGTGGACCGCGCAGACGTCGCTCACCCTTGGATCGTCGCCGTATCGCAGCACCGAGGCGCTCGTCGCCGCGCTGCAGGACGCGGCCGTCCGGTCGCTGACGGCCGGGCCCGACGTGGACGCCGCCGCCGTGCGGGACGCGGAGGCGTACGGCCGCGCCCGGGACCACGTGCGCGCGAGCCTCGAGGACGAGACGTTCCGGATCGCGGGACTGGCCGCCGCCGCGCTCGACGCCTACCGCGACCTGGACGGCGCCCTGACGGCCGCGACGAGCATGGCGCTGCTGGCGGTGGTGTCCGACATCCGCGCGCAGGCCGACGCGCTGGTCGGCGACGGGTTCCTGGCGCGCACCCCGACGGGCCGCCTGGCTCACCTGTCGCGCTACCTCCGGGCGGCGTCGATGAGGCTCGAGAAGGCGAAGACCGACCCGAACCGCGACGCGGCGACGATGTGGAAGATCCGCGACGTGACGAACGAGGTCACGAGCGTGCGAGAGGCGCACGAGGCCGGGCGCCCGGACCCTGAGCGGGCCGACCGGCTCGACCACGCGCGATGGATGATCGAGGAGCTGCGGGTGTCGCTGTTCGCGCAGACGCTCGGGACCAGCGAGCCCGTGAGCGAGAAGAGAATCCGCGCGCTGCTGGCGTAATTGTGGGTGGACGCGCACGTTAGTCTCGGTTCACGGCACGCCCCAGGCGTGCCCGCAGGAGGAAAGGGGGCGGGGTGCCCAAGATCGATGCGGCCACGGTGGCCGAGCACCGCTCCGCCCGGCGCGCAGCGCTCCTCGACGCAGCGGTGACGCTCCTGCGTGAGAGCCCCGACGCGGCCCCGAACCTCGGAGCGGTGGGACGCCGCGCAGGCCTGTCGCGCTCCGCCGTCTACCACTACTTCTCCTCGAGTCAGGACCTGCTGACCGCGGTCGTCGAGGAGACCTTCCCCCGCTGGCAGCGCCGCTTCGACGCCGCGTACGCAGGTGCGCCGGGCCCCGCCGACCGGGTGCGCGTGTACGTGCGCGAGAACCTCGCGCTCGTCGCCGAAGGCGACCATGCGCTCGCCCGCACGCTGATCACCGTGGTTACCGACGAGCACATCGCACCGCGCTCCGCGGCCTTCCACGCGGCGCTGGTCAAGCCGCTGATGGAGGCGCTCGGCGATCTGAACGACCCAGCTCCGGCGCTGACGGCCGACCTGATCAACGCGCTCGTGCTCGCCGGCGCACGCCGTCTCGAGGCCGGCGACGACTTCGACGCCGTCTGCGACGGCGTGGGGCGCCTGGTCGACCCGTACCTCGACCGCGCCTGACGCTCCGGCACGATCGCCCCCACCCCGCCGCGCGCGCCCGAATTTGCCCCGCCGGGTTTTGTCGACATATATTCCATATCATTGTCAACACCCTGTCGACAAAATTCCCGCGCCGAAAGGTCACCCATGTTCCTCGCGCTGCGCTCGCTGGTGTTCCAGCGCGGCCGCTATGCCCTGATCGGGCTCGTCATCGGGCTCCTCGCACTGCTGACCATGATGCTCTCGGGCCTCTCCGTCGGGCTGGTCAATGACGGGGTCTCCGGCCTCAAGAGCCTGCCCGCCACGGCCTTCGCCTTCGAGTCGGGCACGAAGGCGGACAACGCGTTCTCCCGCTCCGCGGTGGACGATGGCCAGCGACGGGATTGGCAGAGCGAGCCCGGCATCGCCGAGGCGGAACTGTTCGGGGTGTCGCTGATCAATGCGCGCACCGCGGGCGGGCAGGACATCGACCTCAGTCTGTTCGGGTTCGTTCCCGGAGGGTTCCTCGAGCCCGAGATCGGCGAAGGCTCGGCCATCGACTCCCCCGCCGGCATCGTGCTCTCCGCGACCGCCAGAGAGGATGGGGTGGCGATCGGCGACACCATCACACTCGACCGGGTGGACACCGAGCTCGAGGTCATGGGCTTCACCCCCGGCCAGGCGACGTTCGGGCACGTCGACGTGGGCTACGTCCCGCTGGCCACATGGCAGTACGTGGCCTCGGGCACGTCCAGCCCCGGCCAGCCCGACGACCAGACGATCGCTGACGGCCGGATCGACACCGCCAGCGTGGTGGCGCTGCGCACCGTCGACGGGCACTCGCTCGAGGCCGCCGGCGTCGACGTCGCCACCGCCGACTCCGCGGCGGACACGACCATGATGACGTTGACCGAGGCCTTCGGCGCCTCGCCCGGCTACACCGCGGAGACCACCACGATCTCGCTGATCCAGGGCTTTCTCTACATCATCGCCGCACTGGTGATCGGTGCCTTCTTCACGGTGTGGACGGTCCAACGTCAGCATGAGCTCGCCGTCCTGCGCGCCGTGGGGGCCTCGACCGGCTTCCTGTTGCGCGACGGAATCATGCAGGCGGCCGTGCTGCTCGTCACGTTCACTGGCGTGGGCGTGGCCGCCGGCGCGAGCCTGGCGGCGCTGATGCCCGCCGGCGTGCCATTCAGCATCGAGGCCGGCCCGGTCGCGGGCGCGGCACTGCTGATGATCACGCTCGGACTCGTCGGTGCGGCTCTCGCCGTGCTCCGCATTGCACGCATTGAACCCGCTACGGCCCTGGGAGGGAACCGATGACCACGCCCAGCCCGCTTCGCAACGACAGCCGTGCCGGAATCGAGATGCGTGCGGTGACCCTCACGCATGGCGACGGCGACCGCACAGTGCTCGCTCTCGACGACGTTTCGCTCTCCGTGGTGCCCGGCGAGCTCGTGGCGATCATCGGCCCCTCGGGAGCGGGCAAGACGAGCCTGCTGACCGTCGCCGGAGCGCTCGCCCAACCCCATTGGGGCACCATCGCGGTGCACGGGCGCGACCTCGCCACCCTGTCACGCCGCGAGCAGGCGAAGTTTCGCATCCAGGAGATCGGCTTCGTGTTCCAGAGCGGCAATCTGGTACCGGCGCTCACGGTCGCCGATCAGCTGCGACTGGTCCACCGCCTCGCCGGCGGGCGGGGCTTCGATCCGATGCCGCTGCTCGAGCAGGTGGGGATCGCGCACAAGGCGGACCGGCGGCCGCACGAGCTCTCGGGCGGTGAGCGCCAGCGGGTGGGAATCGCCCGGTCGCTCGTGAACTCGCCGACGGTGCTGCTGGTGGACGAGCCGACCGCCGCGCTGGACCGCCAACGAAGCCAGGAGGTCGTCGCGCTGCTGCGCGAGGAGACGCACAAGGCGGGGGTCGCGACGGTCATGGTCACGCATGACCACGACGTGCTGCATCACTGCGACACGGTGCTGCGCATGGAGGACGGGCGCTTGGAGCCCCGCGCCCACCCGCAGGAGTGACCGGACTGCGAGGGTCAGGCCGTGACGTCCTTGTAGGCGTCGTGGTGCCAGATGCCCTCGTCGAGGTACCCGTCGCCATAGGTCGTGTACCCGAGCCGCTCGTAGAACGCCATCGCCTGGTCCTGGGCGGACAGCTCGACCCGCACGTGGCCGTGGGCGCCGTGGCGCTCGAGAGCGGCCGCCTCGAGGAATTCCATGAGCGCGCGGCCAGCGCCCGTGCCGCGCGCGGCGGCCGTGACGGCGAGGCGGCCGATGTGCGGGGTGGCGGGGTCCATCGCGCCGTGCGGGGTGCCCTGGCCGTGCGCGGTGTCGGTGTGAGGCGCGAGCAGCCGACCCGCTCCCACGGGGGCGCCGTCCTCGGCGTACGCGACGGCGTGGAACGTGCGGGGGTCGTCGTCGAGCTCGTCGCGCTCCCCCTCGGGCGACACTCCCTGCTCGTGCACGAACACCGCGAAGCGCACCTCCAGCGCGTCCGCGAAGTGGCTCTCGGTCGTGACCGCCTCGACTCTCACGCTCACCCCCGAAGCCGCTCGAGCGCCGCCAGCAGGTCCGCGGGATACTCGCTCGTCACCCGGAGCTCGTCTCCCCGGGTGGGGTGCGCGAATGCGAGCTCGCGCGCGTGCAGCCACTGGCGCTCGAGCCCCAGCCGCTGAGCGAGGCTGGGGTCCGCCCCGTAGGTCAGGTCGCCCGCGAGGGGGTGACGCATCGCGGCCATGTGCACGCGGATCTGGTGCGTGCGGCCGGTCTCGAGATGGACCTCCACCAGCGATGCGGCGGGGAACATCTCCAACACCGCGTAGTGGGTGATCGACGCCTTGCCTCCCTGCACCACGGCAAAGCGGTAGTCGGCCGTGGGGTGTCGCCCGATCGGGGCGTCGATGGTGCCCTCGGTGGGGTCCATGTGGCCCTGCGCGACCGCGTGATAGACCTTCTCGACGTCGCGCTCCTTGAAGGCTCGCTTGAGCTCCGTGTAGGCGCCGTCGGACTTCGCCACCACCATCAGGCCCGAGGTGCCGACGTCGAGGCGGTGCACGATGCCTTGGCGCTCGGGCGGCCCGGACTGCGACAGCTGCACGCCGGCCGATGCGAGCCCGCCCACCACGGTGGGTCCCGTCCAGCCCGGTGACGGGTGGGCGGCGACGCCCACGGGCTTGTCGACCACCGCCACGTCGTCGTCCTCGTAGACCAGGACCAGACCGCCAGGAATCGTGGGTTCGGCGGCTCGCTCGCGCTCGTCGGGGATGTCGACGGCGAGGACGCCCTCGGCCAGTCGATCCGACTTGCCCAAGGTGTGGCCGTCCAACGCGACGGCGCCGTTCACGAGCAGCTCGGCGGCCTTGGTGCGGCTCAGGCCAAGCATGCGCGCCAGTCCCGCATCCACGCGCTCGCCGATCAGGGAGTCCGGCACGGGCAGATAGCGCGTGTCAGCCACGAGGCTCCTCGCGCGGGGATTCGGCCGATGCGTCCGTGGCTTGGGTGGGCGACGTCACCTCGGCGGAGGCGGGCACGTCGCCCTCGGGCGACGGGGACTCGCCTGACTTGGGCGCGAGCAGCGGCCGGTTCGTGAGGCTCATCACGAGCACCGCCGCGGCGACGCCCACGATCGCGAGGTCGGCGACGTTGCCCACGAACCAGCCGTTGTAGTTGATCATGTCGACCACGTGTCCCTCACCGAAGCCCGGCTCGCGCAGCAGGCGGTCGATGAGGTTGCCGATCGCGCCCCCGAGGACGATGCCGAACAGGGCGACGGACAGCCGGGACTGCGCGCGGCGGGCGAACACCACGATCGCCACCGTCACCACGGCCGCGATGACGGTCATCACCCAGGTGTAGCCGTCGCCAAGCGAGAAGGCGGCGCCGGAGTTGAAGACCAGCTGGAAGGACAGCAGGTCACCGAGAACGGGCTGCTTCTGCCCCGGCTCGAGGGCGCTGAGCGCCCACTGCTTGGTGACCTGGTCCAGGGCGATGACGGCGAGGGCGACCAACCACAGGGCTGGTCGCCAGGTCAACGACGCTCCTCGCGCTGCTTGCAGGCGACGCAGTGGGTGGCGCGCGGG
Organism: Demequina pilifera; assembly: GCF_048814985.1. Taxonomy (NCBI): domain Bacteria; kingdom Bacillati; phylum Actinomycetota; class Actinomycetes; order Micrococcales; family Demequinaceae; genus Demequina; species Demequina pilifera. The sequence continues at coordinate 47,251 of NZ_JBMDTW010000007.1, forward strand.
AACGCCTGGAGGCGGGCCTTGCCGATCCCCTTGCCGCACACCTGACATGCGCCGTACGTTCCGGCCTTCACGCGGCGCAGCGCGTCCACGCTCTGCTCGAGCATGTCGCGCGTGTTGTTGACGATCGACATCTCCTGCTCGCGCTCCAGGGCGGTCGAGCCGGCGTCAGCCTGGTCGTCGCCCGCGCCCTCCGAGGTGTGGAGCAGGTCATCGAGGTCGTGCTCGGCGCCGTGGTACTCGGCGACCAGCCTCTCGACGTCGGAGTTGAGCGTCTTGACGATCCCGCGAAGCTCCGCAACCTTCCAGGGCTCATCACCCTCTCGGACCGCAAGCTTCTTGGCGTCGGCGGCCTTGAGCTCGGCCGGGTCCACAACGACGATCGTCACGTCAGTGCTGGTCATCACACATCCTCGAATCAGGTCAGTGTCGTGAGAGTAGTCCGGTTTGCCCCGCATCGCAAAGCGCCACGCCATCCGAAGATGACGTGGCGCGTGGGGTGGAACCGGGGCTTGCGGCCCGAGTCAGGAGTTCTTGGTGTCGCCGTCCTCGGGCGAGGAGGACCCGAAGGCCCTCGAGACATCGCTGTTCGGGGGTCCGGCGAGCGGCTGATACGCCGAGGCGCCCCACGGGTTCGGCTGCTCGCCGTCCTCGTCCACGCCCTCCTGCTGGGCGTCGTCGCGCGGGCTCGAGTCGCCGTCGTTGGACCGTACCTGCGCCCATGGGCTCGACGGCGCGGACGGCGCCGAGGCGGTGCTCTGGGGCGTGTAGGAGCTGAACGAATCGCCGGTCTGCGCGGTGTCGTCGGACGACTCGCCGGCCTGCTGGCTGTCATCCGACTGCTCGAACGCGGGCACGGAGTCACCCTCCGACTCGTCGGAGGCGTCGTCGGACGCCGACACGCCTGCGCCGAACCCGGCGCCGAAGGCGGGAGCCGACGAGGCCGCGGGCTCGGCCTTGCCGCCGTGGTCGAGGTCGCCCAGCAGGTTCTCGAGGTAGCTCTTGAGGCGAGCGCGGTAGTCGCGCTCGAAGCGCCGGAGGTCGTCGATCTTGCGCTCGAGCTCGCTGCGCTCCGACACCAGCTCGTCCATGCGGGCCTTCGCGTCGGTCTCCGCCTGCTCGACGATCGACTCCGCCTTCGACTTGGCGTCGTCGATGAGACGATCGCGCTCGGTCTCGCCGGCGTGCACGTACTCGTCGTGCAGCTTCTGCGCCATCGCGAGCATGCCGGTCGCGCTGGGGGGCGTGGGGTCGGTCGCGGCTGCGAGCAGACCACCCTCGGTCGACGGCTCGGCAGCGGAATCGGCCTCGCTCGACGCGGGGGCCCCGGCCTGAGCCTGAGCCAGGCGCTTGGCGAGATCGTCGCGCTCGGCGGTCAACGACTGGACCGTGTGCGCGACCTCGTCGAGGAAGTCGTCCACCTCGTCCTGATCGAAGCCCTCGCGGTACTTGGTCTTCGAGAACGCCTTGTTCAGCACGTCCTCTGCCGTGAGCAGTGCCATGTGCAAACCACCTTGTGTCTTGTGTCTAGTCGTGGCCGGTGGTACCGGCCAGCGCGTCGATAACCGTCACTGTACTCATCAATAGGTATCGGCACCCACCTGAATTCGCATCACGCGCAAATCGGACGATGGGCCGATCTCCCCCGTCAGACGAACAACAGTACGTTGTACAGGATCGAACAGCCGAAGAACAGCACGAGGAACGCGATATCGAGGCGTACCTGGCCGAACTGCAGCGGGGGGATGAAGCGTCTCAGGAATCTGAGCGGGGGATCCGTGACGGTGAACACCGCCTCGGTCGCGACCAGCATCGCCCCTTGCGGGCGCCACTCTCGCGAGAAGGACATCACGAAGCCCAGAATCACGCGTGCGAAAAGCACCAGCATGAAGAGGAACAGCGCGAAGCGAAGGGCCTGAGCAACGAGTTCCACCCGGTGAGCCTAACCGACGTCAGCGCTCGTTGAAGAACTCGCTCTCCTGCGGTGCCGGCGGCTCGGCGTCCATGCCGATCTCGACGTGCGCGGGCGAGAGCAGGAACACGGACGTGGTCACGCGCTCGATCGAGCCGTGGAGGCCGAACGACAGACCTGCGGAGAAGTCCACGAGGCGCTTGGCATCCGCGTCCGACATCTCGGTGAGGTTCATGATGACCGGCACGCCCTGCCGGAAGGCCTCGCCGATGAGCCGCGCGTCGTTGTAGGTGCGCGGCTTGATGGTCTGGATGCGGCGCAGGTCGTTCGCGCCCACGTTGCTTGCGGGGGTCCGCTGACGGTCGGCGCGGTTGCCGTTCTTGTCGCGGACCTCGGACACGTCGTGGAGGTTCGTCACGGGCGCGAGCTCCTCGTCGGCATAGTCGTACTCTTCGTGCTGGCTCACGTCGAAGCCGAGGTACTGGATCGCCTTGCGCATTGCGCTCATGGATGGCTCCTTCAATGGTGAACACGCTGTTGCTAGAACGGTAGGCCGGGCCAGGGGGCGAGGTGCGGAGCGACACGCCGCTCAGTCACTCGCAGACGGCCACGCCAGCGAACCGGCCGGTCACGCCGTCGCGCCGATGTGAGAACAGCCGCGGGGATTCGGCGGTGCACTCCTGCACGCGCACGATCTCCCCGACACCCAGTTCGGACAGCCTCGCCTCGATCGCGCGCGGCAGATCGAGCGCCGCGGTGCCCTCGCGGGTCGTCGCGAATGCCGCCGGGTGGCGCCCGGCGACCCGTGCCCTCATGTCGGCCGGCACCTCGTAGCAGAGGCCGCAGATCGCGGGACCGATGCTGGCTCTCATGCGTCCGTGCGCGGCCCCGGCGCGCCGCAGGTCGAGCATCTCGGCGAGGGCCGCGTCGATCACTCCCGCGAACAGCCCTTCGCGACCCGCGTGGACCGCCGCGACCGCGCCCGTGGCGTCGTCGTGCACCAGCACCGGCACGCAGTCCGCGGCGATCGCTGCGACGGCGACGCCGGCGACCGACGTCACCAGCGCATCGGCCGTCGGCGGCGACTGACCTGGCGCGCCCACCCGCGCCACCGCGATGCCGTGCGCGGCGGCGAGGAACGTCACGGGCGCTCCCGCGGCGTCCGCCACGCGCGCCCGGTTGGTCGCGACGGCGTGCGGCTCGTCGCCCACGTGGACCGCGAGGTTGAGCGAATCGTAGGGAGGCGCACTGACGCCGCCCTCCCGCGTGGTGAAGAAGGCGCGGATCGGCAGACCCGCGTCCATCACTGCAGGTCGATCACGGCCGGACTAACGGAGGAACTCGGGCACGTCGAGCGACTCGGCGTCCCGGCGCACCGGCTTCACGTCGATCGTGTCGGTGCGTGCCGGCGGCTCGTCGACGTCCGCCTCGATGGCCTGCGGAACCGACGACTCCTCGACGGGGGCGTCCACGGGGTCGGTCTCGGCGGAGGACCGCATCTCGCGAGCGCCGTCCACCATGCCCAGGGCGCCGGACGCGTGGCTCACAGTCGGCGAGCCGCCGTCGAATCCTGCGGCGATCACGGTGATGCGCAGCTCGTCGCCCAGCGAATCGTCGATGACGGTGCCGAAGATGATGTTGGCCTCGGGGTGGGCCGCCTCGCGGACCAGGCGGGCCGCGATCTCGACCTCCTTGATGCCGAGGTTCGTGCCGCCCGCGATCGACAGCAGCACGCCGTGAGCACCCTCGATGGATGCCTCGAGCAGGGGCGAAGAGATCGCGCCCTCCGCAGCCTGGAGGGCTCGGCCCTCGCCACGAGAGGAGCTCACTCCCATGAGCGCCGTGCCCGCTCCCTGCATCACGGACTTCACGTCGTTGAAGTCCACGTTGATGAGCCCGGGGGTGGTGATGAGGTCCGTGATCCCCTGCACGCCGCCCTGCAGCACCTGGTCGGCGGCCGCGAACGCGCCGAGCACCGACAGGTCGTTGTCGGAGATGTCGAGCAGGCGGTCGTTCGGGATGACGATGAGGGTGTCGACCTCTTCGCGCAGACGCTGGATGCCGGCATCGGCCTGATCGGCGCGCCGGCGGCCCTCGAATCCGAACGGACGAGTGACCACGCCCACGGTGAGGGCGCCGAGGTCGCGCGCGATCTTCGCGACGACGGGCGCTCCACCGGTGCCGGTGCCGCCGCCCTCGCCCGCGGTGACGAAGACCATGTCGGCGCCCTTGAGCGCCTCGGCGATCTCCGCCTCGTGGTCGTCGGCGGCCTGGCGACCCACCTCGGGGTCGGCGCCCGCTCCCAGCCCACGGGTGAGCTCGCGCCCGATGTCGAGCTTGACGTCGGCGTCGGACATCAGCAGCGCCTGAGCATCGGTGTTGATGGCGATGAACTCGGCGCCCTTGAGGCCGACGTCGATCATGCGGTTGACGGCGTTCACGCCGCCACCGCCCACGCCGACGACCTTGATGGCGGTGATGTAGTTCTGCGGTGCGGCCATGAGCCCCTCCCAACCTTAACCCTCTACTTGAGGGTTATAGTTATGTCAACTGCTTCCTCGATGACGGTACGTGCCAGCGCCGCCAAAACCCCACAGGCTCGCGCGTGTCGCGCGGATAATTGCGGCGCTCTACTCGGCGCGAGTGATCGGCAGCGACGGCGCGGAGACGTCGATCACGTCCGCCTTCGACGCCTCCGGGGACTCGAGCAGCGCCTGCAGCACCTCAGCCTTGAGCGCCGACTCCTCGCCGCTGCCCCACTCCACGCGCGGCCCGTCCCGCAGCACGAAGTTGATCGAGTCCTCGGTGTCCGCCTCGATGCCCTCGACGCGGTCGCGCAGACCCACCGGAAGCTCGTCGATGACGTCCAGCACGCCGGACAGGATGCGGGTCTGACCGCTCTCGAGAGGAATGGTCACGACCGGGAGCTGGGACGGCACGTCCTCCGTGGAGTCGACCTGGTCCCCCAGGTCGTCCACCAGCACGAACCCTCCGCCCTCCTGCGGGATCGCGGCGACGGGCTCGGACGAGGTGATCTCGACGCGCAGCCCGGACGGCCACACGCGGGTGATGGTCGCCTCCCGGACCCCGACGAGAGTCTCCAGCTCTGCCGCGACGGCGCCCGTGTCGAGCGTCGCCAGCGACGCGCCGTCGTGTGCGGCGACCACGGACTCGACCTGAGCGGGGTCGACGACGCTGCCGAAGCCTGCCGCCTCGACCTGCTCCGCGTCGAAGGCGAACACCGGAGACAGCAGCACGAGCCACACCGCGGCGAAGGCGCCCAGCGCGATCGCCGCCCTCTTGCCCCACCGGAGCGCGCGCAGCCGAGTCTGCGCGGTGCGCCGCTCGCGCAGCCGCTCCTGCATGCGGGTGGAGACCTTGGCGGCCGAGCCGGCGGCGACCTTGGCCCACGGCGTGGGCACGGGGGCGGTGCCGGGATCGGGCCGATGCGCGGACAGCGTGGAGCTCGACCGCGGCGTCGCCTGGCGAACGTCGGCACTGGCCGACGCGCCGGCGCTTCGCGCGGCACGCCCGGCGGAGCGGCCCGCATCGCGGGCGCGCTGCGTCAGGCGGCCGGCCGAGCCAGCGAGCCGACCGGCGGGAGCGTCGCCCCCGGTCTGGGTCCCGAACCGACCTGCCGGACGCTTGGACGAGGACGCGGTCTTCGTGGGCGACGATGTGGCGCCCTTCGCGGCCGTGCTCTTCGACGCCGTGCTCTTCGCAGCTGCGCCCTTGGGAACCGTGNAGCGAGCCGACCGGCGGGAGCGTCGCCCCCGGTCTGGGTCCCGAACCGACCTGCCGGACGCTTGGACGAGGACGCGGTCTTCGTGGGCGACGATGTGGCGCCCTTCGCGGCCGTGCTCTTCGACGCCGTGCTCTTCGCAGCTGCGCCCTTGGGAACCGTGCTCTTGGGAACCGTGCTCTTGGCAGCGGCGCGCTTCACGGGCTTCGGTGGCCGCGCGGGGGCCTGGGGACGGCGGGGCTCAGCCATGGCCGCCCGTGCCGGCGGCACGCGGCTCGCCACCCGATCGCAGAGCGTCCAGGATCCACTCGGCGGCCAGGGTCACGGTGCCGGATCCGACCGTCATCACCTGAGTGCCGGCGCGTGCGAGGGACGCGGCGACGGCGGCCGCGGCCTCGAGGTCCTCGACGACCTGCGCGGTCGACCCGTCGGGAACCGTCATGCGGTCGAGGATCGTCTGCGACGTCACTCCCGGGATCGGATCCTCGCGGTCGCCGTGCACGCCGGCGATCACCACGTCGGCGTCGTCGACGGACAGCGCGTCCGCGAACGCCTGCGCGTGGAGCTGGGTGCGGGTGAACAGCGCGGGCTGGAAGAGCACCACGAGGTGGCCCACGCCGGAGGCGCGGGCCGCCGCCAGCACCGCCGCCACCTCTGTGGGGTGGTGAGCGTAGTCGTCGACCACGCGCACGCCGCCCACCTCGCCGCGGAGCTGATACCGGCGCCCCGTGCCCGCAAAGCTCGCGAGCGCTCCGGCCACGCGCGCGGAATCGGCGCCGACCGCGACCGCCGCCGTCCACGCCGCGGAGGCGTTGAGGCGCTGGTGGGCTCCGGGGATCGGCACGCTCAGGGGGTGCGCCGCACCGTCGCGCACGAGGGCTTCGGAGGTGACCGTCACGTCCGCATCGGCCCGCCCATACGTGATCACCTCGACCCCGGCATCGGCCGCCGCGCGCGCCACGCGCATGACCGTGTCGTCCTCGGCGCAGGCGACGAGCACCCGGCAGTCGCGCGCGAAGTCCGCGAACGCCTGCTCGAGCGCCTCGACGCTGCCGTAGTGATCCAGGTGGTCGGGCTCGATGTTCAGCAGGATCGCCACCTCGGGGTGATAGCGCAGGAACGACCCGTCGGACTCGTCCGCCTCGACCACCGCAACGTCGGAGTCTCCCGCATAGCCGCCCGCGACCGCGCCGTCGACGCCGAACACCCTGGCCCCTACCGCGAAGGAGGCGTCGACCCCCGCTCCGTGCAGCGCATGGGCGACCATCGCGGAGGTGGTGGTCTTGCCATGAGAACCCGCGACGGCGATGAGCCGCTTGCCCTCGAGAGCACGGGCGAGCGCCTCGGAGCGATGCAGCACCGGGATCTCGAGCTCGCGCGCCCGCGCGAGCTCGGGATTGGACTCGCGCACCGCGGTCGAGATCACCACGGCATCGGCCCCGTCGACGAACGCGGGGTCGTGGCCCACGCGCACGTCCATGCCGGCATCGCGCAGCGCCAGGAAGTAGGCGCTCTCGCCGCGATCGGAGCCGGACACGTCGATCCCGCGCGCGGCGGTGAGCCGTGCGACCGCGGACATCCCCGACCCGCCCACGCCGATGAAGTGGAAGCGGGTCACCGCAGCGCCCCCTCGACCATGTCCGCGAGCCGCTGAGCGCCGTCGCGGATGCCGATGCCGCGGGCGGCCTCGCGCATGGCGGTCGACGCCTTCGAGTCCAGCAGCATGTGCTCGGCGCGCTGCTCGAGCATCGCGGGCGTCAGCTCGGAGTCGGCGACCATCATCGCGGCTCCCGCCTCGACGGCCGGTCGCGCATTGTCCGCCTGCTCCCCGTTGCCATGCGGCAGCGGCACGTACATGGCGGGCAGTCCCAGCGCGGTCAGCTCCGACACGGTCGCGGCGCCCGCGCGGCACACCACGGCACCCGCGGCCGCGAGCACGGTCTCCATGTCGTGGGAGTACTCCTCCACGCGGTACAGCTCGCGCTGGTCGGCGCTCAGGTCGCCGTACGCTCGCGCGGCTTCGTCGGCCTTGCCCTTGCCCGTCAGGTGCCAGACGTGAACCCCGTGGGCGACGAGGTTCGGCACCGCCGCGACCGCGGCGGCGTTGAGGCTCGCCGCTCCGAGGGACCCGCCGGTGATGACCAGGACGGGGGCATCCGCCGGCCACCCCGCCATGGCGCGCGCGGCCTCACGGGCATCGTCCACGGCGCGGGGATCAGCGAGCAGCTCCGCGAGGTCGCGGATCGAGGCGCGCAGCGGAAGCCCGGTGAGCCGGGCGTGCCGCAGCGGGGTGTCCGGGAAGGTCACCGCGACGTGCTCGGTCATCCGCGACCCGAGCTTGTTCGCCATGCCCGGGCGGGCGTTGGCCTCGTGCACCACGATCGGCACTCCCGCGCGCCGGGCCGCAAGATACGCGGGCGTGGAGACATAGCCGCCGAACCCCACCACCGCATCGGCCCCGGACGCCTCGATCGCGCGCCGGGCGGCGCGCACCGCGGACGCGAAGCGGCCAGGAAAGCGAGCCATGTCCCCGGAAGGCCGGCGCGGCATCGGCGCCTTGGGCACCTCATGGAGCGTCACGCCGGCTCGCGGCACCAGATCCTGCTCGAGCCCCTCGGGCGTGCCGAGCGCCTCGACGCGGTGCCCGCGCGAGCGCAGCTCCTCAGCCGTCGCGAGCAGCGGATTCACGTGGCCGGCCGTTCCCCCGCCGGCCAGCAGCACGCTAGCCACGGCGCCCCCTGGCGATGACCGCGATGGACTTCTTCACGACCGAGGGCCGCGCCGCGAAGGCCTCGGGCGCGCCGGGCTCGCGGCGCGCGAACGCCATCAGCACGCCGATCGCGGCGAGCGACACGATGAGCGACGAGCCGCCGGAGGACACCAGCGGGAGCGGCACGCCGGTGACCGGCGCCAGCCCCACGACCACGGCGATGTTGATGAGCGCCTGACCCACGATCCACGCGCCGATCCCCGCGGCCGCGATCTGCACGAAGGGATCGCGGTGGCGGTGCACCAGGCGGTTCACGGCGACGGCCACCATGCCGAACGCGACCAGCATGAGCAGCGTGCCGATGAGCCCGTACTCCTCGCCGATGATCGCGAAGATGAAGTCCGAGTCCGCGACGGGCAGGTATCCCCACTTCTCCCGGCTCATGCCGGGGCCGAGACCCCACAGCCCGCCGGAGGCCAGCGCGTAGGTCCCGTGGAGGGTCTGCATGCACGCCCCTTGCGGGTCGCAGTTCTCGGGGTTCAGCCACACGTCGATGCGCGATCCGCGCGACTCCCCGTCGTTCAGGAGCAGGAGCATCCCCACGAGGGCGAGAGCGCCCCCCGCCGCGAAGTACCGGATCGGCAGGCCCGCGGCCCAGTACGCCGCCGCGACCATGATGACGATGACGAGGGCGGTTCCCATGTCGCGGCCCCACAGCACGAGCGCGAGCACGATGACCGCCGCGACCGCGCCGGGGTTGACCAGCCCGCGCAGCGAGGACAGCTGGCGCCGGCTCACCGACAGGGCGACGCCCAGAAAGAGTGCGAGCCCCAGCTTGGAGACCTCGGATGGCTGGAAGGTCACCGGACCCACGCGGATCCAGTTCTTGTTGCCGCCCGAGGCCTCTCCCACCAGCACCACCGCCACCAGCAGCACGATCGACACCAGCAGAATCGGCACCGCGACGCGCTTCCAGAACGTCACGGGCATGCGCGAGCCGATCACGAGCGCCGCCATGCCGATGCCGAGCGCCACCGCCTGGATCATGAACAGGGTGAAGGGGTTGCCGTCCGAGCGCTGCAGCGCGATGTTCGAGGTGCTCGACAGCACCACGGCGAGGCCGACCACCACCAGCAGCGCGCTCGCGACGGCGAGCAGGTAATAGGTGGTGACGGGAGAGCCGGAGGGTGTGCTGCTCTCGGTGCGTCGCGACGCAGTGGCCGTCATGACGCCTCCTTAAGCGCTCGCCCTCACCGCGTGAGCGAAGGCATCTCCCCTATCCGCGTAACTGCGGAACTGATCGAACGATGCGCAGGCGGGTGACAGGAGCACCGTGTCGCCCTCCTGGGCGAGCGCACGGGCCTCGCGCACCGCCTGCTGCATCACAGTGTCGCCCGGCGCGATGCGGGTCACGGGGATATCGGCCGCGTGTCCCGCCAGCGCCGATGCGAGGGGCTCCGGATCGACGCCGATCAGCACCACCGCGCGCAGTCGCGTTCGCAGCGCCGCGACGAGCGCGTCGAACTCCTGGCCCTTGGCCTGGCCGCCCGCGATCCACACCACGCTCGCCGGCGCGCGGCCGCCGAAGGCCGCGAGAGCGGCGTGGGCGTTCGTGGCCTTGGAGTCGTCCACGTAGGTGACGCCGTCCACCGTGGCGACATGGGCGGTGCGGTGCGCGTCCAGCGAGAAGTCCCGCAGCCCCTGCGCCACAGCATCGGGCGCCACGCCGACCGCGCGCGCGAGAGCCGCCGCGGCGAGAGCATTGAAGACCAGGTAGGGAGGCACCTGGCCCGCGACCAGGTGAGAGAGGTCGTCGACGTGACCGAGCTCGACGGCCTCCGTGCGCCGGGCGCCGTGGAAGGCGCGGTCGAGAAGCACGCCGTCGACGACTCCGAGCTGCGACACGGTGGGCGCGCCGCGCGTCACGCCGACGGCCCGGGCCCCCTCGACGACGTCGGCCTCCGCCACCATCGACTCGACCAGCGGGTCGTGTGCCCCGTACACGCACGCGACCTCCACGTGCTGGTACACGCGGGCCTTGTCCGCGCGATAGTGCTCGACGGAGCCGTGCCAGTCCAGGTGGTCCTCGTCGACGTTCAGGCACACGGCGGCGTGCGGCGACAGCGTGGACGTGAAGTGCAGCTGCAGGCTCGCGATCTCGACGGCCACCAGATCGTGCTGCTCGCGCGCCGCGGCGATGACCGGGACGCCCATGTTGCCGCACACGGCCACGTCGAGGCCGCCCGCGGCCGCGATCGCGCCGACCATCTGCGTCGTGGTGGTCTTGCCGTTGGTACCCGTCACGAGCACCCACGGGACGCCCTCGCGACGCACCCGCCACGCGAACTCCATTTCGGACCAGATCTCGATGCCCGCCTCCTGCACCGCGCGCACCTCGCGCGTGTGCGGGGCGAAGCCGGGCGAGGACATGCACGCGTCCACCGCACCCAAGTCGACCTGGCCGATGTCGGCGACGTCCGCATCGGCCGCACCCGGATCGACCGTGACGGCGTTCGCGCCCAGGTCGCGGCACGCCGCCAGTGCGGAGCGGCCCGCGACGCCGAGCCCGAGGATCAGGACGGTGAGCCCCGCCAGCGGGGACGAGGCCACGCTCACTCCCCTGCCGGGAGCGCCGCGATCCACTCGGCGTAGAACAGGCCGACTCCGCCGGCTGCGGCGAGACCGGCGATGATCCAGAACCGGATCACGATCGTCACCTCTCCCCAGCCCAACAGCTCGAAGTGATGATGCAGGGGCGCCATCTTGAACACCCGTTTACCGCCCGAGAGCTTGAACCAGCCGATCTGGATCACCGAGCTCGCGACGATGATGACGAACAGCCCGCCGATGATGACGCCCAGCAGCTCGGTGCGCGACATGATGGTGATGCCGGCGATGGCGCCGCCGAGCGCGAGCGAGCCGGTGTCGCCCATGAAGATCTTCGCGGGGCTGGCGTTCCACCACAGGAAGCCGAAGCACGCCCCGGCGATCGCCGCGGCGAGGATCGCGAGATCGCGCGGGTCCCTCACCTCGTAGCACAGGCTCGTCGAGGACGTGAAGCCGCACCACTGGTTGTACTGCCACAGTCCGATGACCGTGTATGCGCCGAAGAAGATGAGCGCGGACCCCGTGGCGAGGCCATCCAGGCCATCGGTGAGGTTGACCGCGTTCGACCATGCGGTGATGAGGAAGTTCGCCCACACGATGAACAGGATGATCCCGATCGCGGGACCCCAGTACGCGAGGTCGAGGGCGGTGTCGCGCAGGAACGAGATCGAGGTGGACGCGGGAGAGTCGCCGTACTGATTGGGGAACTGCAGCGCGAGCACCCCGAACGAGATGCCGACCACCGCCTGCCCCAGGATCTTGTAGCGCGCCTTGAGCCCCAGCGACCGCTCCTGGCGGATCTTGATGTAGTCGTCGAGGAAGCCCACGAAACCGAGCCCCACGATGAGCAGCACCACGAGCATCGACGAGGCGTAGGGCGTGCGGCCGGTGAGGAGGTTCGCCCCGAGCCACCCGAGCACGGTGGCGAGGATGATGACCACGCCGCCCATGGTGGGGGTGCCGCGCTTGACCAGGTGGGTCGCCGGCCCGTCGTGGCGGATGAACTGCCCGTACTGGTGGCGGGTGAGGAAGCGGATGAACAGTGGGGTGCCGAGCAGCGCGATGACCAGCGAGATCCCTCCCGCGAACACCACTGCTCTCATGCGTCAACTCCCAGCAGATCGTCGGCCAGCTTCCACAGCCCGGTTCCGTGGGACGCCTTGATCAGCACGGTATCGCCGCGCGCCAGACGCCCGTCGAGGAACGCGCGGGCCTCGTCAATGGTAGCGACGTACGCGGCCTCGTCTCCCCACGAGCCTTCGCGGACGGCCGATGCGTGGGCCGGCTTGGCGCCCTCGCCCACCACGAGCAGGTGGTCGATTCTGAGCCGGACGGCGTCGAGGCCGATCTCCTCGTGCGCCTCTCGCGACGCGTCGCCCATCTCCCGCATCTCGCCGATGACGGCGAACGACCGGCCCGTGGTCGCGACCTCCTTGAGGGCGCGCAGCGCGGCGCGCATCGACTCGGGAGATGCGTTGTAGCTGTCGTCCAGCACCCACACGCCGTCGGCGCGCTCCGTGAGCGCCATGCGGTGCGGGCTGAGGGGGGTGGCGGCGCTCACTCGCGCCGCCGCGTCCTCGGCCGAGAGCCCGCACTCGACAGCGACGGCCAGGGCGGCCAGGGCGTTCGTGACGTGGTGCTCGCCGACGAGCCTGAGCGCCGCGCGCGGGCCGTCCGCCATGCCGTCCACGCCGGCGAGCGTGAAGGCCGCGCACCCGCGTTCCAGGGAGATCTCGGCGGCCACCACGTCCGCGCCCGTCGCGGTGCCATAGGTGCGCACCCGGCGGCCGTCCTCGTGCAGCGACGGCCGCGCGGCCATCGCGGCCACCCGGTCGTCGTCGGCGTTCAGCAGCGCGACGCCTCCGGGAACGAGCCCGTCGAGCAGCGTCGCCTTCTCCGCAGCCAGCGCCTCGGGAGACCCGTAGCCGCCCAGGTGGGCGGTGCCGACCGTCAGCACGACGGCGACGTCCAGCGGGGCGATCCGCGTGAGGTAGGCCAGGTCGCCCGGGGCGGAGGCGCCCATCTCGAGAACGAGGTGGCGCGTGGAGGCGTCCGCCCGCAGGACGGTCAGCGGCAGGCCGATCTCGTTGTTGAAGCTCCCCACCGGCGCCACGGCGTCGTCGAGCACCTGGGCCAGCAGGTCCTTCGCGGTGGTCTTGCCGTTGGAGCCCGTGATGCCGATCACCGTCAGGTCGCCCTCGATGCGCAGCAGCGCCAGGTAGGCGCTGGCGAGGCGGCCGAGCGCCGCGGTCACGTCCTCGACGAGCACATGGGGGCCCGCCACCGGCTGCGACACCAGCGCAAGCGCCGCGCCGGACTCGAAGGCACGCGGCGCGTAGTCATGGCCGTCGACCCTCTCGCCCACGAACGCCACGTACAGGGCGCCCGGCTGCACGTCGCGGGAGTCCTTCTCCACCGATGTGACGCGGGCGTCGACCTCGGCCGCGAGCTCTCCTCCGACCGCGTTCGCGACCCACTGCGCCGTCAGCGGCCTCATGCGCGCTCCCCCGTGTCCGGCTTGGTCGATCTCACGTCTGTCGATGTCACGTCTGTCGGTGTCACGGCACCGTGGACGGTGACGGACGCCTGCGCGCCGGGTTCGGGGGTTCTGCCGTCCCGCTCGGCGACGATGCGCGCGTGCGCCGCGAGATACGCGTCGCGGTCGTTGTAGCGGTGGAAGACGCCCGCGATCTCCTGCGTGGGCTCGTGGCCCTTGCCCGTGACGATCACCGTGTCCTCGGGGCGCGCGAGCCGCAGCGCGTACTCGACCGCCGCGACGCGCGGCTCGACCTCGTGCACGTCGCGCAGGTCGGGGCGCGCCTGCGCGATGCCCGCGCGGATCGCCGCACGGATCGCGGCCGGCTCCTCCGAGCGCGGGTTCTCGTCGGTGAGCACGATCACGTCCGCGAGCTCCGCGGCGATGCCGCCCATCACCGGGCGCTTGCCCTGGTCCCGGTCCCCATCGGAGCCGAAGATCAAGATCAGCCGTCCGGGCGTGATGGGGCGCACCCCCTGCAGCGCCAGCGTGAGCGCATCGGGCGTGTGGGCGTAGTCGACGATCGCGAGCGGGTCGGCGTCGCCGCGCTCGACCACCCGCTCCATGCGTCCGGGAACCGCGTGCGCGGTCGCGACGCCGGCGATGGCCTGCACTAGCGGCACCCCGGCCGCGTGCGCGCTGGCGATCGCCACCATGGCGTTCGAGACGTTGACCAGGCCCGGCAGCGGAGACTCGGCTGCGTGCTCGGCCCCGCGGGGGTCGGTGAACGTGAAGCGCGAGCCCACGCCGTCGAGCCCGACGTCCGCCGACGTCACGGTCCAATCCGCGTCCTGCGGATCGTCCACGTGAGTCGACACCGTCTCGACCGGGATCTCGACGCGTGCCGCGAGCTTCCTGCCCCACTGGTCGTCGACGTTGATCACCGCGCGCTCGGCCCTGCCGGGCTCGAACAGCCGCGCCTTGGCGTCGAGGTAGTCCTCCATGGTCCCGTGGAAGTCCAGGTGGTCCCACTGCAGGTTGGTGAACACCGCGACCGAGAACCGGACCCCGCTGATGCGCTCCAGGGCTGCAGCGTGCGAGCTCACCTCCGTGACCGCCGCCGTCACCCCCTCGTCGCGCATGCGTGCGAGCAGGCCGTGCAGCACGGGCGATTCGACGGTGGTGCGCGGGGACTCGATGGTCTCGTCGAGGATCCGAAGCTCGACGGTGCCCATGATGCCGCGGCGCTCGTGCAGCTGCGCAAGGGCGTTGTCGATGAAGTAGGCCGTGGTGGTCTTGCCGTTGGTGCCCGTGACGCCCACGAACACCAGGTCCCGGCTCGGATCCCCGTAGACGAGCGCGGCGGCCTCCCCCATCGCGCGACGGGCGTCGTCGACGAGCAACACGGGGACGTCCACGCCCGACTCGGCGAGCAGGGACTCGCCCTGCGCGTCGGTGAGGACTGCGACCGCCCCGGCCGCCACCGCATCGGCCGCATACCGCGCGCCGTGCACCTTGAGGCCAGGGAAGGCGCCGAAGAGGTCGCCTGCGGCGACCGAGTGCGAATCGACCGTCGCACCGGTGACGAGCACCGATCCGGGGTCCTGTCCGTCAGGAGCCGTGTCGCGTCCGGCGCGCACACGCACGCGCGCACCCGCACGATCGGCCAGCTCGGCGAGCGTGCGGGGCACCGCTCTCGAAGGACGCAGCGCCATCTCCTGCACGTTCACTCCCAAGTGGTCGGGTACAGCTCCTCGCGCGGGCCCGAGGGCGGGACCCGGAGGGCCTGCAAGGCAAAGGTTGCCACGTCCTTGAACACCGGGGCCGCCACCTCGCCGCCCCAGATCGAGGACTTCGGGTCCCAGACGAACACCGACACGACGATACGCGGGTCGTCGGCCGGCGCCACACCGACGAAGGAGGACACCAAACGCGTCAGCTGTCCGTTCTCGTCGGCGGCCTCCGCGGTGCCGGTCTTTCCTGCTACGCGGTAGCCGTCGATCTTGGCCAGTCCTCCCGTGCCGGACTCGGTGACGTCCTCGAGCATCAGCATCACCTGGTCCGCGGTCTGCTCGGACACCACTCGCGTGGGCTCCTCGCGTTCACGCTCGATGAACTGCCCGTCGGCGGTCTCGTATCCCTTGACGACCGAGGGCTGGACGCGCACTCCGCCGTTGGCGATGGTCTGGAAGGCCTGGCTGGTCTGAAGCGCGGTGCCCGCGACGCCCTGGCCGTACAGCACGGCCCACTTGGTGCGGCCGTCCCACTGCTGCCACGGGTGCAGGATTCCGCCGACCTCGGTGGGCAGCCCCACGTTCGTGGGGGACCCGAAGCCGAAGGCCTCGAGGTAGTGATAGCGCTGCGCCTCGGTGAGGTCCTCGCCCACCTGCACCGTGCCCGTGTTCGACGAGTTCACCAGCACGCCCGACAGCGTGAGCTTCTGGTCCTCGTGGCGGGTCGCGTCCTTGAAGGTCTGGTTGTTGTCCGTCGTGTACTGGTACGGAGCGATGTAGCGGCTGGTCGGAGTCGCCACCCCCTCCTCGAGGGCCGCGGCCATCGTCACGACCTTCGCCGTCGACCCGGGCTCGAAGATGTCCTGCACGGCGCGAGAGCCGCGGGCGCTCGCGGGCGTCGCGCCAGGATCGTTGGGGTCCACGGCACCCGAGTCCGCGATGGCGAGGAACTCACCGGACTTGGCGTCCTGAACGAGCGCGATGGCCTGCGAGCCGCCGTTGGCCGCGAGCGCCTCCTCGAGGGCCTGCTGGGCGTAGAACTGGATGTCGCGGTCGAGGGTGAGCTGCACGGTCGAACCCGGGACCGCCTCCTCCTCCTCGAGGACCCCGGTCGGGATCACGGTGCCGCCGCGGGCATCGGACTCGTACGTCAGCGAACCGGGGCTGCCCAGCAGCTCGTCCTCGAACGCGGCCTCGACGCCCGCCAGACCCCAGTCGACGCCCTGTCGGTCCTCGCGCCCGCCGACGAAGCCCACCACGTTGCCGCCGACGTCCCCGTTGGGGTACATGCGCTCGGTGACCGGCTCGCGGTCGATGCCCGGGATCCGCTCCTCGTTGATCAGGCCCCACACCTCGGGGGTCACGTACTTGGCGATGTACTGGAAGCCGCGGTCCCCGACCAGGTCGGCCGCGAGCTCAGATTCGGACACGCCCAGGATCGGGGCGAGGATCTTCGCGGCGTCGAGCGGCCCCTCGGCGATCACCTGCTTGTTCTCGATCTGCCGGAACTCCTTCAGCTCCGTCTGATCGACGAACACGTGATAGCGCTGCGCGGAGGTGGCCATCACCACGCCGTTGCGGTCGACGATGTCGGCGCGCACCGGCTCGATCGTGGAGGTCGCCAGGCGATTCTCGAGCGCCGCCGTGGACAGCTCGGACGCGTTGACTCCCTGGATCATCACCAGCTTGATCGCGAACACGGCCAGGATCACGAGGGTCGCGAGCGTCACGATGCGCTGACGCGTGCGTGGATCTCCTACGCGCACGGCGCGCGCTCCCGACGCGCTCACGCGCACGGTCGCGGGGCGGCGGGCCGCGCCGCCCGAACGCGACCGCG
>NZ_JBMDTW010000008.1:0-5494 GCF_048814985.1 Demequina pilifera
GAAAAGAGCCGCCGAGCAGCCCTAGGATCGTGGATGCACTACTACAACCACCACCGCAACCACTCAGCCATCGGCAAGGTCCCACCCATCACCAGGTTCAACAACCTCCCTGGGCACTACACCTAGTCGTCGCTCGCCTCGAGGGACGCGAGTGGGACGTCGGGGTGGGCGCGCTCGAAGGAGCGGGCGTGCCAGATGTCGCGCAGCAGCGCCAGGATCGCGCCGTCGCCACGGCGGACGATCTCGATGCCCGGGTATCGGGACACCACGGGCAGGTCGTCGGGCGCGACCTGGCGCGCGAGCGAGAACCCCATGGTGTCGAGGTGCATGGGCGCCGAGAACTCGTGCTCCATGCGGAAGGCCGCGACCTCGAACTGGAGAGGACCGACGGCGGCCAGCACGGGATTGGCGTCTCCGCGCGCCTCCGAGATCAGCACCTGGACCACGCCCTCCTGCTGGAGCTGGCCGATTCCCTTGCGGAACTGCTTGGAGCGGCCGGGGTCGCGCGCCCGTCCGACGGCGAAGTGCTCGGGAGCGAAGGCCGGCATCGGCGGGTAGGAGACGGGCTTGCCGGACGGGTCGTAGATGGTGTCCCCCACGGCGAGGGAGCTGGCGTTGACCAGCCCCACCACGTCGCCGGGATACGCGCGCTCGACCGTCGAACGCTCGCGGCCGAACACCGACAGCGCGTACTTGGTCGCGAACGGGCGCTTGGTGCGCGCGTGCGTGACGACCATGCCGCGCTCGAAGACGCCCGAGCACACGCGGATGAATGCCACGTGGTCGCGGTGCTGCTTGTCCATGCCGGCCTGCATCTTGAATACGAAGCCACTGAAAGGGGTGTCGACGTCGCGGGCGTCGCCGGACTCGTCGGGCCGCGGCAGCGCCGGCGGAGCGAGCTCGATCACCGTGTCGAGCAGCTGCTTGACGCCGATGTTGCTCAGGGCGGCGCCGAACATCAACGGAGTCGACTCGCCGCGGCGGAATCCCTCCGGATCCACGGGCTCCAGCAGCTGCACCTCCTCGTTGGCCGCCACGTACTCCTCGCCCAGTTCGGCCCTGGCCTGCGCCGCGTCGAGCACGCTCTCCTCGGCCACGGCGGCGCCGCCGGGGGCGCGCTTGTAGGTGCGCACCGAGCCATCGGCCGGGTCCAGCAGGCCGGCGAACTGGCCGGCGACGCCGATGGGCCACGTCACGGGGGCGGGCCGCAGGCCGATGCGCTGCTCGAGCTCATCGCACAGGTCCAGCACCTCGCGGCCGGGGCGGTCCCACTTGTTGACGAAGGTGATGACGGGCACGCCGCGCCGACGGCACACATCGAAGAGCTTGAGCGTCTGCGGCTCGAGGCCCTTGGCGGCGTCGAGCAGCATGACCGCCGCGTCCACCGCGGTGAGGACGCGATAGGTGTCCTCGGAGAAGTCGGCGTGGCCGGGGGTGTCGACGAGGTTGACGATGTGGTCGCCGTAGACGAACTGCAGCGCCGCGGACGTGATCGAGATGCCGCGCTTCTGCTCGACCTCCATCCAGTCCGACACCGTGCCCGCGCGGTCGCCCTTGCCATGCACGGCTCCGGCCTCGTCGATCGCGTGCGCGTGGAGCGCGAGCGCCTCGGTGAGGGTCGACTTTCCCGCGTCGGGGTGCGAGATCACGGCGATGCTGCGGCGGCGCGCCGATTCCTCGGCGACGCTGCCATCGTGGAGAACTGGTGCGGTCACTGGCCCGCGCCCGCACCCTCGTGCCTGCGGGCGGGCTGCGACTCTCGACGGAGGCTGCGAGCGAACTCCTCGGCGGTCTCCAGCTGCGAGCGCAGGCTCGCGCAGCGCTCGTCGGCGGCGGCTTCGAAGACTCCCAGGCGCTCGTGCGCCCTGACGCGGGCGGCGGCATCGAGGTCGTCCCGCTCCAACTCGTCGAGGACGGCGAGCAGGTCGCGCATCTCTTCGAGGCTGAACCCGAGGGGCTTCATGTGCTTGACGACCATGAGGCGCGCGATGTCCGACTCGGTGTAGAGCCGGAATCCGCCGTGTGAGCGTGCCGAGGGGGTGATGAGACCGACCTCTTCGTAGTAGCGGATGGTGCGCAGCGACAGGCCAGTGCGGTCTGCCGCCTCGCCTATCTGCTTGTGGTCGTCCATGGTGATCCTCATCCTCGACCATCCACCCTATCCGGACCCAGCCCCGCGTACCGCCGCCGGCGGATGCGAGCGAGCCGCGCTACGCGACCGGCTGCACCCGGACGGAGTCGGAGGCGAAGTCGTCGAGCCACACGCGCGCACCGGCGGGGCGTGTGCTTACTCCGCACCGCCGGAGGCGAGGTCCGCGAGCGCAGCCATCGCATCGGCCGCGTGCTCGCGCCCCACGAAGACGTGGTCACGGTGGAAGCCGGCGACGACGCGGCCCGGCATCCCCTCCCGGGCGAGCGCCCCGGCGACGGCCGCCGTGAGCACCGTCGTGGCTGACGCGCTGGGCGACGCGTGCGACGGGTCGACGGTGAGCGTGATGCGCGCACTCGGGAAGGCGAAGTCGAGCCCATGGCGGGCGGCGGCGTCGATGGGCAGCACCAGGCTCAGCCCCTCGGGCTCCCGCACGGTCGCGACGGCGTCGATGAGCGCGCCCGCGGCGGCGAGGCCGTCCATGGTGGCCCACACGTACGTCTCAGGGTCCAGCTCGGGGCGCAGGGCCGCGATGAGGGCGTCCAGGTCCGCGTCGTCTGCCATGAAGCGAGCGTAGCGACGGAGGTCCCGGTGATGCGCCGTCGCGCGGGGATAGTTTGAGCCAAGCGACTATCAGGAGGAACTGTGACGGATCCAGCGGAGATGCGGGCCAAGATGGCGGAGGTCCCCGTCGAGGACGCGGCGCGCACCGAGTACGAGAAGCTCGAGGGCGACGAGTGGTTCCGGTACCGGGCCGGGCCGGAGCTCGCGGACATGCAGCGCGCCACGATCGCTCGGCTGCGGGAACTGGGCGGGCTGTACTTTGAGGACCCGACGGCGGCGACGCGCATGCTCACCGAGCTGGTGGGCGAGTGCGGGCCGGGCCTGGACTTCCGGCCGCCGATCTACCTCGAGTACAAGGAGCGCGTGCGGTTCGGCTCCAACGTCTTCATCAACGCGAACCTGATGATCTTCGGCAGCGGCATCGTGACGGTGGGCGACAACGCGCTGATCGGGCCCGACACCCGGTTCTACACCGTGAACCACGCCTTCGACGTGGAGTTGCGCCGGGAGGGATGGGAGCGGGCCTTCCCCATCACTCTCGAGCCGGACGTGTGGCTGGGCGGCTCGGTGGTGGTGTGCCCGGGCGTGACGATCGGGCGCGGTTCGGTGGTCGCCGCAGGGGCCGTGGTCACCAAGGACGTGCCTCCGGGCACCCTGGTGGCGGGCAATCCCGCGCGCGTGATCCGCGAGCTGTAGGGCGGGCTCGGCCGGGTCGCGCTCAGCTGCCGGTGGCGCCGCGATAGCGGGCGGCATCGTCGGTGCCGGTGCGCACCCACCCCGAGCGCATGGGTCCGCCCACCGTCGGCAGGGTCGTGCGCCACGCGTACGTGGTCGGCCACCTCCGGAAGACGGGCAGGGCCCTCGTCACCGCCCGCATGAGCCATGGCAGGCCTCTCGGCCGCCACCGTCGCGTGACGTCCAGGTGCACCTCGGCGCGGTCCACGGCGCCGGTCGCCGTCCACGTCCCTCCCGTGAGCGCCTGGCCGTCGACGCCGATGCGCCACTCGCCTGAACGCTCCACCCCTGCATCGAGACGCAGCAGGTCCGGAAAGGCCGGACGGAAGGACACCCGGGCGACGCTCTCTCCGGCGGAGGCGGAGACAGATCGCAGTCCGGTGCCCGAGTCGTCGAGCTCGGCCTCGCCGGGCCCGCCGACGGTCGCGGGCGCGTCCATGTCGCGGTTGAACTCGATCACGCGCAGCCCGGCCGCGTACTTGATGAGATGGCGCCGGTGCAGCGCGGCGCCGGGGAGTCGTCCCACGGCGACGTCCTCGCCGCCGATGCGGATCACGGGGGCGCGGTCGGAGACGTCGCGCACGAGGTCGAACTGCGGCATCCACACGAGCATCAGCGACACGGGCCGCTCGATGCCGGCCCCCACGGGTGCGAGGAGGGCGCCGCGGCTGCGGGCGCGTCCATCACGGTCGTCGATCGAGATCTCGACGAGGTTGCCCTCGACGTCCGTGAAACGCACCTGGGCGGCTACGCCGTCCTCGTCGACCTCGAGGACAGCGGCCTCGAACTCGGTCTCGTTCCAGGAGCGCACTCCCCCGCCGATCCCGTACATGCGCCGGTCGAGCGCGAGCCCGGCCTCGACGTAGCAGTCGATGGCGTGGTCCTCGCGGCGGCTCAGGAACGCCAGCGTGCCGGTGCCGTGGTCGGGGTCGTCGAAGCGCTGGATCTCAAAACCGTCGTAGAGAGGATGGTCGGCGAGCTCGGCGTTGAGCATCGCCGCCATCACATTCATCCGCAGCGACATGGGGCACATGGGTGTGGGATCCGACGGTCCGGGATCCGACGATGTGGGCGGCATCGGCGCGGCGCGGCGCCCGCCTGCGTGCGCATCCTGGCTGCTGGCGTTCACGGTTCCCCCTCGAACTGCTGTCTCCTTTGAACGTACCGTGTGCGCCCGTCGCCGCCAGGGACCAATGTCATGGGCCAGCCCGGGCGACCACCCGCGGATCCATGCCGCACGCCCGAGGTCATTTCACGTACAATCCCTGCATGCCCGACGGCCATAGTCCTGAGCGCCGGTCCGGAGTCCCACCCCTGGTGAGTACTCTCGGCCCGGCGCCTTTTTCCGCACCCCCCGCCGCCGCGCGGATCGCCCCGGCGAGCACCGCAGACGCCGGCCACACGAGCATCGGCCCCGCGTCATGATCGAAGCATGGCTGCTGCTGCTGCTCGTCCTGGCGCTGATCGGCGCGAACGCCCTGTTCGTGGCCGCGGAGTTCGCGTTCGTCACGGTCGACCGCCCGGAGGTCGACAAGGCCGCGCAGTCCGGTGACAAGCATGCTGCGTCCCTCAAGGCGGCGCTCAAGAAGCTCTCGACCGAGCTCTCGGGCGCCCAGCTGGGCATCACGGTGACGAGCCTGCTCGTGGGCTTCATCGCCGAACCGTCGATCGCGACGCTGCTGCGCGGTCCCGTCGAGACGCTCGGGGTGCCCGAGGGATCCGCACTCGCCGTCTCGTTCACCATCGCGTTCATCATCGCGACCTCGACCCAGATGATCTTCGGCGAGCTGGTCCCCAAGAACTGGGCGATCGCCGAGCCCATGCGGATCGGCCGAGCCGTCGCGGGCGGCAACCGCGGCTTCACCTGGTTCATGGGGCCCCTGATCCGCGTGCTGAACGGCAGCGCCAACAGGATCGTGCGCTCTCTCGGCATCGAGCCCCGCGAGGAGCTCGCGTCCGCGAGATCCGCACAGGAGCTCGAGTCCTTGGCGGAGCGCTCCGCCGCGCAAGGCACGCTCGAGCCGCGCGTGGCGCGCCGCCTCGCCC
>NZ_JBMDTW010000008.1:5512-30002 GCF_048814985.1 Demequina pilifera
TTGGCGGAGCGCTCCGCCGCGCAAGGCACGCTCGAGCCGCGCGTGGCGCGCCGCCTCGCCCGCGCCTCGGAGATGAAGGACACCACCGCATCGGACGCGATGACGCCGCGGACGCGCGTGCAGTTCCTGGATGCCGACGACACGGTGGTCGAGCTGCTGAGGGTCGCGGCCCGCACCGGTCACGCCCGGTTCCCGGTCATTGGAGAGAGCGTGGACGACATCATCGGCGTCGCGCACTTCAAGGCCGGCCTGGCCATCCCGGTGCGGCAGCGCAAGCTGACCACCATGCGCGACATCTGCCTGCCGGTCGAGTCGGTGCCCTCCACGATGCCGCTGAGCTCGGTGCTCGACGCGCTGCGCAAGGGCTCCCAGGTGGCGCTCGTAGTCGACGAGTACGGCGGCACGGACGGCATGGTGACGCTCGAGGACCTGGTCGAGGAGATCGTGGGCGAGATCGAGGACGAGCAGGACCGTCCCGTCGCCCGTTTTCGCCGCATCGGCGAGCGGCGCTGGTCGCTGTCCGGCCTGCTGCGTCCGGACGAGGCGGGCGACATCATGCACCTCGACATGCCCGATGCGCGCGAGTCCGACACGCTGGGCGGGCTCATCACGGAGCACCTCGAGCGGTTCGCGCGAGTGGGCGACGAGGTCGAGGTCGAGGCGCGCGACGAGGACAACCGCGACGAGGACGACATTCCCACTCCGGTGCTGGTGCGCATGACGGTGACGCGTCTCGACGGCCACCGCGTGGACCGGCTCATCGTGGAGGCGTTCCCGCCGCCCGATGAGGACGAGGACGACGACGAGGACGAGGACAGCAACGAGGGCTCTCGCCGCGGCTCGCGCCGCAGGCGCTCTCGTTCCGGCTCGGATGGGGAGTCCTCATCCGACTCAGAGACCGCAACGGAGGACGCAGATGTCTGACGGCGTCGCAATCATCGTCGCGATCGCGCTGCTGGCGGGCAACGCGTTCTTCGTGGGCGCCGAATTCGCCCTGATCTCGGCCAGGCGCACGCAGATCGAGCCTCGCGCCGCCGAGGGCTCCTACCCCGCCCGCATCACTGTGAGGGCGATGGAGAAGGTGTCGCTGATGATGGCTGGCGCTCAGCTGGGCATCACCATGTGCTCACTGGGCCTCGGCGCCATCGGCGAGCCTGCAGTCGCGCACCAGCTCGAGGTGCCCCTCGCGGCCATCGGCGTGACCGGCCCCTGGCTGCACGGCATCGCCTTCACGATCGCGCTCGCCATCGTCGTGTCGCTGCACATGGTGCTGGGCGAGATGGTGCCCAAGAACATCGCGATCGCCGGGCCGGAGCGCTCCGCGATCCTGCTCGGCCCACCGCTGTACCTGATCGTCACGATCCTGAAGCCGCTGATCTGGACGCTGAACGCGGTGTCCAACATGGTGCTGAGGGCGCTGAAGGTGAAGCCCACCGAGGAGATCGCCTCCGCGTTCAACGCGGACCAGGTGGCGGCATTCGTGGCGCAGTCTCGTCAGGAGGGGCTGCTGGACGAGGAATCGCACCGAGTGATGACGGGATCGATCTCGCTGTCGTTCGAGTCGATCCAGGGCGTGCTGACGCCGCTCGACGAGCTCGTGACGCTGCCGGTGGACGTCACTCCGCAGCGCGCGCAGAAGGAATGCGTCAAGACGGGCTTCTCGCGCTTCCCGCTGGTGAACGAGGACGACGACTTCGTGGGCTACCTGCACCTCAAGGACTTCGTGGACGTTCCGCGCGGGCACGGCACCAAGCCCATACCGACCGATGCGGTGCGGCCGCTCACCTTCATCGGTGCGGACACCTCGCTCGAGGAGGCGCTGACCGCCATGCAGGCGCGCGGCACCCACATCGCCCTGGTCAAGGACGAAGAGGACCGGGTGATCGGCGCCGCCATGCTCGAGGACGTCATCGAGCGGCTCGTCGGCGAGGTCGTGGACGCCGGCCAGGTGGTGGTCGCCGAGGCCTAGGGAGCGGCCACCGGGGACTTTCACTCGTCCCCTTCACTCATCCCCGCGCTCACCGGGCTGACCCGTTAGCCAACTCTTGCCCATTGAGCGCCGACCGCCCTGCTCAGTAGCCTCACCCACAACCGTGAGAGCGCGGGAATCGAGAAGGGGCGACACAGTGGATGGATCGATGGGCGCGGGCCAGCGCGCGAGCGATGGCAGCGAAACTGGCCGTAGGCACGGCGGCATCCATGAGGACGGTGCGGGGCTGCTGTGGTCGCGCCGACTCCGGATGGTCGCGGCCGCGGCGGCGTGCGCGGGCCTTCTCGCCGCGTGCTCGAGCGACTCCGGCGAGGACGAGGACGCGCCCGGCGAATCAGGCTCCTCTCCCGCAGCGACGGCCACCGAGGCGGCGCCCAGCACGGAGGGCGGCGCGGACCCGGCGTCCGACGTCGACGCAGACGCGAACGGCGACGGCGGCGATGCCGATGCGGGAGGCGGCCCCAGTTCCGCGACGGTGCAGTGGGACGGCGAGACCTACCAACTCGACAACGTGACGTGCCGCGATGAGCCGCTGGTGGCGAGGTACACCATGCTCGCCAACGGCACGGACGCCCCCACGCTCGGGGTCGTGATCGAGTACGACCCGACGGCGGACGAACCCGACCTCTCGCAGCCGAGCGACGTCAGCCTGTACTTCTCCGGCGGCGCGACCGTGGGTGAGGGCGAGGGCTACGACGCCAGCTATGACGAGGTCACCGGAGTCACGTCGAGCGAGGCGGGGGCCTCCGGCTCACTGCACCTCGGCCCCGAGGACGGCACGTCCGCGGCCGACGTGAACCCGGATGGTGGCCAGCTCGACTTCGAGGTCACCTGCGGCTGAGGCCTCAGTCACCGGGCGCGCAGAGGGGGGGCGCCCGGTGGCTGCTCAGCCCTTGGTGCGCTTGACCGCGCCGCGGCCCGCGGAGGTGAGGACGATCCGGTCGACCTTGCGATTGGCCAGGCGGTAGATCACGTAGATCAGCCATAGTCCGCCCGTCAGCAGCACCAGTATCGAGTTCCAGAACCAGCCCACGCGACGGGTGCGCGCGAGCACCACCTGTGACCGCGTGCGGGACTCGATGCCGTAGCCGCGACGGACGTAGCCGGCGACCTCTTTATCCATGGTGGGGTTCTTCACGATGCCTCCTCGTCCTCGAACGCACTGTCGTCGAAGGGCATCGGGGTGTCGCGATGCCGCCCCAGCCACACTACCGAGGCGGCGAGACCGCCCCAGATCACGATCGCGGAGACGGCCAGCAGGGCCCACGCATCGGCGCTCATCGCTCTCCCCCGTCCTTGGTGGCGCCCGGTCCGGCCGATGCGCCACCGGCCGATGCGCCCGAAGCGCCGGCGCGGAACGGCGCCTTCAGCTCCTCGGGGCTGGGCCAGGGCACGAAGTCGTCGTCCGCGCGCCGCCACCTCACCAACGGCATCACGACAGCCGTCACCAGCAGCACCGCGACGGCGCCCCATCCGAAGATGATCAGGAACCATCCGGGGTAGCCGTCGTAGCCCTCGGTCGCGAGGCTCACGGTGGTGTCGACCAGAATGTAGAGCAGCAGCATGGCCACGGCGTTGACGATGACGAGCCAGCCGAGGCCCACCTTCATGCTCGACAGCACGCTGAGGTGCCGCGCCAGCTCTCGCCCGCGACGCCCGAACCACAGGGTCACCGCGATCATCGCGACGGCGCCCACCACGATGCCCACCTGGTTGGCCCACTGGTCCACCACGTCGAGCACGTACAGCGCCGTCGTGGTGCCGAACAGCAGCATCGACAGGGTCGCGGAGGTGAGTCCCACCGTCAGTGCTCCGCGGCGCGGCGACCACGCGAACTTGTCCTGCAGGGCGGAGCTCACGGACTGGAGCACGGAGATCAGCGACGTCAGGCCCGCGATCACCAACGACGCGAAGAACAGCGCGCCGAACCACTGCCCACCGGGCATCTGCGCGATCACGGCGGGGAAGGTCACGAACGACAGCTGTACGCCGGCGATCCCCTCGAGGTCCGCCACCGCCACTCCTTCGCGAGCCGCGAGGAAGCCGAGGGTCGCGAACACGCCCAGGCCAGCGAGCAGCGAGAACGAGCTGTTGCCGAATGCCACCACCAGTGCCGGGCCGGTGAGGTTCGACCGCCGCGACCGGTACGAGGCGTACGTCAACATCACGCCGTATGCGAGCGAGAGCGAGAAGAACACCTGCCCGTAGGCGGCGATCCACACGTCGGGGCTGGTCAGCGCCGAGAAGTCGGGTGTGAACAGCGCCTCGACCCCTTCGGCCGCTCCGTCCAGCATGAGCGCCCGCACCACCAGGATGCCGAAGGTCACGACCAGCAGCGGGATGCCGATCACGTTGAGCTTCTCGACTCCGTGCGCGATGCCGAGCGCGAGCACCAGGATCGCGACGGCCCAGATCGCGGCCAGCGGGATCAGCACGCCGGGGACGAAGTCCAGCCCCACGCCCACGTCGCCCAGTTGCAGGAACTCGTCGTTGAAGAACGCGGCGGGGTCGCCGGCCCAGGCCAGGTCGAAGCTGAAGAAGAAGTAGCTGAGCGCCCACGCGATG
This sequence comes from Demequina pilifera, assembly GCF_048814985.1. NCBI lineage: Bacteria > Bacillati > Actinomycetota > Actinomycetes > Micrococcales > Demequinaceae > Demequina > Demequina pilifera. Next base: position 10,068 of record NZ_JBMDTW010000008.1, read on the forward strand.
ATGACCGTGTAGTACAGCCCGATGACGAAGCAGATGGCGACGTGCCACCACCCCACGCCCTCGGCGCGCCGGGAGATGCGCCGGAAGGCCAGGGGCGCCGAGCCCCGGAATCGGTGGCCGATGGCGTTCTCGAGGAACAGGATCGGGATGCCAGCGGTGATGAGGGCGACCAGGTAGGGGATCATGAAGGCTCCCCCGCCGTTGTCGTACGCCTCGCCGGGGAACCGCCAGATGTTGCCCAGCCCCACGGCTGATCCGATCGCCGCCAGGATGAACGCGGTCTGGCCTGACCAGACTTCGCGCTTGCCACGACCGGCCTTCGATTCGGCCGATGCGGGGGTGGAGTCAGTGGGCACATTCACCTCGGTTCTGGTGCTGGCCCTCCGGGGGCGGGCCAGAGGGGTCCGAACTGGCACCAACATACGTCAAGCAGGACCGATACGCCGATCGCCGCATCGCCGTCACGGACATCCGCTCAGGTCGGCCGGCCTGACGGGGGCGATGCGTCGCGGCCGGGCCGCGCCTACCTCTTCCCGGCGGAGATCCACCCTTGCGCTCGAGTGCGCGCAGCCTCCACCGCGGCCCGGCGCGCGCGCAGCGCATCGGAATCGGTCGCGGCATCGGTCGACGCCTCGGTGTCGACCGCATCGGTCAGCCCGCGCAGCGCGTCGAGTCCCTGGGCGGCGGACAGCCCGCGCTCCTCGTTCGGAGCGGTCTCCTCGAGATCGTGAAGATCGCGGTCGAGGTCCAGCACACGGGGACGGGCGGCCTGCCACAGCGCGGTCGCCTCGGCGGCGCTGGGCTTGGACAGGATCTGGGGGATCAGCGACCCCTCGAACCACGCGAGCTCGGACCGGGCCTCCTCCAGGCCCTTGTCCCACGCGCGCCGCTTTGCGAACCACCGCCACCACACGGCCAGCAGCACCAGCGCGGCCACGGCCGCGAGAATCCATGGCCACCACACGGTCTCGGGCTCCTCCGCGGGCTCCTCGGCAGCGTCGACGGTCGCGCTCTCGGACGGCTCGGATTCGGGCGACGGCTCGGTTGGCGCTCCCTCCGACGTCTTGTCGGGGGCGGGCGCCGGCTCGGACGCCTCCGGCTCCGGATCGACGGCCCCGCTCTCGCTCGGGAACGGGTTCGGCAGTTCGCTGGGGAACTCGCTCGGCAACTCGCTCGGGAGGGGCGGGATGCTGATCTCCGGCAGGCTCGGACCGTCGATCTCGGGCAGCTCGTCGCACCCGCCCACACCAGTGAACAGGGACGCGCTCAATGCGAGCGCGCCGACAGACTTGGCTGAGATTCTCATCGGGAGGCTCCGTCCGGATCGAGTTCAGAGTCGAGTGCGGGATGCTGCCGGACCTGCGTACTGCTTCCACTCGACCCTAGCCGACGGCTGTCAGCCCTCGCGGATGGTCATCGACGCGATCCAGCGCCCCTCGGGCACGAACTCGAACCGTGACAGTTCCTCCGCCCCAGCCGCGGTCCAATCCACCACCACCATGATCACGTCGCCCTCGACGTCCACCTCTCGCAGTCTGAGGGTGCCGGTCGTTCCGACGAACTCGCTGTCGCTCCACGCCTTGATCTGGTCGCGGCCGCAGTACATGCGCCCCCAGTCGTCCACGTAGCCGCCGGGCGCAAAGGCGTCGAGGACCGCACACTCGTCGTGGCGGTTGACGGCGTCGATGAACGACGCGACGGGCTCCGGTGGGTGCAGCTCCGTCATGACGCGCTCCTTGCACTCAGCCCCTCAGCTGGTCCGGAACCCTCGCAACGCTTCGATTCTCGCTCAGCATCGGGTTCCGCGCCACCGGAGCGCCGCATCCGGCCGATGCGCGGGCGGGGGCCGCGAGCCCCTCGCCTCGGCGGGTTGCTAGGCGGGTTGCTAGGCGGCGACCGGCACCGCCGCGCGCCGCGTGATCCACCAGCCCAGCAGGGCGAACAGCGTCCCTGGCACGACCAGGATGAGGCCCAGCCACGTGGGCGCGAGGTACCCGAATCCCGCGGCGATCACCGTGCCACCGAGCAGCGCGCCCAGGCTGTTGCCGATGTTGAGGGCCGAGTGGTTGACGGCCGCCGCGAGGGTCTGACTGTCCTCGGCCACATCCATGAGCCGGGTCTGGATCGCGGGAGCAAGGCCTTGAGCGGCGGCGCCCACGAGGAACACGCCGACGAGCAGGCCCACCACCGACTCCGCGGTCAGGCCCAGCACGACGAGGGACAGCGCGAGACCTCCGAACAGCCAGAAGATCGCGCGCACGGCGCCCATCTGGTCCGCGAGCCGGCCACCGCCGAGAATCCCGATGGTGGTCCCGAGCCCGAGCACCGCCAGCACGATGGGCACGAAGGACGAGGACGTCCCGGTGACCTCCGTCGCCAGCGGCGACACGTAGCTGTAGACCGCGAAGAACCCGCCGAAGCCCAGGGACGCGGTGAGCAGCGCGGCCCACACCGCGGGTCGGCGGAACGCTCCCAGCTCGCGCCGGATGGTCGCGTTCGGGTTGGCCGCCGAGACGGGGATGACGGCCATCAGCGCGATCGTGGTCAGCGCGAAGAGCCCTGCCACCGCCAAATACGCGATGCGCCAACTGGACTGCTGGCCCAGATATGTGATGAGGGGCACGCCGATCACGCTCGCGATGGTCAGACCCACGAGGACATACGCGACGGCCTGGCCGCGCTTCTTGGGCCCCAGGATCTCCGCAGCGACCAGGGCCGCGACGCCAAAGTACGCGCCGTGAGGCAGTCCTGCCGCGAACCGGGCGGCCACCACCAGCTCAAACGTGGGAGCGAGCGCGGATGCGACGGTCCCGAGCGTGAACGCCACGCCCAGCCCCACGAGCACGGCCTTGCGGGGAAACCTCGCCGACGCCGCGGCAATCGTGGGCGCTCCGACGACCACGCCGAGCGCATAGGCGGTGATGAGCCAACCGGCGCGACCGATCGACTCCTCGGGATTGCTCACGGACAGGTCCGGGAGCAGATCGCGAGCGATCTCGGGCAGGAGCCCCATGGCCACGAACTCCGTGGATCCGATGGAGAAGCCGCCGAGGGCGAGGGCCAGCAGGGCCATCCGCGCGCGGACAGGGCTCATGGTCTTCACGTGTGGGCTCCGGCCTCGGTGCGAGCGCCGCGGGAGACGGCAGGAACGGTCTCGACGAACGTCCCCCACCACGCAACAGTGGGTCGGGTGATTCCGGTGGTGCGTGGCTGCACGGCCGTCCTTTCGAGGCGAGGAGGTTTAACGCTCACACTAGAAGACCGCACCGGGCAACACCAAAACGTGGAGGCCTCGAAGCGGCCGTCCTCGTTCCCCTTGCTGATGGGAAGTGCGGGATCTAGACTCAAATTTCGAGCGGCTCACGCACGGGGCGCGACGCGCCCTCTACGTGCTCGCTATCTATCGTGGAGGTGCTCAAGTGTCTGAAGTGCAGGAGTTGACGGTTCCGGTGGTCGCGCTTGCGCGGGACAACGATCAGTTTCGACGTGTGCTCTGGACGGGCGAGAACGCTCAGCTCGTGTTGATGGCGATTCCCGAAGGCGGGGAGATCGGCGGCGAGGTGCACGAGGGCCACGACCAACTGCTCTACTTCGTGGAAGGCACCGGGGTCGCAAAGATCGGTGATGTGGAAGCCGCGGTTGCCGCAGGCGACGTGAGCATTGTGCCGTCAGGCACCTTTCACAATTTTCGCAACACCGGTTCTGGAATGCTCAAACTTTTCACCACGTACAGCCCACCCGAGCACGACGCGGGAACCGAGCAGTCCACCAAGGCCGAGGCAGACGCCGGCTGAACCGTCAGGCGCCGATGACCGCCGGGTGATCTCGTGCTTGGCTGACCGACTGACCAACTGACCCACCGACCGTGCAGTGCGCAAAGGCGCCTCGCGGCTCGGGGTCTTCCCCAAGCCACGAGGCGCCTTGATGACTTTGCGCGCTGCAGACGGCTCAGACGTGACGGGTGTCGTCTACGCTGCGGCGCCCCGCGTGTCTAGAAGTAGTGGCGGCGTCCGCCCACGCTCTTGCCGAGGGCACCGAGGATGGCGAGGATGATGCCGATCACCAGAATGATGATGCCGATGGTCTGCAGGATGGAGATCGAGGCGAGGAGCCCGATCACGAAGAGAATGAGTCCAAGAATGATCATGGTGGTTCCAATCTGAGTTGGCACCAGCGGGGCCGGTGCGGTCAGGGTGTGGTCGTCAGCGAGGTGGGAACTACGCGACGGCCCGTGCGATGCGGCGAAGCGCTCAGCGGCGCTCGTCGGAGAAGACCACCGAGGTCCTGGCCTGTGAGGCGGACGAGTCGAGAGGGGCGTTCGGTGGCCCGGATGTCACGTCCGGTGCGCCGCTCTCAAGTCGCTCGAGCCGCATCAGGCGGGACTCCAGCTGACCGTAGGTGATGGCACGTTCGTGGCCGGCTGTCCTGAGGGGAAGCTCTTCGGCAGGCATTTCGCTCATGATGCTCCTCGGTTCCATACGTCAAGATGGTCGGTCGCCGAGGTCTGGAGCAACTGATCACACCGTAGCACGGTGTCATCATGCCTACTTGGACGCGGTTTGTCCGGCCGCTGAGGCGATGTCCTGAGCGCGGATCTCACGGCCGCTGATCCCCTCGGCCACCGCACGGATCGTGACGTTCCGGTCCCGCGAGTACTTCCTGATGAGCGCGAAGGCCTCGTCCATCGAAACCGACAGCGAGCTGGCGATCACGCCCTTCGCCTGCTCGATCATGACGCGACTGTCCAAGGCGCGGTGGAGCTGCTCCTCGATGAGCTGACTCTCGCGGATGACGCGTTCCTGGAGCAGGCCGATGGTGGCGACGTCGGCCAGCGCCTGGGCGACCGCGGCATCACGCGCGCTGACGTGCCCCGTGCGCTCGGCGAAGAGGTTCATGGTGCCGATGACTCGTCCCCGCAGCTTCATGGGGGTCGCCAGCGCAGAGTGGATGCCCTGCGCCAACGCGACTCTCCGGAACTCGGGCCACTTGGACTCTTCGTCATCGATGTCGCTCACCGAGACCGCGACTCCCCGCGTGTAGCACTCGATGCACGGGCCCGAATCGGCGGCGAGCTGCATGACCTCGACGAACTCGGCGGCCTCGCTCGTGGAGGTCATGAGCTGGAGTTCACCCGAGCCGTCGGCGAGCAGCAGCCCGCCTGCCTTCATGTCGAGAATCTCCACACAATCGTTGACGAGCGTGTGGAGCAGATCGACAGCGTCGAAGTCGGTGGTGAGCGTGTCTGCTACCGCGACGAAGGCGGCGCTGATGCGCGTCTCGCGTAGTTCCCCGTCCATGGTCATTCTCCTTCTTGGGTGGTGTCATCGTCAGGCAAGTTGTCAAAGGCGAGCCCGCCACGCACGACCTCGTGGGCGACCTCGGCGATGGGCCGACCGGTGGCGAACGAGTGTCCCTGGAGGCGAGAGAACGCATCGGTGGCGGAGATGTCGAGCTGCGCGATGATCATCCCGGTCGCCTGGTGGACCTCACGCCGGAGCGCGGGCGCCATGGGCGACTCCGCCGACCTGGGGTCGGTGGCCGAGCGCAGCGCCTGCTGCACGGCCCCCATCGCGACGCGGCCCGCGGCGAGAGATGCCTTCGCGATGAACTCCTGGTCCACGCTCCGCGCCTTCGTCGAGTACAGATCGACCACTCCCACGAGGGCCGCGCCCATGACCATCGGGAAGGCGAAGATCGACGCGATTCCCAGGCCACGGACGCCATCACTCAGCAGTGGCCAACGCGACTCGGTCGGTGCGTTGAGATCCGTGGCGAACACGGGTGCGCGGGAGGCCAGTGCGTCCCAGTGCGGCCCCTCCCCCAGTTCGAACTGGAGTGCCTCGGCGCGCGCCACCGTGGCGTCGCTCGAACACACCGTCGACTGCAGGCCGCCGTAGCTCACCACCGAGATGGAGGCACCTGACACTCCAAGGTCGGTGACGAACGGCGCGCACAGAGAGCCGGAGGTCGGCAAGGGGCGATCATCGGCGGGATCCGCGACGTGAGACATGGGGACCTCAGACCGTCGGTCGAGCCATGGGGGGACGCCGTGAGGGAGCGAGTCCGGTCTGGGGTGGCGTCACACCCTGACCATACCCGCCATGCAGCTGGGCGAGGCGAGCGACCACGTCGGACCCCCTCATAGCACTGGAGCGGGCTTGGGAGCCCAGAGCGCCGTGAGGTCGCTGGCGGACTGGGGCCGCGCGAAGTAGTAGCCCTGCAGCAGCGGGCAGCCGACCCGCGCCAGGTGCTCCGCCTGCTCCGAGGTCTCGACCCCCTCGGCGATGACCTTCAGGTCCAGGGTGCCAGCGACCCGCAGCACCCCTTCGATGAAGCGGAGCCTGCGCTCATCTGCGGGGATTCCCTGGACGATCGACCGGTCGAGCTTGGCCATGGTCGCGGGCAGGTCCAATAGGCGCGCCAACGACGAGTAGCCGGTGCCGAAGTCGTCGATGGACAGGGGGTGGCCACGGCGTTGGAGGTCCGCGAGCCGGTTGATGGCAGCCAGATCGGCCAGGTCGTCCTCGACGATCTCGAAACCCACCTGGCAGGGAGACAGCCCGGTGTCCGCGAGGGCGCGGTCGATGGTGTGGAGCAGGGCGTCGTCCGCGAGCTCGCGCGCACTCAGATTGATGTAGACGGTGTCGGGAGCGTCCTCCGCCAGGTCACGGCTCCAAGCGGCCAGATCCTGACAGGCCTGCGCGATGACCCATCGGCCGATCTCCACGATCAGGCCCTTTCTCACCGCGATGTCGATGAACACGTCAGCGGGGACCATGCCGTGGCCCGGCTGGTCCCAGCGCAGCAGCGCCTCGGCGGCCGCAACTCGCTGGGTGTCTGCGGAGACGATCGGCTGATAGTGCACTCGCAGCTCCCCGCGTTCGAGCGCGCCGATGAGGCGATGCTCGAGGTGGTGGACGTCGGCGATCTCCCCTTCCGGGAAACGGTCGCGGACCATCACCCGACCGGGACCGCTCTTCTTCGCGCTGTACATGGCGAAGTCGGCGTTCGCGATGAGTTCCTGTGCGGTGGTCGATGCAGTGGCGATGGCGGCGCCGATGCTGGCCGAGACCACGACCTCGACGTCTCCGACCCGGATCGGCGCCTGCATGGTGCGCTGGAGCCTGGTCGTCAGCGCGTCGACCCGCCTGCCGAGCTCGTCATGACTCTCGTGGGACAGCCCGCTGCACACGATGACGAACTCGTCGCCGGCGAACCGGGCCAACGTGTCCCCAGCGCGCAGGGTCGCGGAGAGCCGGCGCGCAATCTCGACCAGCACCGTGTCGGCGGTGAAGTGCCCGAACGTGTCGTTGACGTCCTTGAACAGGTCGAGATCCAGGAATACCGCGGCCACCCCGGCTCCGCTGCGGTCCGCGGCCCCGAGCGCCTGCTCCATGCGGTCCAACAGCAGCGTTCGGTTGGGAAGCCCGGTCAGGTCGTCGTGCATGGCCCGGTACGACAAGGCCTTGTGCGCGGACCGGGCGAGATCGCGATCGCTGGCCATCACCAGATACGAGACGGCAACGTCGGCAAGTGCTCGGGCGGCCTGGACATCCTCAGCGCTCCAGGTACGGGCCTGTTGGCAGTACAGGTCCAGCACGCCCCACGCCTGTCCCCGGCTGATGAGCGGAACGGCGAGCACGGAACGGATCTTCAGTTGCCTGGCCGACCGCTGAAGGTCCACCCAGCGTTCGTCGGTCCCCAGATCCTCGGAGGCGATCACCGACCCCGACGCGATCGCATCGGCTCCGGGCCCGGCCTGCAGACCCTCCTGCAACTGCTCCATGGACCGCACGCCCATGGCATAGGCGCCGTGGGAGTACGCAAAGACGTTGCGATCGTGGGCGCGTCGCAGGACTCCTGCGCCGTCCACGTCCATGGATTCCGTCGCGACCTGCGCCAGCGCTCTCAGCATCGCGTCACCAGTGAACTCCCCGGCGGCCATGTGGGACAGGTCAGCCGCGGCTGCGACCAACCTTTGTCCGTTGACCCGAGGGTCCACCGGGCGGGCGGGGTGAGACATGGGTGCTCCGTACCACTTCGTACTGAGAACTGCCCCTGTAGTCTCAAAGGCGAGCGCGTCAGTCTCAGTCTAACGCCCTCAGTTTCTCGGTCCCGTGGCGCCAGGCGGTGGTCCCTGAGCACGGACGGCGAGAGGAGCGGATCACGTGACGGAAGAATCGCAGGACGACGCGGCAGACCCCGCCGCTCGCGGCCCGCGTGGCGAGGCGTCGGCTCAGCATTCCGGGTCGCATAGCGGCGAGTACCAGTTGGCGGCGAGGCTCAGTCGGGTCGCGCGCCAGTTGGACGAACTCCAGACCCCCACGGCGACGTTGGACGAGATCGTGAGGACCGCCGTAGCAATGATCCCCGGAGCGGACGAGGGGTCCATCAGCCTCGTGATCGGACGCCGCACAGTGTGGTCCGAGGGGGCCACGGGCACGCTGCCCCGTGTCGTCGACGCGCTGCACGAGGACACTGGCGAGGGCCCGTGCATGGATGCCGCGTATCACCAGGAGACCATCCGGGTGCGCGACATGTCGACGGAGACGCGGTGGCCACTGTTCGCATCGCGCGCGGCCGATGCCGGGGCCCGCGGGATGCTGGCGCTCCAGCTCTTCGTCTCGGGCGACGACCTCGGCTCGCTGAACCTGTACTCCTACGAGGCGAACGCCTTCGGCGACGCGTCCGAGGACATCGGCCTCCTGTTCGCGTCCCATGCCGCGATCGCCTACGCGTCCGTCCGCCGGCAGGCGCAACTGACCGCGGCCGTATCGAGCCGCCTCGTCATCGGGCAGGCCCAAGACGTGCTGATACAGCGCTATGGGATGGACGAAGGAAGAGCGTTCCAGGTGCTGGTTCGCGCGAGCCAGCAGGCGAACGTCAAGCTCCGAGAGATCGCTCAGCAGACGGTGGACGCACGGGAGTTGCCGCCGTCCGTGAGGCCGCCCGACTTGAAGTGACCCGTGCCGGGCGGAACGCCTCTGGCGTCCGCACGCGAGGACGACGTCACCTCGTGACGAGCCACCGTCGTCCTACGGATGGAAGACGTCGACTACCAGTCGCGTCGGGTCCTCCAAAGCAAAAACCCTGAAGTCCTCGGCTGAGCTCACGCCGATGAATAACTGCTGGTTCCCCTCGAACAGGGCTCCGCGGGTCGCCTGCTCAATCACGCCGCTGGACTGCGGGATGATGCCTGCGGCTCCGCTCCAATCAACAGCCTCCTCCTCGGTCGGCAGCGCGGCACCCGTGATGGTGACCTCGAGCACGCTCTCGCCTGTCACGTCGAAGGTGTCGCCCGAGCCGACCTCCGTCGGGGTGTCGGTGTACTCGGCCGTCCAGGTGGGCTCGCCCTCACCCTCGAAGTCGATGACCAACCGGTCGAAGTCCTCGTGCACACCAAAACGCATGCCGGTGGGACTCAGACCGACCTCGTCTCCGGGGCCGGAGGTGCTCTGGTCTCCCTCCCCGAAGACCGGCTCATCCTCGACCGGGCCGTCCTCGTCCAGGGGTGTCTCGGACGTCGGCGTGACCGTCGGTGCGGTGGCCGGTCCGGAGCTGTCGCCCGAGCAGCCGGCAGCAAGAACGGAGCCGACTGCCACCAAGGCAACGAGTCGGATCAGGTGAGAACGTCGCATCGTATCGCTCCAGTCTTGGACGGCCGACGTCGCGGCGCCGACACGTGCGTGAACGTCTATTCGTATCCGAGGCGGGCGAAACGCGCAAAACGCCCGCTTGCCCGATGCGCGGGGTCCCTCAACGTCACACGCGCAGTTCGGCCAGTTCCCAAGCGTCTTCGTCGGCGTCCTGCTCGCGTTGCCTGTCGGCGGCGGCCCATTGTCGGACCATGGCTTCGTCCTGGGCGGTGATGGGTGGCCAGTCGAGTTCGGGTGGTGGCGGGACCTGAACGTCCAGCGCCGCCGATCCGCCTGGGCACGGAGTTCTCCCAGGATCAATGCTCGGTGGCGGGATGAACGACACCGACGACCTGGTCGCCACGATCTCCCAGCCTTGGTTGTGAATATCGTGATGACACCGGGTGCACAACATCACCCCGTTGTCGATGTCGGTCAGGCCGCCGTGCTGCCACCACCTGATGTGATGGGCCTCGCAATGCTGCGGCGGGGCATGACACTTCGCACACCCCCCATCCCGATGCAGCAACGCGATCCGTTGCTCATCGGTGAACAGCCGCTCCTCAACCCCCTGATCCAACACCTCGCTCTCGCCCCCGAGGACCTGCGGAATGATGCCCGCATCGCCCGATAAGCGCCTGAGCTCCCCGACCGAGACGGGCTGATCGATCCCATCGATACTGCCCAGACCCTGGCCACTCATCAGACCCGACTGGCTCATCCGCACGACGAGACTTGTCCGCACCCCGGACTTCTCCGTCTTCGTGCACCCCAAACAATGCCGGGCGAGCTCGAACAACGCATCAGCCCGCATCTGACCCACAGTTCGGGTATCAGAGCTCTTCTTGCGGCCCTTGCGGCGCACATCCCTGGTCGTCATCTGCTCCAGCACCGCAATGATTGGCGCAGCCGTCACAGCATCCATCTGACCGTGGAACACGACATTGCCGTCAGAGTCCTGCTTCCACCACAGGTACCGCTCTTCATGGTTGTGGCGCTCACGCTCTTTCAGGGCGGCAGCATCCGCACGGGCCACGGCGCGGGTCACCATCTTGCGCACCTCATGGGCAGACATCGACACCGCCCTGGACACCAGGCGCTCCTCCAACGCCACCAACGCCGCATCATCCAGGCTGCCCGCCAGCTTGTTCAGGCCCGCGACAATGAGGCTGGCGGCATCGACCGACAACTCGCCAGCCACGGACGCCGCGGCGACCGCCGGATACTTGGGTCGCGGAGCCGGCGCCGGCGCTGGCTCATCAAGCAAGCCCACCGGCCCATCGGTCGGCGGCGTCACTGGAACGAAGGCCTCCCCCGCCTCCATCGACTTCTGGGCGCCGGACTGCGTGCCCCCACGGACCTTCGACAACAACGTCTTCGCGTTCCCATGACCCTCACGCCTGGCCAGACCCCCGCCAGGCAGATCCGGGGACGACCGCCGCGCGATCTCGCCCGCGCATCGAGAACTCAACGCCCCCAACTGGCGCTCCAACTTCGCAATCGCACCATTGAGCCCCAGCAGCTCATCCTTCGACAGACCCGAGACATCACGAGACGCGAGCTCACCCACCAGGGCACTCACCCGCTCAATCTCCGCCGTCTCGATGGCCATACCGACAGTCAAGCACTCGCCTCTGACATCGCCGCAGCAAACGATTTACCAGGCGCAATGCTGCGCGATCCGCCACGGGCGACAGCGTCGCGCTTCCAGACGACCTGCAGGCCGCCGTCAGCTACGGCTGCGGGACCTGCCCATCGTTCGCCGTCAGCCCGGTCCTGCTCGAGGCGCCCGAGCGCGAGTCCACGCCGCTCGTCATCGAGGGCGGTGCGGTCAGCGCCGGCAGGGACCAGGCCGGCCTGATCGCGTTCTGGTCCGACGACGTGCTCGAGCTGGAACTCTTCCCCTACGAGGACCGCCCCATGACCGATCTCGCGACGCTGACGGTCTCCCTCCACCGGAGCGCTCAGTAGCACCGCGCAGCGCGGAGCGAACCAGCCCTCTCTCGCGTGCGAGGCTCCGGCCAGGTCGGTAATGTCGGTTGAGGACCAGCCACCGACGCTCACTCCAGAGAGGCACCCGTGCCAGGTCATACGCCGTCTTGGAAGCCGCAGAACCGCATGGCCGTCGTAGCCTGCCTCCTCGCCGCCAGCCTCATGGGAATCTCACAAACACCAGTGTTCGAAGGGTACGCGGCCTGGTTCTGGGGCCTCGCGATGGTGCTGCTCTTCGGCGCCCTCGTGGCGGCCCTCCGTTTTCCCTCCGCCGCCCGTCACCGATCGCCACAGCCCTAGCCACACCCCTCACCGCACCCCTGGCCACACCCGGGCGACGCCGCCCACTCGGACGTAGGAGTCACGCATGGCCCCCTCACACGCCTCGAGCGTCGCGCTCGTCACCGGAGCGGGCCGCGGGATCGGCGAGGCCATCGCGCGCAGGCTCCACGACGCCGGGCACACCGTCATCGTCACCGACGTGGCCATCAAGCGCGCGCAGTCCGTGGCCGCCTCGCTCGGCGAAAACGCCACCGCGGCAGAACTCGACGTCACCGACGAGAAGCAGTGGCGCAGCGTGATCGCCGACACCACTCGCGCACACGGCCGGCTCGACGTCCTGGTCAACAACGCCGGCGTCGCGATGGCCGCACCGCTGAGCAAGACCTCGCTCGAGAAGTGGGAGCGGGTGCTCTCCGTCAATCTCACGGGAGCGTTCCTAGGGTGCAAGGCGGCCGCCTCGGCGCTCGGGCGGGACGGCGGCGGCACCGTCATCAACATCGCGTCCGTGGACGGCATCCGCGGCCGCGAGGGCCTGCACGCCTACGCCGCGTCGAAGGCCGGGCTGCGAGGCCTCGGCCACACCTTGGCGGTGGAACTCGCCCCGCACAACGTCCGCGTCAACACCGTGCTGCCAGGCATGGTGCCCACCGCGATGACTAAGCGCGCGAACCCCGACGACCTCGACATCCCCCTGGGCCGCGCGGGCCAGGCGGACGAGGTCGCACGAGTGGTCGCGTTCCTGGCATCCGTCGACGCCACCTACATGACGGGCGCCGAGATCGTCGTGGACGGCGGCCTCACCGCAGGCATCCCGCACCGCCGCGAGCGCCAAGACCGCACCTAGCCCCCGCATCGGCCCTGCACCCCGTGCTGCCCGTCCTCGGTGTCCGGCAGCGGTGTCCGGCAGCGGGAAGCGCCGGCCGTCAGTCGTCTGAGTGGTTCCGAAACTCCTCTGGGACGGAGTCTGGGTCTCCGCTCGGGTCCAGGAAAAGATGGATGTGGTCGCCGCCCGACTCAAGCACAAGCGAGTCGAGCCTGGCCCCGCCCGCCTGCCACAGGCTGACGGCCTCGAGGCGGTCGCGCCCGACATCCGCCAGCAAGTCTTGCTGGCGACCGGCCTCGGAGGTTTGGGCCGCCGCAACATCCTCCACAGCCGAGCGCAGGAGCGCCACCGATCCGAGGAAGGCGGCCCGAGTCACGGCCTGGTCGTCGGTGCCCTGGCCGGTGGCCGACAGCGCGTCTTCGGCCTGGTCGAGCGCGGCAATCCACTCCTCGACGTGGGCCTCGGCCAGAGGACCGTCCTCCTGTGCCGCGGCACCCAGGTCGATCGCACCGGACCCGTCGTCCGGCGGGACGACGGCGGCGAGTCCTACGAGCACATCCCCGAGCAGGTCGTGCGCGACCTCCCCGGCCGCCGCCAGCTCCTCGGCGAGGACGGCGGACTCCTGCCGCTGACCCTCGGCGAGCTCGGCGGCGATGGACTCGATGGACCCGGGCTCGGGGGTCGCAGACGCCTGGGCCGCGCCATCGCCCGTGCTCTGGCGCCCGAGCACGCCGACCAGGGCGGCCCCCAGGACGGCTCCCACGAGCACCGACACCAGTGCCACGAAGGCGATGACCCGCCCGCGTGGAGCGGCCACCCTTGCCGACCCTGACGTCGATCCGCCTGCTGGTTCTGGTCCACTCGTGCTAGCCGCCACGGCCGCCACCTCCTTGTGATCGCCCCAAATGTACGTGATCCGCTTCACGGAACTGACGCGACTATATAAGTTGCAGGACACGCCAATTGTGCCTACCGTCGCATTGTGGCGGTCAACGAGGACCGCCCATTGACGATGTCTAGGAGTCCCTATGAACCGTCTGACACGTACGTCCCTGGCGGCCGCCCTAGGAGGCGTGCTCGCCCTTCCACTACTCGCCAGCGTTCCCGCCGGCGCAGCAGATGATGACGCTGCCGAGGTCGCCGCTGACGAGCCCTATGAGGTGCTCGTCGTCGGCAAGACGCTCGGCTTCCGCCACTCCAGCATCGACGAGGCCACGACAGCGATCATGGCCCTCGGCGACGCCAACGGGTTCACCGTCGATGTGTGGGACCCGCCCACCGAAGGCAACAGTTTCTGGGGTGACTCGCCCGGCCAGCCGGAGCGCACCCTGCCGAGCACGCCGTTCACCTCGGCGGAGGACCTCGAGCAGTACGCCACCGTCGTGTTCGTCTCCACCGTGGACGGCACGAACAACATGAACCCGGCGCTGCGGACGCTCCTCGACGAGTCGGAACTCGAGGCGTTCCAGGAGTACATCCGTGACGGCGGCGGTTACGCCGGCATCCACGCGGCGACCGACACGATGCACACGATCCCGTGGTACTCGGAACTGACCGGCGGCGGAGCGCGCTTTGTCGGCCACCCGAGAAACCAGGATGCGGTGCAGATCGTTGAGGACCAGACGCACCCCTCGACCGATCACCTTGGCGACACTTGGGATCGGTATGACGAGTGGTACAACTTCAACGTGTCGCCGCGCCCTGCCGTGCGCGTTCTCACCAGTCTCGACGAGACCACGTACAACGGCGGTTCCATGGGTGCGGACCACCCCCTGTCCTGGTGCCACAACTTCGAGGGTGCCCGCTCCTGGTACACCGGCGCCGGCCACACTGAGGCCTCGTTTGTCGAGCCGGCGTTCCTCGAGCACCTGCTCGGCGGCATCGAGTGGACCGCTGGCGCGGTCGACGGCGGCGGCAACTGCGTGACCTGGTACGAGGTCAACACGCTGATCGATGACCTGGTCGACGATGGCAGCGTCAGCGACAAGGCTGCGGACCGCATCACCAAGCAGCTGGACAAGGCACAGGCAAAGGCAGACGCCGGCGACCACACTGCGGCTGCGGGCAAGCTCAACGCCGTCTCAGCCCAGGTTCGGGCTCACGTGAAGGACGACGCCACTGCTGACTTGCTTCGTGGCAAGGTCGCCGACTTGCAGGAATGGCAGGCCGCGATCGACTGATCAACCACGGCCCTGGTGACACCAGGCCGCACGACCACAACCCTGCCGTCCCACTCGGGCGGCAGGGTTGTGGTGCGTCAGGGGGGCCTGACCACGGCAGGCGGGCCGATGCGCTCGTCGCCGCAGTGCCCACCGTCGCCTTGGCAGCCGGGCAGCCGGGCAGCCGGGCAGCCGGGCAGCCGATGCGCCCACGGACGGGGTCCGGCGCCATCAACCGAAATAGCGAATCGCGAACTCGGTGAAGAACCCGAACAGCACGCCCCACGCGATGATCGAGATCCCCATCCAGAAGTAGACGCTGCGTGCCGAGGCACCCAGCGCGACCATCGTGGGTCCGGTGAACTGGCTGGGAAGCGCCAGCGGGCCCAACAGGGACACGCCAGGCACGCCAAACCGGTCCATGTACTTGGCCACCTTCTGGCGGCGCTTGGTGGGCGCCACCGCATCGGCGCTCTTGCGCCCATTCAGCACGGCGGTGCGGGCGCGGCTGGCGCCTGCGATCAGCAGGAAGGTCGCGATCGCGTTGCCCACCGACGCGACCGCGACAGCGAGAACGGGTTCCATCTGCACGAGGATGCCGATGAAGCTGCCGAGGTACGACTCGATGAAGGGGATGGCGCTCACAAGAACCAACGCGCCGATCTGCTGCCAGGATTCGAGTTCGGACACGAACTCGAGCATGTGGAGGAAGAAGTCTCCGATTCCGTCAAACAACATGAGTGATCCTTACGGGTTGAAGAGTGTCCGGGAGTCTCGTGGTCGAGTACGCCCCGGATCTTGACGGCCTCAGAGTCTCCGAAATCGCGTTCCGCCAGAAGTGTCACCGGGTCACCAGTTCGAGGTGACACGGCGTCACTATCGCCGGGCCCCGTCACCAGCCAGGATGGGTACCGAGAGCACGCCACCCGACCGCCCCGAAGGGAGTGCGAGAGCCCATGACAGTCCCCGAAGTGCGGCCGCTCACCCGCATGCGCACCATCACGACGGTGACGATTGTGTGCACCGTCGGGTTCGTCGGCGTCTTCACGCTCATCGTCTCGGCCGGGCCGTGGTGGCACGTCGCGCTGGTCGTGCCGGGCCTGATCCTCGCCCTGTGGGTGGCGAGCACATGGCACTCCCCTCCTCGTCGCGCTGTCCTCGTAGGCGCTCTGGCCGTCGCCGAGGCGACCTGGGCCGTCGCGGTCCTGGTGGGCGTCGACATCTCAGCGGTCCTCCCGGTCGCCGCCATCGGTGGCGTGGCCGTCGCCACGATGGGCGACTTGCGTCGGCTGGGCGCTCTCGGGCTGCTGGTGATGGTCGGGGCCACCGCGCTGCTGAGCCAAGTGAACCATCCCGACTCCACGATCGGCTACCTCACCGCCTCGCTCCTCTACACCGCCCTGTTCGTGGCGACGTTCTGGCTCAACGACGTCGCGTGGCGGCTGTTCACCGAGCTCGACGAGATGCGCGGCAAGGAGGCCGAGCTCGCGGTGGTCAAGGAGCGCATGCGGTTCGCGGCCGACCTGCACGACATCCAGGGCCACACCCTTCACGTCATCAAGCTCAAGGCGGCCGTCGCGGCGCGGCTCCAGCACACCGACCCCGAGCGCGTGGCGCACGAGCTGGCCGAGATCGAGCGGCTCACCGGCGAGACCATCGATCAGGCGCAGCAGCTGGTGAACTCGACCCGGCAATTGTCCTTCGCGTCCGAGCTCGTCAACGCGACCGCGCTCATGACCGCGGCCGGCATGGAGGTCGACGTCTCGGGCGGAGACACTCGCATTGCGGCGGACGAGGAGCTCTTCGCGCTCGTCCTGCGCGAGGGGACCACCAACATCCTGCGGCACCCGGTTGCGCGCAACGTCAGCATCGCGATTACGGCCGATGCGCTTGACATCACCAACGACGGCGCCACCGGCACGGTGCGGCCCGAGCGGGGCCTCGCGGCCCTGCGCGAGCGGGTCGCCCAGTCTGGTGGGGCGCTTGAGGTATCGCATGAGGCCGATGCGTTCACGCTCAGCCTCACGTGCGGACGGCTGGCGGCATGACGATCCGGGTGGTGCTCGCCGACGATGAAGGCCTGATCCGCACCGCACTCGCTACCCTGCTCCCGCTCGAGGGCGACATCGAGGTAGTCGCCGAGGCCTCGGACGGGCACCAAGCGCTAGCGGCTTTCAAGGCGCACCTGCCCGATGTGCTGGTGCTCGACCTCGAGATGCCGGGACTCGATGGGCTCGACGTCGCTGGTGCAGTGCTCGCGGAGCATCCCGTCCAGTCGATCCTGATGCTCACGCGGCATGCGCGCCCCGGCATGCTCCGCAGTGCCCTGAAGCTGGGAGTGCGCGGCTTCCTCGGCAAGCACTCAGCGCCCGACACGATCGCGGAGGCGATCGCCCACGTCGCCGGTGGCGGGCGTCATGTGGACCCGAGCGTCTCTGCTCAGGCCCTGATCGACGACTCCCCTCTTACCGAGCGTGAAAAGGATGTGCTGAGAGTCGCGAGCGACGGCTACTCGGTCACCGACATGTCGAAGATCCTTCACCTCGCGCCGGGCACTGTGCGCAACTACCTCTCGAGCGCGATCGGCAAGACTCACACCACCACTCGGCACGATGCCGCGCGCTATGCGCGTGAGCAGGGGTGGGTCTAGTGTCTGCGCGCGACACCTTGAACTTGGGTGGGCTTTGTGTTGGCTGGACCCCTCACGCCCGGGTAGAACCTATACACACAGATGCACGAACTAGTACGTTCAATACATGCCAGAACATGCCGCAGACGGTCCAGCTGTTCCAAAGGACGGCCCGCTCACGCGGATCGCGGTCTCGGGCTTCAAGTCGATCGGAGACGAGCAGACGATCGAGATTGCGCCTTTGACCGTGCTGGCGGGGGCGAATAGCGCCGGCAAGTCGAGCTTCTTGCAGCCTCTGTTGCTCATGAAGCAGACTCTCGAATCCACGTTTGACCCAGGCCCGTTGCTGCTCCATGGGCCGAACGCGCGCTTCACCCAGGTCGACCAGCTCTTTTCTAAGCGGCTTGGCGGTAGCCCGAGAGTTCAGTTTGCCGTCTCGTTCGCTCGCGGAAGCGACTCGCGCGCCGTCACCTACGGGAAGGATGACGGTGCACTTGAGATCCGTAGTGATGTCGTGAAAAACCATTCTGCAACCTACGCATTAGGGCCGGGCCTCTCAAGGACTGCAAAGAAGAATCTCGAAGAGCGCTTTGCGGAATTCTTGGGCGGTAGCGATGACAAGAATGCAGGACCATTGTGGGCTCCGAGGGCGACCACGCACCGAAACAGATGTTTCATGGAGGCCCGAATGCACATCTCTTTGGGCGAGCGCGGCGACGATGCTTTTGAACACACGCTCGCGGGTCCGCCACTCGGATTCGACTGGCCCGGGATGCTGCAGAACCTGATACACGTGCCGGGCCTGCGCGGAAATCCAGAACGCGAGTACCCAAGAACGGCCGTCTCGACACGATTCCCAGGCGCATTTGATGACTACGTCGCCAGTATCATCTACGACTGGTCTGAGGGGCATGACGTTCGCCTAAGGGAGCTAGGGGAAGATCTTCAGACACTGGGACTCACATGGAAGGTCACCGCGGACCAACTTGATGACGTGCGACTGGCGCTGCGCGTAGGACGTACCCTACAGTCTGGCCGGGGTGGAGCGCAGGATCTCGTGAGCCTCGCCGATGTCGGCTTCGGCGTGAGCCAGGTGTTGCCCGTCCTCGTCGCGCTTCGCGTTGCAAAAAAGGGTCAACATGTTCTCCTCGAACAACCAGAGCTCCACCTTCATCCGCGAGCTCAGTACGCGCTCGGCGGAATTCTGATGGAGGCGGCATCGCGGGGCGTCCTCGTCATTATCGAGACCCACAGTTCGCTGCTCTTGCGAAGCATTCAAACAGAGATTGCCCGCACTGGCATCGACCCTCGAACAGTCTCGATGAATTGGTTTGAACGCGACACTGAGAGCGGCTTCGCCCGAGTGAGTGCAGCAGAGGTCGGCCCCGACGGGTCGGTGGGAGAGTGGCCTGTCGACTTCGACGACGTCGCCGCGGCGGCGGACTGGCATTATCTGGAGGCCGCGAGCGAGCGAGACTCTAGGTGAAATCCTACGTAATTGTCGATGCCAGTATCGGGCGGACAGCTTCGACAACCGCCCGATCCTTAGATGCCGCTACCTGCGCTGGGATTCTCAACGAGATCTCCAGCAAGCCGCCTGAAAAGAGTGTTGTACTAATCACGACGCCTGCGTGGCGACTCGAATGGGAACACGTCTGTAGGGGACACATCGCGACGCGATTCCTCGCGACGATGAAGTCCAAACGGCGAGTCGACCCACGAGGTGACGTTCGATGCGCCAGCCTCCGCGTTGCCGTGGAAAACGCAACACAGGAGGTAGCTGGCGAACTAGCGAAAGACTTCCACCTCTCTGAAACCGCGATAGCGTCGGGCGCCCCGGTCATTTCGCGCGACGACAAGCAACGCGAGTTGCTAATGCACCTTCGAAGTGAAGTTCCAGAACTCAAGACGGTCTCTTGGGTTAGTGCGTCTTACCGCCGACATGAGGTCCTCAAATGGGTGACGGAGGGCTGCAATGTCCCTTTTCGCGAACTCGGCTGAGCCTATAGATCCTGCGCGACCTCACATTGGTTGGCTCTTGAGGCCTAGCCCCAAAATTCTGCGCGGTAGCCGCACCGAACACCCCGTCCGCAACTAGCGCCCCCGCCCCGGCCACTCATGCAACGACTCGGGCTCCGCCCAGCAGGTTTCGCACTGCCGGGTTCTTGAGTGCATTCACTCCGTATGGTGTCTGATCCACTGAGCAGAGGCCACCGCACGCGCAAGCTCGATGATTGCGACCACGACCTCGAGAGTGCGAACGGCCCCGGCTACGCTTCGAGTGCGAACGCGATTAGCTGTAGTGCCCAGGGAGGTTGTTGAACCTGGTGATGGGTGGGACCTTGCCGATGGCTGAGTGGTTGCGGTGGTGGTTGTAGTAGTGCATCCACGATCCTAGGGCTGCTCGGCGGCTCT
>NZ_JBMDTW010000009.1:0-1080 GCF_048814985.1 Demequina pilifera
TGTAGTGCCCAGGGACGTTGTTTGAGTTCCGGGCGATGAGGAGAACCTCCGGGCAGAGTGGAGCTGTCTAGTTCTTCGCTCTTAACCCGGAGGTTCTCGTGTCTCACGCTAATGCTGCTTTGACCCCACGCCAACGTGCCCGTGTTGGACGGTTGATCGTCGAGGACGGGTGGACGGTCGCCGCGGCGGCTCGCTACTTCCGGATCTCGTGGCCGACGGCAGCAAAGTGGGCTCAGCGCTATGCGCTGATGGGTCGCGCAGGGATGGACGACCGTTCCTCGCGACCGGTGCATTCGCCGACCCGGACGCCACGCCGCCTCGAGTCAAAGATCGTGCACGCCCGCATCAAGCATCGCGTCGGACCCGTCGAGATCTCGTCACTCACCGGGGTCCCTGCCTCGACCGTGCACGCGGTCCTGACCCGGCGGGCACTGAACCGCCTGACCCATGTCGATGTCGCCTCCGGTGAACCAGCGCGACGCTACGAACACCCCCACCCCGGTTCGATGATCCACGTCGACGTCAAGAAGCTGGGCAACATCCCCGACGGAGGCGGCTGGCGCACCGTCGGCCGGGTGCAGGGCAAACGCAACGCGCAGGCCACCACCGCAGCACGCAAGAAGAGCCACCCCGTGATCGGACACGCGTTCGTCCACACCGTCATCGACGACCACTCCCGCGTCGCCTATGCCGAGATCCACGACGATGAGAAGGCCGACACCGCGATCGGGGTGCTCTCACGCGCTGTCGCATGGTTCGCCCAGCGTGGTGTTCGGGTTGAGTCGGTGCTGTCAGACAACGGTTCGGCCTATCGCTCCCACGCCTGGCGCGACACCTGCCGAACCCTCGGTATCAAGCACCGCCGCACGCGTCCCTACCGGCCGCAGACCAACGGCAAGATCGAACGCTTCCACCGCACCCTGGCCGACGGCTGGGCCTACTCCAAGCACTACAACTCCGAAAAGAGCCGCCGAGCAGCCCTAGGATCGTGGATGCACTACTACAACCACCACCGCAACCACTCAGCCATCGGCAAGGTCCCACCCATCACCAGGTTCAACAACCTCCCTGGGCACTACA